>CAZOKH010000006.1:0-37730 GCA_964580315.1 uncultured Anaerolineaceae bacterium | reverse complement strand
CTTGCGCGCTTCGAGCATGGGGCTGCTCACTGGCCCCCCCCCCCAACCCCTGCCTTTTTTTTGGGTTCGCTGTCTCCCGGGGCGCTCTTTGGTGGCCCGCGCCCGGGCGCGCTGCACCACCGGGTGACCGTAACGTTGGCGTAGTTCATCCATGGCATTCAACAGCCGGCGTTCTTTCTGACTGTGCGTATCCCACAGGGAAAGCTGCTGCGCGCCGCTGGTCAGCTTGCTGGTGCCCACACCAATCAGCCGCACCGGTTCGCCCGGCTGCCAGGCGCCATCGAACAGCGCGCAGGCTGCCGCAAAAATTTCGCCGTCCTGGTCAACTGCCTGGCTCATGGTGGTTTGCCGGGTGATGGTGGAAAAATCGCTCCAGCGCAGCTTGATGCGCACGGTTTGTGCGCAAAAGCCCTCCCGCCGCAGGTGATATCCCACCTGCTCGCTCAAGTCGCGCAGGGTGTCGATCAGCCGCTGCCGGTCGCGCACGTCGCGCTCGAAGGTAATTTCCTGGCTGACGGACTTGGTCTCATGTTCCACCTCCACCGGGCGGTCATCAATCCCCAGCGCGTGCAGGCGCAGTTCAGCGCCAAACTTGCCCAGTAGTTGCGTTAGGGTGGCTTCGTTGGTTTTCGTCACATCCCCCAGGGTGTGTATCCCCGCTTTGGTCAACCTTTCGGCAGTTTTCGGCCCAATGCCCCACATTTCTTTCACCGGCAAAGGCGCCAAAAAAGCCGCCTCCTCACCGGTAGGAACCACGGTGATGGCATTGGGAGGCGTGGGTGCATGGTGGCGGTCTTTGCCAATGTTGTTGGCAATTTTCGCCACCAGCTTGTTGTTGGCCACCCCCAGTGAACAGGGTAAAAGAATTTCCCGGTTGATTTTTTCCTGAATGGTTTTCGCCAGGTCAATGGGTGCTTGCGGCAAGTCGCTTAAATCAAGAAAGGCCTCATCAATGGATAATTGTTCCACCAGGGGGGTCTGATCTCGCAGCACCTTCATCACACGCTGCGAATATTCGTGATAGGCGCCAAAATGCGAAGGAACCACCTGCAACTCAGGGCACAGGCGCAGCGCCCTGCCCATGGGCATGGCTGAACGCACCCCAAACTGGCGCGCCGCATACGAACAGGAAGACACCACGCCCCTGCCCTCCGGGCTGCCGCCCACGGCAAAGGCTTTGCCTTTCAATTCTGGGTGCAGCAATTCTTCCACCGAGCAGAAGAAGGCATCCAGGTCAAGATGGACGATCTTGCGGTAACCCATTTCGAGAAAATGTCAGCGCGCCAGCACCAGCTCGCCCCAGGTCATGGGCTGTGTCAGGTGTCGATTGCCGGCACTGGACACCATGCTTTCCTGTTCATTCCAGCCGCTGTTATCATTGTCTGAAACAGAAAGAGCAAATCCAAAATGTTTCCAGTTTGACGGCGTCACGTTGAACACGCTCCACGGAATGCGCGCTTCCACACGGTAAATATCATCACCGCCCATGGAGCCAATTTTCACACTGGTTTTTGACCCCATGTAATCGCGCGGATACCACAACACCGCCTCACGCGTTCCATCCACACCGCCCTTTCCGGGTGAGATTCCCAGTTGATAATCATCCGCGCTGAGCTGATTGTAATAAAAATCATCATAGAGATTGGTATCCAACAAAATTTCAATACTATCGCCCATGTAGAGGTTCTGTCCGCTGGCATTTTGCACGTAATGATCATCTTTCACTTTAACGGCGATGAACAGGTAATCCTCATTCCAGCCAATCCGGTAAGAGGCACTTAAATCATCCTCATCCGTCCAATGATTATTCCCATAAACCACATAATTGGCTGAATGGAAGGAGGAATCCCAGTCCGCCCAGCTCCCGTCAATTTCCGGTGATGAACTGAGGTACACCGCCTGGATCAACCCGCCGCCTCGCTGCGGCAGCGCTTTCACCGTGGGGGTCACCGGGGTCACCGTGAAAGTGGTGGTATGTGAGGGCGTTGGAGAGGCTGCCATCACTGTTTCTGCGGGAATCGAAGTTTTTGTGGCGGGTTCGGGCGTGGCTGTCACAACAACAAAGGGCGCCTGGGTGGCGGTGTTGAGCATGCCCGATGCGTAAATCGCAGTGATGGTTTGCTCCAAATCGGGAGCAGTCGTTTGCTCACGATAAAATGGTCCATAGCAAGACAGGGAGACAACCATCGCAACCAGCACTAAGAGCACAGTTTTTGCATGTGTTTTCATGAAGCGCCTCCATATATAATTTTTTTTCTAAATCCATTTTAACTTCATTCCCCTAAACCTTTTCTATCAAGCATTTCAAGGATTTCACTTGCAGATTTTTTTGTTTCTTTAATTACTTTATTCGCAAATGTTTTCGCTCCAGAACGATAACTACTTCTATTACTTATTATCGCATTACATCCTTCTCGTAGTTGTACCCACGAGTTATGTCCATCTTTCTTTAATTGCATAATTGCATCCCAAACCATTTTTTCGTTATCATCTTCTTGATAATTTAAATTTGCTTTTTTAAAAGTATTATGTTCGATTAAATCGTGACCCTTTTTACTTAATAAAATTGGTGGTCGCCCATCCCTCAACGGATGATGTAATTCCGGTTTTTCTCCAAGTTCCCCACCTGTTACTATACATCTTTTAACAGCAGCCCGGCAAGTTTGTCTAGCCGTACCTCCGAGTATATATCGATCCGTTGAGCCAGACTCAGCAGAAACCCATTGTTTCAAAGCGTTAATCAAAAGAGAAAATGCCCTAAATTCATCAGGTAAGAGGTCTTTTAAAAGAGGAGGTAAAGGATTGGCTTCTAAAAAAGACTTCACAGGTCCCTCTTCACACGCCATTTTCTTAGCCTTCTCATTTAGAAGGGTACCAATTTCATCAAGCGTATTATCAAATTCTTCGCGTGGAATCTTAATATTGAGGACATTAATATTGGATTCTTTAATCAAATTTTCGTAATAAGCAATATATTCAATCATCAATTGGACTTTTTTCTGTTTTGATAAATTAATATCACTTTTATAACGTTTGTATGCCATGATATTTCACTCCATAGATTTTTTCTGCAATACCAATCGAATGATGATACCAATCTTGACTTGAATTTATTCATTCTTTCATAAAAACCGGTTTAATAAAAAAACCCATCCAACCACTTCACACAATTTTCCAACATATCCACCGTGAGATAATGATCCAGGTTGGGCAACTCGATCAGGGTAAGTTTTTGCTTCTCTTTTTCATACGCCGGTTTCAATTGTTGGTGGCAATAACGCGCGTTCTCAACAGAGATGGTGGTGTCGGCATCACCGTGCAGCAGCAAAATGGGCCGAGCCTTGCCTGCTTTGAGCTTGGGAAAAGGATCATACCGCCGGATATCCACCAGTTCCTCATCGCTGGCCGGTGGGCGCCCAAACGCCGGACGAAACAACTGCTCTGCTTTTTCCCAGGCGCATGAACCGTTGAAGTTCACCAGGCATTTGAAAGCCTCAATTTGTGCAAACACCCCGGCGGCGCTGAAGCCGCCCATCGATTCTCCGGCAACGACCAATTTCTGCTCATCCAACCCGCAAGTTTTCACCGCTGCCTGCAGCAGTCCGGCAGCTTCATCCACAGTTTGGAAAATGATCTCCCAAAAATAAGTCATCAACTTATCGGGCGTGTAACTGTCCAGTTTTTCTCTTTCACCGTGATGGATTAAATCCGGAAGAATCACTGCATATCCATACAGGGAAAAGATGGATGCGGTGAATCGCATGTATTCTTTGTAGGAAGACCATCCATGATAAAAGAAAACGGTTGCCTTCGTTTTGCCTGTCTCAGGCTGGCTGTACAAACAGGGAATTCCATTCAATGCTAATCGATGAATTGTCATTTTCTTATTCACATCTTTCCAGGAAAAAATTCATTTAGTCAAGAAACAGGCTTCGATCCACATCAGCAAAGTTCCTGATGACCGGATAGCTCCAGCGGCTGTGGTCATCTTGATTTGAATTTACGATGATGATCTGCCTTGCCCCGACATTTTCAGCAGCCTGTATTCCCAATAACGAGTCTTCAAACACCAGGGTTTCCTCCGGTTTTGTTCTCATGGCTTGCATGGCTTTTTGGAACATTTGCGGATGCGGTTTGCTCTGGGTTATCCCGTCATTGAAAACCACCTTAGACCGGTCAAACAGGCCGTCCAGTTGCAAATAATCGAAAAAGAAAAGCACATTCTGCCAATCAGAAGCTGTGGCTATGGTATATGATATTTGATGGTTTTTGAGAAAACCAATAAATTCCCTGGCGCCCGGTGCCAGATCCAGGTTCGACCGGCGGCAAATATCTTGATAAATTTTTTCTTTCTCCAGGCTGAGCTGGTCAATTTCTTCCAACGAACTGTGGAGAAAAAGCCCTCGCAAAAAATCCTGATTATTCTTTCCGTGAATTCTTTCCACTTTTTCCTGGTAGGAAAAATGAAAACCTCTTTGATTTAAGAATTGATCCCAGGCCTGGTTGTGAAGTTCAGTATCCCAGAACAGGGTGCCGTTAAAATCAAAAACCACTCCTTTAATTTTCATAAACCATCTCTCTCGCTTCAATCAATTGAAAGAACTCAATCAAGTCTAATTTGCTAAATGGATCTTAATATTTTTACCCGTTCTTGAATACCCGCTTCGTGTTCGGCGTCGGTATAGGCCGGGTCCTTTGTATTGTAATAAATCTGGCAGGGCAATTTTTCACACGCGCCGCAATGCGTTAAAGCATTTTTCACAGTACAGCACTCAAAAATCGGGCAGGTTGTCAAGTTCATGTACCCTGCCCAGTACACCTTGCCGGCGATTGCCCGGCAACCCTTGCAATTTTGGGAATATTCTTTGCACTGTTCACAATCCACACCGCACGGACTAAGATCCAACTTGCCCTCCCAAATAATTGTTGAAAAAATAATTCGAAAACTTATTCTACCATTGCCTGTAGATTTTGATAGACGCTTTCAATCTCATCAAAATATGCCGGGATGACACATCGATGCGTTACCCGTTTGATATTGGTGTCCGGAAAAGCATCTTTCAACACAATTTCATCCATTATTTCGCACTCGAAATCACCCTGCACCTCAATTGCCCCGCTGGCATAACGGTAAATCTTCTTTACACGCGTAATATGATGGACACATGTCTGAAAAAAAGTTTTTTTGCCTTCCGGCAGTGAAACCAAATCTTCATTGATGGCGATCGTCTCTCTCCGGTTCGCCGCCATTGTTGTATCATGGTAAACAACCTCTCCGCGTTTCAGGATGATGAAACTGTTTTCGCGCAATTTCCGAATATGGAAATAGTAATAAAAACCAATTCCTTTGAATAACGCCTGGTTGATAAACACAAGAAAAATCACACCAGTTAACCACATGCGGTATGCCGGTTCTCCACCTGGAATGCTATTTGCCGAAGTGGTGAATAGCTGCCAGATGAAGTACAAATCCACCAAAAATGACGGGATAAAAGACAACCACAATAACGGTAAATTTAATCGCCGATAAGCTGATGGGTCAAAATTCAACTTTTGATTCAAGCCATCACGACTCGCTTTCAAGTAGAGTTTGAATAACATCAACGCAAGAAGCTGGTATTGTAATCCAAATAAAAACAAAGAGCTGCTTCAAAACCTGTTGGTTCTGAAACAGCTCCATGCTTATGCTAGTTCTAGCTTACTTCGCAGAAATGGCCGCCATGGTAATGTAGTTATACGGTTTATTGAAGTGCGGCAGGAATAGAATGTCCATCAATGCCAGCTTATCAATGGTCACTTTTTCTTGAACTGCCAGTGAGAACATATGAATTCCCATCGAAATGTCATACGTCGAAGCCATCTGCGCGCCCAGGATCACCCGGCTGTCAGCGTCATAAACAATGCGGATTTTTACCTTCGGATTATTTTCCTTGATAAAATCAGGCTTTTGCAGGTCTTCATAATCCGTTGCCAGGGCATTGATGCCCAGGCTTTTGGCTTTGTTCAGGGTAATCCCGGTGGAGACCATCTTCAGGTCATAGATGCTGATGCCGTTGGATCCCTGCACACCCACTGACGCCAGGGTTCCACCGCACACATTATGCGCTGCCACAATCCCCGATCGAACCGCATTGGTGGCCAGGGCAATGTAATTGGGCGCATCAATCACATTGTCATACACCGTGGCGCAGTCGCCAATGGCATACACATCTTTCACGCTGGTTTCCTGTTTCTTGTTCACCAGGTAAGCGCCATTCTTGAATAATTCCAGTTTGCCCTTGCCCAGTTCGGTGTTGGGTCTAAAGCCAATGCACAACACCACCATGTCCGATGGATAGACATTTTTATCCGTGACAACTTCTTCGACTTTGCCCTTGCCGCGAATCTCAGTCACTTTCTCACCAAATGCCAGTTTGATGCCATGATCCCGCAAGTTATTCCGCATTAAATCGGTAAACTCTTCATCGTAATACACCGGCAAACAGGTTTCAGCAATATCAATCAGGGTGGTTTTTTTCCCGTGCCGTTCAAACGCTTCTGCCAGTTCCACGCCGATATACCCGGCGCCGACAACCGTTACGTTTTGAATATCAGGCGATTTGATTTTCTCAATCACATCCTCTGCATGCTGATACAGCTTTACAAGCTGCACATTTTCGAGGTCAATACCTGGCAGGTTGGGAACAATGGGCCATGAACCGGTAGCCAAAATCAGTTTGTCATAGCTTTCTTCGACACTTGCCCCATTTTTTGTCTTTGCATAAACTTTCTTGTTATCAAAATCAATTTTTTCAATGGGCGTTTCCATGTGCACCACGGCGCCCATCCCTTCAAGCTCCGCTTTATTGGAATAGAAAAGCCCTTCCGGTCCATCAATCTGGCTGCCGATCCAAAGAGCCATGCCGCACCCCAGGAAACTGATATTTGAATTTGAATCAAATACCACCACTTCCTGCCCGGGATAGTTGCTTAAAATTGTCTTAATGGCCGCTGTGCCTGAATGATTTGCTCCCACAACGATTATTTTGCTCATAAGGTTTACCCATCCTGTGTCGATTAATTATTACGACGAATATTATCCAATATAACTATATTTTTGTTATTATTCTAATAAATTATTTCAAGGTTGTCAATAAATCAGCCGACAATCTGATGAATAAAACAAATTCGCCCCCCCGATCAAGAGTAACCTTATTCCACCCACTCATATTTTGTTTCATTAAAGTGATAAATTTCAATTTCCACTTCATGCCAGGTAGCCTCAAGAAACATAGAGCCGCCGAACCTGGTTTGATTATACCCATAGGTTTCGGTGATGATTTCAAAGCCATACTGCTGCACATCTTTGGCAAATTGTGCAAAATCGATCGCTTTCCTGCAATCTCCTTCGCAGTAGTAGACACGGCTAAAATCAAAGTCAATTCCCGAAATGGTTATGGAGGCCTGTTTTGTCTGCCGCGAATCCTTCCCGCCAATGATTGAATAGCCGTCAGCAAACTCAAAAATCAGCCCGCCCCTGGTTGCATTGGAAGGTGAAACCTGCACGGTCACATTCGTAACATGTGCATCATGCAAACTAATGGGCAATAGCACATTGGGTTTATGGTAAGTATTCAAATCCATTCCTAATTTCAATCAAGAAATTCTTTGCGGGTGACCCAGAATTGCCCGGGGGGCATATTGGTTTCGCTTTCCACACCCATGAATGCAACAATCGTTTTGCAGTTTTTTCCTGCCCGAATTTTAAAACGATCCAATCAAAAAAAGTTAACGCTTTTTTGCCTTAATTACGGCGAATAATCCTTCTCCATTACCACTCTTAGTCTCCTGGAAATGATTATCCAGAGAGAAAATTGTTTGCTTTCTCTGTTCAATTCCAAAACCGGCGTCATCTAATAGTTTTGAGATCTCTGCTGCAGAATGGAAATTTGCATTTTTATAACTCTTATGCAAATGCTTGTTTTCTTCATACATCTTTCCAAGCGGAGTGGCTTTATCGAGAAATGCAACAATCAGAATGCCGTCATCCACCAGGATTCTGTGGGCTTCTGAAAAAGCCTTTGGTACATCATTCAGGAAACAATCAATCGTAATCATCAACACAAAACGATAAACCCCATCATCAATAGGGAGCTGCTCAGCCGGCGCTTTGATGACCTGAACACCTCTCTCCTGGGCTAAAGCAGCCATTCCCTCTGAAGGCTCAACACCATACTCAATTCCCAATCGAGATGCAAAAATCCCCGTTCCAACACCAATTTCTATCCCCCCGTCCGATAAAGGAAGCAGCGGCCGGAGGGCCTCCAGTTCAGAATTTAACAACTGATCGTGTTTTCGAAACCATTCTTCATATTCTTCGATTTCGGTATCAAAGTAATTGCGGTTGGACATCATTCAAATCCTCCAGTTGGTGATTTGCGTTGAATCACACTACGTGTACTCGCTTTTCGCATTAAAACCGGGTCATCAATACTACCGTCTCTACATGATAGGTTTGCGGGAACATGTCAAAAGGTTGAATTTCTTCCAGTCTATACCCACCTTCGAGCAATCTTCTTACATCCCGCGCCAGGGTGGCAGGGTCACAGGAGACGTAGACAATTTTCTCCGGTTTTTTGTCCAGCAGCGCATCAGCAACTTTTGGATGCAGACCACTGCGCGGAGGGTCAAGGATTACCGCATCTGGCTCAACCGGCAATTGCGGCAAAACTTCCTCCACTGCCGCCTGGTAAATTTCAACATTGTCGAATTCATCCAGGTTGGCAGCAAAATCATTCACAGCCCAGGGAGAGGATTCAATACCAATGCACCGGCTCACATTGGGCGCCGCAAATGCGCTGAACAATCCAACCCCGCAGTAAATATCCAGCAAGGTTTCATCACCCTTCAAATCCAATTTTTGAAAGACGTGATGAACCATATTCTCAGCCTGGGGCAGGTTCACCTGGAAAAACGACCCTGCCGAGCAGCGGAACAACCGGTTTTTGACTTCCATCACAACCGATTCCTCTCCCGACATTACATACGGCTTCTCCGAGCCCAAATACACCATCGAAATGGGCAAATCTGTTTCCATTTCGGGCGGAACAGCATCATCGCCAAAGAGGTTTAACAGGATTTCACCATCACTGCCCTGGCGAAATTCAACCCGCTCCACCCCGCTTTGCGGATCAATCTCAACCTTGCGCCAGACCTCATCCAATCCATTCTCGGGCAAAAAACATTCATCCACTACCACCAGCTCATGCGATGAAGCACGTTGATAGGCCAGTTTTCCTGCTGGCGACAGGTGAAATTGAACTGCATTGCGGTAATTCCAGGCATTTGGCGATGGCATAATCGGTTTCACAGGTGGTTTTTCCAATCCAGCCAATCGCTCAAATTGTTCAACAACCACCGCAGTTTTCACTTCCAGTTGTTTTTCATAAGACAAATGCTGATAATGACAGCCCCCGCATGTACCAAAATGCCGGCAGCGCGGTTGAATTCGATCAATGGATGGTTGCAAAACCTCGATCAATTCGCCGCGGCAATAGCGCTGTTTTTCTTCCGTCAACCGAATGCGAACCCGTTCGCCGGGCAGTGCAAACGGCACAAACACTGCGCGTCCATCTTCCAATTTTCCCATGGCATTTCCCCCATAAACCATTGTTTGCATCATCAGTTCAAATTCACTTTTCATGCTTGCTTCTCCAATGAAAAAGCCCCTTTCAACGAGGAAAGGGACAAGTCAGAAGGCGGAGAGGGTGGGATTCGAACCCACGTTACCTTTCGGTAAACACGCTTTCCAAGCGTGCGCATTAAGCCGGACTATGCAACCTCTCCATAACACAACCCTGTTTGCTTTGCTGCGCGGCTGATTATACCATAACAAAAAGGCCTCGTCGAATGCTTTTTTCGATATTTCGCGCACCAGATTTGGCAAGGTTGGAATTCCTCCCGTGGTGCAGCAACATTGATGTGCGTATTCATGGAAAGGATAAAATAACAATCATGGAGCGTAAACTTCTCCCTCGTATAATAATTTCCAGAAAATGGGGAACTCACCGCGTGGATAAACATCACGGAGAAACCAGTGACGATATGGATTGCCAATGGCATCGCCGAAGTAAGGTCCATTGACAAAGACATCGAATGTGTATGACCAGGGTTGACCTTCAGAATCTAACACTTGCACCGATACGCGTGCGCCGCCGGCGTTACGCTGATGACTGGTGATGCCGGGATCGCAGCAAGTACCCCACCATTGCGGTTCAAAAATCATAAAATGGGTGATATTGCGAGCCAAAAGCTCATCCGTAACCAGTTCGCGGCGCTCGCTCAATTGTTTAAAATTACCTGAATTTTCTGGCGGGAGCAGCCAGGCATCCAGAGCAGCCGCCCTATCCTGGGCTTCTACAGCTTGCAAATATCGAGTTATCTTGGCCTGCGGTGTTTCACCAGATATGAATTCAAGCAGCATATTCGGTGAATAGTCACCCAGTGACAATAAACCGATGATAAAGCCTGCCAGTCCCGCAGCCAGGAGCAACAGGCCATATAAAACAAAGCGAAAAACTTTCATAGCATCTACTTTTTTCTTCATTCAACCCCGCACAGCAAAAATTTGCGCTTTTATCCATGCGATATAGGTAAAGTGATCACGCGCTCTTGCAACACAATTCACCTTCCACCGACGACCAAAACAGAAAAATCTCATTGAACCGGCAATAATTTATGATATCCTAAAAAGGATATATAGCCAGTCCCAACAGGTATCAATTTTTCCCGGCTAATCTGCCGGATGGCATAAAGATTCCGCTATTTTTGAATTCTCTCTCACGAATCCAACAAAGCGAATATAATTTACCAAGCTATTTCGCAATTTTAGGTTAACCAGGAAACTTTCATGGCAAATACACACATTGTGAAAACCATTCTCATATCCATGCTGGCATCGGTTTTGATCCTGCAGGGGTGTTCACCCCAGAAAGCGGAACCCACCTCGACCCCAAAACCAGAAAAAACGGTTATTGTTTCCACAAAAACAGCGCTCCCCACAGCAACCGATGTCCCAACGCGCCAACCTGAACCCACAGAAGAATGGACTGCCACGCCCATTTCCAGCAGCACGCCAGAACCCACCCTCCCTCCCGCAGACAACTGGGAAGGAGCATCATTTTACACTGCTGGTTTTTTGCAGAACTGGAACTTTTTCATTGCCGTCCAGTTGAAAGAAGATATCAAAGGCAGTTATTACGCGGTGGTCGAAGAAGGCAAAACGTATTATTGCTCCAACAGTTACAATCCACGCCGACTGTATTGCAGTGGACCGCTGGCGCGTATCGATGACTGGGTGGAATACGAAATTTTTGACAAGCTGACGGATCAGTCCGTTTTTAAAAGTGAAGTTTTCATTCCACTAGACCGGCAAAATGCCATTCCGGTCTATAAATAGCAGGCAATTTGTTGAAATGGTATTGACATTTTTCAAAATATGCCTATAATCAATCAAAATTAATAAGCAATGACTGTGAAGAGGACGAGTAAGCGCCGTCCAGACGGTACAGAGAGCAGTGAATGGTGAGAAACTGCCCGCACAATGGCGCCAAATGGACCTCAGAGTTGCAGGGTGAACGGTAACCAGTAACCCGCGCCGGAGATGCCACCGTTATCAGGGCAAAGGGTATAAGCAGCTTGCTGCCGTACCCAAAAAAGAGTGAGGCTGGCTTTCGAACCACCGGGTGCATCACCGGTGGTTTTTTGTATAAATTTCAGCAGCCTAACTGGGGTGGCACCGCGGACTCAACGTCCGTCCCCTGTAGTATCGGGACGGACGTTTTTTTGTTCGTTCCGGATGAATCCATTCTTTTCTTTCATCTGAGGAGGTGTACCATGTCCCAAGAAACAACCCGTTATATCCTGAGCGAAAATGATCTGCCGCGTTTTTATTACAATATCAATGCAGACAATCCCGTTTCGCCTACGCCCGTCTTGAATCCCCAGACACAGCAACCCATCACGCCCGATGATTTGAGCGTGCTCTTCCCCATGGAATTGATCATGCAGGAAGTCTCCACGGAACGTTTCATCGAAATTCCGGAAGAAGTGCGAGAGAGTTACAAACTCTACCGTCCCACTCCGCTCATCCGCGCCCGCCGGCTTGAAAAAGCCCTGGGAACCCCGGCGCATATTTATTACAAAAACGAGAGCGTTTCGCCCACCGGAAGCCACAAATCCAATACCGCCCTGGCGCAGGCTTATTACAACAAAATCAGCGGCACAAAAGCCATGACAACTGAAACAGGCGCCGGTCAATGGGGATCTGCGTTGGCAATGGCATGCCGCTCATTTAATATCCCGCTTGAAGTCTACATGGTTAAATGCTCCTACCAGCAGAAACCTTATCGACGGAATTTGATGGAAACATTTGGCGCCCAGGTGTTCGCCAGCCCCACCAACCTGACCGATTCCGGCCGGGCTGCCCTCGCCAAGGACCCGAACAACCCTGGTTCACTGGGTATCGCCATCTCTGAAGCGGTTGAAGTAGCTGCCAAATCCAATGGCCTGAAAAAATACGGCCTGGGATCGGTTTTGCACCACGTACTGATTCACCAGAGCATCATCGGTGAGGAATGCCTGCTGCAAATGGACATGGCTGATGAGTACCCGGATGTGGTGATCGGCTGCGTGGGCGGCGGGTCCAATTTTGCTGGTATTGCCATGCCCTTCCTGCGCGAAAACTTAAAGAACGGCCGCAAGACCCGCCTGCTCGCAGTGGAACCAGTCGCCACACCATCTTTCACCCGCGGCATTTACGCCTTCGATTACGGCGATACCGCCCGCCTGACGCCCATCGTGAAAATGCACACCCTGGGCCACGATTTTATCCCGCCATCCATCCACGCCGGTGGTTTGCGCTATCACGGCATGTCGCCCACCCTGTGCGGCCTGTACGATGCCGGATACATCGAAGCTGTGGCCGTGAAACAGGTCCCAACTTTTGAAGCAGCCGTTTTATTTGCCCAGACCGAAGGCATTTTGCCCGCGCCCGAATCAGCGCACGCCATTCGCACCACCATCGATGAAGCCCTGAAAGCCAAAGAAACCGGCGAAAAACGCGTCATCTTGTTCAACCTGTCTGGTCACGGCCATTTTGATCTCTCTGCCTATGAAGCCTATCTCAATAATAATTTGAACGAAGTGGAATATCCCGACAGTATGTTTGAAAACATTCAGGCTAACCTTCCCCGCGTAGAACTCCCCGTTGCATAATATCCAACTTTGATAAGTAAAAGAACAGGGCTGCTCTTGAAGAATTGAGCAGCCCTGTTTGCTTGCTGTTTTCGACAATTTATGAAGTGGCAATGGGCATGGTGAAATGGAAAGTGGTGCCCTTTCTAAACTCACTGTCAAACCAGATCTTTCCACCCTGCAATTCAACCAGGCTCTTGGTGATGTTCAATCCCAGGCCAGTGCCTGGCGCTTCACGAGTCTTTGGATCATCTGAACGGAAGAATTTCTGAAACACCTTCACCTGGTCTTCCGGTGTCAGTCCAATACCCGTGTCTTTCACCCAAATATGCGCCACCTGCGGCGAACCTTCAGGGTCCCACTGATTGGCGCAAACTTCGGCGCCCACGCTAATTTCACCGTTCTTGGGTGAATATTTATTGGAGTTGCTGATTAAGTTGGTAACAATTTGCACCAATCGCGACCGGTCAACCCACAGGTTCTCCATCTCCTCGCTAACATCACAGATCAGCGTTTGCTGTTTCTCATCAATTTGTTTCTGTAATGATCGAACCACTTCATCGATCACTTCTTTAAGGCCGGTGGCTTTAAAGTCAAGCCGCATGCGCCCTGCCTCAATACGCGAAACATCTGCCAGGTCAGAAACCAGCGTTGCCATGCGGTCAACATTTGAGCGAATGGTGGCAAGGAAGTTGGCCTGGTTTTCATTCACCGGGCCAACAGCGCCGGCAGCCAGCAATTCCGTATAGCCCTTGATGGAAGTCATCGGGTTCTTTAACTCATGCGAAACAAAGGACACGAATTCACTCTTTGCCAGGTTGGCAGCCTGAATTGCGGCATAGTACTGCGCGTTGGAAAGAGCAATAGCCGCATGATCACTCAAGCGCTTGAGAAAATTCAAGGTCTCACTTTCAGCGCCAAGCTCCCTGCCGGTTGATTCCAAGACTATCACCCCCATGGTCACGTTCTCACGCCGGATGGGCACAACAATTTGACTGTGCGCATGGGGCAATAGAGTTGAATCAGTGCTCCGCTTGAATACCTGGCTGCGCGCCTCACCATTACTGATAACCGTTTGAATCTGCAAACGATCGATAGGCAACAATGATTCTTTATAGGGTTCAATAATCTCAGCATAATTCTGCCAGGAAGAGATTTCGATCCCATTATCCCGCACCAGGCCGACAAAACCGGCCTCAGCTCTGGACTGGGTCATTGCCCAGTCCAGAGTAATTTTCAACGTCCGGCTGGCTTCCAGGCTGGTGTTCAACTCGCGATCAATGCGCTGCATAATGGACAATTCCTCAACGCGATTGGCCAATGCTTGATCGGTCATGGTATATAGACGGGCATTCTCAATGGCCACCGCCGCCTGAGCCGTAAAAGCTGTCAGCAAATCCTGGTCTTCTTTGCTGAACTGGGCGCCGCTGCGAGGATTGATCACCTCAATAACACCAATAACTTTTTCTTGCACCTGAATGGGAACAACCAGGATTGAACGGGTCACAAACCCGGTTTCTTTGTCCGTTTTATCAGACCAAAACGGTGTTTTTTGCACATCGTTGATAATCAGGGGGCTGCGTGTCTTGACAGCTCTGCCCACCACTCCGCTTCCTGCTGGAAGCCGTTTACCCAACAAATCGCTGGCAACCGGCCCAACAGTTACCTTGAACACCAATTCGCCAGTTTGTTCATCAACCAATAACAGGCTGCCTGCTTCGCAGTTCAATATCTCTGCGGCGCCGTCGGTAATATTTTTCAATAACGGGTTCAACTCCAGCGTGGCCGTCAATTGGCTGGACATCTGGTTGAGAATGGCCAATTGCCGTGCACGCCGTTCACTTTCTTCCAGCAAACGTGCTTTCACAATAGCCCCTGCCAGTTGATCTGCAATTGCCTGCAATGATGAAAGTTGATGATTGGTGTAAACGATGGATGGATTTCTGCTGCCCAGGCTCAAGGCGCCAATGGGTTCGGCACCGGCATTTAACGGCACACCCATCCAGGCATACAACCCACTGCGAGTGGTTGGAATGCCCAATTTTTGCCCTTCACGCGCATAGTTCTCGGTGATGAGAGGTCGTCGTTGGCGAATGATCTCTTGTTCAAGGTCTTGCCCGCCCAGCACAGATTTATTTTCAAACTCTGTCAGGCGGTCATTCTCCAGGATATAAAACAGGCGGTTATATACACCTGATTGATTATCGATGAGTAAAATTTGAAAATCATCTGCCGGGATGATCTGGGTGGTCTGGGCATAGATCAACTCCAGGATATCATCCAGTTTCAGGGTAATGTTAATTCCCTGCGACACTCTCGAGAGGGCGTTCATCTCACGCACGCGGTTCTCAAGATTATCAACCACCTGGGTACGGACAATCGCCAGCGCCACCTGCCCCGCCATTGATTCGAGAAACCCGATTTCCCGCGGCGTATAATCCTCGCCAGATTCGCGCGGTAAAAGGGCAATCCATCCCGTGGGTTGCTTGGTGCCGGGTAATTTAATAAAAACCCGCGCCCCCAGGATATTGATTCGCGCCTGATCAATTCGCAATTGAGATGGAAATGGAGCATCCTCGCGAATAAACAACGGGGCATCAGATTTTTGCAAATAATCAACCAGCGGGCTGTCTGGAACAAATTTAATATCGCTCGAAACCCGTCCTTCAAGGTCCGGCACAACTGAATAACGATTATTCACAGAATCAAATGTATAAATATGGACATTTCCTGTGAAGAGGCTTTCTTCAATGGTAACCTTCAACAGATGTGCAATCTGCTTAATCTCAACCGTTTCGGCCAATTGGCCGGTGAATTCCTGCAATCGATCTTGCAATACTCTTTCACTTCTGAAGAACAGCCTGTCCAGCGCTCTGTCAAGGGTTGCTTTCAGAGGTTGAAAAGCCAGCGCTGATATGAATATGGCAATTCCCACCACAACTTGTGAGTCTGTGGCTAACATACCCGTAAAAATCAAACCCAATCCAGTTACCAGTAACGAGTAGCCCACAACAACCACAACCGCCAGGATCCCGTATAACAGACCGCGGCTTAAAATATAATCCAATCGCAAAAGTTTTTGTTTGCGCAGCGCATAAACAATTGTGATGGGAAAAACCACAAATGGGAGGAAAAGAATATGAGGGAAAAGTCCAGCCTTCTGAAAGTATGAGTAGAAAATCCAGATAATTGCAGGGCCAAATGACAGGGTTCCGCCCAGAAGAATTAAGCGGATTTGCTGCTCTTCCACCAGGCTGGCGTCTTTTAAACGGCGCAAACCCAGCCAGGCTAACGCAAAAACCAGCGAAATAATGCAGTAAAGGATTCCATATTGCCAGACGCGGAGATAAGCATAGTCATTCTGGCTGCTGGTGAATTCATGCAAAACCCACCACGCCAGCCACACGGTCACAACGTAGGGTAATACCCGGATCAATATCCTCTTGCGGTATAGCTCATCCCTCTCAGGAAAGGTCATAGCCATGGTAACCATGGCAGCCGCTGCAAAGGCTGGCGCAATCAGCCAGAGGGTTGCCAGTTTATGCAAAGAATAAAAATCAAACAGTCCCCCCATTGCAATCGACATTCCGCATGCGAACAGAATATAGGCCTTTCCATTATCATAATGGCGTCGATAGAAGAAAACCCACACTGCACTGATCAGGTAAATAATCCCCACAAAAATCGGGAAGAATAAATAGAGTAAACGATCCTGATCAGGAAAGCGCACCAACTGAATCGTTTCTTCTGTAATAATTCCGCTTTGATCTTCCAGGCTGATTTGGATGGAATCGCCTGTTTGATAGTTTTGAACCGTATCCACCCATTCCGTTGATGACAGGATACTCTCACCATCTACACGAATAATTTTCCCGGATTGAAAAGACACCTCACTTTCGCCATTGTGAAGAGGCTCAAGCAGTATCATACGCGGGATGACAAACGAACCAACAAATGGCAAATTCAGCCGGGGAATTGCCAGGATGGGATAAATGATGAACAGAACAATAGTGGCAAGCAAACACACACCAGACACCGCCTGCCAGAATAACTCCGCGGTAATTTTGTTGGTTCCACGATTTGAAGTTGTGAGATCGATATTTTCCACTATTGACCTGTTAGCACGCCTGTTCTCTCAAGGAATAGCCACTATAAAAATTTTACACCCAACCTTAATAGTATATCTATAACAAAAATGAACAACAACTTTTTACACCTTACAAAAATGCAAACTGCGGTTGGCAAAAATTCGTTTTTTTAAACCTGTGGTAAAGGAACAAACCTCGGGCTATACTAAATAGCATGAGGCAATTCACAGGGCTGCCTTTTTATCCGGGTTGTGACCAATATTCCCGCTATCCGTTGGACCGATTTTTCCCGCCAGTTCCAGATGGACTAATGATGGGATGGCTAAAACAATGCCTGATTCCCGGCGGAAAGTTAATGGACCCAATTGGCGCCTCCCCGCATTTAATACTGGAAACCGCCAGGGCTGGTTATTCCATGCTGGTAACGTCCAACAATCCAATTATCCGGTTTATTCTAAATATCCTCTCCAGGGCTCCCCGCAAATCTGACTTTCAATCAGCCCTGGCAGAGCTTTCATTTCACAAGCGCGGCGACGAACGATTGGACCACCATTTGCGCTCGTTATACCTCACCGAGTGCCCGGCTTGTAAAGCAAAAATTGATGCGGAGTATTTTCTGTGGAAAAAAGATGCCGTGCAACCCTTTGCAAAACGGATTGACTGCCCGGTTTGCGGCATGCAGGGTGATTATCCCCTGTCAGCTTCAGACCAGGCTATTCTTGACAACATCGGAAAAACACCCCTGCATTATGCGCGCGCCATTCAAAAAGTAAAACCTGAATCTCCCCAATCGCAGGCTGCGGTTGAATCAATCGTTCGATTGTATCACCCCCGCCCCCTCTATTTCCTCTTCACCCTGCTCAACGCCATTGAAAGCGCTTCAATGCCCGGCACCCAGCGCGATTTGCTGCTGGCTCTGGTCTTATCATTGTTTGATTATGCCAATAATTTATGGACGTATCCTGCTGCGCGCAACCAACCCAAAATCCTCAATGTTCCACCGCAATTCAAAGAAACAAACCTGTGGTTGGCGCTCGAAAATTCCATTGATCACTGGACGGTAAATTCAACCAACATCCCAATCGAAAATTTCACTCCCAACCAAAACACAGATTCTCTTATATCATCTCTTTCATCTATTAATGATGCCGGGAAGATCATCCTGTTTAATGGGCGGATGAAATCACTGGCAACCCAAGTTTCAGGCGTCCAGGCAGCCTCCGTTGTAAGCGTTTTTCCACATCCCAATCAGGCTTTTTGGACCTTATGCGCATTATGGAGCGCGTGGCTGTGGGGCAGCGACACGGCAGCGCCGCTCAAATGGGCATTTGAAAGACAGCGTTTTGATTGGGGATGGTATGCCAGTGCATTGTATAGTCCCCTCAGAATAGCAAACAAAATCACACCATCAAAAAGTCCATTCCTCGTTTGGATGCCCAGGTATTCGCCTGGTTTATTTACCGCCGCGCTCACTGCTACTCACGCTGCCGGCTACGTCCTGAACTCCGCTGCCATTCAATTTGAAGATTCCACGGCGCAATTAAGTTTTTCTGCCCGCACCTCTGCGTTTGTCCCCCTCCACCAGTCTTTCGAGTCGGTTGTCCAGGATCAAATCACAGAGTTGTTTAATAACACCAATGAGCCCCTAACCTATGCCAGAATTCATGCTGCTGCCCTGGTTGCGTTAGATTCAAAAATGATCCTTCCAGACCAGTTTCCCGAACACCCATCCGAGACAGTCAGTGAACTCCAAAAACAAGTTCAAAAAAGCATAACCATTCCTGGTTTTCTAAAAAGCTACTCGCAAAAAAAGGGGGAAGTTGAAAACACACTCTGGTATGCCAGTCCGATTCAAAACGCCAACTCAATTTCCATTTCTGACCAAGTTGAGATCGAGTGTATCCGCTATCTGAAGAATCATCCAAACAGCACATTAAAACAGGTTAACCAGGCGATTTGCGAGTTATTCCCCGGTTTGTACACACCTGCGTTCACATTGATTGAAACGGTGGTTAATTCTTATGCTGCGGGAAGCCGCTCGTCTCGAGCCATAACCCCACCGGAGCCAACGCACTGGCAGCCAAACCCCAACGAAGATGTGGTCGCAAGGCAAAAAGACATTCAGTTGATACAAAATCACATCGCTGAAATTGGAAATAAATTGGGGTTCGTGACCGACTCTGAGCCGGTGTTGCGGTGGATCAATCCAAGAGGCGCCACAATATACTTCTTTCACGTGATATCAACCGCTCAACTTACGCCCCTTCTCCACACCCCCAACAATCCATCCACCGGTATCGGGGTTATTGTCTTTCCAGCCAGCCGATCACGCCTCGTTGCATTAAAATTGCAGACCAATCCCCATCTGTGTCAAATTCTTGAACAGAATTGGAAATTGGTCAAATTTCGATTGATCCGTCAAATCGCTTCCCGGTCATCAATATCACTGTCAAACTGGGAGCAAATGATTGACCAAGACCCGCCGCTGTGGGAAGAAGCCAGGCAGCTCCCCATTTTTTCAGAAAAGACCGGCTGAGCCTAAGGCTCAGCCGGTGTGTCAGAAGGTGTGGGGGTATCCGTCGGAGGCGGCGGTGTGTTGGTTTGGGTTGGTGTGGTCGTCACCGTTGGTGTGGGTGTAATGGTGCTGGTGGGTGTAACGGTGCTTGTTGGTGTTGATGTAACCGTACTCGTGGCAGTCGGGGTGGGAACTTTGATGATAAGATGCACCCTCTTTTCGGCAAACCGCTTTTCGGTGCTCTGGACATAAATACGAACGGTCACTTTCCCGCGCTTCACATCTTCCAAATCCCATGTGTAAATTCTTTCGGGGTCGCGGTATTGTTCGGTGATATCTTTGACCAGGGGTTTCCATTCTTTCGGGTTATCCCCTTCGCCGTATTCCAGGCGGAATTTCCGGAATTGATCAGTGGCATATACCACTGCGTAGATATCATACGGCGAGCTATTGATCGCCTGTCCATCGACAAGGTTTGAGAAGAAAATTGTCGGGCGCGGATCGTCAGCCGAACATTCTTTTTCCTGTTCAAACACAATGGGGTCCTTAAAACCCATCTCTTCAGCCCAACCTTTGCCTTCATCGGTTTCGGTCAGCCATTTGATTGCCCACTTATCTTTGACGTTCATCACCAGCTTCTCCTGGGTGAATTCAGAACAATGTGCTGATGCTTTTAAACCTGTCCAGGTGTCAATCACTTCTTTTCTCCACAGGTCATTCTTTTTTGTGGGGGGAAGTTGATCACTGGCAAAATATTCCGTTCGCGTCGAGGGGCACCACTCTGAAGGTTGTGCACCCGAGACCTCACAAATGGTTTCTTCGACAATACCGGCTGGTTGATAAAAGCCTGTGGGATTTCCGCCGGTTAGTTTATTAATCGCAACCTGCATAAACTCTGACCAGATCGGCGCAGCGCCCGTTAGCCCGGTTGTGTTTTCCATGGGAGAGTAATCAGCATTACCAACCCACACACCAACAGCCAGGTCTGGTGTATAACCCAGCGTCCAATTGTCGCGGAAATCATTGGTCGTGCCTGTTTTTGCGGCCACCCGGAATGGCAAATTTAGAACAGAATTGGCGCCAAACATGGGCGTTCGGGCTTCATTGTCCGAGAGGATCGAAGAAATCAGGTAAGCATGTTCGGGACGAACAACCTGCTCACCAGCCTGCAAAGGCTGATCAAAAATGACATTACCGGCGTAATCTTCAATGCGCGTAATGGCAATCGGCGCCACCCGCCTGCCGCTGTTGGCAAACACAGAATAAGCAGAAGTCAATTCCAACAACGATACGTCGCCGCCGCCCAGTGTCAATGAGAGACCATAATCAGGGCGAACCAGCGTGGTAATGCCCATCCGTTCAGCAAACGAGATGAATCCTTCCTTCCCAGCCGTGTTGGGATCATCATAAATCCCTACAAATTGCAGCGTTTTCACTGCTGGAATGTTGAACGAATTAGCCAGAGCATCTCTTACCCGCACGGGGCCATGAAAACGGCCATCATAATTTACTGGAATATAAGGCGCCGCCGGATCGTCCTCTTTACCCGAAGGCGGAAATTCACTTTCCACATCCCATATCAATGTGGATGGAGTCCAGCCTTTTTCAAAAGCAGCCGCATAGGTTAATGGTTTGATGGATGATCCCGGTTGGCGCGGACTGACCGCCATATTCACCTGGCCGGAAATGGCTTCGTTATAGAAATCGGCCGATCCCACCATAGCCAGTATCTCTCCAGTTGAAGGATGAATGGCCACCAACGCCCCATCGGTTACATGCCGGTCAGCCAGGCTGGCCACCTGTTCGCCAACAATCCGCTCGGCTTCATTTTGAAGACCCGGGTCAAGCGTTGTGTATACATTAAAACCTGACCGGTATATGGTCTGTGAATCGTAGCGGGTTTCCAGCATGGCGCGAATGAAATTCACCCAGTGCGGATACTTCATGGTTACCTGGTGCAGTTCAAACGTCCTGCTGTCTATTTCTTTAAAGGCTTCAGATGCAAGTTGAGCATCAACACACACCGGCTGCAGGCTGTTGCTGACTTCAATACATCCTTTTTCCTGGTTATATTCAAAGATCAGCATTAATACCTGCTTGAAGCGATTAATCGCCTCGTTGCGGTTCGTGTAAATATCATAAACAGCCGGCGCTTGAGGCAACCCCGCCAGAAATGCAGCCTGTCCCAGGGTCAACTGGCTGGCCGAGGTGTTGAAATATGTTTCCGCGGCAGCTTCAATCCCATATGCCATATTTCCATAGTAGATTTCATTCAAATACAATTCCATGATTTCATCTTTGGAATAGCGCCGGGTAATTTCAGCTGCCAGCACAATTTCGCGGGTTTTACGGCTTACAGTTCGCTGGCTCCGTTCGGTGGGCGAAAGCAGCAATGTGCGCGCCAGTTGCTGGGTGATCGTGGAAGCTCCCGATACTGTGCCGCCCGAAGTATAGTTTTGCCACAGCGCCCGGGTGATAGCCATAGGGTCAAAACCTGGGTGAGTGTAAAAATCCTTGTCTTCAGTGGCAATGGTGGCTGCCACCACATAAGGAGAAATCTTATCCAATGGCACATACGTTCGCCGCCCGGCGTTGGGGTCCATAATATCGTAAAGCTGGTTGCCGTTACGGTCCAGGATATGTGTTGTCTCAAATTGAGATGCCTTTTCCCGCAAATCACTGACTGAAGGTAATGCCCTTGCAATTGAGAAATATTGAAAAACGCCAATGGAAAGCAGCATCACCACCAAAAACAACCCGGCAAAAATGACCGCAATGAACCCGCGCATCAGGCAATTGTTCATAGCCGCAGCGGGTTGCTTTTCTTTTTTCACTGGTTTGGCTTGTTTTGCACTGGTTTGAGCAACAGTCGTACGGCGTGAAGGCTGGGTATGCCCGGTTGGTCTTGATTGAGAAGTACCCGTCTGTGTTGTCCTGGCATCCGGGCTGGCAGTTCCTGGTTTTTGTGAAAGCTGGTATGCAGCCGGTGTAACCCGGGTGGCCCCCCTGTCCACTTCATCCACCCGTCCGGGAATCTCTGACCTGGGAAATGCATTTTGAGGATTAGGCGTGGTGGGAGGTGTCTTTCCACCCTGGTGAGATGATTCGCCAAGGTTTTGCGGTTTTTCTGGTTTCACCGACACCCGGGTGACTTCGGGTTCGGGAGTATCAGATGTCTTTTTATACCATCCCCCTGTGGCATCGGGTTCGCCTGTGGGATGCCGTAAATCATTTGCATTGGAATCTGGGTTATGAATACCTGAAAACCATCCACCAGTCACATTGGGATCACCGGTTGGATGGATTTTATCCTCCTCAGGTCCCTGATGTTCCGCATCAGAGATCATATCTTCATCATCAGATGAACTCAACAGGCGTCGAAATCGTTGTTCAGGTTTTTCTGGCCGCTGTGAATTCGAATTCTCATCCGGGGTGGAATCAGATTTTTTCGGATCCATAATTCCCATTCTTTTCAATTGCTCCTTCCAGGAAGGTTGCCACCGTATTCAATTCTAGCACAAAACAATACATGGTATTTACAGCGATATTATGATACAAATTCAGTTATTGGCATTGCTCTTGCACCTACACGGGTGTCGAAATTTATAAAAAAAACATGATCACTGCATCCTCTGGATTTTTCAGGCTGGCAGCCTCCAGAGAGTATGGACTGATTAAGGAGAAGATTGTATGAAACGGAATAGATTATTTCTGATTTGCATCACGGTTCTAATCATGCTCATTTTGCCTGCCTGCCAGCGTCCTGCATCAACAGCGCCCTATGCGACGGCAACATTTAACGAGCTCCCCTTTCAGGTCATAACCCAACCGCCGGTTGTGCCTGATTCTATTGAACTGACTCAAGAAGCGCGTTCACTGGCGGCCACGCGCAACGCCATGCCGTCTCCCACGCCGCCGGCCACGGCTGTCCCCTCAGAGACCCCCGGCGAACAACTAATGCTTACGGGTGTGGCCACAAATCCCCCCTCAATCAACATGACGCTGACGGCATTTGCCGGCGGTTCCAGCACCACAATTCCCGGTTATGGGACCGCCACGCCATTCGGCACACCTGCCGCACCGGCTGCCACTGCTGCCACGCCAGTTTTTTATGTGTTTGAGGGTGTTCCGGGAATGGCCACCTTTGGCATCCGTGGCGTAACCTTTGATCAATCAGTTACCATTGTCACCCACGAATTTCCCAAAAATGATGAATTTTCCGTCTACATGGGACCTGCCGGCACTCTTGGCTTCAATGGCATCCTGATTGGCACCTACGACACCGGTGAAGGTGGTTCAATCACGGCCACCTACGCAATACCGGTTGAATTAAAAGGCAGTGGAAGAATTGATGTGCGGATTGAATTCTCTGACGGTAGTTACGCAAACAATTACTTCTTCAACCGCACTTCAAATTAACACAGTCAACCAAACGTTGCCATTACACCTGGGATTTTTCTCTCAGGTGTAATTTTATTTTCCCCCATGCAACCACGTTGACCGCATGACATTCTGCTCGTAGAATTACAGGCATGAAAAAATGGGCATTATCCAGAGCCGATCCACTCAGCCTGATCATCGCAGCAGATTTAAATCACAGCCGCATTGAATACACGGATGACCACATCTGGGAAATCATTCTGGGCTGGAACAAACCCGAATCATTGTGTGCTCAGACCACATTTGGACTGCGCGCACATTGGATGCGTCTTTACCCCGTTTTTGAATATAAGGGTATCGATTATGTTAATCCCGCCGATTTCTATCGTCCGCCCTCAGTCAAGACATTTTTATCAAATTACCTGCTGATCACATTTTCTCCTTTCCTGGGTATCAACGTCGAAGCAGAATACTGGATTCCCGATTCTCACGTGATCACGGGCAGATTCAGGTTTAAAAATGAAGGGGTACTGAAAGAATCCTTCGGCTTTGAATTAATCAGCATGTTAAGTTCCTTGAACAGTGGAGAGGGCATGTCTGTCATACCGACGGACATCGCTGTTTATCTGCAAGGACAGGCCGCCAATCTGGCGCCGGTTTGCTATATGGCCGGTGGGCCCAAAGCAGGAAATAAATTATTGCCATCCCTCGCCCATACAATTGAATTGGATTCCTACGGGAGCCGACAGTTAACCTGGGCGTTGGCTTCATTGAATAATCCGCAAGCATCGCTGGAACTGGCACGCAAAACGATTGCCCGACCCTGGGATGCAGAAATTGCCAGTCAGGAACTGAGTCATGCCGCGCGACAGATTGAAATAACCACCGGCAACACTGATTGGGATGCAGCATTTGCCATGTCGCAAAAAACCGCTGCAAACCTTTTTTTCCCACCCTCCAGGCAATTACCCAACCCTTCATTTGTCCTCAGTCGCCACCCCGACCAGGGATATTCACAGCGCGGCGATGGCATTGATTTTTCCTACCAGTGGAACGGCCAGACAGCGCTGGAAGCCTATTACCTGGTGGATTATTTATTGCCAGGGAATTTAGATCTGGCAGAAGGGCTCTTAAGAAACTTCATTCATGTGCAAGATGAACGCGGGTTCATTGACTGGAAACCCGGCCTGGCAGGGCAGCGCACGCGCCAATTGGCGCAGCCCGTTCTGGCTTCAATGGCATTGAAAATTGACGCCTATCGAGAAAATTCGCTCTGGATGAGTGATATTTACCCATCCCTGTTGAAATTCATTCAATTCTGGTTTTCTCAAGAAATGGATCACGATCTGGATGGTTATCCTGAATGGCGTCATCTAATCCAGACCGGTCTGCCAGACAGCCCCATGTTGAACGCGTGGCAGCCAGGATCACAGGGAGTTGATGTATCACTGCTCGAGTCGCCATCCCTGGGAGCCATGCTGTACAAAGAACTTGCCAGCCTGATTGAAATTGCCACACGCATCCAAATAGACGATGATCTTGATTGGCTGCAAGAGAAAGCCAGTCAACTCAAAGCAAGCATCGAATCAACCTGGCGCCCATCTGCAAACAGCTATGCCTACCGGGATTACACCGGACACATGAATACTCGATCGGAGTTTCACCGCACTTTCAAGGGTAAACAAAAAATAACCCTAAACAGGTCATTCAAAACGCCGCAGCGCATTCAAATTGCCGTTGAATTTGAGAATGAGAACACCAGGCCGCTTCAGGCAAGTTTGATCGGGTTGGGAATTGACAATGAAGAAATTGTCGAAAAGATCGGCCCCGGTCAACTCACCTGGACATCTCACAGCGCCGTTTTCACCAGCAAACAACTTTTCAGCCGAATTAATGAACTGCAATTGATTGGATTAACCGGGGAAGATCATGCCACCATCCATACCATTGATTACACCCTTGAAGATTGTTCCCTGTTGTTACCGTTATGGGCATCCATTCCTAATGCGCACCGCGCCGGGAAAATGGTCCAGAAAAAAATCACTTCTCATTATCTTCAAAAATTTGGCATCAGTACCAGGCCCACATCATCGAAAGACCAGGAAAATATATCAACATTTACTCACCTGACCTGGAATCATTTCATCGGTGAAGGTCTGCTGTATTACGGCTATCGCGATTTAACAGTAAATCTCATCAAGAATCTAATGGATGGCGTTATTCAATCCATGAAAACCCATCATGGTATCAAAGAACAATTCGACGCCTTCACAGGTCACGCCTCCGGTGAAATCAATTCCATTTCCGGACTGGCGCCCATCGGGCTATTTCTCAAAACACTGGGAATTCGCCGCATAACGGAACAAGAAATCATAATTGAGGGAGATAACCCCTTTCCATTTCCCGTTACCATCCGCTACCGCGGTTTGGTATTGACCAGGCATCAACATGATACCGTGATCACTTTTCACAACGGCCAAACCATCACCATTTCTGATCCTGCACCGCAGCGCATCTTTCTTGGTTAATGGAATATGAAATTATTCTTAACCAACTGCTAACACTTTTCCAATAACCAAGTTATCTCAATCGCTTGTAATTCCAACCAAAATTGGGTATATTATTTTTAGCAGGGAGGAAATTAACGGTCTCCCTAAGTTTTTATGCAATTCATCATTCAAAAAAAGGAGTGATTATCATGGAATTCGGATTACCTTTTTCTTTCCCGTTCAAGGATCCTGATTGGTTCAAAAAGATTGGCATTATCGCCCTGGTTTCATTGATCCCGGTTGTCGGTCAAATAGTTGCATTCGGTTGGGGTCTCGAAGTCGCCCGACGCGTAATCAATCACGATCCTGACCCACTACCCTCGCTGGATTTTGGCGAGCAGCTAAAAAAAGGTTTTCAAGCATGGGTCATATCGCTGGTTTATGCTCTTCCCATGATTGTCTTGATGCTGCCCCTGCAGCTTGCCCTCCCGGTCGGGCAGATGCTTGAAATCGATGAGGAAACTCTCAGCATCGTCATGGTCGCCACATCGATTTGCTGCGGCGGACTATCCCTGATCTACGGCATTTTCATGGCATTCATGCTTTCAGCTGCGTATGGCCGCTTTGTAGTCGAAGGCACCATCGGCTCTGGCCTCAAATTTGGTGAGGTGTGGAAACTGGTAAAAGCCGCCCCCGTTGCCTACCTGATCGTTTTGCTCGGTCAAATCGTAGCCGGGTTTGTGGCATCGCTGGGTTCAATTGCCTGTGGCGTTGGTGTTTTTCTCACCATGGCCTATTCCCTGGCCATCGTCGGCCATTTCATTGGACAGGCTTACAATCAGGCCACCCTGGCTCTTTCACATCAGCCGTAATACACAAATTGATTGCCTGGCTAAAACCACCCGGTTCATTTGAGCCGGGTGGTTTCTTTTATTGTTCCGAAAACTCATCAACCTGATAAAGGGACACTTTTAATTTTTTCATTTGCCACAATTGAGCCGGCCCGCCCATCTTCAAACAAAGATGATCCAGAAATTCTCTTGGATCAGGTATCTTTTCCCATACCTGAGGCAGGAAGGTTGCCCTTCTCAATCCATCGCGAATCACCACGCCGTCAATGCCGGGTCTCAATTTGGCAATCAGATCATCCGAATTTTGATACTCCAACAGTTGGGGATCTGTCAAATACGAGATTTCGATTTTGATTTGCGGCACTTCGTGAGTGCGCACTGGTGGAAACCTGTAATCTTCAATGGCAGCAGCACGAGCGTGTTCGCATACATCTTGCACCAATGGCTGGTATGCCTCCAAAGTCCCTATGCAGCCTCGCAAATCTCCAACTTTGGTCAGGGTTACAAAAGAAGCACCGTCACTTTGAAGGTTCTTGGAATAATCGCGGATATCGATTTCAGGAGCCGGCCTGCCGTCAGCCGCCTGCACAAGAGAAAGCCGGGCGACCTGTAACAAAGTTTGTTTGTCTTCATCACTTAAAAATAACTGGCTCATGCGTATCACCTGGTTCTTCTACCTGCCAGATAAAACATTTTTGGTATTAATTTAAAATTGCTTTATCATTATATACAACAGATTTCACCATGAAGTCAAGCATGTTGGAATAATTGGTTATTTCAACACTTTGGAGTATCCATGAGTATCAATCAACCAGAAAAAAATTCTTCTGAACAGGTGCCCGAACCATCGCGCCCAACAGCGAAAAGAGGACTGAGTATTTGGATTGCCGTCCAAAACATTTTAAGTATTGCTGTAATCACAGCAACGCTTTTCACGCTGTGGACTCCCAGCAGATTATTCAGCGATCAGACCTTGCGCAACATTCTCATCACTTTGCAGCGCGATGATGACTCAAGCGGGCAGTTACCCACCCCCACCCCGCAAATACAGCAGCGCATCGGCATTGTTGCCGGTCACTGGGGAAATGATTCGGGCGCTGTGTGTCCTGACGGTTTAACGGAGGTGGAGGTAAATTTACGCATTGCTTCTTTGGTTAAAGAATACCTGAACGCCGAAGGGATTGAGGTTGACCTGCTGCAAGAATTTGACCGCAAGCTTTATCAATATCGCGCAATTGCCCTGGTATCCATCCACAACGACTCGTGTGACTACGTGGGAGACACTGCCACCGGTTATAAAGTCAGCGCGGCAGTGGCCAATTCCTTCCCGGAAAAAACTGCTCGATTGACCGATTGCCTCATCAATCGTTATGAACGAGCCACCGGGCTGAGCTTCCATGCCAACACAATCACACCCGATATGACCAGTTATCACGCATTCAATGAAATTTACAGCGACACACCCGCGGCCATTATTGAAACCGGTTTTCTCAATCTTGATCGCGAAATTCTCACCAAAGAGCCCGAACGAGTTGCCCGCGGCGTCGCCGATGGAATCCTCTGTTTTGTTAGGAATGAACCCATAAATAATGAGGAATCAGCGCAATGATTGAAAGGGATCCGGTTAAAGCTGCACAGGCGCTGGAAAAAGCCGCTGAAGCCCTTCAGCAAAACCGCACCGCCGATGCCCGCCGCTGGGCAATGCTGGCTGTCTCTTTCAATCCAAACCTTGAGACTCCCTGGCTGATCCTGGCTTCCATTAGCAAACCGCACGCCAGCCTGGCCTATTTTCAACGGGCGCTTGAAATTAATCCGGCCAGCCCAAAAGCCAAAAGGGGCATTCACTGGGCGCTGCAAAAAATCCGTGCTGAGAACCGCCCGCCTGCATTATCCTCAACCCCACCACTTGGAATCACAATTCCCTTGCCGCACCCGCAGCCTGTTGAACCCGTTGAGCCCACCCACAACCTGCAAACCTGGCGCGCGGTTGACCACACATCCCAGCGCAGAACTATTCCCGGGTATCCTGCTCATCCCGCGAAACGGACAAATCTTTCTATCCCTCTGATGCTGTCCTGGCTCGGGATTGTGTTGGCAGTGTGTGTTGGAATTGCACTGTGGTTTGGAATACCCTTGCAGTGGACTGTTTTTGCCAGCAGTTCATCTGCTGTTCGTCCGGTAGATGCATTTCTCAAACCTTCATTGACCGCTTCATCCACAGCCACCCCCACCAGCACCTCCACGCCGTCTCCAACACCTTCCTTTACCCCAACCAATACGCCCACAAACACCCCCACCAGCACGCCCACACCGCCGCCCACGCACACACCCTTGCCGGCTGTGGTTGAACAGGCCTCCCAACCCGTCTCCGTTGGAAATGGCGAACGGTGGATTGATGTTAACCTGAGCGAACAGCGTACCTACGCCTATGAAGGCGATCAAATCGTCAATAGCTTCGTGGTTTCAACCGGAACATGGCAGCACCCCACCGTCACCGGTCAATATTCCGTCTATATAAAGTATCGTTCGGCGCCCATGCGCGGACCGGGCTACTACTTACCCGGAGTACCCTATATCCTGTATTTTTATAAGGGCTATGGTTTGCATGGCACATACTGGCATAATAACTTCGGAACCCCAATGAGTCACGGCTGCATCAACCTGCGCACCGAAGATGCCGCCTGGCTGTATAATTGGGCTTCTGTTGGCACCCTGGTAAACATTCATTATTAATGCGACCAAAAATTCTGGATCCATCCACCCTTCTCACTCGGCGTGAGTTTCTCCAAAAAGCATCTGCCATCGGCATGCTTGCCTTGTCGCCATTTTCGCACCAGGGGCAGTCAGTTCACCCAACCCACACCCTGCCAAATTCCGATTCCGTATCACCGCTTCAGGGAAGGGTAATTGGGAAGAAGGTGATCGTTTATGCAAAACCCTCTTTAAAAGCAACTGAAGCCAGAACCTGCACACCAGATGAAATTTTAGAAATTTCCAGCGTCATCGTTGGCGATGAAGAGCCTGCGCATAACCGGGTGTGGTACGAGGTGAAAAGGGAAGGTTTTGTTCATTCCGGCAGCGTTCAGCCTGTTGCCACGCAGCTAAACCCGGTCAATATTTTTATCCCCAAAACAGGTTTGCTGGCTGAGATTTCTGTCCCCTATGCGGATGCCATCTGGCACCCCGAATACAGAATTATCAAAGCCTACCGTTTATATTACGGGTCTACTTTCTGGGTGAATGAATTGCTGTACGATGCGCAGGGAAAAGCCTGGTATCATATTCCCGACGATCGGTGGGGTACCAGCTATTATGTTGAGGCCGAACAAATGCGCATCATTGAGACCCAGGATATCATGCCCATATCTCCAAAAGTGCCGGCTGATCAAAAACGCATCGATATAGATCTGGAAAAACAGACTCTCATTGCCTATGAGGAAGATGTGCCGGTTTTTATGACAAAAATTTCCAGTGGAGCCAAATTCAGCAACGGAAATTTTTCCACTCCCACCGGTACCTTTATTACCAACCGAAAACGAGCTTCACGTCACATGGTTGACGGTGAAAGTTATATGCGAAACAGCTATGACTTGCCCGGTGTTCCCTGGGTAAGTTACTTAACCCGGTCTGGAATCGCCATTCACGGCACTTACTGGCATAACGATTTCGGCAAGCCGCGCAGTCACGGATGTATAAATGTCCCCACCGATGCCGCGCGCTGGGTTTATCGATGGACACTGCCGCAGGTGCCACTGGTTGCTGAAAACCTGGAAGCCGAAGAAGGAACAGAGGTAAGAGTTTTTTAGCCAACCGATTCAATTTATAATAGTTTTACAAATTAATGATTACAGGATGAAAGATTAGGAATGAGTAAAGCAGTATTTGCCGGTTTGATATTTGACGAAAATGATCAGCCTGTTGAAGTGGCAAAAGTCGGCGCCGAAGAATTTTATGTCGTCGATGATGCCGGATTTCATCGACATATTCCCTCAGAAGCAGTTGACCGGCAGATTTTGGAACATATGAAAGCCATGATTGCCGGGAACGAAGAACTTCTTGCCCAGCAAACTGCAAAAATGATGGGCAAAGATGACATTTTCACCATCGGCATTATAAAAAACCAGTTATCTCAGTTAGAAAAAACATTTGATTACATACTTGAAGTTGGGTTTCCTGAAGAAACACGTGCATATATGGGCATGACCGGTTTCAGCGTGAAAATCAACCTGCATGGAGATGTGCTCGAAGTCAATCAACCCGGCATGACCAGCGGCGAAGACGAAGAATAAAAAAACAGAAATCCTATGATATTCTAATAACCTTGCTGTAGAATATTTTTACAGAAGATCTGAGAAAAATACATTGGAAACGGAGAGGCATTATGATGATGACTTCTGCGGATATCATCGAGGTTGATGAGAGCAGTTTTGAATACGAAGTAATTAATTACTCCAATAATACCCCTGTTGTGGTTGATTTTTGGGCAACCTGGTGCCGTCCTTGCAAAGTGCTTGGTCAAATGTTGGAAAAAATTGCCGCTGAAGCCAGTGGAGCATTCCGGCTGGCAAAAGTGAATGTTGATGAGAGTCCAAACATCGCCATTCGGTATGGAGTCCGCACCATACCGACCATAAAGATCTTTAGCCAGGGCGAAGTGGTGTCAGAATTTGTGGGAGCTGTACCCGAATCGCATCTGCGTGAAATGCTGAGCAAAATCAGCCCACCCAGTCCGATGAACCTGGCAATCGAACGCGCCATTGGCTTCTCACAACTCCACCAGTGGAAAGAAGCCGAAGAATTATTCCGCGAAATTCTTGACCAAAACCCCGGTGAATTATCCAGTCTGCTAGGCCTGGCTAAAACCCTGTTGGTGCAAGATCGGCCGCATGAAGCTGTTGAAATCTTGCGAGAATTTCCGGCCAGCAAACAATTTGCCAACGCCAAAACCCTGCTCCCCTTTGCAGAAGCGCTGCTCGCCTGTCATTCAAAGTCAATACCCGAAGAGACCGATCTCGATGCAGCCTTTGAACACAGCATCCGTCTGGCATCACACGGCAACATTTATGCTTCACTGGATGGTTTATTGGATGTTTTACGTCAAGATCGTCACTATCGTGAAGATCGGGCCAGAACCGTATATTTGAGCTTACTGGAATTGCTGGGAGAGGACGATTCTCAAACCCGGCAGTACCGCGCTGAACTTGCCAATATATTATTCTAATTACAAAACCGATTAGGGTACAAACCAGGTTAAAAACTCAAGAGTTGCCAGGTTCTCATCCGGGTTAATCAGGGTCAAATGAAGATAACCGGGCATGCCTTGATTGCTTACAAAGCAGAAATAATTGCTGCTCTGTAAATTATTGGTGGTTTGGGGCGCATCCAGAGGTTCAAGTTTGCGGCAATCTCGTTCCGAAGGTACATTTTGTCCATATGCAACCAATTTGGCACCATTCAGGGGTGTGATAAGCAGCGAATCCTTTTCACCGCGCTCCAGAACGATATCTCCCTTCTTCCCTGAATTCTTTTCCCCACTATCCAGATCAATCTGATCTCCAACGGAAACCGATAATTGCCCGCTGGAAAACACAGCCGGGGTTGCCGTTGCAGTCGGTTGCGGTGCTTGCGTTGCGGTGCCCGCCCCTACGACTTCCAGGCGAACACTAAACGGCGCAATTCCTTTGGGTCCCAGGCCCACCAGTTGGTTATCCGGGCTGCGCAGCATCCAATCGCTTTGATAAAACCCCGGCTGCACAGGCGCCGTCATATTGATGGAAATATCCACTGATTCGCCGGGTTTAACTTCGGAAGACAAAAAATGTATCCGTGACGCGCCAAGAATAGATCCTGAAAAGAAAACAATCGCAAAATCTTTTGTCCAAACACACGAGCCTGTGTTCGTCAGCCGCCACGTTTTCCGGAATGACTCCCCCGGTCGCATCAAATTCCCGTCTGGAATGGTAATGTCAAGTGGATTACCCGCTGTGATTTTTATGCATTCCTGAGCTGTCGGCGTCTCCGTTGCAGCAATGGGCATTGGCGAAGTTTTTACACCTGGGTTTTGTTGTTCGGTTTCCGGTAAATCAGTTGATAGTTGCGAAGTGCCATCTTCCAGGGGCTGAACTTGTGTTGCACCAGCCCATTGCAGTCCATTGAAAAAATCACCCGATTCAGAACAGCCTGACAAAAAAGATATCACCAATAACAGGGTGAATATTCGAAAAGAGAACAAAATCTGATCAGATCGGTGAATCATGATGATATTCCTCAATGGGTTCCTTGCTTTAATTGAAATGGTTCGCATAGGTCAAAGACATCCAGACCAATCCATCGATCGGATGCATCTCGTTTATTCAATAGCCGGTGAATTGGGCAATCACAATCAGCGAGGTGTGGGCTGGGGCAGGTTTGAATCCAGGCGAGACATCTCTGGAAATCTTGTGGTCCAATCTGGTAACCATAATGATCCCAGCAATCCTCCATGAGATTACCGCGCCTGGATTCCTCATAAACCGCCGCCCCCTCAAAACCGCATAATGAACACTTTACCAACTGCAAAGAAATTTCATCAGAACGATTATCAGGTGGAAGTTCAATCGAGGCAATGATTGAAAGAGTTTCTTGCCCGCAACCAATGCACTCAAAAGGCATGGGTAGGAGTAATACCTAACTCACATCTTTGGAAATCATTTTGGCAAGCTGCAAAAACTCCACCCACTCTTCCGTAAAGAAATGCAGGGTCACATTGTTCAACTCAATATGATAGGTGGTCTCGCCATCGGGTTCTTCGGCCAACCAGGCGAGATAATTATCGGTTTCTGAAATGGTACGGGTTACGGGTTCTGAGTTGCTCATTGTATTTTCTCCTTTTGTTGTTGTGCATCTTGCACCTCCGGCTGAGTGGCTTTTTGTGGTTTTGGATGGAGCCAGAGGGCATACTTTTGTTTAATTTGGGGCAGCCATTTCTTGATGGGCGGAATGTTAGATGTGCGGGGTATCCGCTGCATATCCGCCCAGGGATCCAGGTCAAACAACTTCCGAATCGAATAGTCAACCACAAGTTTTCCAGTTGCCAGCACGGGAGCAGCCAGCATAACGCCAAATGCACCCAGTATTGATGCGGCGATAATCACCGTAACCATTACGGCTGCAGGGTGGACTTTTAATGTATTGCCCATCAGAGTGGGGGTAATGATATTATCGATCATGGTATCTACAATCAGTCCCAGGATCACAATTAGAAATGCATAAGCCACCGGTGACATACCAAATATGGTCCACCCCTGAAAATATGCCACCAGCCAATAGGTAATCCAGGCAATGGCAGGCCCCACATAGGGGAAAAAGCGCGCCAGGCCGGCAATCATTGCCAGGCCCCAAAAATAACGCACACGCAGGCCTCCCAAAAGGATGGTGTAAATCACAATCGTAATCAAAATGAGAATGAGCTGCCCACGGAAAAATGCGTTCCAGATGTTCTCCAATTCTTTCCCCATGCGCCGCATGTCCTCACGGTATCCCGGTATTTGGAGATTAATCAATCTTCCAGACAATCCATGCGTTTCTTTTACCATGAAGAAAGAAACCATTAGCACAAAAAGCATCCAAACCAGGGTCGATACCGCGCTGGTGGCAATTGTTCCCAACAGCGAACCAGCCTCTTTAAAAAGGGGTTGAATCAAAGTCGACAGCTCTTCCACAATTTCGTTCAGATTGGTGAACTGGTATTTAAAGGGGCCGATTTGAATTACAGTTTTTTCCAGAGAAGCTATCTCTCCCTGCAAATTGCTGATTGACTTGCTGATGAAATCAATCATATTTCCAATTTGAACGGTAATGGATAAACCTCCCCACACCAACAACCCCGCTATGACCAGGACAAGCACCAGGTAAACAATCAATACACTCGCCGTCCACGGCAGTTTTGTTCTCTTTCTGAGCAAATCTGCCAGCGGATAGATCAGGTAGGCAACCATGAAGGCCAAAACCAGCGGCACCAGAACATTTTTAAACCTGATGAAAAGAGCCGCCAAAATAACCAGAAGTGTAAATGCAACCAGCATCTTTGTGGTATTTGGCCAGGGAGGTGAGATTGTATTTTTTTCGTCCATAATTCACTCGCACATTAAGGATAATTATAAAATGCGTTAGCTCTATTGTATCGTCATTTCACAAAAAAACCCTCCCTTTATTAATAAGGAAGGGTTGAGAAATTGCATGTTTAATCCTATGGACATGCACCCGGGCTCAGCATATTGAAGAACCAGCTAAACCAGGAACACCACGCTTCTTCGCCGCCCGTGTCAATTAGCAAAGCAGCGCCAGCGCAAAGGCACATGATGATCACCAGAGCAATGACAATGATTAACCAAACTGGGAATTTCTTCTTTTCGGGCTCTGGAGCCGGGCCATAAATGGGCGGAGGAGGAGTTGGCAAAGGCTGCGAAGGAACCTGACCAGAATATCCTTGAGGAGCCGCCTGGGGAGGTGTAACCGTGGCGGGCGCCTGGTAAGGAGTTGAAACAACGGTTGCGGCGATTTCAGGTTGGGTTGATTCAAAAAGCAGGCTAACTCCTTCGCCCAGAGTGATCAAATCGCCAGGTCGTAAAGTGAACGGCCCGGTCAATCTCTGTCCGCTTACCGAAGTTCCATTGGTGGAACCCAGGTCTTCAATCACATAGCTGGTTCCCTGAAGGAACAACCGCACGTGCCGCCTGGAAACCTCCGGGTCGCTGATAACGATATCATTATTAGATTCTCTGCCAAGGGAATATTCATTGTTGGTTAATAAAAAGACTTCGCCCGGTTTAGGCCCGGATCGCACGGTAAGGCGATAATTTGCAGTCATCGTTTTTCCTCCTTCTCAGGCAATACGTTATTAGTTTACAATCATTGCATCATCATGTCAACAGAGCAACATTCATTCCACTTTGCATAAAAACTGCGCTCAAAATCTCGAGCGCAGTTCTTTTGAAATGCTACAAATCTCTCTAATACGAAAAGCAGGATTAGATCGATTCCATGTAACGGTTTACTTCCCAATCAGTCACATGGATACGGTAATCATCCCATTCTTCGCTCTTCGAGCGCACGAATGCCTCATAGACTGCTGCACCCAGAGTTTCTTTGAGGACACTATCATTATCAAGCTCAACCAGTGCTTCCTGCAATGAGCCGGGCAATTCATTTACACCCATTGCTTTTCGCTCATCAGCAGTCAATTCATAAACATTGATATTGTTTAGCGGTTTCGGCAATTCCACCTTGTTATCAATACCATCCATACCGGCAGCCAGCATGCCTGCAAAAGCCAGGTAAGGATTGCAAGAAGGATCGGGGAAACGCAATTCAATACGCGTGGCTTTGTACTGACCTTCTGTATAATGCGGGATGCGGATTAATGCAGATCGGTTGACGCGAGCCCAACCAATATAGACTGGCGCTTCATAACCGGGAACAAGCCGTTTGTATGAGTTTACGGTTGGGGCCACAATGGCTGCCAACGGGCGGGCGTGTTTGAGCAAACCGGCAATGAAACCGTATGCCAGTTTGGAAAGGTGCATTTCATCATTAGGATCATAGAAGAGATTTTCACCCTTTTCATCGAATAAGGATTGATGCACATGCATGCCCGAACCATTGATTCCAAAAATCGGCTTCGGCATGAAAGAAGCAATATAACCATGCTGATTGGCAATGGCCTTCACCGTATATTTTAAAGTGAGCACATTATCAGCGGTTTTCAAAGCATCAGCGAAGCGGAAATCAATTTCATGCTGCCCCAGGGCAACTTCATGGTGCCCAACTTCAACTTCCAATCCCATGGTGTTCAAGGCCGCCATCAATTCAGTCCGAATTTGCACAGCTTCGTCATCCGGAGAGAAGTCAAAATAACCACCCAGATCCTGTGGAATTGGATGAGCGCCATTTTTCTTGAACAGGAAGAATTCAGGTTCAGGACCGGTGTTAAAAATCCAACCGCGGTCTTTGGCTTTCGCCACCATACGTTTCAAAACACCACGCGGATCGCCAACAAAGGGGGTGCCGTCTTGATTATAGATATCGCAAAAAACACGCGCGCGGCGCAGATTCTCGGGCGTCCAGGGAAGTACTGCATACGTATTGGGATCGATTCGGAGGTGCTTGTCGCTTTCCTGGATACGGACAAACCCTT
>CAZOKH010000005.1:0-75342 GCA_964580315.1 uncultured Anaerolineaceae bacterium | reverse complement strand
GGGTCGGTGGGGATGTAATAGATGTTCAATTCCAACCCGTCGGCGCCGGCTTCTTCCATCATTCTGGCATACTTCACCCATCCGCCGGTGGAAATGCCGTTCAGGCTGGCGATGATGGGGATATGTACAGCTTTTTTATATTCCCGGATGCGTTCCAGGTATGCTTCGGGCCCCACGTTATACTGGGGCAGGTCGGGGAAGTAGGTGAGCGCTTCGGCATAGGATTCGGTGCCCTGGTTCAGGAAAAAGTCAAGCTCCCTGCTTTCATGAATAATTTGTTCTTCAAATAGCGAGTACATGACCAGCGCCCCCACTCCGGCATCTTCCAGGCGGCGCACATTATCCAGCGTTTTGGAAAACGGTGAGGCAGCGGCAATGAGGGGGTTGCGAATTTCTAAACCCATGTAAGTTGTACTGAGATCAACCATGTCGATACCCATCCTTTCTGTAAGTATCCTAATGATAACCAAAAACCCCGGCAGGATCAACCTGCCGGGGCTGTTTTTGGAGACCAATTTCTGAATATTTTACTCTTTTTTGTCGTCGTTACCGCCGCTGAAATCCATTTCAGCCATCTGGCGGTAAATTTCCCAGCGTTCTTTAGCTTCTTTGTTGGCCTGTTTCATCAGCATTTCAGCGCGGGCTTCATCACTTTGAACCAGCATGCGGAAGCGGGTCTCGTTGTAGGCATATTCGTTGACCGGGATGGAAGGCTCTTTGCTGTCGAGTTGCAGCGGGTTCTTGCCTTGAGCAACCAACATGGGGTTGTAGCGGAACAAGTTCCAGGCGCCGGACTGCACAGCCAGTTTTTGCTGGTCGAGGCCGCGTTTCATGTCGATGCCGTGGTTGATGCAGTGTGAATAGGCAATGATCAGAGACGGGCCGTCATAGGCGTCGGCTTCGAGGAAAGCGCGCAGGGTTTGCTGGTCGTTGTAGCCCATGGCGACGCGGGCGGTGTAGATGTAACCGTAGGTCATGGCGATGCGGCCCAGGTCTTTCTTGGCCAGCGGTTTGCCGTTGGCGGCAAATTTGGCAACAGCAGCCAACGGGGTGGCTTTGGATGACTGACCGCCGGTGTTGGAATACACCTCGGTGTCGAGCACCAGGATGTTTACGTTGCGGTTGGTTGCCAGCACGTGGTCGAGACCACCATAGCCAATGTCGTAGGCCCAACCATCGCCGCCCAAAATCCACACGCTCTTCTTCACCAGAGCGTCAGCAACGCTGAGCAGGTGCGCGGCGCGGGCATCTTTGACGCCAGCCAGTTTGGATTTGAGGGCAGCCACGCGGTCGCGCTGGGCTTTGATGCCCGTTTCAGTGCTCTGGTCCGCATTAATCAGTTCGGTAACCAGGGTTTCACCAATTTCACCGGCCAGGGCTTGCAGCAGTTCTTTGGCGAAGGCGTTTTGCTTGTCAATGGTGAGGCGCATGCCCAGGCCAAATTCGGCGTTGTCTTCGAACAGTGAATTCGACCAGGCAGGTCCGCGGCCGTCGGCATTGACACAGTAGGGGGTGGTGGGCAGGTTACCGCCGTAGATGGAGGTACAGCCGGTGGCATTGGCAATCACGGTGCGGTCGCCAAACAATTGCGACAGCAGTTTGACGTAGGGGGTCTCGCCGCAGCCGGCGCAGGCGCCGGAGAACTCGAACAACGGCTGCAAGAGCTGAGAATTTTTAACGTTGGTGGCGGCAAAGGTGGTGCGGTCGGGGTTGGGCAGCGAGAGGAAGAATTTCCAGTTTTCACGCTCGGTTTCGCGCAGCGGAACCTGCTCGGCCATGTTGATGGCTTTGCGCGCCGGGTTGGTTTTGTCTTTGACAGGGCAGGCTTCAACGCACAAACCGCAGCCGGTGCAGTCTTCGGGGGCAACCTGCACGGTGAACTTCATACCGGCAAATTCTTTGCCTTTAAAGTCAGATGATTTGAAGGTGGCGGGAGCATTCTCCAGGAAAGCGGGATCGTAAACCTTCTGGCGGATGACGGCGTGAGGGCATACAAACGCGCATTTGCCGCACTGGATGCACAGATCGGGTTCCCACACGGGAATCTCGAGGGCAATGTTGCGTTTTTCCCACTGGGTGGTGGCGGTGGGGAAGGTGCCGTCAATGGGCATGGCGCTGACGGGCAGGCTGTCGCCGTCAAAGGCGATGATCTTGCCCAGGGTTTTCTTGACAAATTCAGGGGCTTCGGCGGGCACGGGCTCGGGACGGCTGATTGTGCTGGTAACTTTATCGGGCACTTTCACCTCGAACAGGTGCGAAAGACTTTGATCGACGGCTTCAAAGTTGGCTTTGACCACTGCTTCGCCGCGCTTGCCGTAGGTTTTCTTGATGGATTTCTTGATCTGTGCAATGGCTTCGTCGCGAGGCAGCACGCCGCTGATGGCAAAGAAGCAGGTCTGCATGATGGTGTTGATGCGGCCGCCCATACCGGTGGTTTTGGCCACTTCGTTGGCGTCGATGACATAGAACTTGAGTTTCTTCTCAATGATGTCGCGCTGTACTTCACGCGGCAGATGATCCCACACGGTGTCTTTATCATAGATGCTGTTGAGCAGGAACACGGCGCCGGGAGCGGCATACCTGGTCATATCCACTTTCTCAAGGAAGGTGAACAGGTGGCAGGCGACGAAATTGGCTTCGTTATCGCTGATCAAATAGGGGGCGCGGATGGGTTTGGGCCCAAAGCGCAGGTGAGAAATGGTAACTGTGCCCGATTTCTTCGAGTCGTAGTGGAAGTAACCCTGGGCATGGTTATCGGTTTCTTCACCGATGATTTTGATGGAATTCTTGTTGGCGCCCACGGTGCCGTCGGAACCCAGGCCGAAGAATACGCAGCGAACGGTTTTCTCGGAGGCGATGGAGAAATCAGCCGGGTAAGCAATGCTGGTGTGGGTCACATCATCATCAATGCCGATGGTGAAGTGATTCTTGGGGGCGTCTTTCTTCATATCCGCGAACAAACCCTTGACCATGGCAGGGGTAAATTCTTTGGAGGAAAGGCCGTAACGCCCGCCAACCACTTTGGGGGCGGCTTTGAAAGGCGTCCAACCGGCGTTCATACCTTCGTTGATGGCGGCCACAATGTCGAGGTAGAGCGGCTCGCCCAGCGCGCCGGCTTCTTTGGTGCGGTCAAGGACGGAGATGACTTTGACGGTGGAAGGCAGCGCTTTGACAAAATGTTCCACCGAGAAGGGGCGGAAGAGGTGCACGGTGACCACGCCCACTTTTTCACCCTTTTCATTCAAGAACAGGGCGGTTTCTTCAGCGGTCTCGGCGCCTGAGCCCATCACCACAATCACGCGGTCGGCATCGGGGGCGCCCACATAGTCGAACAGGTGGTACGAACGGCCGGTTAACTGGGCAAAATGATCCATGGCGCCTTGCACGATGGCAGGGCATTTGTCATAGAAGGGGTTAATGGCTTCGCGAGACTGGAAGTACACATCGGGGTTTTGTGCGGTGCCGCGCAGCGAAGGGCGGTCGGGAGTTAAACCGCGTTGGCGGTGATCCAGCACCCATTCATCTTTGATCATGGCTTTCATGTCATCATTGGAAACCAGTTTGATCTTGTTGATTTCGTGTGATGTACGGAAACCGTCAAAGAAATGGATGAAGGGGATGCGAGATTCGAGACTGGCGGCGGTGGAGATGAGTGCCATGTCGTGGGCTTCCTGCACTGAGCGGGAAGCAAGCTGGCCGAATCCAGAACCGCGGGCGGCGGTTACATCGGCGTGGTCGCCGAAGATGGACAGCGCATGGGCTGCCAGCGAGCGGGCAGAAACATGGAATACACCCGCTGTGAGTTCCCCCGCAATTTTGTACATATTGGGGATCATCAACAGCAAACCCTGCGAGGCGGTGAAAGTGGTGGTGAGTGCGCCGGTGGTCAATGCGCCGTGAACTGCGCCCGATGCGCCGCCTTCAGATTGCATTTCAATTACATCCGGTACGGTACCCCAGATGTTGGGGATGCGCTGGGCAGCCCAGGCATCGGCAAACTCTCCCATTGGAGAAGACGGGGTGATCGGGAAAATCGCAATCACCTCGTTCACGCGGTAAGCCGTATAGGCTACGGCTTCGTTGGCGTCAATTGTGATCATTTCATGGGACATGAATTTCGCTCCAAAAAGTTATTTATTGATTGCTTTTTTATGGTTATACCGCAGGTGAAATCCAGCGGGTATATGCTGCGTGTATGGACAAGCTATCTACCTAAGTTTATCGGTGAATGTGGATTTTAATTAGTTAGTTTAGTCATCAAAAATCTTGTTTCCTGTCATATATTTTGTCCTTACTCCCCCAGGGCCGTGGTTCAGCTCTGCAGAAGGATTATAACCAATTTTTCAGGTGCGGATGAGCCAGAAGCAGGGTGGCCAGTGTCTTGGAATCATGAATCTGACTGGAAAAAGCCAGTCGGTAGGCTTCGGCCGCAGGGATGGCGCGCAAGTTGAGGAATTCATCTTCATCGGCGCGCAGGGGATCCAGGTTGAGCCCCGTGGCCAGGAAGGCATACATTTTCTCATTGCAGTAACCGGGGGCCAGGTAGAACTGTCCCAGTTCTTGAATGTGGCTGGCCGAGTAACCGGTTTCTTCGCGGATTTCGCGCGCAGCACAAACGGCGGGTTCTTCGCCGTCTTCGGCTACACCGGCGGGCAATTCCAGCAAACTGGCGCCAACGCCAACACGATATTGTTCTACGAAGTAGATGTTACCCTGGCTGTCGAGAGGAAGAATGGAGATGGAAGGGTTGTGCCGAATCAGGTCATAGGTGTGCACTTTGCCGTTGGGAAGGCGCATATCCACGGCTTCGACCTGAAAAACGCGCCCGTTGTAAATGGTGTTGTGATTCAACTCTGTAAAATCCATGATGAAATCCTGTTTTGTGTTATGGTTGCACGCCAATCAAAATCCTTACCGGCGGCGTATGCAACGCTGCCGGTAAGCGGGTTGACCTGGGGTTTTCTCAATTGCAACCAACGACATGCTTAGGGGATGATGAGGCTCTGACCGGGATTTACCGTGTAGGGCTTTTCGAGACCGTTGGCTGCAATGATTGCGTTCGGGTCCACATCGCCGTAATAGCAGGCTATTGAATAGATGGTTTCGTTGGATTTGACGGTGTGTGTGCCATCGTGGGCGTGCAAGGCGCGTGCGCCGTGTGCGCTGGTCGACCACTCGCTGTCCTGGGGTATTTTCAAGACCGCACCCGGGTTGACCAGCGAGTTGACGCTCAAACCGTTCAGGTTCAGCAGATCGACCACGTTAACATTGAAGCGGCGGGCGATGCAGTAGGGAAATTCGCCTTTCTGAAGCGTATAAGATGAAGGCACGCCCGGTGTGGCAGTGGGGAAATCGGTGGGTTCGGGGGTGGCGGTGGCTGCTTCGGTGGGTTCGGCGCCGCCCTCTGCAGCGGCAGTTTCCATGGCATACTGGGTACTCATGATGACGTCATCCAGCGGATTGACCTGTGTCACGACCGGGAAGGGCATTTCACCAGTGCTGGTGGGTTGCGCAACCGGAGCTTGCGAAGCGGAGCGCTGGCAGGCGCCCAGCAGCAGGCTCAAAAAAGTTAAAGCAGTTAACAAAAGGATCCAGTTCTTTTTCATTGGCAAGCTCGCTTTTTCTTAAAATAACCACGGTGTAACATGAGCCACTAGAAAATCTGTGCTTATTATTGTTAAGATAGTAGCATAACCCTGTTTTAACGTCAAGCGATGCAGGATTGATGCAGAGAAACCTTTATGCGAGTTTAATGTTGCGGCCAAACGATCACAATTATTGCGCATCTGGTCTGGTTACCTCGTAGTAGGCCACCAGGCTGGCAACATTGTGTTGAACGTAGTCGTTGCGAATTTCAAAGTTGGTTAAATCGGCGTGGAATGCGCCCATAATGTATTGCGGGTTATCGACAAACATGGCTGTTTCGGGGCGGAACTGGGTTTGCAATTGAAATGCAATCAGCATTTCCACCGATTTTAAAATGGCTTCGGCGTCTTCGGGCTTGCCGAAATCGCGCACCAGTTGATAGGCAGCCAGCATGCCTTCGGAGCGGGTGGCGGCGGGTGTGGAGCGCGGAGGGTTGTAGTAGCTTCCCAACCAATCGGGATAGGGGGGATTGAGGTTTTGTTTGTTGATGATGCCCTGCGCGATTTTTTGGGTGTGCTCCAGGTAGATGGCGTTGGGGCGCTCGCGGTACAGTTCATTCAGTGCGTACAGCAGCCAGTGATCGTGCTGCAATTCATTGATTTCTTTGCCCGCGTCGCGCACGTTGATTAAATACTTTGCGGCTTTTTCAGCGGCGTCGAGCCATTTGGCATTTTTGTCCATGCGGTAGATTCGCAAAAACGCCAGGATGGTTTCGCCCGGAAAGTATTGTGATTCTTTGGAAGTGATTTCACCCTCTGGATGCGAAACCGTGGAAGCCAGGAATTCGCCGCTGATGGGATCCATGGTTGCCAGCGCCCATTCGCCGTAAGCCAGCATTTCATCCAGGTATTGCCTGTCGCCGGTGATTTCAATATACTTTGACAGGGCGATGGCCCCCAGGGCGTTGCTGCCCAGCTTGACGTTGTCATTTTCCACGATGCACAGATATTCTTTCCCTTTGAAGGTGCAATCCTGGGTGGCCTGTCCCAACAGCTCAAACTTCAACGAGCGGTTAATGGCTTCTCTCAGTTCAACAGTGGGCGCCACATCATACAATTCCAGCATTCCCCACACCGAGCCGGCGTGGCGGACGATATTGTAATCATTGGGTATGGAGTTGGTTTTGGGGTAGAAAAGATAGATAAATCGGCCATCGGGGCCCACTGAGCGGGCTAAATAGGAACCGCCGGCAACAGCGGATTGCAGCGCTTCTTCAGGGGTAATTTCATCAAACATGCGATGCCCGCGGTAAAGTGGAAAGGTTTCCTTCCCGTTGGTGAAATAGCTCAGCGTGGTGAAACGGTACAGGTTGATCAGCTTGTTCTGCAGCGCCAGGTTAAGGGCAAAATAGGAGTCTTCTTTTCCGATAAATTCCAGGTATTCCTGGATATTGTCAGGGCGGATTTTTCGTTTGCTGTCAACCAGGGTGCGTGCAACCAATTCCTGCGGTAGAAATGCAAGGCCCACATAGCGGTCAAATGCCAGGCCAAACAGGCTGCGCTCATACTCCAGGGGCTGCGGGTTATTGATATCGACATCCGTCAGCAGGGTAACCTCATGCACAATATCGAACTGCACCCACTGCGGTTCCAAGCCCTTTTCAACAGCTTCATTTGCCTGAGCGAATGCGTTTTCAATTGCCTGGCGAATGCCCGTGCCGGTGGCTGAGAATACCTGCGCTGCCGAGTAGCCGTCGCTGATGGAGAGATACACGATGCGGGCTGCCAGGTCAGATTTGAGAATCGCTTCCACCTCGGCGTTGGGCGCTTCATTTTTGAACAAACGTCCCGAAACATATTCGGCCAGCATTTGGCCCTGTTCGTTTGAGAATTGATCGGCGGTTTTAATATATTCGTACCAGATACCATTGGTTGACTGGTTGGTGGTGGTCATTGTAGCGGCGGCTGTCGCCGATGCCGCACCGGTTTCTGCCTGAGGAATTTGCGGATAGCGGCTGCAGCCCAGGGAAGAAACGATTACCAGCACCGCCCAGAACGATAAGACGAGGTTTTTTAAAACCGTTTTTTTTCTTTTCATGGAATACCCCTTATTTTTAATCCTCTTGAATGGTTAATTCTTAACAATAAATCCGCTACTGGTATTATATAAGGAAAGGCGAAAGTTTAATGTGGCAACTGCCGGGATTGTTTGAAATGCAATTGTAAGCTCGCCTCAGAATTATTCCCTGGAATATTCACTATAATGATTTTGGATGGGAAACATGAAACAAGAAATCATTCCGTGCGACATTTTACACCGGGCTTTTCCCGGCATCAAAACAGATGAAGCCGATGAGATGATCTCAAAAGGCGTGTTACGCATGTTCTCTCCCCAAACGGTCATTTGCCGGGAAGGGGCGCGTGAAGATACCTTTTTCATTATCCTGGATGGGGAAGTGGAAGTTGCCAAGTGGATTAATGAAAGCGAACTGCGCATTCTGAAAAAACTGAAACCGGGTGACTTTTTCGGGGAGATGGCCATCATCCACGATGCGCCGCGCGCGGCATCGGTGACGGCCATCACGTCGGTGACCGCCCTGGAGATCAACCGGCAGGCGTTTTCAAACCTGCTGGAACGCAGCAGCAGCATGTCGGTTGCCATGGTGCGCGAGGTGAGCCGGCGCCTGCGCGAAAATGATGAAATGGCGATTGAAGATCTGCGCAAAAAGGCGGTTGAACTGGCAGATGCCTATCAGCGCCTGGCCGACCAGGAAAAAGCGCGCAGCCAGTTTTTGACCACCATTGCCCATGAATTGCGCACCCCGCTGACAGCCGCCAACGGTTTTATGCAGTTGGCGCAGTCGGGGTCAATGGAAGGTCCCATGCTGCTGACAGTGCTGGAACCCATTGCGCGCAACCTGCAGGAGATTACCACCCTGGTGAATGATATTTTGTTCCTGCAGGAAATGGATTTAATCATGCCCCGCTTTGAACCGGTTGATATCCTGGCGGTGATTGAAGCAGCCATCCAGCGCCACAAAGCGCGCGCTGAAGGGCAAAAGGTGCATTTAACCCTGCAAAAGAATGGAACGCTTCCAGCTTTGCCGGGGGACGCGCGCAGTCTGGAACGCGTGTTTTTCAATATCCTGGATAACGCCATCAAATTCAGCCCGCAGGGTGGTGATGTCTTGGTTGAAATTACCGGCCATCCGCAGCAAATTGCGGTCAGGGTGAAAGATCACGGGCTGGGCATTTCGCCGGAAGCGCTGCCGCACATTTTTGAGCGTTTCTTTCATGTGGATGAAATTGGGGGACAACTGTTCAGGGGTGCCGGGCTGGGATTGTCTATTGCCAGCCAGGTCGTCGAGCAGCACGGCGGACACATTGATGTGAACAGTGTGCCGGGCGAGGGCAGTCAATTTATCGTGCGGTTTCCGCTGCAGGATTTGCCAGCGGACGGTTAATTTGCACCAGGGTAGCGCCGACTATAGCCAGCACAATCCCCACAATTTTTATGGGGGTCAAACTTTCGTTCAAGAAAATCACAGCCAAAATGGGAATTTGCACACTCATGGTGTTGTTGATAATGCTGGATTCCATGGCGGTTAGCGTGCGCAGGGTCAGGTTCCACAGGGTGAAGGCAAAAGCAGTGTTGATGACCGCCAGCCATAACAGAATTAGCCATCCTTGAAAACTGAGTTGGGGCAGCCCTTGCGTCAGGATACCGGCGGCCAGTAATATTGGCGATCCGATTCCCATGCTGATCACGGTTACCGTTAGCGGGTCAATTTTTGATGTGCGGTTTATCTTTCTGCCGAGGATTGCCGCCACGGCGTTTGCCAGTGAGCCAGTGATGACGGCTGTGTACCCAATTGCCTGCGCCTGTGGAATTTGAGCCGGGTAAAAGAAGAACAGCGCAGATGCCAGTGAAAGACCCAGACCCAGCCACTGTATGCGCGAGGGAATCTCTGCCAGGAAAACCATCCCCAGCAGCGCCACCACCAGAGATGTGAAACTCAAAACAAAATTGACCGTGATGGCGGGCAAATAGGATAACCCGATGAACTGCGCTCCCTGCGCGAGGGCGATGAAGATGACGCCCTGGATGATGAGCAACAGCCAGTTTTCCCGGTTTAATGCACGCAAAGAAGCCAGCCCGTTGGCGCGCAGGAAAAATGGCAGCAGGCACAGGACGGCAATCTGGTAGCGCAAACCGGCAAAGGTTACAGCTGGAATTTCAACCAGCCCAATTTTGATTAATACCCATGAGGTGGACCATAAAAAGGTGACCAATAAGGCTTGCAGCACTGCGCGGCGGTGCGGATGAGAGGGGGAGGGCGTGTTTGTCATTGGGCGGCGTCAGAAAAGTTCAGCTTATAATTGGGTTTATGAAGTCATGGAATACGCGAAAGTTTCTTCACTATCTTATCATCATCCTGCCAATCATGCTGGCGGCGGGCTTGCAGCTTCAGCCGCGTGCACAGCCGCTACAGCGGGCGCTGCGTTCCATTCAGGCATCCAACTCCGATGGCTCTTCACCGGTGATGCTGGTGCATTTGAACCAGGTTGTGGAGATTGAACCCTGGCGAGGAGAAACCTGGGAGCAGATTGGCGTTTTGCAAAAGAATGCCGGTCAAATGGACCTGGCTGTGAAAGCCTATGAGCAAGCTGATCAATTGCGGGCTTTATCGGTGGAAGGGCAAGACGACCTGATTCAACTGTATCAGAAACAGGGCAACCGCGCAGCCGCCATTTCTTTGATTCGCAAGCAGGTGGAAACAGGAAAAATGGGGCTGGAAACATACGAGCAGGTTACGCGCCTGCAAATTGCCAGCGGCGATCGCGGCGGCGCGCTGTTGACACTGCAAAATTGGCGGCAGCACCAGCCCGAAAGCGCCCGGGTTCGTTATTTGCAGGGTGTTTTGATGATGGAAGAAGACCCGCAGCAGGCGGTCAGCCTGTTGTTGGAAGCGTCGCAGCGCGATCCAAACCTGGCAGAACAAGTGGGCAAGCTGCGTTCGGCGGCAAACCACCTGGCTGATGAGCCGGATTCAACCGACCGAATGATGGTTTTGGGACAGGTTTTTAGCGAGGTTGAGGAGTGGCACCTTGCCATTCCTTTTCTAAAGCAGGCTGTTCAGGTGTGGCCTGAAGACGGCGAGGCATGGGCGCTGCTGGCCGAGGTGCAGCAGCGGGTTGGCGAGAGCGGCTGGGAATCGATGCAGCAGGCGGTCAAACTGGCGCCGCAATCACCCACGGTGCAGGCTTTTGCAGCCCTTTACTGGCGGCGGCAGGGACGGCCGGATATCGCCCTGACTTACCTGGCGGCGATCATCAATCAGTATCCTGACCAGGCAGCCTGGCATGTCGAAATGGGCAACACGCTGGCTGACCTGGGTAATTTGCAGTTTGCCCTTGATCATTACCAGGCCGCGGTGGATTTGGACGCGGATAACGCCGATTACTGGCGGGCGCTGGCGGTGTTTTGCCTGCGTTACAACATGGATGTGGAGGGTGTGGGTGTTACTGCCGCACGGCAGGCGGTTTTTCTGGCGCCCAACCAGGCAGCCGCACTGGATGTGATGGGTTGGTCATTAATGGCGCTGGAAGACATGGACGCTGCTGAACGCTTTTTGCTGCGCGCCCTGGAGCAAGATGAAAAGTATTCTCCTGCCTTGCTGCACCTGGGGCAGCTTTACCTGGAGAAAAACGATCAGGAACTGGCGTATTTATACCTGCTGCAGGCGGCGCACCACGCTCAGACGGATGCAATCAGCGCCGGGCAGGCGCAGCGTTTGCTGGATCAATATTTTCCCGGCGGGTAAGGGGGTTCATGTTACAATCTGGCACAATGAATTGAAAAACAGCTTCAAAGAATTATTTCATTCAGGCTTGCTGCCCGGTACCGAAATATGAAAATTCACCAAAAACATTTTCAATACAAACTCCGTTTTTTGCTGTTGGCTGGTTTGTTTTTGCTGCTCATTTTGCCGGCATGCGATTTGCTTAAACCTTTTCAAAGCGCACCGCAAGATGCAGCGCCGGGTGAAATTTTGTACGCAGACGACTTTTCAGAGACCAATGGTAACTGGAAGACCGGCGACTTTGACGGCGCACTGGTGGAATATCGCGCGGGTGGTTTGCGCATCCTGGTGGATGAATCGTACCGGGATGCCTGGAGCGTGGCGGGCAAACGCTTCCGCGATGTGAAACTGGGCGTGGAATCGGTACTGCTCAATGGCCCGCTGGATAACCATTACGGTTTGATCTGCCGCCATCAAGATGACCGCAATTATTATGTCTTCCTGATCAGCAGCGACGGTTATGCGGCCGTTGGCAAAGTGCAAGACGGCGACTACCAGGTGCTTGGAAGCGGTCAAATGCAGTATTCTGAAGCCATTCAGCAGGGCAATGCCGTCAATCAAATTTGGGCCGAATGCATTGGCGACCGTTTATCCCTGGCGGTCAACCGCCAGACGGTGATTGAAACCCGTGACGGCGATTTTGTGGAAGGTGATGTAGGGCTGCTGGCGGGGGCGTATGAAACCGCCGGTGTGGATGTGTTTTTTGACAACTTTGCGGTGGTTCAACCCTGATGGGTTATTGATATGAAGGTTTTCCTGGACACCGTGGGGTGTCGTCTCAATCAAAGCGAAATCGAATACATGGCGCGGCAATTTCTGGCTGCCGGGCACACCCTGACGGATGACCCCGGGCAGGCTGACTGCGTGGTAATCAACTCTTGCGCGGTGACCAACCAGGCGGTGGTTGATTCGCGCAAGAAGGTGCGCCAGGCGGCGCGCGCCGGCGCGAAGCAGGTGGTGGTCACCGGCTGCTGGGCAACCCTGAGCCCGCAAGAGGTGCTTGCCATGGGGCCGGTAAACCGGGTTGTTTCCAACACCGACAAGCTGCGCCTGGTTCCACAATTGCTGGGGGTGGAGGAAGATGCGCTGGACGCCAGGTTGACGGCGCGCCAGCCGCTGCCCGGAAGGCACTTTCGCACGCGGGCGTTCATCCGCGCCCAGGATGGCTGCGAGAATTTCTGCACATTCTGCATCACGCGCGTGGCGCGCGGCAAGGCGGTGAGCATGCCGGCTGAACGTGTGATGAACGACATTCAGGCTGCGCTGGACAGCGGCGCCCGGGAGATTGTGCTCAGCGGGGTGAACCTGGGCTTCTGGGGTCGCGACCTGCAGCCAGCCAGACGGCTGGTGGACTTGATTGAAATGGCTGCCAACCTGAACCCTGGGCGGCTGCGCCTGAGTTCGCTGGAGCCCTGGGATATGGATGATGACATCATCCGCTTGATGGCGGAAGGGCGGCTGTGCCGGCATTTGCACCTGCCGCTGCAATCGGGTTCGGCGCAAATTTTGCGGCGCATGGGGCGGCGTATCACTCCAGAGGAATACGCGCGCTGGGTGGAAAAGATCCGCGCTGCCTGCCCGCAGGCGGCTCTCACCACCGACATCATGGTGGCATTCCCGGGCGAAAGCCTGGAATTGTTTGAAGAGAGCCTGGACTTTGTGCGGCGCATGAACTTTGCCGCCGGGCATGTGTTTGTGTTTTCTCCGCGCCCCGGCACGCCCGCCGCTGCTTTTCCGGGCATGCTGACGGGTGATGTGGGCAAACTTCGCAGCCAGCAAATGCGGGCTGTGCTGGCTGAATCGTCACGGCGATACCGCGAATCTTTTGTGGGACAAGAGGTGAAAGTGCTCTGGGAGTCGGCAAAACCGGCTGGCGAGGGCAAATGGCAGTTGAGAGGTTTGACCGACAATTATTTGCAGGTGAGCGCAATTGGAAAGCGCTCCATGTGGAATGAATTCAGCCTGGTAAAAACCACGGGATTGAATCGCGACGGCTTGAACGGGGAAATCGTAGCCGGGTAGTCTAGACAATATTTGGATTATATAACTCCAATTAGGGGTATTGTTTGGGGGTGAAATTATGCTACAATCTTTATTGTTCTTTTGAAAAAAATATCTGGATGATTATCCTGAGTTGGAACTGTCAGTATGGATTCATTACCGTTCCCGCTTACCACGGGTGAACGGAAAACATGGTAATTGGCAACATCTGGCAGGTAAATATGTCACTCATTCGTTTTTCAGGGGAAATGAGCAGGGATAAACAGATAACACGTACAACGCGGCATTGGTTTCTTGACCAGAGCCTGGTTGACATGCTGAATAACCTGCCTTTCGTTCTAAAAATCCTGGAACTGCCGGGATTGGGAAAAAACTGTTGCAGGACTCTATTGCAAATAGAGTCCTGCTTGTTTTAACAGCAATAATCCTATCAAAAGCCAGTCCTGAGGAAAGGAAAAACCAAGAGCATGACGAGGGACAAAACAGAGATCAGGCAGGTATTAAACCAGACACTTGAAGCCCTGCTGCCGTTGGTGGCTGTCCCGCTGGCGCTGTTAATCGGTGCAGTGATGTTGATGGTGTTAAAGGTCAATCCATTGACAGCCTACGAATCACTGATTAAGGGGGCGTTTGGCGATGTTTCGGGCTTGACGCAAACCCTGGTGAAAGCCACACCGCTGCTGCTGGTGGGTCTGGGCGTGACGATTGCTTTCCGCGGGGGGGTGACTAACATTGGCGGTGAAGGTCAAATCATTGTGGGGGCGCTGGCTGCCACGGCGGTTGCCATTGGTTTTCAACAGGCGCCGGGTGTGGTTTTGCTGCCAGCCTGTATGTTGATGGGGGCGCTGGGCGGCGCAATATGGGGAGGTGTTCCGGGCATTTTAAAAGCACGCCTGGGGGTGAATGAAATTCTCAGCACCATCATGATGAATGCCATTGCAGTGCAGTTGAGCAATTACCTGCTGCGCGGGCCGATGATTGACCCGGCGGAGATTGAAGCCGGAACGCGCATTGCCCAGTCAGCGCTGCTGCCGCGTTCCGTGTGGCTGGTGCGGCTGGTTCCGCGCACCTTGCTGCACGGGGGAGCCATCCTGGCGGTGGTGCTGGCGGTGCTGGTGTATATCTTCCTGTGGCGCACCACCATCGGCTACCGCATCCGGGCGGTGGGAGAGAATCCCGAAGCCTCGCGCTACGCGGGCATACCGGTGCCGTTCTACCAGGCGTTGTCGCTCATTTTGGGCGGTGCATTTGCCGGGCTGGCGGGTGCGGTCGAGGTGCTGGGTGTGCAGCACCGTATGCTGGAAGGTTTATCGGGCGGTTATGGTTTTTCGGGGATTGTGGCGGCGTTGTTTGGCAGGCTGCATCCCCTGGGCAGCATTCCCGCTTCGGTGTTATTTGGCGGGCTGCTGGTGGGGGCAGACAAAATGCAGCGCGCTGTTCAGGTGCCGTCGGCATTGATTGACACCATACTGGGCCTGGTGGTGCTGTTTGTGGTGGGCAGTGAAATCTGGGGACGCCGCCGCGCACGCAGGAGGGAGACTCATGGGTGATCTCTTTACACTTCCGGTACTGATTGGCATCCTCTATTCGGGTATTCGCCTGGCGACCCCCTATTTATACGCCGCCATTGGCGAGACCTTTGTGCAGCGTTCGGGTGTGTTGAACCTGGGGGTTGAAGGCATGATGTTGATGGGAGCCTATGTGGGCTTTTTGGTGGGGATGAAAACCGGCAACCTGTGGCTGGGTTTGGGCGCTGCCGCGTTGACGGGATTGTTGATGGGCGTATTTATGGCGGTCATCAGCGTGACGTTGCAGGCACAGCAGGGCATCAGCGGCATTGGCATGCACCTGTTTGGGCTGGGACTTTCCAGCCTGCTGTTTAAGATGACCCTGGGAGGGGTGGAATCGATCAGGGGATTCTCGCCGATCAAAATTCCGCTGCTGGGCGACCTGCCCATCATTGGCGAAGCCATATTCAACCACAGCCTGCTGGTGTACGGCGCGTTCCTGCTGGTGCCCATCTCCGACTTTATTCTCAACCGCACCACGTTTGGCTTGAAGGTGCGCGCTGTGGGACAAAACCCGCAGGCGGCAGACACGGTGGGTGTGAACGTAACCTGGATTCGTTATATTACGTTGATGATCGGGGGCGCGCTTTCGGGCATCGCCGGGGCCTCGCTGTCCATCGCCTTAATTAACCTGTTCCAGGAAAACATGACCAACGGCATGGGCTTTATTGCGGTGGCGCTGGTTTATTTTGGCGGGTGGCGGCCATACGGCGTGTTGGTGGGCGCGCTGATATTCAGCTTTGTGAATGCTTTACAGTTGTGGATTCAAGTGAAAGGAATCAACTTGCCGTCGGATATCGCGGTAATGCTTCCGTATATCCTGACAATTGTTGCGCTGGCTTTTTCTGTTCGACGTGCAAAACAGCCAACTGCATTGACCAAACCGTTTGAACGCGGCGAGGCATAAGCAAGAAGGGGAAGGAGGTGTAGAGAAAGGTTTGGTGTGAGTTTTGTCAATTGGTCAGGTTATTTCTATTCCTTTGGAGGGAAAAAATGAAGTCAAAGTTTCTGTGGATAGGATTGGTGTTGATTTTGGCGGCGGTTTTCAGCGCGTGTGCGCCGGCTGCGCCGCAAACCGTTGAGGTGACGCGTATTGTGGAAGGCACACCGGTGGTTCAGGTGGTGGAAGTGACTGCCGCCCCGGTGGAGGAAGAGGCCAAGGTTTTTCGGGTCGCTATTGTGATGCCCAGTTCGATCACCGATGCCGCTTTCAGCCAGTCGATGTATGAAGGGTTGAAGATTATCCAGGCGGAAATGGGCGGCGAAAGCAAAATGGAAATCGCTTATTCAGAAGGCATGTTCAATGTGCCTGACGCAGCGGCTGCCATTCGTGATTATGCCTCGCAGGGTTATGACCTGGTGCTTGCACACGGCTCGCAATACGGCACTTCTTTGCAGCAGGTTGCCCCCGATTTCCCGGAAACCAGCTTCGCCTGGGGTACCTCGCTTGACACTTTCCAGAAAGACGGCATTGAGAATGTGTTCGCCTATCAAGCCGAAGCCCAGGAAGGCGGCTATGTTCTGGGTGTGCTGGCGGCTCTGATGTCAGAAAGCGGTGTGCTAGGTGTGTGCGGACCGGTGGAAGCCGGCGACGCTAAACTGTATGTTGATGGTTTTAAAGCCGGAGCGCTGGCAACCAAACCAGATGCGAATGTGGCGGTAACCTACACTGGTTCGTTTTCCGATGTTTCTTTGATGGCTGCTGCGGCTGAAACCCACATGAAAGCCGGCGCAGATTTTCTAACCGGTTCATCCCAATCGGTGGTGGGCGCCATTGGCGTGGCAAAAGACAACCAGGGCTACTGGCTGGGCACCCAGTGGGATCAAACTTCGCTGGCGCCCGAAGCGGTGATGGCAAGCCAGGTGTATGACTGGACCGGCATCATCAAAGACATGATTGCCAGCCGGCAGGCGGGTGTGCTGGGCGGCAAAGCCTACACCCTCACCTTTAAGAACGGCGGCCTGGTGATCAGGTACAACGACCAGATCGAAGTTCCGGCTGACGTGAAAGCGGCTGTGGATGCTGCCATTGATGGAATTCAGAAAGGTGAGATTGATCCACTGGCAGTTCAGTAGAATCGGTTGCAAGTGACCTATCAAGAAGTGAGGCGATAAGATGAAAAGAGTATCTCTGTTCGGAATACTGGTGATGCTTGCGGGAGTTCTTTTGAGTGCGTGCGCTCCGGCTGCTCAACCTCAAACGGTTGAAGTGACCAGGATTGTGGCAGGGACTCCCAAGATTGAACAGGTGGTGGTAACTTCAGTGCCTGAAGAGAAGCAATTCCGCATTGCAGTCATCATGCCCAGTTCGCTCAATGACCTGGAGTGGAGCCAGTCGTTGTATGAAGGATTGCTGGCTGTGCAGAAGGAAATGGGCGGGCCTGAAAAATTGGAAATTGCTGTTTCAGAAGATGCCTGGCAGGTGCCCGATGCAGCCGCTGCTGCGCGCGATTATGCCACGCAGGGTTACAACCTGGTGATTATGCACGGTGCGCAGTACGGTACCTCTTTGCAGCAACTGGCGCCCGAATTTCCTGAAACCAGTTTCGCCTGGGGCACCACCACCAACACTTTTCAGGCTGACGGCATTGAAAATATCTTTGCCTATCAACCCGAAGCGCAGGAAGGCGGTTATGTAAACGGTGTGATGGCTGCTTTGCTTTCACAGACCGGTGTGCTGGGCGTCACGGGTCCCATTGAAGCTGGCGACGCACGCCTGTATAACCTCGGATTTGAGATGGGCGCCAAAGCGGCCAAACCCGAAATCAAGGTGAACATTTCCTATACGGGTTCGTTCTCCGATGTTTCATTGATGTCTGCCGCAGCGGAAACGCACACCAAAAACGGAGCCGATGTGCTGACCGGCACTTCTCAATCAGTGCCCGGTGCAATCAGCGTGTGCAAAGAGAAAGGCTACTACTGGTTTGCATCGGCCTGGTACCAGGATTCACTGGCGCCGGACAATGTGGCTGCCAACCTGATTTACCGCTGGGATGGGTTGATCAAGGATATGATCAAGAGCCATGAAGCCGGCGTGTACGGCAACAAGGTTTATTACCTGACGTTCAAGAACGGCGGATTGGAAATGGCCTACAACGACAAAATCATTACGCCCGAAATTAAAGACGCCGCTGAAAAAACCATTGCCGGGATCATGGATGGCTCCATCCAGATAGAGATTCAATAACCCATTGTTGTAATGGGGATTAATCAGGGTAGAGATGGTGATAAAAGTAAAAATCACCATCTCTACCACAGGATGACAGGAAAGAAAGATGACCAATCTGCTGCCAACTGGACAACCGCGTATCGAGCAAATGCAAATGGTCGGCATTGTCAAGCGTTTCCCCGGCGTTCTGGCAAACAACCATGTGAACTTTGATGTGAAAGCCGGTGAAATTCATGCCCTGCTGGGTGAAAACGGCGCCGGGAAAAGCACCCTGGTGCGGCAACTTTACGGGCTGTATCGACCGGATGAAGGCAAAATTTTGGTAAATGGCGAAGAAAAACATTTTCATTCACCGCAAGATGCCATTGAATCTGGAATTGGCATGATTCACCAACACTTCATGCTGGTACCGTCGCTGACCGTGGTGGAAAATGTTGCCCTGGGATTACGCTCATCGCGCGGTTTCCTGTTGGACCTGGACAAGGTTGAGAAACGCATCCTGGATTTGAGCAAGCAATACGGCCTGGTGGTTGAACCGCGCGCCTATGTGTGGCAGTTGGCGGTGGGCGAGCAGCAGCGTGTTGAAATCTTGAAAGCGTTATACCGCGGGGCGGCGCTGCTGGTTTTGGATGAACCCACCGCGGTGTTGACTCCCCAGGAAGTGGATGATTTATTCATCACCCTGCGGCAAATGGCCAGTGACGGGCACGGCCTCATTTTCATTTCGCATAAATTGCATGAGGTGCTGGCCATCAGCAATCGCATCACCGTGCTGCGAGACGGCCATGTGGTGGGTGAACGCCCCACCGCAGGGGCGACCAAAACTGAACTGGCTGAAATGATGGTGGGGCGACCCATCATTTTGCAATACGAACGCTCTCCCATACGGTTGGGTGAACCTTTGCTTCAGGTGGAAAACCTGGTGGTGGCAGGCGACCGCGGCGCCAACTCTGTGGCGGGTGTGTCGTTGACCGTGCACGGCGGTGAAATTATGGGGCTGGCGGGAGTATCGGGGAATGGTCAGCGTGAACTGGCTGAGGCGCTGGCTGGATTGCGCCCGGTTCAAAACGGGACGATCACCATCATGGGAAAAGATTTGACGTATGCTTCGCCGGCCGAGCGCATTCTGGCCGGCCAATCTTACATACCCGAGGAACGCATGCGCGAAGGTGTGATCAAGAACTTTAGCGTTTCAGATAATATCATCCTGGAAGATCACAACCGGCAGCCTTACTCGCGCGGCACTTTCTTTGATTTCAAAGCCATAGCAAAAGAAAGCGACAAACTGGTTAAAGAGTACAGCGTCAAGACGCCCAACCTGGATACACCGTTAAAAAATCTTTCGGGGGGCAACATTCAAAAATTAATCCTGGCGCGTGAATTGTCTCGCAAGCCCGGCGTGTTGATTGCAGCGCAGCCAACCCGTGGGGTGGATATTGGCGCGAGCGAATATATTCATAAACGGTTGTTGGAGCAGCGCGAAGCCGGCACAGCCACCCTGTTGATTTCGGAAGATCTGGATGAAATTCGGGCGTTGTCCGACCGGATTGCCGTGATCTACGAAGGCAAGATCATGGGGATTGTGGATGGGCCATCCTCTTCACTGCAAGAGCTGGGACTAATGATGGCAGGCGTGGTGGAAGGCAAGGCAGAGGCTTCAGGCTAAATGCCAAAGTAATCTCAAAAAAGTTTGACCGGGGGAGATCCTTGGGGTATAATTGCGTTTCGCTGGTTATTAAGAGCCAGTGTTGCTATCATTTTTCGCAATTGCGAGGTAAGAAACTATGCCAAAACGGACCTATCAACCCCGAATCCGACGACGTGTGCGGGTTCACGGCTTTCGAAGCCGCATGGCAACTGCCGACGGGCGCGAGGTGTTAAAACGCCGCCGCCTGAAAGGCCGCCATCATCTGACGCACACCAGTAACAACCACGTAAAGAAAATCCGCTGGTAAAAATCATCGGCAGAGACTGCAGAACCTTAACAGCCGCTGGTGATAATTGTCCGGCGAGAATTGCCAGGATGACAGGATAGGAATTGAGGTGAAACGACCGTTTCGCCTGTCGCAAACCTCCGATTTTCAACGGGTGCGGCGTATGGGAAAATCGTATGCGCACCCGCTTGTCGTGTTAATGAAGGCTCGTAATGCCCAGGTTCAAACCCGAATTGGTATTACGGCTGGAGTATCGGTGGGAAATGCTGTGCTTCGCAACCGCGCCAAACGCCGTTTGCGGGCTGCGGTTCAGCCCTATTTACCTGTGCTTGCCCCTGGCTGGGATTTGATCCTGATCGCGCGTAAGCCAATCACTACGGCGCGGTTTGATCAAATTGAGGCATGTCTGCACGCTTTACTTTTTAAAGCAGAACTGATAAAGAATTCTCATGAAATGGAAAATACTGGATTCGGAGAATTATCCGGATGAGCCGCGCCTGCGGGATCTTCCGTTTAATTTCTTCAATTTTCCCCGTTGGATATTGTTGTTGCTGATTCGCGCTTACCAGTTTGTGGTATCTCCCGCATTACCACCGAACACTTGCCGGTTTTACCCTTCCTGTTCTCATTACGGGTATCAAGCAATTTATCGTTTTGGTGCGATAAAGGGCGGGCTCATGGCGGCCTGGAGAGTCTTGCGCTGCAATCCTTTCAATCCCGGCGGTTACGATCCTGTTCCAAAGAACTAAATCCAGCGTCCCAGATTGGTGAACTATGAACTTCTATCAAATGTATTCCTGGCTAAAAACAACCCTGCGCCCGCGTCCCTGGGTGTTGATGTTGTTTGTACTGTTTTCTTTTGGGTTGACAGCCTGCGGTGGCGGCAATGCGACCACTGCCAGCAGTTGGCCTGGGGCTTCCATCGACGGCGACCGGCTATATGTCGCTTTTGACAACGGTATATGGGCATTAAATGTGCAAGACGGCAAGCAGGTCTGGCGTTTTCCGGCAGAGCCTGAGAAAAACAAACTATTTTATGCTTCTCCATCCGTTGTCAATGGTCAACTGGTGGTGGGTGATTTTTCCAACAGCATTTATGCCCTGGAGTCGGCGACTGGCGCTGAAAACTGGTCAGTGGTGGGCGCCAGCGGTAAAGGCCGTTTCATTGCCGGTGCATTGATCCAGGACAAAATGATCTATGCGCCATCTGCTGATTATAAATTGTCGGCTTATGACACGGCTGGCAAACTTCAGTGGGAGTTTGTGGCCGAAGGCGCGCTGTGGGCAAAACCGGTCAGCGACGGCGAGCGAATTTACCTGCCTTCCATGGATCATAACCTGTATGCGCTCGACCCTGCCGACGGCAGCCTGGTCTGGAAACTCGACCTGGGCGGCGCTGCGGTAGCCAGTCCATTGTTGGATGAAGCCGGCACCCTGTATGTGGGGCAGGTTGGCGACAAGGTTCTGGCAATTACTGCCGAGACCGGAAAAATTGCCTGGGAATTCGCCTCGCAATCTGAGGTGTGGGCTACTCCTGTCCTGGCGGATGGCAAACTGTTTTTTGGCGATTTGAGCGGAACCATTTATGCCCTCGATCCGGAAACCGGCAAAGAGGCATGGACAATGCAGGTTGACGATGCCATCGTTGGCACGGGCGGAGTCTTCGCAGATGGGGTGGCTTTCCCGGTTGAAGATGCCGGCGTTGTGGCCGTGGGCTTTGACGGGAAAGAACTTTGGCGCACGCCAGTTAATGGTAAACTGTATAGCGGAATCTTGGTTTCAGAGAATTTACTCCTGGTTCCCGTTACCAAAGGCGAAACTCTCATTACGGCGCTGGATTTCAACGGCAAAGAACAATGGTCGTTCTTGCCTGAAAAGTGATAAGGTAGGAATATAACCATGTGGGATACTCTGATTATTGCGCCATTTACGAACGCCCTTTTGTTTATCTACCAGTTGGTGGGTAACTTTGGGATTGCCATCATTCTGTTTACCATTCTGGTGCGTTTGTTAACTCACCCCCTCACTGTGCAGCAGATGAAGGGGTCGAAAGCCATGCAAGAACTGCAAAACGATAAACGCTACATCGAAATGCAGAAGAAGTATAAAAATGACAAGGATAAATTAGCCCAGGAACAGATGAAACTGTACCAGGAACTGGGAATCAATCCCCTGGCGTCCTGCTTGCCAACGCTGATCCAGTTTCCTATCATCATCGGGCTGTATCAGGCGGTCATTCGCTCTCTGGCAACAACGCCCATTGAGCTTTTGGGCCTCACTCGTCTAATTTATCCAGCCCTTCTAAAAGTTTCACAATTGATTCCGATTGATGCACAGTTTTTGTGGATGGACCTGGGACAGCCGGAACGCCTGCATGTACCCTTCCTATCCTTTGGCATCCCGGTTCTGGCAATTGTAGTGACTGTCACATCTTATTTACAAAGCAAAATGATGACCCCTCCGCAGACTGGCGGCGATGACTCACAGGCTCAGGCGGCTGCCATCACCAACAGCATGACTTTATACATGCCGTTTTTGATGGGCTACCTGGCATTGACTTTTTCTTCCGGCCTGGCGCTCTATTTTGTCGCTTCAAACGTCGTCGGTATTATTCAGTATGCGGCTTTGGGTTCATTGAATTGGAAGAATCTGTTACCGAAGGTCACATCCACCAGGAAACCTGAAAAGAAATAGGTCGCCTGGTTTTAATTCCTGAGGCGGATATGAGCAGCGAAAAAACAACTTTAGAGATTATTGCTCCAACTGTAGACGAAGCCATTGAAAAAGGCGCCACCCAGCTAGGTCTGTCTCGCGATCAAATGGAGATTGAAGTGCTGGATGAAGGCAACCGGGGTTTGTTTGGCATCGGCAGTCGACAGGCGCGCGTGCGGTTATCCTTGAAAACAGCATCCACTGCCGCACCGGAAGTCAAAGAAGACTTTCTCGAAGAAGACGATGAACTGCCTGTGCAGGGAAACGACATTGTTTTGGACACGGCTGTTGTGGTGGTTCGAACCCTGCTTGAGAAGATGCGCGTGCACGCCAAAGTCGGTGCGCGTTACATTCCTGCTGAAGATCCCAGAGAAAAACCGGTTGTGCTGGTTGATGTTCAGGGTAATGACTTAAGCATCCTGATTGGCCGCCGGTCCGAAACCCTTAATGCTTTGCAATACATCACCAACCTGATTTTGAGCAAAGAGGTGGGCGGCTGGGTGCCCTTGATGATTGATGTGCAGGGCTATCGCGCCCGCCGCGAACGCCAGCTGCGCAAAATGGCGCGCCGCCTGGCCGAACAGGTGGTGCACACCGATCGCCGTCAGATGCTGGAGCCCATGCCGGCCAATGAGCGGCGCATTATTCACCTGGAATTGCGCGACAATACGCTGGTGACCACTGAGAGTGTGGGTGAAGAGCCCTACCGCAAGGTGACCATCGTTCCCAAGCACTAATGTGAGTTAAAATAAAGCTTCCTCAATTTGAGGAAGCTTTTATTTTAAGTTTTTGGGAAAAAGAAAATAATTCCTTGACATGGGAGGTGTGTGATGCGTGCGGTTGACATCATCATCAAGAAACGAGAAAAACAAGTTCTCACTAAAGATGAGATCAATTTCTTTATCGAGGGTTTCACCAGTGGAGAAATCCCTGATTACCAGGCGTCAGCTTTTGCGATGGCAGTGCTGCTGAACGGCATGACCGACCAGGAAACCACCGATTTGACGCTGGCGATGGCTCAGTCTGGCGAAACACTCGATCTTTCAGCCGTGGTACCCATTGCGGTCGATAAACACTCCACCGGCGGCGTGGGTGACAAGACCACCCTGGTGGTGGCGCCGGTGGTGGCAGCCTGCGGGCTGGCGGTGGGCAAAATGTCGGGGCGCGGGCTGGGCTTCAGCGGCGGCACGCTGGACAAACTGGAATCCATTCCGGGTTACCGCACCAACCTGAGCCAGGAGGAATTTTTGCACCAGTTGCACGAAGTGGGCATTGTGCTTACTGGTCAAAGCGGCGACCTGGCGCCGGCTGACGGCAAGCTGTATGCCCTGCGCGATGTGACCGGAACGGTGCCTTCCATCCCGTTGATTGCCTCATCAGTGATGAGCAAGAAAATTGCCGCCGGGGCGCAGGCCATTGTGTTGGACGTAAAAACCGGCAAGGGCGCTTTTATGGAGACGCTGGAAGACGCGCAGAAACTGGCGCACTTGATGGTATCGATTGGCAATCTGTCAGGCCGGCGGGTGGTGGCGCTGCTTTCAGACATGAACCAGCCGCTGGGTGAGATGGTGGGCAATGCCCTGGAGTTGCAAGAGGCCATTGAAACCCTGCACGGCAAGGGCCCGGCCGATTTCAGTGAGCACTGCCTGGTGGTGGCCAGCCGTATGCTGGTGCTGGGCGAAAAAGCACCTGACCTGGATACCGCCCGCCGTATGGCTGAAGAGGCGCTGGCATCGGGCAAAGCCTGGGAGAAATTCCGCGTGCTGGTGAAAGCCCAGGGTGGTGATTTGGGCTTCATCGATGAACCGCAGCGTTTGCCGTCAGCCCCGGTGATTGTTGAGGTAAAAGCTGAACGCGCCGGCTGGCTGCAAAGCATTGACGCGCGCGAAATTGGCGAAACCGCCGTCACCATGGGCGCCGGGCGGGCGCGCAAGAGCGACCCCATTGACTATGGGGTGGGCATTCGCGTGCACCACAAGGTGGGCGATGCGGTTCAGGCGGGCGACGTGCTCTTCACGCTGTACGTGCGTGATACGGACAGCCTGCCGGCGGTGCGTCAGCGCTTGATGAAGGCGCTAACCTGGAGCGATTCAGCCTGCCAGGCTTTGCCGTTGTTCTACGGCATCATTGAATAAAAATTAGAGGGCGTTGAAATAGACCCTAAAGGTTTCAGATTTTGTTGGAAAGGTAGCGCATAATTGTGCTTTAACCTTTAGGGTCGGTTAAGTTTTTTCCATTCAACACTCTGGAATTGCATAATTTGACCAATTATGAGATAATTCACAAGTTGTAAAAAGCGTTGATGGAAACGAGTAAGCTGGCTGCTGGCAGGCAGCGACCCCGGGAATGGTGAGAGCCGGGGCACAGGCGCCGGCTGAAAATCCTTCCGGAGCTGCAACCCGAACGCAGAGTATTCTGCCAGTAAGTTCGCCGGCGCACCAGCCGTTATCCTGGGAGCAGTTATCCAAGTAATTGGATGCCTGAAAAGAGCTCATCAAATGATGAGAAGCAGGGTGGTACCGCGGGAACCTTCTTCCTCCCGTCCCTGATTGGGATGGGAGGTTTTGTTTTTGAAATTATTGTGAAATCAAATGTTGAGGTGAGAATGTTTAAACCTGTCTCTACAAAAGTGCAGTTCACCAACATGGAAGAGAAAGTGCTGGAGTTCTGGAAAGAGCACGATGTCTTTCATGCCACTTTGAAAGAGCGCGAAGGCGGCCAGGAGTACGTGTTCTTTGAAGGTCCGCCCACCGCCAACGGCAAGCCGGGCGTGCACCATGTTCTGGCGCGCGCTTTCAAAGATCTCTTCCCGCGCTATAAAACCATGCGCGGTTTCCACGTGTCACGCCGCGGCGGCTGGGATACACACGGGTTGCCGGTGGAAATTGAAGTGGAAAAGAAGCTGGGCTTCACCAACAAGCAGCAGATTGAAGACTACGGCATCGACAAGTTCAACGCCCTGTGCCGCGAATCGGCTTTTGCCTACATTCGCGAATGGGAAAAACTGACCGACCGCATCGCCTTCTGGGTCGATTTCGACACCGCCTACATCACCTACAAAAACGAGTACGTCGAGTCGGTGTGGTGGATTTTGAAAAGTTTCTGGGAGAAAGGACTGCTGTATCAGGGCTTTAAGGTTGTGCCTTACTGCCCGCGCTGCGGCACGCCGCTCTCTGATCACGAAGTGGCATTGGGCTACGATGAAGCCGAAGACCCCTCGGTATTTGTGCGCTTGCCGCTGGTGGGGCACAGCGATACCTCGCTGCTGGTGTGGACCACCACCCCCTGGACGCTGCCGGCTAACGTGGCGGTGGCAGCTCATCCCGATGTGGATTATGTAACCATTGAGCGCGATTTGCCCGAAGGCGGCAAAGAACGCCTGATTATGGCCAAAGCGCTGGTGGAAAAAGTGTTTGAAGGCGAGCAGGTCAAAGTGGTTGACACGTTCAAAGGCAAGCAGCTGAAAGGCAAACGCTATCAGCCGCTGTTCACTTTTGTGCCGCCCGACAAACCCGCCCACCGCGTGGAACTGGCCGAATTTGTGACCACCGAAGACGGCACTGGACTGGTGCACATTGCCCCGGCTTTTGGCGCCGATGACATGCAGTTGGCGCTGGATAACGACCTGCCGTTGATCATGACCGTGGCGGAAGACGGCACATTCATCCCGGCGGTGCGCCCGTGGAGCGGCATATTTGTGAAAGACGCCGATCCGCTGATCATTCGCGACCTGGAAACGCGCGGTTTGATGCTGCGTCACGGGAAATACAAACACACCTATCCATTCTGCTGGCGCTGTTCCACGCCGCTGCTGTACTACGCCCGCCCCACCTGGTACATCCGCACCAGCCAGTATAAAGACAAGCTGGTGGAGTTGAACAACCGCATCAACTGGTACCCCGAACACATCAAGAACGGCCGCTTTGGAAACTGGCTGGCCAACAACATCGACTGGGCGCTGGGACGCGAACGCTACTGGGGCACCCCTCTGCCGGTGTGGGAATGCGACGAGTGCCATCACCAGGTGTGCGTCGGCTCGGTGAAAGAGCTTTCGGAACGCACCGGGCGCGACCTGACCGGGCTGGATATGCACCGCCCGCATGTGGACGCCATTCATTTTCCATGCCCCGAATGCGGCAAAACCATGAGCCGCGTGCCCGAATTGATCGATGTGTGGTTTGACTCGGGTTCCATGCCGGTGGCGCAGTGGCACTACCCGTTTGAAAACGAAGAGACCTTCAAGAAACAGTTCCCGGCCGACTTCATTTGCGAAGCGGTCGATCAGACGCGCGGCTGGTTCTATTCGCTGCATGCCATCAGCACCCTGCTGTTTGAAGAACCTTGTTACAAAAATGTGATTTGCCTGGGCTTGATTTTGGACGGGCAGGGACAAAAGATGTCCAAATCGAAAGGCAACGTGGTGAACCCGTGGGATGTGATTGACAAACACGGGGCTGACGCCATGCGCTGGTACCTGTACACCGCCAGCCCTCCCGGGCAGGAACGGCGTTTCTCCGCCGACCTGGTGGCCGAGGTGCTGCGCACCTTCACATTGACGTTGTGGAATACCTATTCCTTCTTCGTCACCTATGCCAACCTGGACAAATGGACGCCCGATGCGGCGGTGAAGCCGCAGTATTCGGCGCTGGATCAATGGCTGCGCTCGGCGCTGCACACCCTGGTGCGCGACGTGACCACCGCTTATGAGAACTATGATGTGCTGGGCGCCACCCGCCCGATTGAAGTGTTTGTGGACCAGTTATCCAACTGGTACCTGCGCCGCTCGCGCCGCCGCTTCTGGAAGAGCGAATCGGATGCCGATAAACAGGCCGCCTACGCCACCCTGTATGAAGCCCTGGTGATGGTGAGCAAACTGCTGGCGCCCGCCATGCCGTTCCTGGCGGAAGAAATGTACCAGAACCTGGTGCACGGCGTGGATGGCTCGGCGCCCCTTTCAGTGCACCTGGCGGACTGGCCCACCTATGATGCCAGTGTGATTGATGAAGCTTTGAACCGCGAAATGGCGCTGACCATGAAACTGGCTTCACTGGGGCACGCCGCCCGCAACAAAGCCAATGTCAAAGTGCGCCAGCCGCTGGCTGAAGCCGCCTTTGCCGTGGGCTCCGCTGAAGAGGGCAAGGTGATCGAGAAGTATGCTGACATCCTGGAAGACGAATTGAACGTCAAGCAGGTGCGTTCGCTCAATGCCGCCGGCGAGGCTGTTTCTTACTCGTTGAATCCGCTGCCCAAGCAGTTGGGACAAAAGTACGGCAGCCAGTTCCCGGCCATCCGCCAGGCGATTATGAAAGCCAACCCCGAAGAAGGCGCGCGCACCCTGCTGGACGGCAAAGCCCTGAATGTTTCAACCGACGCCGGCAGTTTTGACATTTTGCCGGAAGAGGTGGAAGTGCGCGTGCAGGCGCGCAGCGGTTTCGCGGTGGCGTCTGAGGGAGCTTACCTGGCAGCCCTGGTGACCGAATTGACCCCCGAACTGCTGAACGAAGGCATGGCGCGCGAAGTGGTGCGCCGTGTGCAAGACCTGCGCAAACAGGCTGACCTTGACATTGCTGACCGCATCCAGTTGTTCTACACCGCATCTGCCAAACTGGCGGCGGCTGTGGAAGCCAACCGCTCCTACATCATGAGCGAGACGCTGGCGGTGGAATTGACGGCTGGCAACCTGCCCGCCGGCGCCGAACAGACCAGTGATTCCTTCGACGGTGAAGACATCACCGTGGCCATTAAAAAGGCTGCCTGATTTTTTAAATAGTATTAGCCTGATAAGACCCTTAGGATTTTCAAAATCCTAAGGGTCGGTTTTTCACAGTAACCTTCAAGCCAGTGTTTATTAAAGTAATCCGAACCGGGGGAATGGGCGGGCTGAGGGCATTCGCTTCAAAATAAGGTAAAATCAAGGGGATTAACGTGGAGGAACCTTGAGTCAAACCATTAAAAAATATTTACCGCTCTTTGGAATTGCCGCACTGATCATTGTGCTGGACCAGGTTAGCAAAAGCTACATTCGCACCCACCTTGCCCTGGGCGAAATGTGGTCGCCGTGGGAATGGCTGACCCCCTACGCGCGCATCGTGCACTGGTACAACACCGGTGTGGCGTTTGGCATGTTCCAGGGATTGGGAAATATCTTTAAGTATTTAGCCCTGCTGGTGGCGGCGGCCATCATTTATTACTATCCGCGCGTGCCCGATGAAGATTGGTCATTGAAACTTGCCATGAGCATGCAGTTGGGCGGCGCGCTGGGCAACCTGATCGACCGCGTTTTCAACAACGGCATGGTGACCGATTTTATCTCCGTGGGAAATTTCCCGGTGTTTAATATCGCTGATTCGAGCATCACCGTGGGTGTGGGCGTGCTGCTGCTGGGCATGTGGCTGCAGGATAGGAACTCGCTGCATCTGGATGATTCAGCCTTGCACGCATCTTCGGATTTATCTATTAACGAGAAATAGGCCAAAATTGAGTGATCTACTCCACGAATTTCAGGTAACGGGTAATGCCGTCCAACGGCTCGACAAATTCCTGGTGGAATGCCTGCCGGAGTTTTCGCGTTCACGCTTGCAGTCATTGATTCAAGACGGGCATGTGACGGTGGACGGCAAGACCGCCGGCAAAGCCGGGCTGATAGTGGAAGTGGGGCAGCAGGTGCGGGTGGTTGTGCCGCCGCCTGAACCCACCGACCTGATTCCCGAAAAAATCCCGTTGGATGTGATCTATGAAGACGACCAACTGCTGGTGATCAACAAACCGGCGGGCATGGTGGTTCACCCGGCGCCGGGGCACAGCAGCGGCACGCTGGTGCATGCTGTGCTGGCACATGATCCCGATATGGAAGGCATTGGCGGCGAGCAGCGCCCGGGAGTGGTGCACCGGCTGGACAAGGATACTTCGGGAGTGCTGATGCTGGCAAAAAACGACGCCATGCACCACTGGCTGCAGGCGCAGTTCAAGGCGCGCAAGCTGACTAAAGAATACCTGGCGCTGGTAGACGGGCATCCGCCCACCCCAACCGGGCGCATTGAAGCCGCCATCGGGCGCGACCCGTCGCACCGCAAGCGCATGGCCATCGTGTCTGATCACAAGGGGCGCGATGCAGTCACTGAATACACCACGGTGGAGAGTTTTCTCCGCCACACCTTGCTGCGCGTGCGCATCCTCACCGGGCGCACACACCAGATCCGTCTGCACCTGGCTTTTTTGGAGTGCCCCGTGGCTGGAGATTTGATCTACGGGCATCGTCATTCCAGCATCCTGCTGGAGCGGTTCTTCCTGCATGCCGCCCGTTTGACCATCAACCTGCCGGGAAAAGATGCCCCGGTGACATTTGAGGCGCCGCTTCCACCAGAATTGGAAAACGTCTTAACGCAACTGCGTGATAAACCTGTTGTCCAGTAATCGTTATCCGGATTAATTGAAAGACCGGAGTGTTTGCCATCGTGTGGATATCCACATGGGTAAATACTCTTTTTGTGGATCGTGCTGCATTGTGAGCCAGATTAAAATACCAGTACTAATCTTTAAACCTATATAAGAGGCTAATATGAAGACCATCGACTTGCGTTCTGATACCGTTACACAACCCACGCCGGAAATGCGCGAAGCCATGCTGCGCGCCGAAGTGGGCGATGATGTGTACGGCGAAGACCCCACCATCAACCGGCTGCAAGAAATGGCGGCTGAACGAATGGGAAAGGAGGCGGGATTGTTTGTTCCGTCGGGCACGATGGGTAACCTGATTGCCATCCTGACGCACTGCAACCGCGGCGATGAAATCATTGTGGGCAGCCAGGGACACACGCATTATTATGAGGCCGGCGGGGCGGCTGCCCTGGGCGGCGTACATTCTTATGTGTTAAAAAACCAACCGGACGGCACCTTGAATCTGGATGAGGTGCGGGCGGCCATTCGGGAAGATGATGTGCATTTCCCGGTGACTCGCCTGGTCATCATGGAAAACACACACAACCGCTGCGGCGGCATTGCCGTTTCAGCCGATTACACCTGGCAGTTGAGCAACCTGGTGCATGAAAATGGTCTCAGTTTGCACCTCGACGGCGCGCGCATTTTCAACGCGGGTGCGTTTTACGGCGTGGATGTTCGGCAGCTTACCGAAGCGGTTGATTCGGTGATGTTTTGCCTGAGTAAGGGGCTGTGTGCCCCGGTGGGTTCGGTTTTGTGCGGAACAAAGGCGTTTATCAACCGTGCGATTCGCATCCGCAAGCAACTGGGCGGCGGCATGCGCCAGGCGGGCATTGTGGCGGCGGCGGGCATTTATGCGTTGGAGCATATGCTTGACCGCCTGGTGGAAGATCAGCGCCGCGCACGCCAGGTGGAAGCAGGCTTGCTAAACATTCCCTGGCTGCAAGTGGAACAGCGCCCCACCAGCACCAACATGGTGTTTGCCGTCATGCAGCCCAATGCGCCCCTCTCACCCGCTGAATTGATTGAGAAAATGAAAGCGGATGGTATCCTGCTCGACACCTCCGGCCCACGGCGCCTGCGCCTGGTCACCCACTGCTGGGTGGATGATGAGGATGTGAATCGGGTCATCCAGGCTTTTAACCGCTTGGCAGTTTAAGAGAATTCATGTGATAAAAAAGACCCTAAAGGTTTAAAACAAGAGGCTTGAAACCTTTAGGGTCTGGTTTTTATTTATTAATCCAATACCTCAAAAAATAATAATTGGACTGATTTTGATATAATAGTATTGTCAGGCAAAAAGATTTGCCTGGTGGCATTGCCCTCTGCAACGGGAAAGCCTTCCAGCGATAACTGGGAGGAGGGGAAAATGTCTGAGTTGCAATTCAGGCAGATGACGTTGAGCAAAAAAACTCACTCTATTTCTTCTACGGAGGATCGATGGAAGGTTTTGTAACCCTCGAACAGATTGATGCAGCAACCGACTTTATACGCAAGCACACCCAACAACAGCCGCGCATTGGTTTAATTTTAGGTTCTGGTCTGGGCGCGCTGGCTGATGCCGTGGAGGGCGCAGATATTATTGCCACTGCGGATATTCCCAACTGGCCAAAATCAACCGTGCTGGGGCACCAGGGGCGGCTGGTGATTGGCAAACTGGAAGGGCAGCCGGTGATGGTGCTGCAGGGCAGAACGCATTATTACGAAGGTTACAGCATGGCCCAGGTGACCATGCCCATTCGGGTGATGCAGCGCCTGGGTATGGAGATGTTGATTGTCACCAATGCCGCCGGCGCCATTAATCCTGACTATGCCCCCGGTGATGTGATGCTGATCACCGATAACATCAACCTGGTGGGTATGGCCGGGCTAAACCCGTTGTACGGCCCCAACCTGGATGTGTTCGGCGAACGTTTCCCGGATATGAGCCAGATGTATGACCACAAATTGATGGACCTCGCCCGGCAAGTGGCGGCTGAACAAAAAACAACCCTGCACGAAGGCGTGTACATTTGCCTTTCGGGGCCTTCATTTGAAAGCCCGGCTGATTTGCGTTTTTTGCGCGCCATTGGCTCTGATGCAGTGGGTATGTCCACTGCGCCCGAAGTGATTGTGGCGCGGCATGGAAAAATGCGCGTGCTGGGTTTCTCGGGCATCAGCAACAAAGCCAACCTGGACGGCAGCACAATTACCACGCATGAAGAAGTGCTGGAAGCTGGCAATGTGATTGTGCCAAAATTGAAAGGAATCATCCTGGGTGTGTTGCAGCGCCTGAAATGATGGTTGACGGCTGGTAGTTAGAATTGATCTTTACGAATAAGTTGATGAGAGCATGGAAGATCTGCTTCGATTTCTAGAACGTAGCGAAGTCTGGATCTATTTGCTATTGGGATTGGTGGGGGGCATCTATCTGCGAAAGTTATTTGCTGCCTGGCAGGAATGGCGTTCAGCGGTTTTTGGTTTGGAAAAGGAAGCCGCCCAACGCCGTTTTAACACCAACCTGGCTTTTCTCATTGTGCTGGGTCTGGCAGCTTCCATGGAGTTTTTCCTGGTGACGTTTGTGGCCAGTTCTACCCCGCAAAGCGTTGCGCTCATCACTCCCACCGCCGATTTGCTGGCGACCCCCACGCCCACACTGTCAGGCGATTCCATACCGGGCGCAGCATTGGAGCCCGTTGCGACCCTGCCGCCCACCCTTTCTGAGGGGTGCATTCCCGGCGAGTTGGAATGGACTTACCCGCTCGACGGGGAAGAGATCAGCGGCATGGTTGAATTGAAAGGAACAGTCAATCAACCGGACCTGGGTTTCTTTAAGTATGAATACAGCTCAACCAACGGGCAAAGCTGGGTGACCATTGCAGCCGGCAGCGACAAGAAAACCGATGAGACCCTGGGCGGCATTTGGAATACCGGCCAACTGGTTCCGGGAGATTATCTCTTACGGCTGGTTATCACCGATAGCCGGAACAATGTTTTACCCGCCTGCATCATACGCACCCGAATCCTTGCTGAAGAATGAGGAAAGAACATGCCACAAATTGAAATCCGTCCCACTACCCCGGCCGATATTCCCATCCTGGTTTCGCTGGAACACACATTTCAAACAGCGCATGTGTGGCAGATGGAACGGTTGATGGACAGCGGTGAAATGAACATTACCTTTCGGGAAGTGCGCCTGCCGCGCACGGTTCGGGTGGAATATCCCTATCCAACCAGCACGCTTGAGAAAAACTGGATGGAACATGCTGTGATGCTGACCGCCGTCATGCAGGACGAACCGGTTGGCTATTTGCGTGTCAATGATCAATTGATTGAAGATTCGGCCTGGGTTTCAGCCATTCTGGTGCGCGAGGCCCTGCGGCGCAAGGGCATTGGCACGGCGCTGGTGCTGGCAGCGCAACAATGGGCAGCGCAGCGCGGTTTGCGCAGGATGATCCTGGAGATGCAGTCGAAGAATTATCCTGCCGTCTGTTTTGCACAAAAGATGGGGTATGATTTCTGCGGGTATAATGACCATTATTATATTAATCAGGATATCGGCGTTTTCTTTGCCCGGTTTTTGCGCTAAACCCGGCATGTGTTGATCGATTGAGTTGGATGATGGCAACAGACTGGCAGACTGGATTAATGGTAGCCTTGCGCACACTCAGCCAGATTTTATCGGCGGGGGTATCGATTACTGCATTCTCGCTGCTGCTCTACTCTCTGACGTTTAACCTGCGGGACCGTGTAGCGCGAACTTTTTCCAGCATCATGCTGTGTATGGTGATTGTATTCACAGCCGAGTCGCTGGGCGGCACTTCAAGTGATGTGCAGTTAATCAGTTTCTGGCTGCATACCCAGTGGCTGGGTGTGATCTTGCTGCCGGCTGCCTATTTCCATTTTTCAGATGCGCTGCTGGCAACCACCGGCAAACCCAGCCGTGGCAAGCGACGGCTGCTGGTCGTTCTGCTTTACCTGGCGACGCTGGGTTTTATGGGGCTGCTTGCGCTGGGCATTTTGCTGGGAAATTTGAACACCAGTTCCCCCCCGGCTCCCTACCTGGAACCCAACTTCTTAACAACCATCTTTACACTGTATTATGCCGGGGTCATGGCGCTAGCCTGGTACAATTTTATTCGGGCGTTTTTGCGCACCACCACACCCACCAGCCGGCGCCGCATTGTCTATTTGATTAGCGGGGCGGTCGCGCCTGCGCTGGGGTCTTTTCCCTACCTCCTGTACAGTTCTTCGTTTGCTGCCAACCATCAACTGATCTTCTGGCTGCTGGTATTTCTTGCCAACAGCCTGGTAATTTTCCTGACCGTGCTAATGGCTTATGCGGTGGCGTTCTTTGGCGTATCTTGGCCTGACCGCGTGGTGCGCCGCCGCCTGGCAAAATGGCTGCTGCGCGGACCGGTTACTGCCAGCGTGACCCTGGGGCTGGTTACCATCGTCCGCCGGGTGGGTGAAGCGTTTGGCATTCCCTATTCGGCTGTGGTGCCCATCGTGATGGTTGGCGTAATCCTGCTGAGCCAGTACCTGATCACCCTGTTCAGCCCGCTGTGGGAACACTGGTTCTTTTTTGGCAGAGACCGCAATGATGTCACTTTGCTTCAGGCGGCTGAAAACCGCGTGCTCACCGAAGCTGACCTGCGCCAGTTCCTGGAGATGATCCTGGCGGCTGTTTGCGACCGCTTGCAGGCGCCGGGGGCTTATATTGCCTCATTCAACTCGTCGGGTATTGACCAGGTGGTGACCATTGGCAAAACTGACTTTTTCAACGAAGGCGCCACCAGCGAAATTTTAAACAGGGTTTCAGAGAATGGCAATTTGCCGCAAATATTCCACTGGGGTGAAGATACGCTGGTAACCCTATCGGATGGCGATGGCGAAGAAGGCGAATTGTTTGGCCTGCTGGGGGTATCATCGGTATCTAAAAAAGAATTTGACCCCGATCAACTGGCGGCATTATCGCGCCTGGCTGAACGCGCATCCATGGCGCTGCGCGATATTCGGCATCAGCGCGAAGTTTTTCGCTCTCTTGAATCATTGACATCTGAGGTGGAGTACATCCAGCGTATCCGGGCGGCCAGCAGCTATGACGGCAGTCATCTGTTGGAAGATGCTTCTTTGCCGGAGTCGGATGTCTCTCAGTGGGTGAAAGATGCGCTGACCCACTACTGGGGCGGGCCAAAATTAACCGAGAATCCATTGATGAAACTGCAAGTTGTGCAAGACGCCGCCAGCCAGCATGATGGTAACCAGGCAAACGCTCTGCGTGCCATCTTGAAAAAAGCCATTGACCAGATAAAACCGGAAGGAGAACGCCATTTCACCGGGGAGTGGATTCTGTATAATATCCTGGAAATGAAATTTCTCGAAGGGAAAAAAGTGCGTGAAGTAGCCAGAAAACTGGCTTTATCTGAAGCGGATTTGTATCGAAAACAGCGTGTGGCAATTGAGGAGGTTTCTAAAAAAATATTGGACATGGAAATAGATCATCATAATGGGTCTGTGACATAAAAAAGCCCAATGCCCTATACCATTTTTTTCAATTTTATTGTAATATGTATTATTGTGAGAGGAAATTTTTTTCACGTATGGGGCACAGGGAAACATATCAGCACTTTTACAGGAAGAAACATTAATGGGAAAGGGAATTTGGGGAGGTGATTTGATGTTAAGGGATCGAACAGCACAGCAAAAGTTGGGCAAAGAACTTCCAGTAGCAGATGAAGGATGGTGGGCATCCGTATTATCAGACGAAGATGTGTATCAGGGGGAAGAGGTGTTGGTAACAAACCGACAGACTCCAACAATGATCTCCGAGCCGGTGGACTGGGAGTTTGTTAAGCAGGTCTTCGATCGCGATGAAATCATCGAATTGCAAGTTCACGCATATAACCGGGGAGGACTGCTGGTACAGGGAAAAGATGTGCAGGGCTTTGTACCGATTTCGCACCTGGTGGGTATGCAATGCAGCGAGGATGAACAGGAGCGCCGCGCCAAACTGGCCGCTTATGTGGGTCGTTCTATGCAGTTGAAAGTGATTGAATGCGAACCCAACCTGGAACGGATTGTGTTTTCAGAGCGGGCGGCTCTTTCAGGTAAAGGGCAGCGCAAGCAGTTGTTTCACTCATTGAAAACCGGCGACCTGGTTTGCGGTGTGGTGACCAACGTTACAGACTTTGGTGTGTTCATTGACCTGGGAGGCGTGGAAGGATTGGTTCACGTTTCAGAGATTTCCTGGGGCAGGGTGCAGCACCCTTCAGAAGTCATGAAAGTTGGCGATGAAGTGAAAGCCCTGGTGTTGCAAATTTCTGAAGAGAACACCCGCGTTGCGTTGAGTATCAAGCGCCTGGAGCCCAATCCATGGGTAGACCTGGAAATTAATCACAAACCCGGAGATGTTGTCCCGGCAACCATTACCGGCATTCGACGCTTTGGCGCTTTTGCCCGGCTGGCCGAAGGGGTTGAGGGTTTAATCCATGTCTCGTCGATTGGAAATGGCAATGAACACCGCTCTCTGGAAAACATTTTTAAACCAGGACAGATTGTTGAAGTGAAGATCTTGCACATTGATGCCGATAGACGGCGGCTGGGGCTTGGCCTGGTGGGAGCTGGATGAGCCAGGATAAAAAATCGCCAGGGAAAAAGCCAAAAACCGATCCACAGCCTTCAACCGTAATCCAGGAACCTGAAACCGGGTGGCTGGATCGGTTTGCCGGGTTTTGGCTGCGCTTTGACCGTTTTGGCTGGGATTTGTTGGGGGTTGTGTTACTGGTTGCGTCAATTGTTACCCTGCTGGGATTGTTTGGATTCACCCGGGGAGCTTTAATCACTCCCTGGGTGCTCTTTTTGCGCCGCTGGATGGGCTGGGGAAGTTTTTTTGCAGCCGCGCTGGCGGGCTACATGGGGGTGAAATCGCTGCTGAGGCGTTTTTCTGACCGCAGAGATTTTGACCTGGGCAAAGTGCTGGCACTGGAAGGGCTGGTGTTCACCCTGCTGGCGCTGCTGACTCTGCAGGGCGGGCAGTCACTGCTGCGCGTGGAGCAGGGTTTGGACGGCGGACAAATTGGCTGGGGATTGGTGGAAATCTTCCGCGGCATTTTGCCTGCCCCGGTGGATTTATTCTTGTTGATCTTGCTGCTGGTTTTCTTTGCTTTTTACGGCCTGGGATTATTTCAGTGGACCAGCCGCAGGCTGGAATCGTGGTTGATCCGTGAAACACCGCAGCGGGCTGCGCGCCGTGTGCCAGAGGTGGTGGATGATGATCAAGCAGCCGATGCGGATGTGGAAGCAAGCAAACCGCGCGCCAAAAACAGCGGGGGTAAAAAGGTAAAACGCGAAACGTCTCCGGCGGTTGAAAAACCGGTCAACCCGGCGGTGCGCCGCAGTGAGAGTTTGCCGCCGCTGAATTTGTTGATGAATGAACAAACCAACCGTCCGGATGACGCCAGTATTCACAACACAGCGCTGCTTATCGAGCATACCCTGTCGGAATTTGGCATTCCTTCACGGGTAGTGGGTTTTCGGGTAGGACCTACGGTCACGCAATATGCTGTTGAACCGGGCTTCATTGATAAAGAGGGGCCTGATGGCGAAATTCAACGGCATAAGGTGCGTGTTTCTCAAATTTCGGGTTTGGCGCGCGACCTGGCGCTGGCCCTCTCGGCAGAACGGCTGCGCATTGAAGCGCCGGTGCCGGGACAATCATTTGTGGGCATTGAAGTGCCCAATGAAAAAAGCTCGGTGGTGCGGCTGCGGCCGCTGCTAGAATCGCCGGAGTTTCTTCGGTTGCAGTCTCCGCTGGCGTTGGCGCTGGGCAAAGACGTGTCGGGAAAACCGGTGGTGGCAGACCTGGCGCGCATGCCGCACTTGCTCATTTCGGGCACCACGGGTTCGGGCAAATCGGTGTGCATTGTGGCGCTGACCATTTGCCTGGTGATGAACAACACGCCGGACGAACTGCGCCTGACCATGCTGGATCCCAAGATGGTGGAGCTGCTGCGCTTCAACGGGCTGCCGCACCTGCTGCACCAGGTTGAAACCGAACCCCTGCGCATGCTGGGGGTGCTGCAGTGGGCGCTGGTCGAGATGGATAACCGCTACCGTCTGCTGGAAGCCGCCAATGCGCGCGACCTGGAAACCTATAACCGCCGCATGGAACGCAAAAAACAGCCCACCCTGCCGCGCATTGTCATCATCATCGATGAGTTGGCTGATTTGATGATGACCTCGCCGGAACAGACCGAACACAGCCTGGTGCGCCTGGCGCAGTTGGCGCGCGCCACTGGCATCCATTTGATTGTTGCCACCCAGCGCCCCAGCACCGACGTGGTGACCGGCTTGATCAAAGCCAACTTCCCGGCGCGTGTTTCTTTCAATGTAAGTTCTTCAGTCGATTCACGTGTGATCCTGGATACCAACGGCGCTGAGACGCTTTTGGGGCGCGGAGACATGCTGTTCCTCGATCCTGAAGTGGGTTCGCCCCTGCGCGCGCAGGGCGCCATGATCACCGACCAGGAAATGGAACGGGTGATCAAATTCTGGCAGAAGATGTCGCCGGATGAAGACAACCCGGCGCCGTGGGAAGATATGCTCTCACAGGTGCATATGGAAGGCGAAGACGCCGCCGATGAATTGGTGCAGCGGGCCATTGACCTGGTGCGCGAATCGCAGCGCGCCAGCATTTCGCTGCTGCAGCGCCGCCTGCGCATTGGCTATCCGCGTGCTGCCCGTTTGATTGATGAGCTGGAAGAGCTGGGCGTGATTGGCCCATCACAGACCGGCGGGCGTGAGCGCGAAGTGCTGCTGCCGCGCGAGGGGGACGAGGATGAAGATGAGTTGGATGACGGGGATGATGAAGGGGAATAAGACGCCATTCATTTCCCGATTGCGGCCGGTTTGGATTTTATTTAGATGCCGAGTGGTAAAATGAAGGGAATTAGAGACAGGAGATGTTCGCCTGTCTAAAAAAATATCTATCGAGTGGAACATTGACCGATCTGCCTCAAACCAAACAAATAACCTTTACCGATAAATTGCGCCGTCGTTTTGGCGGTGTCGCCGAAGGCGTGGCTCGTTTTCTCAACAACCTGGGCATTCATCCCGATATGGTGACCTTGCTTGGCATGCTGGGGCATGTGCTGGCAGCCTACCTGGCGGCGCGCGGCTGGATCAGTTGGAGCGGAATCACGCTGGCGCTGCTGGCTCCATTGGATTTCATCGACGGCACCATGGCGCGCCTGCGCGGTGTTCCTTCCCGGTTCGGTGCATTTTTTGATTCGGTGACCGACCGTTATTCCGAATTAATCATCATGGGCGGTTTGCTGATTTATTATCTTCACAGAGATCCGCTGGCATGCATCCTGGTTTACCTGGTAGCTGCCGGTTCGGTGCTGGTGCCCTATACGCGGGCGCGTGCTGAAGCGCTGGGTTATGAGTTGAAAGCGGGTTTGCTCTCGCGGGTTGAGCGCTACCTGGTGCTCATCCCGGCGCTGGTGTTCAACATTCCCCTGGTGGGTTTGTGGATTATGGCTGTATTAACCAACATCACCGCGGTGCAGCGCATCTGGATTATGCGAAAAATGACCTTGGAGAGCAACAAACCGGCGCAAGAATCATCTAAAGACCAGGCGTAATTTTTGATTAATGATATTTTTTGTGATCGTTAACTGGTAACGATTGTTGAAAGGAATACGAATCTATGCGTGAAGGCTTTTTCCTCGGACCCATTTTTGTCCACTGGTACGGCGTCATTATTATGTTTGGGGCGGTGCTGGCTGCCTTCCTGGCAGACTATGAAGCCCGCCGCAGAAAACTGGAAACGGATATCGTGTGGGATGTGATGCCCTGGCTGTTGATCGCGGGCGTGATTGGTGCGCGTATCTGGCACATTCTCACGCCTTCAGAAACTGCTGTTTTGCAGGGTAAGACCACCCTTTATTTTTTGACCCATCCACTTGATGCAATCAATATCCGCAGCGGCGGATTGGGAATTCCCGGCGCGGTGATCGGCGGTTTGTTGGCGCTGTTTTTTTACTGTCGAAAAAAACATGCCAGTTTCAATTCGCTGGTCGATGCCATTGCCCCCGGCCTGGCGCTGGCGCAGTCCATTGGCCGCTGGGGAAACTACATCAACCAGGAGTTGTACGGCGCCCCCACAAACTTGCCCTGGGCAATATTCATTGAACCGCGCTACCGTTTGCATGGTTTTGAGGATGTGGCTTATTACCATCCCATGTTCCTGTATGAATCCATCTGGAACCTGTTGAATATGTTTGTTTTGCTGTGGCTATCGCATTCAGAGCGCCTGGCTGGCAAACTCAAATCCGGCGATATTTTCCTGGTGTATCTGATCATCTACCCGGTGGGACGATTCTTCCTGGAATTCATTCGCCTGGACGCTTCGACGGTGGGCGGCTTTAACGCCAACCAGGTGATTATGGCGGTGGTGGCAGTGAGTGCAGCAGCCTTGTTAATCTGGCGGCATACCCAAAAATCTCCGCAGACTCTTTCAAACGAAGTTACAGCCGATAATACACAGCAGGAGTCAGTCACTTCCGATCATCAATAAATCAAAGAGATCAGCCATCTCGCCAGTAAAGGCAGCGCAAGGATGATTGTTGCTGAAGAACTAACCAAGGACTTTGAACAGTTTCGCGCGGTGGATGGAGTCAATATACATGTGCCTGCCGGGCAGGTTTTAGCCCTGCTGGGACCCAACGGCGCCGGGAAAACCACCACCGTGCGCATGTTGTCATCCATTTTACCGCCTACTTCGGGAAGGGCTTCGATTGCCGGTTTTGATGTGGTCAGCCAGGCGGTTGAGGTGCGTTCCAAAGTGGGAGTGCTGTCGGAGCAGCAGGGTTTGTACGGGCGCATGAGTGCGGGGGAATACCTGGAATTTTATGGAAACCTGTATGGAATTGAACGGCAGGTTTGCCAGCAGCGTATCAAGCAATTATTAAATCAATTTGACCTGGAATGGGCGCAGAAAAAACGGCTGGGTGAATATTCGCGCGGTATGCGTCAGAAATTGGCGCTGGTGCGCGCTTTGCTGCACCAGCCGCCCGTGCTGCTGTTGGACGAACCGACCTCAGCCATGGACCCGCAAAGCGCCCGCATGGTGCGTGACTCCATCTACAAATTGCGCTGTGACGAGCGCGCTGTCATCCTATGCACGCACAACCTGGCTGAGGCGGAAGAACTGGCTGACCAGGTGGCCATCATCCGGCGCGGTCGAATTATCTTGTACGGTTCATTGAATGAAATTAAGCGCAAATTGCTGGGCGAGCAGGAATTTGAAGCGCAGTTGTCGCAGCCCCTCAACCACTGGGACGGCAAACTGCCGCAGGGCGTGCTGTTGACCGGGCGCGGGGAAAACTGGCTGCGTTTTCATGTTGACCGGCCTGATGAGCGCAATCCGCAGTTGCTGAACATGCTGCTGGAAAGCGGGCTTGCGGTGAAGTCTTTCCAGGAAACCGCCCAGAGCCTTGAAAAGGCCTACCTGGAAGCGGTTAATCACCTTGAGGATCAGCCATGACAAACCGCTTGCGATTGGTATGGGTGATTACAGAACGGGAAGTGCGCGACCAATTGCGCGACTGGCGCATCATCTTTCCCATCATCGGCATCACCATGTTGTTCCCGTTTGTGATGAATTTTATGGCTGAACAGATGCTGGATTTTGTGCGTGAATACGGCGCAACCATCATCGGAGAACGGCTGGTTCCTTTCCTGTTGATGATCGTGGGCTTTTTCCCCATCTCGGTTTCTCTGGTGATTGCGCTGGAAACCTTTGTGGGCGAGCGCGAACGCGGCACCATTGAGCCGCTGTTAAATTCTCCCCTGGCTGACTGGCAGTTATACCTGGGTAAGCTGCTGGCTGCCACGGTGCCGCCGCTGTTTTCCAGCTATGTGGGCATGTTTGTTTACCTGGCCGGTTTGATGCTCAAGCAGATTCCCCTGCCGGAAGCCGGCATGCTGCTGCAAATTTTTGCCCTCACCACCGTGCAGGCGGTGATGATGGTGAGCGGGGCAGTGGTGGTTTCTTCGCAGGCCACCTCGGTGCGGGCGGCCAACCTGCTGGCCAGTTTCATCATCATCCCTTCGGCATTCCTGATCCAGGGCGAGGCTGTGATGATGTTCTGGGGCACCAACAGCACCCTGTGGTGGGCGGTCATCGGCCTGGTGGTTTTGTCGGTCTTGCTGGTGCGGGTGGGGCTGGCGCATTTTCGCCGCGAGGAACTGCTGGGACGTGAAATTGATGTGCTAAATGTGCGCTGGATGTGGCAGTTGTTCTTGCAGGAATTCACCGGCGGGGCGCATTCTTTCAAAGACTGGTATTTCAAGGTTTTACCGGCCACCCTGCGGGAATTGCGCACCAGTTTTGTGCTGGTTGCCCTGCTGGCGGTGATTGCTTCGCTGCTGGGAGCCATGCAGCTTTCTCAATTTTTCATTCCGCTTCAATCGATGGACGGCGTGGATGTTCAGCAACGCATTGATGACCTGCTGTCGGTTTCGGGCGCATTTTCCAGTGCGCCGCTGCTGGGCATCGTGTGGCAAAATGTGCGCGTGCTGGTGCTGTCTATGGTGCTGGGTGTGTTTTCATTTGGTATTATGGGCGTTCTGCCATTATTATTAACCACAGGATTATCGGGGTATTTGTTTGCCCTGCTGGCTGCCAATGGTTACCCGGCGTCTTTTTTCCTGGGGCTGACCGTTCCGCATGCGATTTTTGAAATCCCGGCAGCCTTGCTGGCCACCGCGGCAGTGTTGAGAACAGGCGTGCAAATGGCCACCCCGACCACGCGCCAGACGGTTGGCGAGGTGTGGATAACCACGCTGGCCCTGTGGAGCCGGGTGATGGCAGGGTTGGTCATACCGCTGTTGATGATTGCCGCGGGCATTGAGGCGTGGGTGACGCCGCGAATTTTATATTTCTGGATTCATTAAGAGGAGCACTGGAGGAAATCATGGCGAAATTGACATTTCTGGGGAGCGCCAGTGCATTGCCGGACGAACAGCATGAAAACACCCATTTTGTGATTCAAGAGGGGAAGCGCACCATCCTGGTGGACTGCGCCGCTTCGGCTTTTGTGCGCATCTCCAAAGCGGGGATATCGGCAATGGATATCGAAGACGTCATCCTCACCCATTTTCACCCGGACCATGTGAGCGGTATGCCCATGCTGCTGATGGGCATGTGGTTGGCAGGGCGCAGGCACAAGATCAACCTGTACGGTTTGGCCTATACGCTGGAGCGCATGAAAACCATGTGGGATTTGTTTGACTGGCGCACCTGGCCGGGTTTCTTTGACATTGACTATCATGTGGTGGCAGAAGAGGAACTGGCGCCCGTGCTTTCCAATGATGAGGTAATCATCAAAGCATCGCCGGTGAAACATTTCATTCCCACCCTGGGGCTGCGCTTTGATCTGCCGCGTTCCAAAAAAACCATTGCCTATTCTTGCGACACGGAACCCTGCCCGGCGGTTGCGCGCCTGGCGCAGGGCGCTGAATGGTTAATTCATGAAGCGGCAGGTGAAGCAACCGGCCATTCATCGGCGGCTCAGGCGGCTGAAATGGCCCGCCAGGCGGGGGTGCGGGGGCTGTGCCTGGTGCATTACGCAGCCGAAAAGCCCGAGTTTCTACAATCTGTTGAGCAGGCTCGTCAAATCTTTGCCGGGGAAATTCAAATCGCTGAAGATTTTTCAACACTGGAAGTGGGCTAGCATTACCACCCCGTGATGAAGGGTTCCCAGTCGGAATTCTCTTTGATGTGATGCCCGAAGATGTATTCGGCGGAAGCGGGCGGTTCGGTGGGTGTATGCAGCAGATGCATGTTGGCTTCCGCCAGGGTGCGTCCGCCTTTGTGATGATTGCAGGCGTAGCAGGCTGCCACCACGTTGGACCAGGTTTTAGGGCCGCCCATGTGGCGTGGAATCACATGATCGACGGTCAGGTCGAGCGTCTTTTTCCCACAATATTGACAGGTGTAATGATCACGGCGGAAAATTTCACGGCGAGAGAAGCGCACATGGGGGCGCGGACGTCGAATCATCAATCGCAGCCGGATGACAGACGGTTTGGGGAAGTTCTTCTTCACCGTGTGTATCCAGCCGCGCCCATTGGCAATCAGGGTGGCTTTTTCAGCCAGGATTAGCCCTACTGCGCGGTGCATATTACAAACATTGATAGGCTCAAAGTTAGCATTGAGCACGAGTACCAAATCGTGCATATTTGGCTCCGATGGGAAGGATTATAGCACGACTCCACCGGCATGGTTGCGCCAGCGGGTAAATGGCGGTAGAATTCGAGCCGACACTGTCTTTTATGGAGAACATAATGAATATTGATGAGCAAGTTGCATACCTGATGCAGGGCACCGAGTACGGCGACGAGAATCTGCGGCAAAACATGGCTGCTGAACTGCGCGAGCGTTTGATTCTGGCAGAAAAAGAAAACCGCCCGTTGCGGGTTTATTGCGGTTTTGACCCGCGTAAAGCTGACCTGCACCTGGGGCACACTGTGCCCATGCGCAAGCTGCGCCAGTTCCAGGAACTGGGGCATAAGACGGTGTTTTTAATTGGAAACTTTACCTCGCTGATCGGCGACCCGTCTGACAAGGACATTTTGCGCCCCCAGCTCACGCCCGACGAGGTGCAGGAAAATGCGCGCACCTATGCCGAGCAGGCCTTCCGCATTCTGGATGAAAAAGAAACCGAGATTCGCTACAATGCCGAGTGGCTTTCAAAGATTGATTTTGCCCAGTTGATTAAACTGGCTTCCAATTTCACCGTGCAGCAATTCCTGGCGCGTGAAAACTTCAAACTGCGCTGGGACAAAGGCGACGCGGTTTACCTGCACGAGACTTTTTATTCCATCATGCAAGGTTACGATGCCTATGCCCTGCAGGCTGATGTGCAGGTGGGCGGCACCGACCAGTTGTTTAACATCGTCACCGCAGCCCGCAAACTGATGACCTATATGGGCGCCAAACCCAACATTGCCGTCATCCTGGGCATTTTGCCCGGCACCGACGGTGTGGTGAAGATGAGTAAATCGCTGGGGAATCATATTCCGATCAACACCACGCCTGAAGATATGTACGGCAAGGTGATGAGTATTCCCGATGCCACCATGCCCACCTATGCCCGCCTGGTGACGCGCTGGAAACCGGATCAGATTGCGAAAATTGAGAAAGACCTGAAAAATGAAGCGCTGCATCCGCGCGATGCCAAAATGATGCTGGCGAAAGAAATCACCGGCTCGTTCTATGGCGATGACGCCGCCGTTAAAGCTGAAGACGCCTTTGTGCGCCTGTTCCAGGAACGCGACATTCCAGAAGAAATGCCGGAATACCATCTGCAGGTGGGGCAGACTGTTGTGGATGTGCTAACCACAACGGGCCTGGCAGCCAGCAACAGCGAAGCGCGCCGCCTGGTGCAGCAGGGCGGTGTGCGCCTGGACGGCGAGCAGCTCAATCAACCGCAGGCGGTTTTCCCGCATTGCGGTGTGCTGCGCGTGGGTAAACGAAAGTTTGTGCGCGTAGTCGATCAGGGCTGAAGATTGAGGGTTGTTTTTAACAATTTGTTGCCAATTTGCTGGGCAAGCAGCGGATTATCCTCTTCCAACACAAGCGCCAGAGCCAGGGAGGTGTCTTTCCAACCGGGAACTGTACCTGACAGGTACCAGGTGATTTCGCCTTGATCTGTCTGGGCGTTTCCAAAACTGCCCCACAGTGGGCTGTCTGGCAAGGTTAGGGCTGTGGTGGTCTCCTGCACGCTGTCTTGAGAGAAAGCGGTCTGTGATTCACTGGCTGGAAGAATGACCCATCCCTGGTGTGTGGTGAGCACTGCCAGGGTCAGGGTGGGCAGAGGGCGCACACTGTTTCCGCTCAGGGCGGCGGCTGCCAGGGCCATTTGCAGCGGCGAAACCCGAATTTCACCGGAGCCCAGGGCTGCGGTGGGAGCATCGCTCAATGTTTTGGCAGCAACCGGGCGCGCGGTTTCCAACGGCACATCGGGGGCTTCAAACAGCCCCATTTGCCGGTACATCTCATTTAGTCGCTCAATTCCCAGGCGGTTGCCCAGCGTCAGCGAGGCGCCCGGGCAGCCGCGTTGAATAATTTCATCCCAACTGTTTGAATTACCAATCCACTTGGCGCAATCCCAGTTTTGTTCATTTTCAATCACGCTCAATTCTTTTGGAGGAGTGGGGAAAATGTTGCTCTGGTTGGCGGCGGCCAGCAGGAAAGGTCCCAGCGCGGTGCCGGGCGGGTATTGCCCCTGCACTGCGCGGTTGAGCAGCGGAGACTGCTCATCGCTGCGCCAGGTTTCCCATTTTTGGTCAATCTGGTTGGGATCAAAAGTGGGGTGAGAGACCATTGCCAGGATTTCACCAGTTTGCGCATTGAGTAAAACCAGCGCGCCCGGGTGGTCGCCCATTAACTTATCGGCGAGACGCTGGGTCTCCAGATCAATGCTCAGGCGCACATCCACGCCGGCTGGCGGAGCGCCGTAAAGGAGATGATGCCACCAGATGGTTGAAGAGGGGTTGCCCTCCAATCCGCGCAAATAGCCGTTTAAACTGTATTCCAACCCCGCCATGCCAACCAATCCGTGGGTATAGCCGGTGAGATGACCCAGCGGCGGGTATAACGTCTCGCGTGTGTAAGAACCGGGTTTGCCGTTGGTGATCACAATGGGCTGGTTCTGGCGGTCCAAAATTCTGCCGCGCAGCTCATACCGGTCTGCAATCTGGTTGCGCGGATTGTCGGGGCGGGTTTGCAGGTCGCTGGAGCGGATAAACGCCCACCAGCCGTTGACCAGGGTGATGGCGGCAAAGCCAGCCAGGATGAGCCCTGAAGAGATTTTGTAGGGGGTTGTTTTAGGCAGGGAAGCTGGCTCGCCTTCCTGCTGGTTGCTGATCAGCAGCAAAATGAGCAGCGCCATGAATGAGGTCATCAGCGACGACCCGCCGTAAGACACAAACGGCAGGGTAACCCCGGTGAGCGGCAGCAAGCGGATGTTGCCGCCAATGATCAGGATGCTTTGCAGGGCGATGTAGATTGATAAACCGCTGGCCAGGTAGCGCTGGTAACTGGTGGGGGCGCGCAGGGCAATTAACCAGGCGCGCGCTGTGAGCAAAACCAGCAAAGCGACCATGCCGAGCGAGCCCAGCAAGCCGGTTTCTTCGGCAACGGCTGAAAAGATGAAATCGGAGATGGCGACCGGGATGACGCCGGGGTTGCCCAGCCCGGGGCCGTTGCCAAACACGCCGCCCGCGCCAATGGCGATCATGGATTGGATGATCTGGTAAGACCGCCCGGCGGTATCGAGCCAGGGATTGATCCACGAATCGACCCGCGCGCGGATGATATCAAACAGAAAATAGCCGGTGGCACCGGCCAGCAAAATCAAGATGCCGCCCACCAGCAAAACGCGCCTTTTGCCTGAGGTCAGGTAGATCATGAAGAAATACAGCAGGATGAACAGGGAGGTGGTTCCCAGGTCGCGCTGCGCCAGCAGGATGACCAGGGCAGCCACAACCAGCACCAGGCCCGGCAGCAAAAGCTGCGCCAGGTTAAAACTGAATGGCAGCCGGTCTGCCAGGTAGGCGGCCAGGTAGATGATGAGCAGCAGTTTTAACGGCTCGGACGGCTGCAAGTAAACGCCTTTGAAACCCAGCCACAGGCGCGGTCCCTCACCGGCCGGGTAAGTGCCGAAGAAAAAGGTTAAGGTGGTCAACAGCAGGCCGCTGGTGAGCCACACATATTTATAACGGCGCAGGATGGCGAGCAGTTCCGGCTTCCGCAGCGCCAGCCACACCAGTCCCACGCAAAAAGCCAGCCAAACGGTCTGGCGCAGGCCAAACGCGCTGTTGAGACGGTAAACGGTCAATATGCCCCAGCCGCTGAGCAGGGCGGCGATGGGCAGCAGGAAGGGGTCGCGGTCGGGCAGGTGTTGAATGGATTTGCGGTGCAGCAGGGAGAACCCCCCCAGCCATACTGCAAAACCAAACCAGTGCAGCCACGGATAACTGACCAGCCAGTTATGCAGCCGAACAGCCGGCGATAATGAATAGATGATGCACCACACCAGCAGGAACAGGGCGGCAAAGTACAGCAAAGTGCTTTGCGCCTGGTCTTTCTTGGAAAGGGTTGCAGGAAAAATTTGTTTCACTCGGGAAGGTATTTGGATACGAGCAGACCTAATTTCTTTTTGGTTGCGGGTGGAATGACCCCGGGATCGGTCATCAGCGCGTTTGCCAGGGAATTCTGACAGGTGCAGGAATTGGTTTCTGGCAAGCCGGCCACCAGGTTGCGAATGGCCTGCTGGGCGATTTCGGTGTTCTTGTTGAGGGTGCGTACCACCAATTCAACTGTGACCGGGGCTTCACTGACATGCCACACGTCATAATCGGTGACGTGCGCCATGGTGGTGTAGCACAATTCGACTTCGCGCGCCAGAAAGGCTTCGGGGCAGGCGGTCATGCCGATGATGGACATGTTCCATGAACGGAACAGTTGCGATTCGGCTTTGGTGCTGAAACGCGGCCCTTCAATGACAATGAAAGCACCGCCCTGGTGCACCGTGGCGCCGGTTTGCTCAACGGCTTCATAGGCGGCAGCCGACAGATCGCTGCAATAGGGGTCGGCAGTGCCCACATGCCCCACCAGTCCCTCGCCAAAGAAGGTGCGTGCGCGATTTTTGGTGAAATCGACCAACTGGTCGGGAATGACAATGTGACCAGGGGCGTAGTCTTCGCGCAGTGAACCGCATGCGCTGATGCTGACCACGCGGGTGGCGCCCAGGGCTTTGAGTGCATAGATGTTGGCGCGGTAATTCACCTCGGAAGGGGTGATGTGATGCCCAATGCCGTGCCGGGAGAGAAAGGCCACACGCCTGCCTGACAGGCTGCCGATTACAATGGGCGAACTGGGGGATCCAAACGGCGTTTGCACTTCGCGCGTTTCAACATCACTCAAACCCGCAAATTTTTGCAAACCGGTTCCGCCAATAATAGCCAGGTCAATCGTATCAGTCATTTTCATACCCTCCCAGGAATAAGGTGACAGTGTGGATGCTCATTGGTTATTCAAAGGTAATCATAGCACATCTGGAGTTAGCCAGGATTAAAACAATTTAATCATCAAACATTATCAAACAGGTTGTAAAATTGGAAAGACAAATTTCATAAAGGTTTTCCAATATAACCATTATAGTCAAGGATTGTGTGAATGACACAGACAAACGCCGGGTATGACCCCGTTTATTTTGCCCCTCTGGCAGCGGCAGAAGACCGCCATTTCTGGTTTCAGACGCGCAATAAGATGATCACTGCTGCGGCTCAACCGGCAGTCAACCAGCTTGCGGCAGGTTACCGCGTGCTGGAAGTGGGCTGCGGCACGGGCAATGTGCTGCGCAGCCTGGCCGAACTGCCCGGGGCAGGCCTGGTGGCTGGTATGGATTTATACCAGGACGGGCTGCGTTTCGCACATCAACGCTGCAACTGCCCGCTGGTGCAGGCTGATCTGCGTCAGCCGCCGTTTGGCGCGCCTTTTCACCTGGTGGGTATGTTTGATGTGCTGGAACACCTGGAGGACGACCGCCGGGTGTTGGAGTTGTTGAAAAAACTGATCATGCCCGGCGGGTGGCTGCTGCTGACCGTGCCGGCCTCGCGGCGATTATGGAGCGTGTTTGATGAGGCTGGCGGGCATGTGCGCCGTTATGAACGCGACGACCTGTACGCCCTGTTAACGGGCGCGGGTTTCCAGGTGGAGTATTTGACCTATGCCATGCTCACCCTGTATTTACCGGTGTGGCTGGCGCGCCGCACGGCAAACCTGCGCCGGCGGGCTGGCGCTGTCGATCCGCAGGCGCTGCACGAAGAAGCCCTGGATGAGATTCGCGTGATCCCGGTCATCAATGAAATCGCCGCGGCCAGCATGGCGTGGGAAGTGGGAGCGATCCGGCGAAGAATGCAATTGCCCTTCGGCACGTCGCTGCTGGCATTGGCGAAAATTTGAGGATTGGTTTTATTTGGGGGTGATAATAATTTCGAGCACAACCTGACCGCAGCGCAGTTCGTCGCCCGAGGTGACCACCGTGGCGGTTTCAACGCGTTCATCGTTTAAGAATGTGCCGTTGGTGGAGTGCAAATCTTCAACCCACCACTGGTTGTGATGGTGGCTGAGGCGGGCGTGCCGCCCGGAAACGGTTTCGTCTTCCAGTTGGAATTCACAATTGGTGTCGCGCCCCAGCACCACCTCGGTGCTGTTGAATTGAACAGCATCCACCTCGGCCATGCGCAGTTGCAGGGTGGGAATGCGCTTGTGGCTGATCCATGCCAGGTTGATGTGCAGGTCCTGCCAGATGGTGTAGATCATCCAGCCGATGAATGCATACAGGCTTAAGACAAGCAGTGTACGCAAAATCAACACGATTATGCCAGACATGGTTTAGGCTCCTGTGGACTTTTCATTTCAAGGTTTTATCTCGCTGGTCTGATGTACCGCTGAGGTGTAGTCTTCCCCGTAGATCAGCAGCACGCCGGCCAGCGAAATCACATCGCCCGGTTTGAGGGCGTGCTGGGTAACGCGCTGGCCGTTGACATAGGTGCCGCCGGTGGAGTTGAGGTCGAAGATCTGGTAGTGGCCGTGCGCTGAACGAAGCTGGGCATGGTTGCGCGAAATGCGCGGATCGATGATCTGCAAATCGTTTTCGGGCCGCCGCCCGATATTGATCACGGATTTGTTCAGCGCGAAAATATCTGAATCTTCCAGGATGAGAAAGGTGTTGATGGAATGTGGCTGGGCACTGTCGGGCGGCCGGGTTTCAATCACCGGCAGGGCGCTGGTCTGTTCTGCAGCCGATTCCTTCTCAAGCGAACACACGTGAAAGACATTGGGCGCAAGCTGCGGATCGGCGGTGATCTGGATGGAAGGCGCGCTTTTTAAAATGACCCCGGCTTCCTGGGCGGCGTTTTGCAATGCCAGTTCCAGGGCGCTGGCCAACTCGTTGCCGGTTTGCCACTCTTGCAGCGAAACCGGGTTCAAAGATATGACATAGGCGCCCGGGGCGCACAGAAAACCGTCTTCGGTGCTGACCGATTCACTCATGGCCGCCAGCAGCCTGCCGGCCAGCATTTCCTGCTGGTCCCAACCGGGCAGCAGGTGCAGGCTGTTTTCAATCCACGAACGCAGATGGGCTTCTATCAAATCCAATTTTGACGGCATGGAATGATTATAATTAAGGTATGCGGTGACCGCAATGACTGAATTTGGATTCAAAGAAGTTTCTCATACTGCCGACCTGGCGGTGGAAGTGTGGGCGCCAGACCTGGAAGGGCTGCTGCGCTGCGCCGCGCATGCCCTTTATCATTTGCTGGGCGTCAGTGGTGCTGCCCAAAGCCGCGAAAAACAACAATTCTCATTGGAATTGGGGGATGATGAAAGTTTGTTGGTGTCTTTTTTAAACGAGTTGCTTTATGTTTACCAACAAGAAGGTTGTGTGTTGAAAGATTTTGTGTTTACGCACGATTCGGACAAACTGGTTGTGGATGGCTGGTGTGAATTATTGGATGGCGAATCAACCGAAATTAAGGCAGCCACCTATCACCAGATGGACATCCAGAGCACAGAACGGGGGTTGGAAACCATCATCGTGTTCGATGTCTGAGATGGGCGGTTGGGTTCAGGAGAGTTTACGATGATATCGATTCGCGATTTTGAGAAAATCAGTGACTATGAGTGGCGCATTCCGCAGCATTTTCACCCGCAAATGCGTGCAGCGGTGCGCGTGTTTGCCACAAGGCGGCTGCTGGAAGCGGCGCTGGGAGATAAATCGATTGAACAGGCGGTGAATGCCGCCATGCTGCCGGGGCTGGTGGGAGATGTGCTGGTGATGCCTGATGTTCACCAGGGCTACGGCTTTCCCATTGGCGGGGTGGCTGCCACGCGCTACCCGCAGGGCGTCATCTCGCCGGGCGGCATTGGTTACGACATTAACTGCGGCGTGCGCCTGATGGCCTCCCAGATACAAATGGAAGATGCGCTGCCCTACCTGGACGACCTGGCGACCGCGCTGGATCAGCACTGCCCCAGCGGGGTGGGCACAGATGGCAATGTGACCCTGAGCGCATCACAATTGGAACGGGTGTGCCGCGAGGGTTCGCGCTATGCCCTGCAAAACGGCATGGCCACCCCCATGGACGTGCAGCGCACCGAAGAAGGCGGCTGCCTGGAGGGCGCCGACCCAGCCAAATTGAGCAGCCGGGCGCGCGAACGCGGGCGCAGTCAACTGGGCAGCCTGGGGGCGGGCAATCATTTTTTGGAAGTGGCTGTGGTGGATGAGATTTTTGACCGGCAGGCTGCCGACGTTATGGGGCTGCATCCCGGCTGCCTGACGTTGATGATTCACTGCGGTTCGCGCGGTTTGGGACACCAGGTGTGCACTGATTATGTGCAAAGTTTCCAGGCCGCTTCAAAGCGATACGGCATTCACCTGCCGGACCGCGAACTGGTGTGCGCGCCGCTCGATTCTCCCGAAGGGCAAGATTACCTGGCTGCCATGCGGGCGGCTGCCAACTATGCCTTTACCAACCGGCAGTATTTGGCGCAGCAGGCGCGGGAAGCCTTTGAACAGGTGTTCCGCGGCAGAATCAAACATTTTGAAATTCACCAGGTGTATGACATTGCTCACAACATGGGCAAAGTGGAAACCCACACTATCAACGGCGAGCAGGTTAAGGTGTGCGTGCACCGCAAGGGAGCCACCCGCGCTTTTGGACCCGGTTCGCCAGAACTGCCGGGTGAATACCGCGCAATTGGGCAGCCGGTGCTGGTGCCGGGCAGCATGGGCACCGCCTCGTGGGTGCTGGTGGGAACGCGCGCCAGCATGGAACGCGCCCTGGGATCAGCCTGCCACGGGGCGGGCAGGGTGCTCAGCCGCAGCAAAGCCAAGCATGATTTTCGCGGCGACCAACTGCGCGACAGCCTGGAGAAAAAAGGCATCACCATTCGGGCGGGTTCGCTGCCCGGGCTGGCTGAAGAAGCGCCCCAGGCATACAAAGATGTTGATGAGGTGGTGGAAACCGTGGTGGGGGCCGGAATTGCCGGAAAAGTAGCGCGTTTGCGCCCCCTGGTGGTGATTAAAGGCTGATGGTTGGCTTCAATCCCCGTCTGCTGCGGACAGGGGTGCGCTGATTTCAGCGGTGCGGGCGGAGGTCAGTTTGATCAGGTCAGCCACAGATAGTTTGATGTTCAAACCGCGCTGACCGCCGGAGATATGAATTTGTTCATACTGCATGGCATGCTGGTCAAGCAGCACTTGGAAGCCCTTATTGATCAGCGCCAGCGGTGAAATGCCGCCTGCCAGCAAACCGGTCAGTTTTTCCGCTTCACTTTGCGTGGTGAGGCGGATTTTCTTTTCGCCTACGACTGCCGCTGCGGCTTTAAGGTCCACTTCGCGGTCGCCGGGGATGACCGCCAGGATGGGTTTGCCGCGCTCGACGCGCGCCAGCACAATGGTCTTAAACACCATGCCGGGCGGCACACCCAGCAGGCGGGCTGATTCAAGTGCGCCCAACTTCTCGGGGGGCAGTTCAAAAGCGGTGAAGTCGACTTTTTTCGAGGATAAAAAGCGGGTGACGTTATTTTGGATCATGGTTTTTATGCGCTGAGATAAATGGGATTGCTGTAAATCCAACTGCGCCGGCGTCCCAGGTAGGGCAGGCTGGCTTCCACGCGATAAACGCCCGGCTGATCGGTGATGTGGGCAAACGACTCGCGGTTTTTCCACATGCAAACCACCTTGCCATTGCGCAGCAGGCGGCAGTGAGCGCGCACCGGCAGGCGCACCTGCAGGGTGACGCTGCTGCCGTTGATGCGCATGTGGTCGCCCATCAGGGCGGTTCCCTGCACACCCTGGGCAGTGAAACGAAAACCGCGGGTGGGGAATGGCAGGTCATATCCTACAAAGGCATGTCCCTGGCGCAGGGCATCGTAAATCATTGTCCGGTCAGCGTCGAGGTTGCCGCTGAGCGGTTGGGGGCACAAAATGTGGGTGTTAATGGCCTGGAAATGATAGGCGTATGGAAAAATGACCCGCGAAAAAATGCTGAAATGTTTGGTCATGGCATGGGCATCTGAGCCGCCAATGGCGACCACTGTTTGCCCGGCAGCGGTTAATTCGTCCCATTTTTTGATCGTTTCGGGGTGAGGGGCGCGGGCCAGCAATTGCGGAACCAGGACATACAGCAGTGCTCTCCAGGGCGGGCGCCCGTTGGATTTTAATTCACTCAATCCATTCCAAATTTCCAGGCCGGTGAATCCGCGCACGTCCCAGTCACCCCACGAAAATTCCCCTTCGTGAAATTCGGGCATGGCTGATTCAAACGGATGCGCGATGAAAGACATGCCGCCGGCAAGGGATATTTGTTGGATTAACCGCCGGGGGTGGCTGCCGTAGGGGCTCATTTCTTGCCCGGCATTGAAAACCAACAAATGGCCTTTGTGGCTGTAAGCAGAAGAGCGGTTGTGCACTTCTTCACCAGTCAACAACAGCGTCAATCGATTGCCGCTCTTGTGGTATGATTCGACACCCTGTACCAGGAGATTATGGTCGGTTACAATGACTACATCAATTCCAACCTGTGAAGCGGTGGATAAGATTTCGTTGTGGGTGGCGTTTCCATCCGAATAGACGGAATGGATGTGCAGGTTGACGACCAGTTCGTGCATTTTTTGGTTGACGTTTTTTGAGGATAACAGGTATAATTCAGCGTGCTTTTTCAGCACAGGAGGATTGCGCGAGTGAAACTTTCTAATTACTTCGATATCGCATTGATTATAACGTCAATTGCCCTGATCGGCAGCGTTATTTTGCAGAACAAGGGCGTTGGCCTGGGTGGTTTAACCGGAAGCGACACCAGCACGGTTTTCTCTGCCCGCCGCGGCATTGAAAAAACCCTGTTCTGGATCACCATCATCCTCAGCGTCATTTTCTTTGTTTTGACGCTGGTCACGGTGATTGTCAGCGGGTGATTTTCAATCACTCAATTTCAGCCAGTCCCTGTAAAGGGCGATTGACCGGCGGGGAAATCGCCCTTTCTTTGTAACCCCCTAAACATGAAGAAACTGCGTTGGCAACTGATTATTATATTCTTGACCGGCATGGTGGTCGGTGTTTTGCTTTTGGGCGAAACGCCAACCAGCCAGGTTCGCACCGTTGAACGAAAGAATCAAGGCGGTGTCTATTCTGAGGCGCTCATTGGCAACCTGCAGCGCCTCAATCCCTTGCTGGACCATTACAATCCGGTTGATCGTGACGTTGACCGCTTGATTTTCAGCGGATTGATTCGTTTTGACACCCGCGGTGTCCCGGTAGCCGATCTGGCTGAATCATGGGGCATTTCGAAGGATGGTTTAATCTACAACTTCACCCTGCGTTCGGGCGTCACCTGGCACGACGGTGCACCCCTCACCGCTGATGATGTCATCTTTACCATTGAGATGATGCGCATGGGAGCGCCGGTTGTACCGGCGGACCTGGTGGCGTTCTGGGAAAACGTGGAAGTGGTGCGGTTGAGCGATGTTACCCTGCAATTCCAGCTCCCCGAAGCATTTGCGCCTTTCCTTGACTATTTGACCTTTGGAATTTTGCCGCAGCATTTGCTGGGCGGCATGTCCATCGATCAGATTGTGGAAGAACCGTTTAACCTGCAGCCGGTCGGCAGTGGGCCTTTCAAATTCAACCGCCTGATCATCGAAAACAGCGAAATCAAAGGTGTGGTGCTGAACGTCAATGAAACATACTACGGTCAGCTTCCTTATCTGGATGAAGTGGTTTTCCGATACTACCCTGATCCGAAAGCTGCTTTTGCGGCTTATGAACAGGGAAGTGTGCTGGGCATCAGCGAAGTGACGCCCGATATTCTGCCCGATGTACTGGCGAATCCAGACCTGGCGGTTTACACTGGCCGCAACCCGGCCCAGACCATCATTTTGCTCAATCTCAACAACCCTGAAGTGCCGTTTTTCCAGGAAGTGGAAGTTCGCCAGGCATTGCTGACCGGGTTGAACCGGCAGCGCATGATCGACCGCATGTTGGGCGGTCAGGGCATCATTGCAGATGGCCCCATTTTGCCTGATACCTGGGCATATTACAACAACACCGGGCATATTGAGTTTGATCCCACCAAAGCCGAAAAGTTGTTGAAAGATGCCGAGTATGTTATTGCAGGCGAAGAAGAAACCGTGCGCCAGAAAGATGATGTCGCCCTGGAATTCACGCTGCTGCATCCCGACGATCCCTATTACCTGGAACTGGCAAAATTAATCCAGGAAAACTGGAATGCGCTTGGCATGGCTGTGGAATTGCAGGCGGTTCCTTATGAGGAACTGGTAAATGTCAACCTGGAAGATCGTGAATACCAGGCGGCGTTAATTGAGCTGAATTTTTCCCGTTCACCCGATCCCGACCCCTATCCATTCTGGGATCAGGCGCAAGTCACCGGCGGCCAAAATTATTCCCAGTGGGATAACCGCACCGCCAGTGAATATCTTGAAAAAGCACGGATAACGATCAACATGGATGACCGCTCTCGTCTGTACCGGAATTTTCAGTTGATCTTTTCGGAAGAAATGCCCGCTTTGCCCCTGTTCTACTCGGTTTATTCAACCGCCATTGATTACCAGGTGCAGGGTGTGACGATGGGACCGTTATTTGACCGGAGCGACCGTTTCAATACGATAAATAACTGGTTCTTTGCAGCCCGCAAGTCTTCGATTGACAGCGAAGTGATCGAAACTACTGCAACTGCCCAACCTTAAAACCGAATCGGTTTCTCAAGGAGTCAATATGGCGCAATTTGATGGTCAGGATTGGCTGTTGCTGGAAACAGGTGCATCTGAATTGCAAGATTATCTGCTGTCGGATGAGCTGTTTTGGCCGGTGCATGCCATTCGGCACGCTGCTGAAACCCAGGACTTGCGTTTGACCAACGGCAGTTTGCTGCTGAGCTTAGCCCGGCTGGGCGTGGTGGAACTATCACCAGAAGACCGGCAGCGCTATGAAACATTTGCGGCGGCATGCGAACACACGCGAAGCCAGTGGCGCGCCAAATGGCAGATGAAAAGCCAGAAAGAATTCCAGTCGCGCTTTCGATCCTGGCAAAATTTTCTTTCCGAGTTAATTGCTTCAATGGTCAGGCGCTCATCCAGCCCGGATGAAACCGCAAACTGGCAGCGGCAATATGGCAACCAGATTCGCCTGCGTGTGATCCTTCAGTTGCTGGTGGAAGATATCCCGGCTCTGGAAGGGGCTGAGGTGTTGTTTAATGACCTTGACAGGCGCATGCAAAATTTTTTGGATCGAAAACAATTCATATGGGATGAAGTGTACCGCCAGCGTTTCCCAGAACAAACCTACTGGTTTCTCTATTCAGGACTGCGATAAGGGGAGTAAATTATGCCTGCTTTTTTTACAGCAAGAGGGGATGACGGCACCACCGGCCTGCCGGGTGGGAAACGCATATCCAAAGATGATGATGTGATTGAAACGTTGGGCGCACTGGATGAAGCCAATTCAGCCTTTGGGCTGGCTCGCAGCCTGGTGCAATCGGACGGCACTGCCGACCTGATTCGCCACATTCAACGCAACCTGCAAACCCTGATGGGCGAAGTGGCAATGGCCGGCGGCGGAGAAAAGGACGTTGTCGTCATTCAAATTGACTATGTAAACTGGCTGGAAGAACAGGTGGCTTTTTTTGGAGACATGGTGCCGCCATTTCATGGGTTCATCCTGCCCGGCGATCAACCCGGCGCAGCAGCGCTCGACCTGGCGCGAACAGCAGTGAGAAGAGCCGAGCGCAGGGTCATTCACCTGTACCGCACTGGCATCCTCACGAATGCCGTTCTCCTGGCATATCTAAACCGGTTGTCTTCACTGTGTTTTGTGCTTGAGCAATATGAAGCAAAACCGCAGCAGCATGAGAAAAATTCATTGTAGAAAGTAAACTTTGATCTATGACAGGCACAATTTTTAATGTATTAACAGTGGTGATTGGTGGATTCCTGGGGATGTTATTTGGTTCGCGTTTGCCTGAAAAATTGCGGCATACGGTTGTGGCGGGTTTGGGATTGTTTACGCTGGCCTATGGCGTGAAAATGTTTACACAGACTCAAAACTCACTAATTGTTGTGATGAGCCTGCTATTTGGCGTGCTGCTGGGTGAATGGCTGAAAATCGAAGAGGGGCTGGAGAGCCTGGGTAAATGGCTTGAATCCCGTTTTATGAAAAACGGCGACGGCGCCAGCCAGGCGCGTTTTATTCGTGGTTTTTTGACCGCGTCTCTGGTTTTTTGCATTGGTCCCATGGCGATTCTGGGTTCCATTCAAGACGGCCTGACCGGAGACTATCAAACCCTGGCGATCAAGGCTATCCTGGACGGCTTTGCCGCGTTGGCTTTTGCTTCCAGCCTGGGGGTGGGGGTGGTTTTTTCCATTTTGCCCCTGTTTGTTTACCAGGGGGGAATCAGCCTGCTGGCCGCCCAGGTGCAGACCTTTATGACAGCCGACATGATGACAGAAATGAGTGCCACCGGCGGCGTGCTGCTGCTGGGAATTGCTTTAAGCAGCCTGCTGGAGATTAAACCTATCCGGGTGGGCAACTTTTTGCCGGCGTTGGTGATTGCCCCGCTTTTGGTGTGGGTGGTGGCCTTGTCAGGATTTCAACTGCCCTGAAACACCCCGTTTGGATTATATAAATACAGCGGAAACCGTTCGCCGGTGGGTTTGAAACCCATGGATTTGTACAAAGCCAGCGAAGCAAGATTGTATGACTGCGTGTTGACCGTCAGGCTGGATATGGTGGTGCGCTGGACTCGCTGGAACAGGTTATCCAACAAAAGACGACCGATTCCCCTGTTTTGCATGGAGGGAACGACTGCCAACCGCGCCAGGTGCGCCTGGTCGTGAATGGCGGTGCTGATCTGGTAACCCACAATCTCGCCCTCAAAAACCGCCACGCTGGCATAGAATGCCGTGCGAAAAGCGCGTTCAACATCTTCCTGTGAGAATTGCCAGATGGCTTCAAAAGCAACATGGTCAATTTGGACGATGGTCGGTACATCTTCAATGGTCATGGGCCGAATTTGAATGGATGGTATGACGGGCGTTGCTGCATTGGTGTAGTTCCATTGCAGCACAACAATCTCTGCATGCTGCTCAAACTGGCTGGTTTTAAGCAAGTGAATTAACCAGTTTTCCAGGGGCAGCGCAATCAGCAAGGTCTCCTGGTCAAAAGGGATGCTGGCCAGGGCTTTTTGCAGCAGAAATTCCCAGTGAAGGCGCGGATTCAACAGCGCCCGTGAGGCAAACACCCGAATCCAATACATTTTGGCGGGCGCAGGCGGACAGGCCAGCGCCGCTTGCAGTTCTCCATGCGCTTCCAGCAGCCAGAACGGCTGGCATCCCAGCCAGCCTTCCACCGGGCGCCAGTCGAGATGGCGGTGGAAAAAATGAGCCGATTGAATTAATGCATTAACTTCAGACAGGTGATTCTGGTTGGCCGGTATGAGGGAAAAGGATGTAGGTGCCATGCTGATTTTGCAATCCCGGGGGTTGGTGTCTAAGGATGGCTATCCGTTCATCTTCTTTGTGGTGTTGCGCAGCAGTTTTTGGATGATTCTTTCCCGGAATGACAATTTGGGCTTGTACTCAAGGGCTGAGCTCATGGTGGCAACCGCCTGCAATTGTTTGCCGGTGCGCAGTTGCAGGCTGGAAATGTTTTGAAGCACCATTGCCAGCATTTCCTCTTCGCCCAGTTCTTTGAACAAACCGGCGCTAATTTGATATAGCTCCAAAGCCTGTCCAAGGTCTCCCAGGCTGTCAAGGGCGGCAGCCTGGTTGCTGATGGCGATAGCCTGCCGGCGTCGGTCGCCGCTCTGGGCAAACACCAGGTCGGTCTGGGCAGCGGCTTCAAGGGCAGCCTGGTAATGACCGTCGCGCAAGAGCGCAACGCTTAAATTGTTGCGCATTTCGGCTGCTGAAAGTTCATCGCCCTGCCCCCGGTAGAGGTCGGCAGCCTGCGAAAACAATTCAACGGCAAGCTGCAGGTTGCCTTGCTGGTAGGCCTGGTTTGCCTGTTCAATTATGGTTTGAATATTGGTTTCCATGGTGAACCCGGTTTATGTTTTTAGTAGGTAATTTCCAGTAATCCTTCCGCCACGGCGCGCAATTTATCCACCGATAGCGTGCTCAAGCGAACGGCCAGTTCAAGATAGGGACGGTTTACTGGTTTCAGGATGAAATTTTGCAGGTCTTCCGGCAGGTCAAAATACTGTTTGGTGAATTCCAATTGTTTCAGCCACAATCCCAGCTCTCCGCCCTGTGGGAAGAAGTCTTCCACCGGTTTCTTCAGGATGGACAGGACGGCATCCAACACCGGAAGGGGAATGGGAAGATTGCCTGATTCATATTCCAGCCAGGTTTGCAAATCGATTCCCATTTGTTCGGCAAGCTGTTCGGCGGTCATATCTGCCGCGGTACGACTCTCAACCAGGCGCTGGCCAATTTCTTTTTGACGCTGTTGATTGTGTTCGGCGGGGTCAAGAGCAGTTTCAAGGGGTGCGCTTGAAAGTGTCTGATCATCCCAAAAATGTTCCAGGGGAACACGCAGAAAATACGCAACCTGTTCAATTTGTGGAAGCGTGGGCGCCAGGCGGCCTTTTTCGATCAGTTGATAATCATCCAGTGAAAGACCGGCGTGTTCAGCGCATGCTTCAGCGCTTTTTCCTGATTTTAGACGGGCGTCCAAAATCAATGCAGCCAGTTTCTTGGTACGAATCTGGAATAAAGGTTGAAGAGATTCCATGGTGCGCTCCCGGTTAGTGACGGTTACCTGCGGGTTTTACTTAACATTTCAGAAAGATTGGCGCCAAACACTTCAGGCCCCAGTTTAAATCCGCTGGCTTCCAGTCGTGGAGTAAAAAGCGGTCGAATACCTGTCGGACGGTGTTCACCGGTAATTTTACCTTCATCATCCTGGCTGGTCTGTTCAAAGCGGTAGATTTCGGTCATCACCACGGTGTCGCCTTCCATGCCGGCCACTTCGCAAATGGAGGTAACTTTGCGGCTGCCGTCTCTCATGCGCGATTGCTGCACGATAACATCGATGGCCGAGGCAATTTGTTCACGAATGACTTTGATCGGCAAATCCATGCCTGCCATAAGGGTCATGGTTTCGAGACGTGAGATGGCGTCGCGCGGGGTGTTGGCGTGCAGGGTGGTGAGCGAACCGTCATGCCCGGTGTTCATGGCTTGCAGCATGTCGAGCGCCTCGCCGCCGCGCACTTCACCCACCACAATGCGGTCGGGGCGCATGCGCAGTGCGTTGCGAACCAGGTCGCGGATGGAGACAGAGTGTTTCTCATCCAGGTCTGCCGGTTTGGTTTCCAACCGCACCACGTGGTCTTGCTGCAAGCGCAGCTCGGCGGCATCTTCAATCGTCACAATGCGTTCATCTTCCGGGATGAAGCTGGAAAGCACATTCAGCAGGGTGGTTTTGCCCGACCCGGTGCCGCCGGAGATGATGATGTTGAGCTTTGAAATCACACAGGCTCTAATAAAATTTGCCATGATCTGCGACATGGAACCGAATTCGACCAGTTTATCTACACCCAGTTTGTCTTTTTGGAATTTTCGAATGGTGATGTTGGGACCGTCAATAGCCACCGGGCGCACCACGGCATTCACACGCGAGCCGTCCGGCAGGCGGGCATCCACCGTGGGGGTGTCGCCGTCAACGCGGCGTCCCAGCGGCAGAATGATGCGGTCAATCAGGCGCACAATCTGGTCTTCGTCTTCAAAAACCAGGTTGGTTTTAACCAGTTTGCCCTTGCGCTCAATGTAAACTTTATCAACACCGTTGACCATGATTTCACTGATGGAAGGGTCTTCCAGCAGGGGTTGGATGATGCCGAACCCCAGTAATTCATCGAAAATTTCGCGAAAGATCTGGTCGCGGACTGCATTGGGAAGCTGAATTTTCAGGCTCTGATAACCCTGCTGGATGATTTGCGTCACCGCTTTTTGACGGTTTTCAGGAGGCAGCGGGTTATTTTCCATCTCGCGGTTGACGATGGAAATTAAATAGTTCTTGAGTTTTGCCAGTTCTGGCTGTTGAAGTGATGGGCTATTAATGGTGGGCATTCAATTACTTAATTCTCTTTCAATTCTTCGGTTGGAACAAGCCAGACGATTTGCGACCGGTTGACCGCCAAAAAATCGGCTTTATACAGTGTGTTTCCCTGTTGATCTTGAACGACAGCTTCTGTTACAGCCAAAAAAGCCTCGTTCTGGTTGATTTCATCTTTCAGCCGGTCGTCAGGGCGAATGTGTACCCGACCGTGGATGAAATGCAAATTGGTCTGGATATATACATCGATCGGTTTTTTGGTGACTACGTTTGTGAAAATTTTACCTTTTTCTGAGAAAGATGAATACATGTTACCCTTCCTTTTCAACAAATAAATTGTTTGCCAACGATTAAACTGGCATGTCTGCTTCACCGGGCGGCATGATGTAACCCAGTCCAGCGCGGGTTACAATGTGATGCGGATTGTGGGGGTCATCTTCCAATTTTTGACGCAAACGGGCAATGCTCACCCACAAAATTTCTTTATCTTCACGATACTGCGGTCCCCAGATGGCAACCAGGATATCCTCAGGGGAGAGAATTTCTCCCATGTGCTGGGCAAAATGAATTAGCAGGCGGTATTCGGTGGCGGAAAGCGAGATGGGTTTGTTGTCTCGAAACACCTCGGCGCGGGCAAAATCGATCTTCAGCCCACCGTGCACAAAGAAACGGTTTTGGGTAACCTGCTCGGTGGTTTGCGCACGGCGCAGCACAGCGCGCACCCGGGCAACCAGTTCGGTGGCTGAGAACGGTTTAACCACATAATCATCGGCGCCGGCATTCAAACCGCGCACGCGGTCTTGCTCTTCTCCTTTGGCGGTCAGGATGATGATGGGTGTGTTTGAAAACTGCCGGACACGTTCACAGGTTGAAATTCCGTCCAGTTTGGGCATCATCACATCCAGGAGAATGAGATCGGGATGCCGGCGGGAAATGACTTCCAGCGCATCGAGGCCATTCCCTGCGGTAATGACTTCATAACCTTCTTTTTCCAGGTTCACTTTCAACAGGTGTTGATATAACTTTTCGTCATCCGTAACCAGAATTAATGTCATCTTATAATGCTCCTTGCGCCTCGGGACTTCAATTATGATGAAGGCTGCCAGGGGAGAAAAATGGTGAATTCGGTTCCCTGTCCAACAGTCGAATCGATGTTGATCTGCCCCATGTGTCCCTGAATTATTTGCTTGCAAATAAAAAGACCCAGCCCGGTGCCGTGCGTTTCTCCCGATTGTTCAGGATTGCGGAAGAAGCGGTTAAAAATTAAGGGCAGATATTTTTTAGGGATGCCCGGCCCAAAATCTTTAATAACCAGGGTTGAACCTGATTCGTCCTGGCGGGCGGTGATTTGGATTTGTGATCGGGGTGCGTATTTTACAGCGTTGCTGACCAGGTTTTCAAAAACCTGCGAAAGCCGGCGAGGATCGGCCTGAATGGGTCGTAAATCATCTGGAAGATCAACAACAATGGTCAGTTCTGGATATTTCAACTTATCACGTAAGATTAGATCGTTCAGCATGGCGTCCAACCTGACGGGTTGAAAGTGCATTTCCATTTGCCCCGCCTGCAGGCGCGCCGAATCCAGCAGGTCGTCAATCAATTCTTGCAAATGATCGGTTTCCTTGTCAATAATCTCCAAAAATTCATGCTGTGTGGTTTCATCCCAGGATGCATCTGAACGCAGCAGGGTGGTGGTGTAACCTTTGATAAATCCCAGGGGGCTGCGCAGTTCATGGGTGATGGTGGAGAAGAAGTCATCTTGCAGCCGGCGTTGATAGTCTTGCTGTTCATATAAATTCTGAAGGTTTTCCTGGTTGATCAAAACCGATACCTGGTTGGCAATGTAGTGCGCCAGGCGAATGCGTGGCGGCGTGAATTGCGGGCCGCCGAAGCGAACAAAAACCAGGGCGCCCAGCAATTTTTCCCGGCTTTTCAGGGGAATTGCCAGCAAATAGGGTCGTTCCAGGCGGTTTGAGTTTGTGACTTCGTCAGGTTCCTGGATGATGGTCTGGCATTTTTCAGCCACCTCTGATGCAATGGCTTCGCCCCAGGCAATTTCACCATCGGCAGCCTTGCCGCGCCCCATGGCGCGCGCGTAAATCACCTCCATGTTATTGGTAATGGAGTCGTACAGATAGACCACCAGGTTATCAAAGATCAGGAAAGAGTGCACCAGGTGCGATATCTCATCCAAAGCTGAACGCCACTCTTTGGCAGATATGGCGACTTCGCTGATGGCATAGAGGTGTTCTTGTGTGATTAATTGAGAATTCTCAGATGTCAGTACCATAATCTTCTTTGCAGTGGTGAATTATTGAGCCGTATCGCTGGTTAGCAAACTGAAACGGAATTCGCTACCCTGGTCTGGATGTGACGCGACGAATATCTTTCTGCCGTGTGCTTCCATAATTTTACTCGCAAGTGATAATCCAAGTCCCGTTCCACCGTATTTTCGAGTTGAGGAACCATCCAGTTGATGGAATGGTTCAAAGATTTCATCCAGGCGGTCAGAGGGAATGCCAATGCCGGTATCGGTCACTGCCAGTTGCACATTGTCATCTTCCATCTCCAGGTGAATGGACACATTCCCACCGTTGGGGGTGAACTTGATGGCATTGTCAAGCAACTGAAGAATGACCCAGGAGATTTTTTCTTCATCACCCTGCACATAAGGCAGGTCGGGCAGACTGTCCAAAATCAACGCTATGCTCTTTGCGTCTGCTTTTGACTGGCTGTTGTCAATGGCGGCGCGGCAAACTGAGCTGAGGCAAAATGGTTGAATGTTGAGCGCGAAATCGCCGCTCTCAGACATGGAGAACAAAATCAGATCTTCAATCAAACGTTCCAGGCGCCCTGTGGCATGGTGAATCACTTTCAAAGACTGGAGTTGGTCATCTTCCAATGAGCCCAGCTCGCCGGAAAGCAGCAGTTCGAGGTACCCTTTGATGTGAGTGAGCGGGGTACGCAATTCGTGTGAAATGTTGGCGACAAAATTCGTTTTCAGTTTGCTCAGTTCAGATAGTTTGCGCAGGGCTTCGCGCAGTTCAGCGGTGCGTTCTTGCACGCGCCGTTCCAGTTTCTGGTTGGCGTCTTGCAGGGCGGCGCGCAATTGAATGATCTGTTCGGTGATGGCCTGGTCCAGCGAGGCGCGGTCGATTACCCCCATTTCGATTAGAATGTTGCCCAGCAGCAGGGCGGGAGAATCGGGCGGGCGCGGTTGTTTTTGCCTGTCAAGCGCTTTCAGCAAATCCCCGGGAGAAATTAACCCTTTTTCCACCAGGTAATCTCCCAACCGAGGCACCAGAACTTCGGGCGTCAGGTTTTTTTCGCTCATTTGTTCTCTCCCACGTGTTTACCTTTGCCAAACCCATTTGCCGTCAAACATCACTGCCGAGGGCTGAAGACGGTATAAATCTTGCGGTGGAATATCAAAAATGTCCTGATCTAAAACAATCAAATCGGCAAGATAGCCAGGTGCGAGTTTACCCAGTTGGTTCTCCATCAATCCCGCATAAGCCGGACCGGTAGTGTAACCTTCCAACGCAGCCTGCAGAGAGATGCGCTGTTCAGCCAACCAGACATCCGCCGGGTCGATACTACCCTGGCGGCTGCGCGTCACGGCGGCATGAATTCCCCAGAATGGATTGGGTGATTCAACCGGCGCATCTGATCCTAAAGCCAGTATAGCCCCATTTTGCAAAATATCCCATAAAGGGAACGCAAATTTTTCTCGTTTTCCGGTGGCAAGTTTAATCAATGCGCGGTCGGAAGGCATTTGCATGGGCTGCATTGAGGCGATGATGCCCATTTTGCCAATGCGCGCCCTGTCAGCGGGAATAAGCAGTTCGCCGTGTTCCAGGCGGTGTCGGTAGGGAGGCAGCCCTTGCTCTTGTTCAAAGGCGCGCAGGCGTGCGAATGCGTTCAGGGTTTCATGGTTGGCGCGGTCACCCAGGGCATGCACGGCAATGCTCAGTCCGTTGGAAACGGCTGTGCGCCCATAGTCGAAGATGGCATCTGCATCCAGCAGCAGCATACCGCTTTCACCGTGGGTGTCTTCATAGGGTTGCAGCATGGCGGCGGTGCGCGGCCCCAGCGCGCCGTCGGCAAACAGCTTGACCGAACCCATGCGCAGCCGGTGGCTGCCAAAGCCGCTGCGCAGCCCAACGCCAACCGCGTGATCCAGTTCGCTGAACAAGATGGATTTGATGACGCGAAGATTCAGTTCACCGCGCAATTGCATTTCTTGCAGGGCAATGAAACTGTCGCTTTTATCAAAATCATGAATGGTGGTGATGCCCATTTGCCACAGGCTGGTTTGCGCCTTGAGCATGGCTTTTTGCAGCGTTTTTTGAGACGGCTGCGGCAGCATACCGTCAATCAAACGTTTGGCTTTTTCATATAGAAAACCGTCTGGTTCACCGGAAGAATCACGCCCGATGCGGCCCCCGGGCGGGTCGGGCGTTTGTGCTGTGATGCCGGCCAGGCGCAGCGCGGTGCGATTGGCCCACCCGCTGTGCAGCGAACGTGAGGTTAGAAAAACCGGCACACCGGGAGCGGCTTGCTCCAGGATGTCGGCGTTGCCAGGGCCTTCCTCCCAGGCGGTCGATTCCCACCCAGACCCCAGCAGCCATTCGCCGGGGGCAAGGTTGCGGGCGTGTTGGCTCACCAGGCGCAAACATTCGGTACGGCTGGGCGTGTCAAGGTTGATTTTCGAGAGGCTGAGGGCGTAGTACGCGAAGTGAAGGTGGGCGTCTGCCAGGCCGGGCAGAATGGTTTTACCTTCCATGTGAAAGGTTTGTGCGCCGGCGGGTGCGGCTGACAAGATTTCATCATCACTGCCAGTAGAAACAATGCGCCCTTGCGCAATGGCAAGGGCAGAAATGACGGGTTGACCGGGATTCAGGGTGTGGATGCGGGCATGATGCAGGATGATCACCTGTCAGTCCTTGAGGAAACGGGAGGTCAGGGCATCGAGTTCTTCATCTGAGTAATAATGAATGACCAGGGTGCCGCCTTTTTTCCCGTGATTTAAGGTCACTTTGGTTCCCAGGTGCGCGCGCAGGCGTTCTTCCAGTTCGTGCACTTCGGGCGGCGCAGCAGGGCGTGGAATGGAGGCTGGTTTTTCACCGCTCAACTTGCGCACCAGTTCTTCAGTCTGCCGCACCGAAAGGTCTTGCTTCAAGATGGTCTGCAAGGCGGCATTTTGGGATTGCGTGGTTTTTAATCCCAACAGGGCGCGGGCATGTCCCTCGCTGATTTCACCGTTGCCCAGCGAGTGTAAAACGGTCTCGGGCAGGTTGAGCAGACGCAGGGTGTTGGTGACGGTCACGCGGCTTTTACCAACCTGCACAGAAATCTCATCATGCGAAAGGCCAAATTCTTCGTGAAGCTGCCGGTAAGCCACAGCGGTTTCCAGGGGAGAAAGGTCAGCACGCTGCACATTTTCGATGAGCGCCAGTTCGAGGCGCTGCTGGTCGTTGGCCTGGCGCACAATGGCTGGCACAACGCTCAACCCTGCCAGGACAGCAGCACGCAAACGGCGTTCTCCGGCGATGAGCACATATTCATCACTGCCGGGTTCCTGGGTGACGATGAGCGGCTGCAAAATGCCGTGCTCTTTAATCGAGGCTGCCAGGTCTTGCAATAGTTCAGGGGCCATCTCCTGGCGCGGTTGGCGCGGGTTGGGAACAATTTTTCCAACGGGAATTGCGTTTGAACCTGGGCCAGTTTCTCCCGGGGCATTGAACTCGGTGGGGATAAGTGCATCTAAACCTTTGCCTAAACCGCCTCTTTTAACCATGCGACCTCGATCTTATGAAATCGGCGCAACTGCCTGCGCGCCGTCTTGTGTGATTATTTCTTTGGCCAGTTCCTCATAGGCAATTGCCGCCGGTGAGTCGGGTGCATATAATGAAACTGGCTGCCCATAGGAGGGGGCTTCGGCAATGCGCACGCTGCGCGGAATCACGGTTTGAAACACCTGGTTGGGGAAGTAATGGCGCACTTCATTGACAACGTCCACCGCCAGGCGGGTGCGTTTGTCGAACATGGTTAGAATGACACCGCGCACTTTCAACTCGGGATACAGTGAGCTGCGAATGCGGTTAAGGGTGTCAGTGAGCTGCCCCAGGCCTTCCAGCGCCAAGTATTCGCATTGGACGGGAATGACCACACCGTTCTGGGCCGCCAGGATACCGTTGATGGTCAGCAGGCTGAGTGAAGGCGGGCAATCAATCAGGATGTAGTCGTAGCGGTCGGCAATGGGTTTAAGCATGTCGCGCATGCGGGTTTCACGCTGCGGCTGGTCAATCAACTCCACATCGGCGCCTGCCAGGGAGGGCGATGACGGCAGAATGGACAATTTGAGGCGGTGACTGTAGAGGATGGGTGATGCTGCGGGTGTGGCGCCGATGAGCACCTCATAGGAGCCGCTTTTCACGGTCCGTTTGTCAATGCCCAGAGACGAGGTGGCATTAGCCTGCGGGTCAAGATCAACCAGCAGCACTTTTTGGCCAAACTGCGCCAGGTAGGCGCCCAGGGTGATGGCTGAAGTGGTTTTCCCAACCCCGCCTTTTTGATTGACTAATGTATAAATTCGTGCCATAGGCTCAACGCTTGTCCTGTTTCTGACATTGAAATACAGTCGATTCAAATCCGAAACGCTTATCCCCATCCGGCAAGCGGCCAAGGGCGGCAGTTTAGCGTTACGGATGTTTTTCTACAAGTCTTCGGCGGCATCCTCTTGCAGGGTGTCGTCGCTGATGATGCGCGCCCCGGGAACGGGTGTGCCGCAGTAGGGGCAAATGTCCCATGAAAGGTCCATCAGCCTTTTGCAATGCTGGCAGGTTTTCTTGAGACGTGTGTGGCAACTGGGGCACACCTGCCACTGCTCGTTGACCCTGCGTCCGCAGCCCGGGCAGGTGGTATTTTCTTCAACAGTTTGCAGCAGCGCTTCTTCTTCCAGCGCCAGTTGATATTCTTCTTCCACTGTGTGCGGCGGGCGTAAAATCAGGTAAATTAGAATGCCGGGCAGGAACAGGATGGCCACCACCAGCACCGCCAGGACGTGCATGAGGGGGTCTTTTGAGCGGCGGCGAATATCACGGTGGCACCAGATGATCAGGCTGATCCACAGGGCTACGACGAATGCGCCTGCAAAAGCGGCGCCAATGAGGAAAAAATTGCTAAGAAGAGTGGGCTCGACAATCATAATTTCACCTTGCCGAAATTATAGCATGGATGCCCCATCGGTAGCTTAAGCCTGAAAAAAACACGGATGATTTAAAGGTAGTCGCGCAAAATCTGTCGAATTTTGGGATCGCGCAAACGGCCCAACGCCTGGGCTTCAATCTGGCGCACGCGCTCGCGGGTGACGCCCATTTTTCGTCCCACTTCTTCCAGTGTGTATGACTTCCCATCCAGCAAGCCGTAGCGCAACTGGAGAATGCGCACTTCTCGCGGCGGCAGGTTGTCGAGGATGGATTTGATATGCTCTTGCAGCATGTTGAGTGTGGCCGACTCGGCCGGGGGGAGCTCCTGGTCGTCTTCGATGAAATCACTGAGCACCGAGTCGCCTTCATCATCAGTGGGGGTTTCCAATGACAGGGGGCGGCGCGACACCTGGATGATGTTTTCCACTTTTTGCGCAGAAATATCGAGGTTATCAGCCAGCTCTTGCACGGTGGGGTCGCGTCCCAGGTCTTGTGTGAGCTGGTGCTGGGCGCGCAGCATTTTGTTGATGCGGTCTCCCATGTGAACAGGCACGCGAATGGTTCTGCCCTGGTCGGCAATGGCGCGCGTAATTGCCTGGCGAATCCACCAGGTGGCATAGGTGCTGAATTTGTGCCCGCGGCGGTAATCGAATTTTTTGGTCGAGCGAATCAACCCGATGTTGCCCTCTTGGATCAGGTCGAGAAACGGCACCCCGCGCCCCATATATTTTTTGGCGACGCTGATCACCAGGCGTGAGTTGGCGGTGATGAGCTGCTCGCGAGCATTCCAACCATCTTCGATCATCTGGCGCAGCACCTGCCGGCGGCTGCCGGATACTCCGCCCCGCGCCAGTTCTTCGCGAGCCAGGCGGCCGCGTTCGGTGCGCTGTGCCAGTTCCACTTCTTCATCCGCATTCAGCAAGGGCACACGGCTGACTTCTTTGAGATACAACCCGATGGTATCGTCGGCGCCGATGTGTTCCAGGTCGTCAGGTGCGGCTTCAGATTCTACGGTGGTGGTTTCTTCCTCACCGAGCGCCAGTTCTTCTTCGTTTGGCTCTTCAGCGGGCACTTCTTCCAGGTAAGGAATGCCTTCATTAAGGAGAACTGTGTAGATATGCTCAAGCAGGTCAATATCATGCTCTGCTTCGGGCAAAAATTCCAGTATATCGTCGAGGGTAAGAAAGGTCTTTTTTCGCCCGGTTTTAATCAGAGCCGTGATACTGCTTTCCACCGATTGATCTCGCAAATCTTCGAGGCCGGTTTCCATGTGTTCGATCATTCCTCTCCAATCACAAAAGCGGGAGCCAGGTCCTTCAGTGTGTGATCTCAAAGGCTCACGCCAGTTCTTGAATCAATTACACTGTGAAAAACCCCATGAATTCACTGTATTAAAGTATAGAGGAAATGAGATTGAAATTCAACCTGGAAAGATAAATGTTAGATTAGACTGCTTGTCATGTCCGAGAGGCTGCGCTATATTATTTTTATGGTGAGTTCGGGATAATGCCAAACGACTTGGGCACAAGAAAAGAGGGATATCATGGCTGAAGAAACTCCGGCGGCTTATCGTATTATGGATCTGGCTGTGGTGGAACGACCGCGTGAACGGCTGGCAAACCTGGGCGAGCAGGCATTGAGCGCTGCCGAACTGCTGGCAATTTTGCTGCGGGTGGGCATTCCCGGTGAGAACGCCGTGCAGCTTGGGCACCGTCTGCTGCAAGAAGTGGGCGGCCTGGCTGGATTGCACCGCGCCAGTTTGAACGAGTTGTGCCAGGTGAAAGGCCTGGGCGCAGCCAAGGCGGCGCAGTTGAAAGCCGCCATTGAACTGGGTAAGCGCATTCACACCACCCAGCCGGAGGACCGCCCGGAAATTCATGAACCGAATGATGTTGCCAGCCTGGTGCAGTATGAAATGTCGGCCTTGACCCAGGAGCAATTGTGGGTGCTGGTGCTGGACACACGCAACCGTGTGCTGCATATTGAGAAACTGTATAAGGGGTCATTAAATTCTTCCACGGTGCGGGTGGGTGAATTGTTCAAACCTGCCATTGCGCGCAACGCTGCTTCCATTGTCCTGGTTCACAACCACCCCAGCGGCGATCCGAATCCCAGCCCTGAAGACCTGGCGCTGACGCGCGCCGTTTTGCAGGCCGGAAAACTGCTGGATATTTCCCTGCTGGATCACCTGGTGATTGGCTGGGGGCGGTTTGTTTCCATCAAAGAAAAAAACTTTGGGATCTGGTGATTTTTGTCACTGGATAACCAGGCGGAATTCCACAGTTTCGTAAATCGATACCCCATAATCAATTGACATCTTTTAATTTAATGTTACGATTGTAGCGGTACAATCATACAACACGGCTGCTTCGTAATAAAATGCATAGTGGAATAAATGAAAGCATTAAGAAGAATCGTCCATAATTGTTTCTCCCCTGAAAATGAATTGCTCGCATGGGTGTAACCCCTTTCCTTTTACAAGAAGGGGATAAATTGAGGTTGAAATAATTCACAAAAATTGAACGAAAAATAAGACAACAATTAAGGAGAAGAAAAATGCAAAAGAAGGTTTTTTCTGTATTAATCTCGTTGCTGGTTTTGGCCAGCATGTTGTTGAGCGCTTGCTCAACCGCGGCCAGCCCCACGCCGCAGCCTGCCGCTGAAGAGCCGGCGGCCGAAGCGCCAGCGGCCGAAGCGCCAGCCGCAGAAGAACCAGCCGCAGAAGAACCAGCCGCCGAGGAGCCTGCTGAGGCCCCGGCTGAAGAAGCCTCAACAGCTGTCACGCTCACTGATACCTCAGGGAATGTCGTGGAACTGGCGGCGCTTCCGCAGCGTGTGGTGGTGGCGGGCAAAGCCACGCCGTTTACGCTCAGCACCACCTACCTCTTTGAGGAAGCCAGCGACCGGGTGGTTGCCCAGGAATTGCGCGGTTTAACCACGCCGGAATTTTTGAGCCTGATCGACCCGAAATACGAAGAAAAAATCAAGCTGGAAATGGAATCGGGTGCTGAAGCGATTGCCCCCACCAAACCGGATATTGTCATTGTGAAAAACTATGCGCTGAAGGCTCTCAAAGAGCCGCTGGCGCAATTGGATATCCCTACAGTTGGTTTGAACCTCGAAAACCCCGAGGTGTTCTACCAGGATATCGAAATGCTTGGACAGCTTTTTGGCAATGCCGAACGCGCGGCTGAGGTCAACGATTACTTTAAACAAAAGGTTGCCCTGGTTGCAAAAGCCATGGAAGGTTTGACGGAAGAAGAAAAACCATCCGTCCTGGTCATCCAATACACTGAAAAAGACGGCGAAGTGGCTTTCAAAGTACCGCCCTCTTCCTACATTCAAACCCAGATGGTCATTGACGGCGGCGGTATCCCGGTTTGGACGGACGGCAGCGGTGAGGAAACCGATTGGATTGTGTCCAATTTCGAGCAAATTGCTGCCTGGAATCCTGACATCGTGCTGGTAATTGACTATAATGGTAACCCGCAAGAGACAGCTGACAAATTGATGCAGAACGACACCTGGAAAGAATTGAACGCTGCCAAGAATCAAAAGATTTACGGCTTTGGCAAAGATTACCAGGGCTGGGATTTGCCTGATCCGCGCTGGATTTTGGGTTATACCTGGGTGGCTTCCAAGATTCAACCAGAACGCATGGCAGATGTTAACATGACCGAGATGGTGAAAGATTTCTACAAGGTTATGTATCGTCTGACCGACGAACAAATTGAAACGGGCATCATGCCGAAAGTTGTTGCACCCTAGGAGCCAGTGACCATTGGAACAAAAGCGCATTAAATCGAACCAGTTGTTATTGATCCTGGCTGTGGCGCTTTTAATCGTTTTTGGTCTGTCAATTTTTATCGGGCGGTATCCAGAGCCTTTCTGGATGCCGCCCGCTTTGCTTACGCAAGAAACATTGGCTCAAAAACTGGTTTTCTCGCTGCGCCTGCCGCGCCTGGTGATGGCTTTGCTGCTGGGGATGTCGCTCGCGGCGTGCGGCGAGGTGCTGCAAATGTTGTTCCGCAACCCCATTGTCGAGCCTGGTTTTCTGGGTGTGTCGCAGGGGGCGGCGTTTGGGGCAGCCTTTGCCATTTTGTTTATCGGCGGATCGCAACTGAATGTGGAAATATCAGCCGCGGTTTTTGCGCTGCTGGGACTGGGCATGTCATTTCTGATTGCGCGCGTGCTGAAATTTGGCGGTTGGGTGCTGCGGCTGGTGCTTTCGGGCATTGTGGTCTCGGCGCTCATGTCTTCAGGACTGGGCATCTTGAAGTACCTGGCTGACCCCTTAACGGAGCTTCAAGAAATCACTTTTTGGATGTTGGGCGGTTTATGGTCAACCACCTGGAAAAGCGTGCTGTATGTCATGCCGGCAGTTTTGATCAGCCTGACAATCACCTATTTAATGCGCTGGCGTTTAAATGTGCTGTCGTTGGGCGATGCCACCGCTTTTTCGCTGGGCGCTTCAGCTAAAAAGGAACGCATTTTACTATTGGTGAGTGCGGTGGTGGCCACGGCGGCGGTCACCTCGGTGAGCGGCATTGTAAGCTGGGTGGGACTGATTGTGCCGCACCTGTCGCGCCGAATTTTTGGCTCAAATGCGCAGTACAGTTTACCGGCTTCGCTGTTGATTGGCGGCATTTTTACCATCATTTGCGATGACATTGCCCGCACGCTGATGGCGGGCGAGATTCCGCTGGGCATTCTGACATCCTTCCTGGGCGCGGCGATTTTTGTGGCGCTGATGAGCCAGGAACGATTGAAGGTTGAAAAAGATGAGTGAGATTGTTCTGTCGATGACCGATTTAAAATTCGGTTACACCGAGAACCGCTCGGTACTCAATTCGCTTTCCATGCAGGTCGAGGTGGGCACCATCACAGCCATCCTGGGGCCCAACGGGGCGGGTAAAACCACATTGCTGCACACCATTTTGGGTCTGCTGAAGCCGCAAAGCGGAGAGATCTTTTTAAAGGATACTCCCATTGAAAATTTTTCCCACCGGCAGCTTTCCAGGTTGATCGGGCTGGTGCCGCAGGCTGAGACCATTCCCTTTAATTTTTCGGTATTTGAATACGTCTTGCTGGGGCGCACCCCTCACATGGGCATCTTCAATATGCCCTCAACGCAAGATTTTAAGGTGGTTAACCAGGTTTTGGAGACACTCAATTTGGTTAAATTAAAAAATCGTCCCATGCCTGAATTGAGCGGCGGTGAGCGGCAGATGGCGCTGGTGGCGCGCGCCCTGGTGCAGCAGCCCAGTGTGCTGCTGCTGGATGAGCCCACCTCGCACCTTGACTTGAGCAACACCGGAGCCATTTTGCACATTCTGAAAGACCTGGTGCAAAACGGCGTTACGGTGGTGTTTACCACGCACGACCCGCAGGCAGCCATCTACAGCGCTGATCACTTGATTTTGATGCAGCAGGGCAAAGTGTTGGCGGCCGGCTTGCTGAATGATATCTTGACCAGCGAAAAATTGTCGCAGACCTACGGCACAAAAGTGTTGGTGGAGGAGATCAAAAATCGCAAGGTGGTGCTGCTGTCATAGGCGGCTTCGCCGGGCGTTTTTGTTGACAAAATGGGGGGTTCGTAGTAATATTTTGGGGCATTTGGCGAGGTAGCTCAGTGGTAGAGCAGGGGACTCATAAGCCCTTGGTCGTGAGTT
>CAZOKH010000004.1:0-80244 GCA_964580315.1 uncultured Anaerolineaceae bacterium | reverse complement strand
AATTTTTTTTTGGGATTGACTCTGTTCCAGGAATATGGATAATGATTAATGATGCAAAGAATCAAACCAGGCGGATAAAATGAAAAACTTTATTAAAAATCATCAGATTTCCATGATCTTTTTACTGGTAGTGATCGGATTGACAATGACCGTTCAACCGGCTCTTGCCAATGACGACATTCCACCGGTCGAACCGGCGCCGGAAGAAGTTTTGGAAGAAAGCCCTGCGCCAGATGACTCGCAGCCGGTTGAACCCGTCCCCTCTGTGACCCAGGAACCTGACGCGCCGGTTGTTGAAATGCCCCAGGAAAGCATCCCTGATGAAGCTGCGCTCCCAACCGAACCACAAGATGAGAACACTCCAGAAGTTTCGCCTCAAGTGGAAGACATCCTTCAAACTGAAGAAGCCCCTGTTCAAGATTGCCCAAGCGCATCAACCGGTGAAGACACCAGCGACGCCGTTCCACCAACCGAAGCCCTCGATCCCTTCTACTGGGACGGCATTCGCTATGTCGGGTTTACCAGTGGAAATTCCAATGATAGCTGCCCCGATTGGGTTTCGGTTTGCAACCTGGGTATTGCCAATCCCATTCAACAGGCGGTTGACTCAGCGCCTGATAACGCCACAATCTTCCTGGAAGCTGCCACATACAATGCCTCGGTGGTAATCAACACGCCCAACCTGGTGCTGCACACCATATCTGTTGGTCAAAAATTCAACTTAAACACTTACCTGTGGGAAGATCAGTGGGTTGATACCGGCTGGTCTACCATTACGAGCCTGACGCTTAATGCACCGCTGCGCGATTTTGTGCGGGTTGAAGCCAACAGTGTCACGGTTAACAACGGCGTCAGCATACAGTCGGCTATTGACCTGGTCAGTGAAGGTGGATCGGTTCAGGTGGGACCGGGAGCCTATCAACCCTTCACTGTCAATAAAAACCACATCACCATCAGCGGTGATACCGGCGACCCCGCCATTGCGGGCGCCGGCAGCCAGGCGCCAGTGATTGAGAACAGGCTGGACGGCATCCTTATCCAGAACGCAGAAGGGATAACCGTTCGGGGCATGGTCATTGGTAATTGTGAATATGGAATCCGGGTTGTCAATTCTGTCGATACAGGCATATACAACAACACGCTGCGAGACAATGTGGTTGCCCTGTTGAATGATGACGCCAGCCTCAACACCACCGCCCGCCTCAACATTATCACGGGAAACACCACCGGCATTGTGTCCAACAGCCAGTGGGTGCAGGCTGATCAAAACTGGTGGGGTGACAACAGCGGCCCCAACACGGCAAACGGCGATTCGACGCAGGGATTGGTAAACTCCGGTCAATGGGTGAGCGACCCGGACAATGACGGCGTTTTAGAGAACGACAATTGCCCGGCCACTTTCAATCCAACGCAAAGCGACAGCGACAACGATGGCAAAGGCAATGCCTGTGATCCAACACCCGAATACGCATTGGATGAGGTGTTAACCCCGCTTCCTCAAGATTCGATTTTGATCCCGGTAACAGGGTACAACGCTGTGGAGTTATCCTGCACGCAAACCGTGACCCAATTGCGGCTGGAAAACGGCGACAGCGTCAGCATTTCAAACGGCTGTGGTTACCTGGCATCCCTCAACCGGCTTCCGCAAACATCGCTCCCGGCGCCCCTGCCCGGGGATTCCGGTCAGTACATCAGCGCGCTCGAATTTGGTCTCTTCCCCTCCTCAACCGCTTCCGAACAGGTAATTAGTTTGAGCTTTGCCATTCCATCTGAATTCCAGGATCAAGAACTGGTTCTGTATGTCTGGCAGGCTGACACGGATGCAATTTCCGGTCAATGGCAAATCCTGTCCATTGCTTCCCTCAACAACCAGCACGCCATAGCGGCCATTCCCGGCCCGGGCATCTACGTCCTGGCAGTGCGTTGAATAACAATTCTTTGATATCGTTTGAATAATCAGGCAACAAGGAGGATTTTATGCAGCAGAAAAATAACACGTGGGTAATCATTCTGATCGTGGTTGGCGCGCTGGTATTATGTTGTGCAGCAATCGGCTTGTTTATTCTGGTGACCAGCGGCACGGCTGTGGGAGCTGCTTTTGGCCTCACCCAGCCCGCCGTGGATGCCGGTAATGAATTCATGCAGGCTCTCAAAGATGAAAATTATGAGTTCGCGTTCGATCTGTGCGCCCCCAACATCCAGGAAGAACTGGGCAGCGCAGAAGGTTTGCAAGAATTCATTGAAAGCGCTGACCGCCAGCCTGAGAAATGGAAATTCACCTCACGCAGCATGGAGAACGACATGGCCGATTTGAGCGGCCCTGCCACATTTAGATTTGGCGAAGCCACCCTCACGCTTCAACTGACAAGAATCGATGACAGTTGGAAAGTAAACACTTTCGGCATCGATACCGATGGAGACGGCGAGTAAGAAAAGCTTTTTATCCAATTAGAATACAAATCACCGCGCTAGCTTTCATTACTGCCAGCGCGGTTCTTTTTATCATTGTATAATCAACCATCGGTAATTATGCGGTCCAATTTACTGGTTTTCCCTTTACAGAGGTTTCAATGAAGAACAATCCCTTTCGAAATCTATTTTTCATCCTTATTCTCCTGGCACTCACCCTGTCAGCCTGTGCTGAAAAAGCACCCTTAAGTGACCCCAACCAACTGCAAATCATCGGCTCAACATCAGTATTACCCCTGGCTGATAAGATTGCTGATGCCTACATGGAATCACATCCCCAAACGCTCATCCAGGTGCAGGGCGGCGGCACCAGCGTGGGAATTTCTTCGACCGGTGAAGGCATTGTTGAAATGGGCAGCGCTTCACGCGACGTTTTGGCCGGTGAACAACAAAAATACCCCGATCTAAAGCACTTCGCCATCGCTTTTGACGGCATTGCCATTGTCACACATCCAGAAACACAAATCCCCGCCCTCACCCTGGAGCAAATCCGCACCATCTTTAGCGGCGAGATCAACAATTTTTCCCAGGTGGGCGGAGAAGATGCCGAAATTGTTCTGGTTGCGCGCGAGGAAGGTTCTGGCACCCGCGCCAGGTTTGAGAACCTGGTGATGTCCCCAAACGGGCAAGCCGCCCCCATCAATGCATCAGCCATTTTGCAAACTTCCAACGGCGCTGTACGCACCACCGTAGCCGAAACCCCGCACGCCATTTCCTTCCTGTCCATGGCATACCTGGATGAAAGTGTTCACGTCGTGGCTGTTGACGGTGTGCTGCCCGGCATGGAAACACTGCAAGACAACACCTACCCCCTCATTCGTCCCCTCTATCTATTAACCAGGGAAGAGCCGCAGGGATTAAGCCGGGATTTTCTGGACTTTGTGCTAAGCCCCGAAGGGCAAGAAATTGTGCGTCAGCAGGGATACCTTCCTGTCGAACCTTGATCGTTTTTATTGCAACAGGCGCATCTCGGTCATCACATCGGTAATGGCCTGCACAGCCTGAAAAATCAGGTTCTCATCTGCCTGGGCGCCCATGTGCCCCAGGCGGAACACTTTTCCAGCCAGAGGACCGTAGCTGCCGCCAGCCGCCAGCCCTCGCAGGCGCAGCGCGGTATCAAAGTCGGGCCAGTTTATTCCCTCGGGCACATAGGCTGCTGTCACCGTGGGAGAAGGAACAGCATCAGCCGCAGGGAATAAACGGATGCCAATTTCTGCAAGGCCCTGCCGGCAAGATTGCGCTGCACGGGCGTGACGCTTGAAACAATTTTCCAATCCTTCTTTAATCATTAAACGCGCCCCGGCATTTAGCGCAGCCACACCGTGCCAGTAGGGCGTATAGGGAAAATAGAAATTCTCCTGGGCGGTCTTGAACGGAAGCAATGCGTCATACCCCTGGTAACCAACTTGTTGAATGATTTGCCAGGCTGACGGGCTGACAGCCGTGAAACACATACCGGGCGGCGCCGACAGGCATTTTTGCGATCCGCCCAGCAGCAGGTCAATCGCCCACTCGTCCATTTGCACGTCTGCTCCGCCCAGGCTGGCCACCGCATCCACATACAGCAGTGGAACTTCATACTTTATTTTCAGTTTTCCCAATTCTGTCAAAGGATTGAGCGTCCCGGAGGGGGTCTCACAATGCACGGCGGTGATCATTTTGGGATGGAAATTTTTGATGGCTTGTTCAACCGCATCCCAGTCATAGAAAGTGCGGTCATATTCCAGCCCAACCGTTTGCACCTCGGCGCCCAATGATTGCGCCATCTGGGCAATGCCGTAACCAAATACGCCTGTTGCCAGCGAAAGCACCCGGTCGCCGGTTTTTAGGCAGCTTTTCAATGCACCCCACAACGCCAGCATGCCTTCGCCGCTTTGAATGGCAATTGAATGTTTTGTTCCAATGATACATTGCAGGTAATTCTCGGTCTGGTTATACAGGTCAAGAAACTCTGCTTCCAGGTCTGCCGAGCCGTAATCGGTTTGATAGGCTGCCAACACTTCAACCGGCACCCGCACCGGTCCGGGTATCATAGGGATTGGGTATGTCCTCATCGTTCCTCTTGTTATTCTTGCATCACATCCATTTTCTACTGCGCATCCAGATAAACATACCAGTAGGAAACAGGATGATTAACGCCAGAGAAAGAAAATACAGGTTTTCCCCGGCTCCCGGCGTGAGTGGGATTAATGGCCCAAAAAAGTTCATGCCAAAAAACGCCGCCACAAATGAAATGGGCATAAACAATGTAGTGATCATGGTAAGCGTTTTCATGATTTCATTCATGCGGTTATTAACCACAGACAAATAGCTATCCAGAACGCTGGACACCAGGTCGCGCATGCTTTCGGTCAATCCCAACAGGCGAAAGAAGTGATCGTCAATATCACGAAATAAAACGCGATGGCGCTCTCCGATCACCTGGAATCGATCCAATGCCAGTTGGTTGAGGGTTTCGCGCTGCGGCAGCAGCATGCGGCGCAATTCGAGCACAACCCGCTTGATTTTGAAAATATTCTCCAGTTCGGCGGCATGCGGATTGTGGAAAATCTGGTCTTCCATTTCATCAATGGCCTGATCGATCTTCTCAATAACCGGCATATAGTCTGACACAATTTCATTTCCCAGGCGGAACAACAGGTATTCAACCCCGCGCCGGGCAAAGCGGTCATCCTGCATGCTGATGTTGCGCAAGCGGTCAACACATTTCATAGGGTGATCATGCACCGTTACCAGGTAGTTTTGCCCGATAAAAATATCCAGTTCTTCGAATGTTATTTCACCCTTAAGAGGTTTGCATTCAATTATGGAACACAACACCAGATAAACATATTCATCCCAATCATCAATCTTTGGAACATGAATTTCCTTAAGCGCATCTTCCACCGCCAGCGGATGAAATCCAAAGGTTTCTTCCAGCAGCTTACGCGCCGTTTCCAATTCCTCGGCGCACAGATCCACCCAGATCAGGTTATCCTGATTTTTTATCTGATCAGCCAGTTCTGCTTCATCCAGGGGTTCAGGGTTGTGATTATTGAAAAAAAGGGTAATTTGTTTCATGCTCACATCCCTCGGGTTAAGCAGGTTTTGCCAGGTTTTTCGTACTCAATTCAGCGATTTTTAAAATCACCTGTACCGCTTTCTCCATCGATTGAGCCGGCACATATTCCAACCTGCCGTGAAAGTTGTGCCCGCCGGTGAACAGGTTGGGGGTTGGCAGCCCCATGTAGGAAAAGCGCGCACCGTCAGTTCCGCCGCGAATGGGATGCACCCTGGGAGCCACACCCACAGCGTGCATGGCTCGCTCAGCCAGGTGCACCACATGCATCACCGGTTCGATCTTTTCACGCATGTTGTAGTACTGATCTTTGATTTCCAGTTCCAGGCGGGCAGCCGGGTATTTTTTTCTCAGAAGGTCAACCGCCTTTTCCATGAAGGCTTTTTTATCATCAAATTTCTGGGAGTCGTGATCGCGGATAATGTAATCCAGCGTGGTTTTTTCGGTGCTGCCAGAGATTCCCAGCAGGTAATAAAACCCTTCATACCCGCTGGTAAATTCCGGGCGCTGCTGCACCGGCAGCATTTGCTGCAATTCCATGCCGATTAATATGGAATTAACCAGGCGGTCTTTGCCATCACCGGGGTGCACCACGCGGCCGTGAATGGCCACCCTGGCCGATGCCGCGTTGAAATTTTCAAATTCCAGTTCACCAACTTCACCGCCGTCCACAGTGTAGGCAAAATCAGCGCCAAATGCCTTCACATCGAAGAAATCTGGTCCATGCCCCACTTCTTCATCCGGCGTGAAAGCCACGCGTATTTCGCCGTGAGGGATTGACGGATCACTTACCAGTATTTGCATGGCGGTCATAATTTCAGCCACACCTGCTTTGTCGTCGGCGCCCAGCAAAGTGGCGCCGTCTGTCACAATCAAAGTTTGCCCGCGGTAGTTCAATAACTCGGGAAAATCACGCGGAGACAGCACCAGGTCAGGATCGGCCGGGTAGTGAATGTCGCTGCCGTCATATTTTTCAATCAGGCGCGGATGAACCTTATCCGCCGGGGTTTCCGGGCTGGTGTCCATATGCGCGGCAAAGCCAATTGTCGGCGCTTTCACCCCTGGTGTGGCCGGGAGTGTCGCCGTAACATAGGCATGCTCATCCAGCCTGACATCGTTTAAACCAATGGCTTTCAGTTCCGATTCCAAAAGACGCGCCAGGTTCCACTGTTTAGCAGTGCTGGGAACCGCGTCCACATCTTCTTCAGATTGAGTATCAATACACACATAACGCAGGAATTTTTCGACAACGCTTTCCATGAATCCTCACTATATTTCCATTAAATTATGGCCTTGATGAAATAATCATATCACGACCGCCTCAAATGGTGAACGTGGAACAGGGCTGATTAAAGGTTTTGAAAGAGAGTAATCTTATTGTGGCCGTTGTCTTTGGAAACATACATGGCTGTGTCAGCTTTTTTTAATAATTCTTCGGCATCCAATCCATCATCCGGCGAGATGCTGATACCGATGCTGGCCGATATGGACACACTTCCCCCTTCAACCTGGATGGGTTGTTCGATTTTGTCTAAAATTTTTTGAGCTAAATTTCGAATGGCTTCGCGATCATTGGTCAGTTCGGTTAAGATTACAAATTCATCGCCCGAAAAACGCGCCACCGTGTCGCTCTTGCGCATCATTTCTATCAGCCGTTTGGAAACCTCAATCAGAACCATATCGCCGCTGGCATGCCCATACTGGTCATTCACCAGCTTAAAATTATCCAGGTCAATAAAAAACACGGTGATCAGCGAACCAATGCGCCGGGTAAGTTGAATGGCATGGGTCAAACGGTCGATATACAGGGAGCGGTTGGGCAAATCGGTCAGCAAATCATGCGATGCCATGAACTCCAATTGCGAAAGGTTCTTCTTACGCTCTGTAACATCATCAAAAATCAAAACAATTTCGTCATTGGGCAGAGCGTAACAAAAAATGTCTCTCCACGACACATTTCCATGACGATCAATGTAGTGCGTATCTTGCCGCATAATGGATTGTTTTGTCAGGAAAACCTTTTTCAGGATTTGATAGATCTCTGTATTCTCTATGTTAGGACGCGCCTCGGTTAACAGGCGATCCACCACAGCCTCTTTTTTGAACTGATCAAAGATTTGTGATGCTTGATTGACATCGCGCACAAGGAAATCGTCACCGCCCTGCACCGCTTCGAACACATACACACTGCTGCTCATGTTATCAAATAATTGCCGGTAGCGGGCTTCAGCAATGCGCAAATTTTCTTCACTCTGCACCAGATTCCGGTAAATGATCTGCTGGGGGTGAACCACGCTGGTTTTGATGATGGCTTCATAAATAAAATAGAAAGCAATGATTTTAAATAAATGCCCGGCAACAGTAATCCTATCCATCACGGAAAAATAAAAAGTAAAAAGCAGTTCTGAAATAACAGTAAAAATGAGCGCACCGATCAACATTTTAAAAACGTATGGATCGAATGCTTTTTGGTGATAAAAAAGCAATCCAATTGCCCCCAAAAAAACCAGCGAGATGACGTATTCGGCAACTTTTTTAAATGGCGTCAATCCTTCACCCGGGATAAAACAGGCAGGGAAGCACCTCCACACCATGATAGATAAAAGGAAAACTGTGGTCGCCAGGAAATATCCCAGCACAAGCAAACCCGCAATTGGCTTACGCCGGATAAATATCGGCGCTCTGACAAAAGCCACAGCCTGCATAGATCGGGCCGCAATCCATAATTGCGTTGGCATATCGACGGTTGTGGTGCTCAGAATTCCCATCCCATAAAAAGAAATTACATGGAACAAATCAAGGATGCCAATAAATAGTGAGACAACGCCGATATATAACAAATAGTAATTATCCATGACATCGCGGGCATTCCAGGCCACCATGAAAATGCCAAAAGCAATCGAAATGCTAAACAATTCAGCGATCACATGAAAAAAAAGAAAATTTCTCTGCGCAATGATCGTGAGGCTCGTTAGAAAAACGAATGCCAGCGCCGCGAAGAGAATCTGCTTTGTATAGCTCCTGATAAGAACCATAAGAACCTTTTCTCATGTTCTAAATTTTTTCTGCGATGGAGCATCATTGGTCGAATTAAGTTATCCCCAGTGTATATTTTTATTATAGCGATTATTCACTTTAAAAAATAATCCATTTACATGATTCCTATTAAAAACACACACCCTGCGTTGTATAATTACATCCACTATGAAAAAAACGTTACTCGTCGCCACGATCGGCGTTCTGGCTGGTGTTGCAATTTTTGGCTTCATCTATCTTCGTACCGCACACAACTCATCCCGTTCCATTCGTGTTGTTCAATGGATACGCAATCCTGAACAGCACACCGACTGGAGCATCCCTGCGGGAACCCGCTGTGGAGATGCCCCCTTTATCATGCCCACCAGCGGTTACATTGGCTTCCTGTGGGATGATTCATTCCGTCCCGGTCACCGCCACGCGGGAATTGATATTTTTGGTGGGGAAGAGCCCGGCAAAACGCCGATTTACACAGCCTATGACGGCTATTTGACCCGCCTCTCCGATTGGAAATCTTCCATCATTGTTCGCATTCCAGATGACCCCCTGCAGCCCGGCCGCCAGATCTGGACCTATTACACCCACATGGCCGATGAACAGGGAAACTCGTTCATCGTTGCTGATTTTCCACCCGGATCCCATGAAGTATTTGTCCCGGCTGGCACACTGCTGGGATACCAGGGGAATTATTCGGGCAGCGCAGGCAACCCCACCGGTATTCACCTGCATTTTTCAATTGTTCTGGACGATGGAAAAGGGGGCTTTAAAAATGAACTGGATATTCATAACACACTCGATCCTTCACCGTACCTGGGACTTAATCTCAATGCCCATCAAAACAGCAATGAGATTCCTCTTTGCCCGGAAAACCTGGCGGAATAGGATTTTTTAATCTTAAGGCTTTTCCTTTTTCCAGTTGAATATCGTATAATAAAATTCTACCTATACCTGTATGGATCACATTCAAAAATATGGTTTCCTTCAGAGAGATTGTCAGCAGCCTTCGTCAACTGAACATCGATCCGTCTCTACCAGTGATTGTTCACGCCTCCGCCTCTTCAATGGATGAAATTCGAGGCGGGGCTGAGACTGCTTTAGGTGCTCTCCTGAGTGTGCATCCCAAAATACTCACCCCAACTTTCACCTACAAGACCTTGATCATTCCTGAAACCGGGCCCGATGATAACGGCATCCAATATGGATCGGGTAACGAATCAAACACCCTGGCAGAACCGTTTTCTCTCCATCTGCCGTCTGACCCGAACCTGGGGCCTCTTGCTGAAACCATTCGCAAACATCCGGCAGCGCTGCGTTCTTCGCATCCCATTCTTTCATTTGCCGGAATTCAGATGGAAGGCACTCTCGAAACGCAAACCGTCGATAATCCTTATGCACCCATCCAGGCTCTGCTTGACCAACGCGGCTGGATTCTTTTGATGGGAGTAAACCACACAGCCAATGTCTGCATACACTTTGTGGAACACCTGGTTGGACGCAAGCAATTCACCCGCTGGGCGCTAACTCGCAATAACATCACAGAATGTTGTGATTTTCCTGGATGTTCCAACGGCTTTGACCAGGCAGCCGTGTCTTTAAGACCTGTCACCCGCAAATCCATGCTGGCAGATATACCCATCCAGGCAGTTCCCATTCAACAAATGGTGCGCATCCTGGCTGATATGCTGCACAAAAACCCTCTCGAATTGTTGTGCGATGATCTCTATTGCGAACATTGCAATGCCGTTCGCCGCAGCATCAGCCAAATGTCTGGCTGATCCCAGACATTTTTTCCATCTATTTAAACCCCATTTTTGTTCTGTGCTATACTGCTTTCAAGTGTTGATTTGATTCGTTTTCCATTTTTTATCCGACCATGCCCAACTCACAAACCTCCACCACCCTTGAACTGCTCTATAGTATCAGCCGCCAGGTTGCCACCTCGCTTGATTTGCACCAGGTGCTGGTCAAAGTCTTATCGTTAGCAGTTCAAAACGTGGGCGCTGAACGCGGCAGCCTGATTGTCCTGGATGAGCATGCCCGACCAATTGATGCGGCCATTTTTTATGAAAACAAACTGATCTCCAACAAAACCAGAGACGTTCAAGTAATCCTGGACCAGGGTCTGGCCGGCTGGGTGCTGCACAACCGCACCACGGCCTGGGTACCCGATACCTCCACCGATGACCGCTGGCTGCAGCGCGACGACGACCGCTGGACAACACGGCAGGGCAAATCGGCGGTTTGCATTCCGCTCATCACCCGCGAAGAACTGGTTGGCATTCTGACCATTGTTCATCCGCGGACAAATTTTTTCACCAGAGAACTGGTTGCACTGCTGCAATCCATTGCTGATGTATCCAGTGTTGCCATCTATAATGCCCGCCTGTATGATTCCTTACAGGCAAGCCACCGACGGTACCGTGAATTTTTCCAGGATATCATTACCCCCATCCTGTTTACAGATAAAAATGGGCGGGTAATTGAAGCCAACCAGGCCGCACTGGATTCCAGCGGCTTTACAAACAACGAAATCAACCAGATGAATATCTCCAATTTGCATGATGTGGATTGGAAACGGGTCGGTGATCATTTTATCCAGGTCTTCTCACAAAACACCGTCTCCTATGAAGCAATTTTTCATCCCCAGGATAAAGATACATTTCCAGTAGAGGTTTTTGTTAAATCAGTGGAAATTGAAGGGGAAAACCTCTTACAGTGGATGTTCCAGGATATATCCGAACGGAAAGCCCTGGACATGCTGCGTAACGACCTGGTGGCAATGATTTACCACGATCTTCGGTCGCCGCTTTCCAACGTCATTTCCAGCCTTGAAATGATGAAAGCCATGACCGACAGCGGAGATTTGGAATCGATGCATCAACTGCTATCCATTGCTGCCAGTTCCACCGAAAGAATTCAACGGCTGGTAAATTCGCTGCTCGACAGCAATCGCATCGAGTCTGGGCAATCTATTTTAAATTTGAGCGCAATTTCTGCTGATGAACTGGTGCAAGACGCCGTTCGGGCAACACAAAATTTACGCGATGCCAGGCAAGCTACCACTCAACTGGAAATTGCGCCCAATTTGCCCCCCCTGTGGGTGGATGCAGACATGTGCAGGCGAATACTCATCAACCTGTTGGAAAACGCCAGCAAATTTTCACCTACTAACGGATTAATCACCATTGGAGCCGAACAAAACGGTGATTTCATTCACTTCTGGGTGCAGGACAATGGCCCCGGAATTGCCCCCGAAGACCGCGACCGCATTTTCAACAAATTCACCCGCCTTCAACCAGGGCGTTATCCCAAGGGCATCGGCCTGGGACTGGCTTTTTGTCAACTGGCAGTGCGCGCTCACGGCGGCAACATCTGGGTAACCGGGTATGAAAAACCCGGAAGCCGTTTCCAGTTTACACTGCCAATCCAGAAATCTGATTATTAAACCATTCTCCTGTTATTACAGGATTTTTTGAGGAGGAACCATGCAAGAAATTGCTCCGCAGGTCTATATTGAAACCAATTATCCGGGTGTTACACTGGGAGCCATCAATGGGCACCACGGATTAATCTTGATTGACTCTCCCCTGCGCAGTGAAGACATTCGTTCCTGGAGGTCGGCGCTGCTCAACCTGGGCGGTGGAGTTGACCGTTTACTGGTAATCATGGACACCCATTATGACCGCACCCTGGGCGTTAACGAAATGGACTGCACGGTGGTTGGGCACATCAACGCCATTGACACTTTCCGCAACCGCCCCAACACATTCAAAATGCAAACGGCTGAAACCGGCGCCGAGTGGGAACTATATCCCAGTTCGACCATTATTCGCTGGGCAGCCCCTGAAATTAGCTTCACAGAACAAGTGGAAATTTACTGGAACAATCAACCGGTACTGCTCGATTACCGACCCGGCCCATCCAATTCGGCCATCTGGCTGCACCTCACTGCGCAGCAGGTCTTGTTTCTGGGCGATGCCGTGATGCCTGATCAACCACCCTTTTTGGAGAATGCAGACCTGCCGGTTTGGATTGAAAACCTGAAAGGATTGTTGAAGCCCAAATACCAGAATTACCTGCTGGTCAGCGGGCGCTGCGGCCTGATAACCCAGGAAGCTGTGCGCGAGCAAATTAAGATATTGGAATGGCTGGCGGCTGGCATCGATAAGCTCACCCGGCACACTGCCCCGGTGGAACAAATCCGCCGCCTTGCCGAATCATACCTTGAAAAGAACCCGGCCCCAAATGATCGGTCTTCCCTGTACCTGCGCCGGTTAAATTATGGCCTGCAATATTACTACAGCCGGCATTTTTTACCGCCTATTGAAGAAACAGATCAAGCATCATAAAGAAAAAACCCTCAAATGAAAAAAAATCAATCTTTTGTTCCCCTGGTAGAAGTCACCCGCGGCCCATTGGTTGAATCAATCCATTTCGGCGCCGTAACCGTGGTGGATGCCGCCGGGAAGCTGCTTTTCAGCCTGGGCGACCCGGATATCATGGTGTTCTTGCGTTCCAGCGCCAAACCTTTCCAGGCGCTGCCGTTCATCGAATCAGGCGGGGTGGATCATTATCAATTAACGGATAAAGAAGTCGCCCTGATTTGCTCATCTCACTCAGGCACCGATGAGCATGTGGCTGCCCTGATTGACCTTCAGGCCAAAATTGGCATTGATGAAAGCAACCTGATGTGCGGCGTTCATCCACCCTACCACGAGCCAACCTACCACGCCATGCTGCAGCGCGGCGAAGCGCTGACGCAAAACCGGCATGACTGCGCCGGCAAACATACCGGTATGCTGGCAATGTGTAAAATGCAGGGTTGGAGCACAGATGATTACCTCAACCCGGCTCACCCCTTGCAGCAACTGCTCATTCGCACCTTTGGTGAAATGTGTTCACTGCCGTTTGAAGAAATTCCCCTGGGCACCGACGGCTGCTCAGCCCCGGTCTTTGCCGCTCCGCTGCGCAGCGCCGCCCTGGCCTATGCGCGCCTGAGCGACCCCAGAAGCCTTGACGCAAAACGCGCCGCTGCCTGTCAACGCATCACCACGGCCATGGCAAAACACCCCGATATGGTGGGCGGGCCCAACCGCTATGACACTGCCTTGATGATGGCTGGGGCAGGCAAATGGGTAGCCAAAGAAGGCGCTGAAGGCTACCTGGCCATTGGGCTGCAGCCCGGTGTGCTTTCTCCACAAAGCCCCGGCATTGGCATCACCATGACCATTGCAGACGGCGATTTGAGCGGCCGCGCCCGCCCGACCGTCGCCGTTGAAATTTTGCGCCAGCTTCGCTTGCTTTCATCACAACAGTTGGAAATGTTGAAAAAACAAGATGCCCGCCCGCTACTCAACTGGCGCAACTTGCCCATCGGCGAAATCCGTCCCTGTTTTCAATTGAACCAATGAGTTCAGGCATGCCTGTTTCCATCAACGCCCCCGACCCACAACTGGTTGTTCGCGCTCAAGAAATATACGATATTTTATTGGATACTTTTGGGTTGCCCGAATGGCGCGATCCACTGCCCCCTGTTGACGAGCTGGTTTCCACCATCCTGTCGCAAAACACCAACGACCGCAATCGCGACGCAGCATTTTTCAACTTGAAGCGGCGTTTCGCTACCTGGGAAGACGTGCGCGATGCCCCATCCGAACAGGTGATTGACGCCATCCGCACCGCCGGGTTAGCCAATCAGAAAGGGCCGCGTATCCAGGCTGTGCTGCAAGCCATCACTGCTGAACGCGGTTCATTGAATCTGGATTTCTTACGTGACCTGCCCTCTGAGCAGGTGCACAATTGGTTAACCCAGTTCAACGGTGTGGGACCAAAAACAGCCGCCATTGTGATGCAGTTCTCGCTGGGCATACCTGCCTTCCCGGTTGATACCCACATTTACCGCGTCAGCGGGCGCCTGGGTTTGCGCCCCGCAGAGATCAGCGTGGAACAGGCGCACATTCATCTTGCAGCTTTGTTCAAACCCGAAACGTACGGCCCGGCTCACCTGAACCTCATCCGCCTGGGGCGCGAAATCTGCGCCGCACGCAAACCGCTTTGCAATGCTTGTCCACTGCAGCGGTTATGTGATTTTGCAAGGGCAAATACCGCCAGTTAGAATCAAAAGAGGCGGCTTTTTTAGCCGCCTCTTTGAATATTTCAAGCTCTTTCCAGTCTATAAACCAGCCGCTTTACGCAGAGCCGCTGCCGGAGCAGTCGATTCCCATGACAGATCCAGATCGTCGCGGCCAAAGTGACCGTAAGAAGCCGTCTGCCGATAGATGGGGCGGCGCAGCTTCAAGTCACGAATGATCGCGCCAGGGCGCAGGTCAAAGTGGTCACTGATCAGTTGCGCAATTTTCTCATCAGCCAGTTTGCCGGTGCCAAAAGTTTCCACATTCACACTCAACGGGCGCGCCACACCAATGGCGTAGGCCACCTGGATTTCACAGCGGTCGGCCAGACCGGCCGCCACCACGTTCTTCGCCACCCAGCGGGCTGCATAGGCGCCCGAGCGATCCACTTTGGTCGGGTCTTTACCGCTGAACGCGCCGCCGCCGTGACGCCCCATACCGCCGTAGGTATCCACAATGATCTTGCGACCGGTAACACCCGCATCACCCAGCGGGCCGCCAATGTGGAAACGCCCGGTGGGGTTGACAAAGATTTTCATATTCTTGTCCACCATCTCAGCCGGCAGCACGGGTTTAATCACATGCTCGATCACGTCTTCCCGAATTTGCTCCTGGGTCACTTCAGCCGAATGCTGCGTGCTGATCAACACCGTGTCCACCCGTGCCGGTTTCCCGTATTGATATTCGATGGTCACCTGTGATTTTCCATCCGGATACATCCATTCCAGGGATCCGTTCTTGCGCTGCTCAGCCATGCGGCGGGTTAGCTTGTGCGCCAGGTAAATGGGCATGGGCATCAGGGTGGCGGTTTCATTACAGGCATAACCGAACATCATACCCTGATCGCCGGCGCCAATGGCTTCGATCTCAGCTTCGCTCATTTCACCCGATTTGGCTTCCAACGCTTTGCTGACGCCCATATTAATGTCGCCCGACTGCTGCGAAATGGCCGAAAGCACGCCGCAGGTATAACCATCAAAACTTTTCTTGCCGCGGTCATAGCCGATATCCACAATCACGTCGCGCACCAGCTCGTCAAAGTTGACGAAAGCCTTGGTGGTAATTTCACCCATCAAAACCACGAACCCGGTTTTGGTCGCTGTTTCACATGCCACGCGTGAATAGGGATCGACCGCCAGGCAGGCATCGAGCACTGCATCGCTGATCTGGTCGCACAGTTTATCAGGGTGCCCCTCAGTTACCGATTCAGAGGTGAACAGGTACTTTGGTGAATTCATAAATGTGTTATTCATTGAATTTGCCTCCTCTAGACAAAAAAATGCCCCGATCGGTAACTTCTGTTGGGGGCATTTGATTGACAGTGCTGCCCTCCTATCTCCCAGAAATTTCCATTCTGACGGAATTGGCACCTTAAGTGAGAGATAATCACTCAGGTTGCCGAGGTTTCAAAGGGCCGGTCCCTCCACCTCTCCGGATAAGAGCGCCTTCGGGGCTTATTTGGTTTTTAACTCGGCGCAATCATATCATATCCGTATGGGGCTGTCAAACAGGTTTGGCGGCTGCCAACCCTGTTTGGGGAAACCGGCAAGGCAGTAACCTTTGGCAGCCTGTTCAATCATTGGTTTTTTATGTCTTTTTACCACTTGATTCCGGCCGGATTATTTGGTATAAATTATATACATACTTATCTATAACCTCACCAAAAGGAAATCACATCATGTCCCAGATCAGCATGCAGAACATTTCGGTAATGAGCGTTCAATACTGGCATTATTCGTTTGAGTATTTCCTTGATTCAATGCAAAAGTGTGGGCTTAAAAATATAGAATTATGGGCTGGTGCGCCTCACTATAGTTTTGATGATTACGGCACCAGGCAGGAAGCAAATCGAAAAATTGCGCAAATGCGCAGGCAAATTGAAGACCGCGGCATGCAGATCATCATGCTCACCCCCGAACAACTCAACTACCCCATCAACCTCGCCGGTCGTGATCAGAACTACCGGGAAAAAAGTTTAAATTACTTTGCCCGGTACATGGAAGACGCCCTGGAATTTGGAACCAACCGGATGTTTGTTACTTCGGGTTGGGGATTGCTCGATGAACCGCGTGAAGAAGCCTGGAAACGATCGATTGACTCCATGCAAATTCTCAGTCACAAAGCGCAGCAATTGGGGGTCGAATTGATCGTGGAACAACTTCAACCCTATGAATCAAACCTGGTTAATACCTGGCAAGATATGGATCGTCTTTTAAATGAAGTAAACTCCGATTCACTGCAATGTTGCGTTGACGTTGTTGCCATGGCAGTCGTAAATGACAGCCTGGAAACCTTTTTTGAAAAACTTGGTAGTAAGATTAAGCACATTCATTTCGCAGATGGGAATCCTTCAGGACATTATGTTTGGGGAGATGGAAACTTACCCATGATGGATTACATCCACACCCTCGAAAAGCATAATTACACAGGTTACCTCACCCTCGAGATTAACGATTCGATTTATTGGGATGATCCCCACACCTCAATCGATCGTACTGCTCAATATCTGCGAAAATTCCTGCCAGAAAATTAAACTACCAAGGAATACCCATTTATGGATAGCTATCAAAGCAGACCAAGAGACAAAATTGTTGAACAAATTGAATGTTACATCATTGAACATAATCTTAAACCGGGTGATAGTTTGCCCAGTGAACGACAACTTTGCGAATTATGGGATTGTAATCGTATGACATTTCGTGCCGCCGCCAAACGCCTCATCACCGAAGGTGTGTTAAATAGCATTCCGCTTAAAAATTATTATGTAGCTCCCGACAAGTTGGAACGATATCTTCAAGACCTGACCTCTTTGACCGAATTCGTTCAACAACAGGGCTTGCAACTTTCCAACCGGCTGATCAGTCAGTCCATTATTCCTGCCGGTCGAAAAACTGCCCAACAATTGAAAGTTCCCGAGAAAAGTGATGTGTTGGAATTAATCCGCTTGCGCCTGGTGGAAGAAGAGCCCATTTCAATTGACACCTCTTTAATCCCCCTAACACGCTTCCGGGGCATCGAGACCTATGATTTTGAGCACGCATCACTTTACTCTGTTATGGACCAGGTTTTTCATATCGTTCCTGATCACGGAAGCGAGGAAATCAGCATTACCTACGCAGACGAAGAAGAAGCCAAACTTCTACAAATAGATGAAGGCGAAGCGCTTTTCTATTTGAAAGGCGCCACCTATGACAAAAATGACGAATCACTGGAAATCATAAAATCCGTAATTCGCACAGACAGAATCAGGTTTGCCGGCGAACTTCGTAAAGATAAGGAACAATAAACATCATGCGAATTGCAACGGTGGGTGACAATTGTATGGATGTATACGCGCAGCTCGGGCAGTCCTTCCCGGGAGGCAATGCGGTGAATGTTGCCATTTATCTCAAAAGACTGGGGGAAGATGCTTCCTACACCGGCGTCGTGGGAGATGATCAATACGGCGAACAGATGAAAAATGCGCTGGCAGCCAAAGGTGTGGATATTTCGCATCTGCACACCCGTCACGGCAGCACAGCCATCACCATGGTAAACCTGGTCAATGGCGAGCGAATCTTTGGAGATTATATCGAAGGGGTGATGGAAGATTTTAAGCTGTCACCAGAGGATATTGATTTTCTGTGCACTCACGAACTGGTTCACAGCGGCATTTGGGGCAAAATTGAACAGAACTTGCCCACCCTGAAACAGCGCGGCGCAACCATATCCTTTGATTTTTCCGATCAACTGGATCATGAAATTGTTCCCATTGCCCTACCCCATGTTGATTACGCTTTCTTCTCATATAAACAGGACGACGAGTATATCAGGCAGTATATCCAGAAAGCCTGGAACAGCGGCGGCCCCCGCCTTGTGGTTGCCACGCTGGGCGAAAACGGCAGCCTGGCGTTTGACGGTGCCAGTTTTACTCCCTTTGGAATTGTACCGGTTAAGGTAGTAGATACAATGGGCGCCGGTGATTCGTTCATTGCCGGGTTTATGCAGGCCATTTTAAAAAACGCTTCCCTGTTAGACTGCCTGCAGGCCGGTGCTGAATGCTCTGCCATTACCCTACAATATACCGGCGCCTGGAATATTTAGGCGCATAAGGAGAGACGATGAGAGTTGCAGCGATTGGCGATAATTGCATGGATGTTTACACCCGTCTCGGCCGTCAATATCCAACCGGGAATGTGGTTGATTTTGCAGTGAATATGCAGCAATTGGGCATTCCGACCTCGGTCATCAGTGTGACCGGCAATGATGAATATGGTCAATTGATGATGGAAACGCTGAAAGATGAAGGACTGGACATTACTCACCTTCACGTTGGAGATGGCCCCACCGCCATTACGTTCATGGACATGAACGGCAAAGATCGCGTGCACGGCGATTATATGGAAGGTGTTTTAACCAACCTGGTGTTCTCACCCGAGGATATTGAGTTTGCCTCGCATCACGACCTGGTGCACACTGCCTTCTGGGGAAAAGCAGACCAAAACCTGGAGCAGTTACGCGTCAATGGGGCAATCATCAGCTTTGATTACGCCACTAAATATGACGATCCCATGGTGCAGCGCACGCTCCCCCTGGTTGATTACGCCTTTTTCTCATTTTCCAAACAAGCTGCACCTGACTTCCTCAAAAAAACCTGGCAAATGGGCCCCAAAGTGGTGGTTGCCACATTTGGCAGCGAAGGAAGCCTGGCATATGACGGCAAAGATTTCCATTCGTTTGGCATCTACCCTGCCGTCGTGGAAAACACCGTCGGTGCAGGCGATGCCTTTATTGCCGGATTTATGTATTCAATCTTAAACGATGGCAACATTCTGCACGCATTAGATTCCGGCGCGCGAATCGCTGCTTCGGTTGTGGAGACCTTTGAACCATGGGTGAAGACCAAATTATAAACAACAGCTCCCCCAAATATCTGCAACTCAGAGAGATTTTGCGTACCCGCATTGAGGATGGCGAATATCTCCCTGGAACCGCCATTCCATCTGAAAGTGAACTGGTGGAAGCCTTTGGCATTCACCGGCTGACCGTGCGAAATGCCATCAATGTCCTGGTCATGGAAGGCCTGTTGAAACCCGTCCAGGGTAAGGGCGTGTTTGTAGTTGGAAAAAAGATGCAGCACGACCTGGAAACGCTATCAGGCTTCAGGCAAAAAACGCGCGCTGAAGGAGCCCAGGCCGGTACCAAAACACTGTTCAGAACCGTTCGCCCGGCCGGTTTGAAATATAGCAAGCTCCTGGAAATTAAACCGGATGATGAAATTTACTATTTACGCCGCCTTTACTTTGTTGATAAAGAACCCACCTCGCTGGAAGACATTTATCTACCTAAAGCCATTTTGCCTGATATCCAGGATATTGACCTGGATGTTTTCTCCCTGTTCGATATCCTGGAATTTAACGGGATTTCAGTGGTGAAAGCCTGGCAAACCCTTTCCACCACCCGCCTGGATGCCAAAGACTCCCGCTGGTTGAAAATCAGCCCAAACACAGCAGTCTTATTGTTTGAGTGTACCAGCCGTGATCAGCATGGAAGAGTGATCGAATTCAACCGCTCTTACACGCGAAGCGATAAGGCTTGCTTTACTGTTTCATACCAGCGCCTTCCTCAGGATGATCCGGCAGAGGAAAAATAATTTGGACACATGAGAGAACGATGAAAAATATCCCTGTAATCATTGGCGTTGACCTGGGAGCAACTTTTGTGCGCGTTGGATTATTTACCAGAGAGGGAGAGTCACTCGATTTTAAAACCATCCAATTGGACGCAGAAAGAAAAGTTGACACCGGTGTTCGACGCACCATTGAACTGATCGAAAAAATTCTCAAAGAAAATGGCACTCCCCAACTTTTGGGAATTGGTACCGGTTCCACCGGGCCTGTTGATCCAATAGCCGGGACAATTATCAGCCCCTACACCACCCCGGCCTGGCAGTTTGTCCCCTACACACAGCCATTAAAAGATCACTTCGGCGTCCCTTGTGTGCTGGAAAACGATGCTGACGCAGCCGCCCTTGGAGAGTATTGGAAGGGAGCAGGTCAAAATGTCAGTCGTCTTTTAGCTGTCACTGTCGGAACTGGCATCGGCACAGCATTGATTGTTGACGGTCGAATTTACCGGGGCATGAACGGCCTTCACCCTGAAGGTGGACATCACATTGTGGACCCCTCCGGGCCGGAATGTTACTGCGGGGTTCACGGCTGCTGGGAAAGCCTGGCCTCAGGTGAAGCCCTTACTGCATATTCGAGGCAGCAGGCTAAGAATAATCCCGCTTGGTTGAAAGAACTTGGGTTAGACGATGTGCAATTCGTTGACGGGGCTTCTGTTTCTCAGGCCGCCCGCCAGGGAAACCAGATTGCCCTGCAAATTGTGCAGCGTGAAGCCTATTATCTTTCCATTGGTTTGTTAAACATGATTGCGGTGTATGTTCCGGAAAGGATTGTACTGAGCGGCGGTGTGATGAAAAGTTATGACCTGTTGGAAGCAACTGTCCAAAACATACTAAACCGTGATAACCCGATGATTCCTGCCAGCCAGGTACAGATCATGCCCGCCAAGCTGGGTTATTTTGCGGGAGCAATCGGCGCCGCCTACGCATTGAAACTGGCAGCTCAAATTTAGCGTTACCCCATTGAAAGGTTTAAAAACATGAACGAAGATTTTCCATTTATCACGGATATTCTTTCTCAACCGAAAGGTGTGCAGGATGTCGTCGATGGTTATGATTCAAAGTTAATGGATGACCTGTCCAAACGTTTCAAAAGAGGCGACTTTGACCGTGTGATCATCACATCCATGGGAGCATCCACCTTCGGCACATATCCCGCCTGGTTGACTCTGTTACAGGCAGGCGTGCAGGCCTATTGGATGGATACCAGTGAGTTGTTATCCTATGCCTCTCAAATGATCACGCCCCGCACGCTTTTATGGATTGTTTCCAATTCGGGCAAGATCATTGAGACCACGCGCACGCTGTCCCGCTTGCAAGAATTCGGCTCACCTTTCGTGCTGGGCAACACCAACGATTTATCCAGCCCCCTGGCGCAGGCAGCCAACCTGGTGGTTCCCATGTTTACCGGCAACGATATTACCTTGTCCACTCGCAGTTACATGGGCACGCTGGCGGTAAACCAGCTAATGGCGTTAAACCTGGTTGGCAAACCTGTCGAACGCGAATTGGACGATTTACACTACACCGCTGAAGGTTTAAACGCTTACTTTAAAAACCTCGAAGAACACGTTGCAGAATTGGATCAACTTATCGGGAGTGTCACCCGCTTAAACATCGTAGGCAGAGGCCCATCATACGCCACCGCCATGGAAGGCGCGCTGTGTTTCAAAGAAGGACCCAAGTTGAATGTCGAAGGTCTTACCACCGGGCAATTCTGGCACGGTGCGGTTGAAATGGCCGATCCCAATTTCACCTTGCTGGCCATGGCCGGCGAAGCGGTTACCCGCAAAGAGGATGAATTTTTGGCAGCCAAAGCGGCATCGCTGGGAATGCGCGTTTTCTGGTTCAGCGACCAGCCTTCTGAAAAACTGCCCACCATCTTGCTGCCCCAATATCGTGGTATTGGTTTGCCCATCGCTGAAATTGCCCCCATCCAGTTAATCTCGATCAATGTCGGCAAACAAACCGGCTATCGCCCCGGCGATTTTGTTCATCTTACAAAGAGCGTGAACACCAAAAAGGAAGAGTTTAAAGGTTAGCTCTTAGCCCGACAAACTGCCGGTATGAAGAATTCAGAAACACAGGGCAATCATTTTTATATTGAGCAAATTCTTACCCTGTTTACCACTCAAAAAAATGTGAGGAAAAAAGAATGTTAAAGATAGACAAATCAAAGGTCGATTTCCTGGTCACCGCCAGCATGGTGCAAGAGGTTAAGGATATCCTGGAGCGGGATTTTCCACGCATAGCAGAAATTGTTAAGGAAGTTCACCGGCGTGGGCTTGAAAAGGTTTATTTCGTCGCCTGTGGTTCACCACTCAGCGCAGCAACCACCACCAAACAACTTTTTGAACGCTACAGCGACATTCCCTGTGAAGCCTACTCCGGCTGGAATTTTCTCAACACCAATCCCAAAAAGCTGGACGATAAATGTCTCGTCATCGGTATTTCACAATATGGAAAAACTGAAGAGGTATCTCAATCGCTGGAACTGGCGCGTTCCAAAGGCGCTTACACGGTCAGCGTCACAAAAGATTCTGAAAATCCCATTTCTGCCTTTTCTGACACCACCATTGACTATCATGCCGAATGCATTTGGGAAGCACATTTATTGATTGGATATGCCTTTGCCATTGAAATCATTCAGCGCACCCAGCCCAATCCAGAGATCGCCCTGATCCGCGAGCAAATCTTCAAGCTGCCTCCCCTGTTGGAAAAACTGGTGAACACCTGTGAAACCCAGGGAGAAATTTTGGGTGAAAAAGCATCCAAATGGCCTTTCATTTATACCGTCGCCGGAGGCATCTTAAACCCGCTGGCATATAAAGAAGGCGTCATCACTCTCATGGAATTCACCTGGACCCACGGTTGTGCTCTCGACAGCGCCGAATTCCGGCATGGACCTCTGGAAGTTGTGGAAGAAGGCGTGCCCTATGTGTTCCTGCTGGGTACCGATGAAAGCCGCCAGACCACTGAAAGGGCGCTGAACTTTGTAAAGAAATACACAAAGGATGTGGTTGTCTTCGACTATGCCGCCCTGGGCGAAGGATTGCATCCCATGCTGGCGCCCATGGTGCTTTTTGTTCCCCTCGAATGGTTCTATTATTACCTGTCCATCCATAAAGATCACAATCCTGATGATCGCCGTTATTACGGCGGGATTGTTGAATATTAATCATCCAGCGCAATCAAAAAAACAGACCAATTCATCATATAAGGAGATCGTCAATGAAAATCAGTATGTTTACCATGGGCTATATGCGCTACCCATTGGAACGGGCATTTCGAGATGCAGCCCATTTTGGTTACGATGGGATTGAAATCTGGGGCGGCAGACCGCATGCCTATGCTCCCGATTTGAAAGCTGGCGGGATGAAGGAACTGCTTTCCTTAAGCGATAAATACAACATGCCCATCATCGGCTACACCCCTGAAACCAATGCCTATCCATTCAACATGATGATCGGCAGCGAAGCCATGCGCCGTGAGAGTCTCGATTACATCAAATTGAACATGGACATGGCCAAACAAATGGGAGCTGGCTTCACCTTGATTTCTGCCGCTCATGCCGGCTACGAAGCCACACGCGCCGAAATTTGGGAAAGGCTGCTAAAAAACCTGCGCGAACTGGCCGATTATGCTGAAAAAATTGAATCCAACCTGGTATTGGAAGCCCTAACCCAGTACGAATCGAATGTTGTGGTCACCTGCAATGACGTGGTTGAAGTGTTGAACGAGATCAACTCACCGCGACTGGTAACCATGTGCGACATCTGCCCTCCCTTCTGCAACCGCGAACCCATCATGAGCTACTTCGACAAACTGGGCGACAAACTTCAGCACATGCACATCATTGACAGCGACGGTCAGTCTGACACGCACATCATGCCTGGCGACGGCAACATCCCGCTGCGGCAGCTCTTGCGCGCCATTGAAGCCAGAGATTACAAAGGCTACTGCACCATTGAACTGGTGATGGCGTACATGAACGAACCCAGCCTATACGCTGAGTTGGCTCTGGAGCGCGTTAAAGAATTGCTAAATATCTAGAAGCTTTCATCTCTTTTGGAGGCAAAATCGTGCCTGAAGTGATTGATATTCACACCCACCCCGCTTTCTTCGAGCCCATTTGCAGCGATCCCATTCAACTGGAACAACGCCGCCAGGCTCTTGGGTTATATAAAGCCGGTACTGCGGCTTTGAACCACATTTTCAATCAAATGAACTATGCTGGCATCGACCAGCTTGCCCTCTTGCCCCTCGATTTAACCACGCAGGCCGGCTTTGAGGTGGTGAGCAACACAGAGATTAAAAAAATCATCGACCTCGCCCCCGGGCGGTTCATTGGCTTTGCCTCCGTCGATCCCTTCCGACCCGATGCAGTGGAAGTGTTGGAATATGCATTTGCAAACCTGGGCCTGGCCGGGTTGAAATTACATCCCTCCCGGCAAAAATTTTTCCCGGCCAGCCCCGATCTTTTCCCGCTGTACGAAACCTGCATCCGCTTCAACAAACCCATCATCTTCCATTCCGGCATCAGCCTCCAACCTGACACTCCCACCCATTTTGCCACCCCGCTGCTTTTTGAAGAAGTGGCCATCAAGTTTCCCAGACTGCGCATTTGCCTGGCGCACTTCGGCTTCCCCTGGGTGAAAGAAACCGCGGCGCTGCTGCTCAAATATCCCAACATTTACACCGACACTGCTTTGCTCTATTTTGACAATGCCCGTGAATTCTATGAACACATCTTTAAAAAAGAACTGGGCGAACACTGGATTGACCGCAGCTTAAGGCACCAGGTGATGTTCGGCTCAAACAACCCGCGTTTTGAACAGATTCGCATGGTTGAAGCCCTGCGCGAAATCGGCTTGCGGGAAAGCACGCTTGACCTGATTTTTGGCCAGAACGCACTCGAGTTCTTGCAAGGGAAGGCCGGTTGAAATGTTTGTTTTTGAGAAAATTGTGCTTTTCACAGAGAAATACAATCAATTCATCGTAATCACAGAGCATTTGCGCGCAGCCGTGGCAAAATCTGGTGTTAAAAACGGCCTGGCAGCGGTGATCACCAGCCATACCACCACCGGCATCATGGTCAATGAGGCGCTGGAATGCCTGGAAAGCGACATTGACGAAGCCTTGAAACGGCTGGTGCCCGAAGACCACCCCTACGCGCACGCCCGCATTCTTCCTTCTTACGGCAGCACTGCCGGCAATCCCACCGGGCATCTCAAATCCATGCTCACCGGCAACCACTGCCTGTTTCCCATTGTGGATGGACAACTTGTGATGGGTGATGCGCAGGATGTCTATTTCATGGAGTTTGACGGCCCGGCCAAAAGAACTGTTTCCATCACCATCATGGGCGCTGAAACCAACCCATAACCCAGGCAAGTGTATGGAATGCGGGCAAAATGACGTGAATTGCTTTTTTCCCATCTTTCCCTTCAACGAGGTCATAAAAACTGTGAGGATTATTCATTCATGAAAAAAACTTATTATCTGGGCATCGACATTGGTACCTATGAGAGCAAAGGGGTCTTAATCGATCAGCAATATAACCTGGTGGCAAGCCATGCTGAAAAACACGGCATGGAAAACCCACAGCCCAATTATTTTGAACATGATGCCGAACAGGTCTGGTGGCACGATTTCTGTCAGATTTCGCGCAGCCTGATCGAAAAATCCGGCATTCAGCCGCAAGAAATTGCCTGCATTGGCACCAGCACCCTGGGGGCTGACTGTCTACCGGTGGATGAAAACTGTCGTCCCTTGCGCAAGGCCATCCTCTACGGCATTGACTCGCGCGCCGACCGTGAGATTGCTTTCATGAACGACTATTACGGAGCCGACAGGATTAACGAATTGTTTGGCCGTCCCCTGTGTTCTTCTGATGTCGCTCCCAAGATTTTGTGGATTAAAAACAACGAACCCGAGATATACAGCAAAACCTACAAATTTCTCACAGCCACATCTTACATCACCGCCAAACTTACCGGCGAATATGTCATCGATAAATTCCTGATCAACACTTTCACCCCTGCTTACAAACCAGACGGAAGTATTGACGAAGAACTGTGCACCCTATACTGCCGCCCCGACCAACTGGCAACCTGCCGCGGCACCATGGACGTGGTGGGCAAGGTCACCGCAAAAGCAGCCGCTGAAAGCGGTCTTTGCGAAGGTACCCCGGTCATCACCGGCACCGATGACGCCGGGGCTGAAGCCATCAGCACGGGTGTATTCCAACCTGGCGACATGATGGTGATGCTGGGTTCCAGTTGCTACATGATTTATTGCTCTGACCGGCTGGTGGTTGACCAGCGCCTGTGGCATGACAGCTTTATCATCCCGGGCACCTTCAGCGTTTCAGCCGGCACCAACAACGCCGGCACCCTCACCCGCTGGTTTAGAGATCACATCTTTTTCGACGCCCTGGAACAGCAGGAAAAAACCGGACGCAACGCCTATGAAAGCATCCTGGACGGGCTGGAGAATATCCCGCCGGGCAGCGACGGCCTGATCACCCTGCCCTATTTTGCCGGGGAAAGAACTCCCATTAATGACCCCCTGGCACGAGGTGTAATCTTTGGGCTTGCCCTGCACCACACCCGCAGCCACCTCTACAAATCAGCCCTCGAAGGAGTGGGGTACAGCATTGCCCAGCATCTCGACATTCTCAAAGAATACAATCTACCGTTGAATAAGGTGATGGCGGTGGGCGGCGGCACTAAAAACAGGCTGTGGCTGCAAATCATCGCCGATATTTCCAACCAGGCCATTCAAACCGCGCGCGTGACCATTGGCGCCGCCTATGGCGACGCTTTGCTGGCCGCGGTTGCCATTGGCGGCTGCTCTGGTTTTGCTGAACTGGGAGAAAAGATCAAACCCGCCGAAGTGTTTCAACCCGATGCACAGCGCCATGAGATTTATCAACCCTATCGAAAAATTTTCGACCAGTTATATATTGTGAACCGCGATTTGATGCACGCGCTTTAAAACCAATTCGAGAATGGCTGGATAAATCAAATGGGCTGCCCGGCATTGAACCGGGCAGCCCATTTTTCACCTTTCGCCAGGTCAATGGCTATTCTTTTTCTAGCGAAGCGATAAATTCTTCTGCTTCTTTGAGATAGGGGAAAGCAGGGATCGTGCCGGCGCGGGTCACCTTCAACGCGGCGTATTTGGATGCCCATTCGCCTGCTTCTTTCACACTTTTATTCCAGATCAAGTTGGCTGCAAATGCCGCCAGGTAACTGTCGCCCGCCCCGGTTGTGTCCACCACGTTCACTTTGACCGCCGGGATCAGGGAAATTTCATCGCCGTGCAAAATCATGCTACCTTCATCGCCCACAGTCATCACAACCGAGCCGCAATGATAATTTTCTCTTACTTTCCGGATGATTTCAGGATAAGCCTTGGAAGATTGATCTTCCTCACCGGCCAGCACTTTTGCTTCTACCTCATTGATCACCAGGTAATCGATGTAGCTCAGGTCGCCCATGGGATGATCGGGTAACGGGCTGGCATTCAACAGGGTGGTCATGCCCATGCCGTGGGCAATCTTTGCCCCGGCCAAAGCCAGCCTTTCGGGCATGGCAAACCCGGTGATAAAAAGGCGGGCATCTTTCATGGCTTCCAGGGCTGTGGTAATTTCTTCAACCGTGAGCGCCTCCAGGCTGCTGTCGCCGTCCACAATGGTATTGCGCCCCTCTTCATCAATCATCACCAGCCCTGTGCCCGTGGTCACCTCGTCGCTCTGGTACATATAAGTGGTATCCACCCCGGCATCGCCCATCCACTTGAAACCCAGGTCACCCCAGGGATCCTTTCCCACTTTGCCGATATAAGCGGTTCTGACGCCCAACCTGCCCAACGCCACAGAAACCGTGGTGCCTTTTCCGCCGTCTTCTTCAATCCGCCAGTTCCAGGCTCGCAAGGTTTCACCCAGGTACGGCAGCCGTTTGATATTGCAGAACTGTCCAACGCCATGACTGTTCAGAACGATGACATCAATTTTTTTGCTCACAGAAAAACTCCTTCGTTCGTCCCGCATAGGACTTTGAAAAATACTGCTCTACCCATTGCATATTTGATCAATGGTCTGCGCAACTTTTTGCGCCTCACAGGCCTTTAGATATCCGAATTTATAATTCATGCTGATACTGCCTTTTGCCGGAATTTGCCTGATCAAACCTTTTTCATCATTGCGTGAAAATCCCAAATGGTTATTGGTTCCCGGTATGGCGAATCCAATCGCATCTTCATCGCCGGTGCGGGCAAACCAGCGCACCGCATTGGGCAATTCAGCCGTCCGAAAAGCGACATAACCGGCATCCCCCTCCGGAAAAACTTGCATGGCATGGGCAAAACCATCCTCATCCGGCAGGTAGCGCATATACATGCACAATTCCGGGTCATATATTTGTGTTTGAGAATCAATCACATCAGCCAGCGACGGCTGTTTTTCCAGCTTTTCCACATAAGCCTGAAATTGATCTCCGTCGCCTTCAGGCAAACCAAAGGTATCATTGAATACTTCAATGGTTCTGCGATCCGCGCTGGACACCAGTCGTGAATGTTCAACCGGCAGCCAGTTAATGTGCGCCATATACATATACTTCATTGGTTTGCTTCGATTATTTGTGGCGCGCACATCCATTTCAACCACGGCCGAATCTTCGAACAAGCGCATTTCCGGCTCGAAGGCATAGGTGTACTCCAGGCTGTTGCGATAGGTGAAACAGCCACCCAACGCAACAAAATCCCGGTTGTCTTCACTTCCCATCAAAAAATGGGCGTTTTGATAATGGCAGTTGGGCAACTCGCCGTGCAAGGGATGGCTGTCCTGCGCCGATGGATTTCCTGTCGCAGTCAGACCGCAGTGTATGAGAAAACCGCCGTAATTCAACCCAAAGCGGGTGGTGTTTTCAGGTTCACCAAAGACCGACTTCATGGTCAGGTCACGGGTGCAGCTTGACAGCCTCCAGATTTGCTGCCCCTGGAACGGCAGCGCCACCAGGGTTAATTGAGAATTCTCAAACTTGGCGGCGCAAACACCACTGCTGTATCGAAACAGGGAAATCCTGAATTTTTCATTTTCCAGAAAAATCTTTTCAGTCTCACCGAACATGGGTTCGGTCAGGTTAATCCGGGTAACACTCATCTGCGCTTCCCATTACAGATCACAAGAATAATAAATCACCGTCATTTGGAGCTTTGCTGCCGGCGGTACGCCGCAACCAGTTCCTGTTTCACTTCATCAGATACCTTGGTCATCTCCGGCGACATGCGCGTATTTTTGGCAAGCGGCCCGCCGGTCAATTCCTGGGCGTACATATATGCCGCATTGAAGGGCGACTTTTTGAGAATGTTGCGCAATTCAAGGATCTTGAACTGGGCTTCCATGGCCTTTTCATAGTCGCCAGCCAGGGCGTAATCGCAAATTGCCTTAGTTTCTTTAGGAAACGGCACTCCCATGAAAGAAACGCAGCCGCAGCCGCCCATCATCATGGTTGGCGCGATGGTGGCGTCGCAGCCGTCCAAAAAGTCAAAAGTGTTGTGATCAATCCGCATCAAGCACTGCATGTAATGCACAATATCGCGGGTGGCGTTCTTATAACCGCGCAGGTTATTATGGTCGCGCGCCAATTTTGCCAGCAAGTCGGGTGAATAAAGTGTTGCCATCTGCACACAATTATAGATATAACAGGGTTTGTCTGTGTACTTAATCAACTCTGAGGTAAATGTGTACAGTGATTCTTCGGTATAAGGGAAAAGCGGGGGAGCAGTGAAACACAAGGCATCATAATGAATATCAGAATACAAATCAATCAGCTGTTTGCCTTCCTGCACAGTCGATACAAACACACAAGCCATGGTTTTCTCGCCGTTCTGGCATCTTGATGAGACGGTTTTCAAAACCTCGCGTCTTTCTTCCAGCGTCAGTTCATGGCTCTCACCCCCCAGGCCGTTGACAAAGAAATGTTTCACCCCGTTTTGAATCTGAAAATCAACCAGGTCAGCCAGGGTTTTGAAATCAATGGCGCCGTCATCATGAAACGGTGTAATTAATTCAGTGACAAGACCTTCAAAAAGATGTGACATATCCAACACCTCAATTTCTGATCATTACCGTGTAATTTTTTAGTAAAAATTGTGGGGGCATGACGCCTCGGGATTTTTCCCGATAATCACCATGCCCCTCACTGTACTCGGATCAGGTTATCGCTATATTTGCCGGATAACCTTATTCAGTTGTAAATGGTTTCTGCGTCTTCAAGAAGTATTTATATGCCGGATAACCGGTTACCACCGCAACAGCGCTCGCGATCAAGCCCGGCAGCGGAGCCCACATGAAGGTTGAGACCAGCAGGATGAAGGAGAAAGCGATAGCCAGGATGGTAGTAACCTGCCAGACGGGCATCTTATAGGCCGGGTTGTAGTCCGGTTTGCGGCGCAGCCAGAACACAGCCGCGAAGGTGAAGGTGCTTCTGAGCAGCAATGCAAAGGTGAAGTATCCCAGCAGTTCAGTGATGTTGGAAAGGAACACGAACAGGATACCAAAAGCACACTGCACCACGATGGACAAAACGGGGGTTTCCCACTTGGGATGAACCACGCCGAAGGCGCGGAACCACAGGCCGTCCTGCGCCATGGCCCACTGTTGGCGGGGTTGGAACATGATGAGGCTGGAGAGCGAGCCAATGATAACGATGATTGCCAGGAGCGCGGTCAGATTGCCAGCCATGGTACCGATCAATGGGATCTTAGACATGGCTTCAGAGATGGGGGCATCAGAACCAGCCAGGGCATCAACCGGCAGCAAGCCAACTGCAACGCTGGTCAAGCCTGTGTACAGGATGGTCACAAAGATGACTGTGGTAATCAAAGCAATGGGCATGTTACGCCTGGGATTTTTCACCTCGCCGGCAATCCAGCAGGCTGACTGCATGCCATCATACGACCAGGTGGTGGCTGAAATAGCCGCCAGCAGCGCCAGGATTCCAGTTGGCGCGCCTTCAAGCGCCGGTGTGGCAACGAGGTCGCCGCGGATATAGAACAGGCCAATACCAATGAGCAGCACAAACGGCAAAACCTTGAAACCAGTGATGAAAGTTTGCCAGGCTGCGCCCTTTTCCACGCTCGTCATGTGAATGAACATGAAAATGAGAATTAAGCCCACTGCCAGGAGTTTCACCGCCAGGCCGCCAATGCCGGTGAAGAAGGCAATGTAGTTGGCAATTGCCAACGCCATAATGGAAATGCCCGGGGTGTCGGTTCCAAAGAAACCAATCCAGCCCGAGAGGAATGCCAGGAATTTGGATCCGGCCTCCTTGAAATACACGTATGCCCCACCATTTTCAGGATAGGCAGATGATAATTCCGCATACAGCAGCATTTGCGGGATCATGATGACGCCGCCCAGCAGAAATGCCATGATGGTCATCCAGGCTGACCCGGCTGCTCCGGCAACCTCTCCCACCGAAGAGAAGATGCCAGAACCAATGGTTGTGCCAATACCAATGGCGACAACCGCCCAGAACCCCAACTTCCTTCCCAGAGTATGCTTGATTTCCTCTGCTGCAGCGCCTACTGTTGCTTCAGCTTGTGATTGGGTTGACATTGATCGATCCTTTCTTAGTTGTTTTGGATTATTTCTTATTAATCCGGTCAATTAATAATGAATTGCCGGATAAACAACATTTGACATTCCTGGCCTGGGCCAGGATAGCGATGTAAGATTCTTATGATTTAAAAGATCTTCATCAAAACAAAACGGATAATCGACCAAACAGTAAATCAACAAACCACTAAAATTTTTTTATTGATCAAACGAAGCTTAGTGCGAACAACTGGTGAGACAATGCTGTGGTATATAAATGTCCGCAAGTTGTCTGCATTATGATTTAGATAATACACCAACTGGTATATTAAAGTCAATAGATTATCTATAATTGGTGGTAACTTTAACACAACGTGGTACAATAAAGTCAATAAGTTATCTGTTGTTATGCTGTTTTTGGATGGATAATGTGTAAGGCTGTCAAGATTTCATCATTTAATCCTGCTGTTGAGGGTATGAATAGCCTGGTAATTCAAAAAAATCAAACCTGCTTTTTGAATTCAAATTGATCAATATTTACAGGAGATGATATGAAAACAGCATTATTTACCGCAGGGATTTCAAAATATCCGCTTGAAAAAGCTTTTGAACTGGCAGCCAAATACCACTACGACGCCATTGAAATTGGCGGTTTCCGCCCTCATGCATTTCCCCTGGATATTGTGAACGGCGGCGCCTCGAAAATCGTTGCACTTTCCAAACAGCACAACCTGCCCATCATCAGCTACGCGCCTGAAAACACTGGATCACCCTACAGCCTGGTTTTCGAGGATGAACGCCTCAACCAGGAAAGTCTCGAGTATTTTAAGAAATCGCTGGATGCCGCCAAATTAATCGGTTCCAAATATTGCATGTTTGCCTGCAATCACCCTGGCTATGGCAGAAACAAAGAAGATGTCAAACGCCTGTTCATTCAAAACATGAAAGTCCTGTCCAGGCATGCCGAAGAAATTGGTCAAACCATCATCCTCGAACCAGTCACGCCCTTTGAAGGCACCATCCTGGTCACTTCGGATGATCTTTTGTGGGCAGTGAATGAGGTGAATTCACCCATGGTGAAAGGCATGCTCGACCTGGCCTGCCCCCTCATTGCCAGAGAACCCGTGATTGAATATTTCCACAAACTTGGAAAAAATATCTGTCACATCCATTTCATTGATGCTATGATCGACAGCGAAGATCACCTGATACCCGGTGATGGACAAATGGATTTCCCGGGCATTGTCAGAATGCTCAGAGAAGTTGGATATGATGGCTACCTGTCATTAGAATTATTCTCCAGGTACGAAACCGAACCCGAATTTGCCGCTGCAAGAGGTATTAAAGTTATTCGTTCACTACTCGAAGCAAAGGAATAATCAAAATATGGACTATAAAATCTCAAGAGAAGAATTGTTCCGCTGGTGCAGCATCCCGGTGGATGAATTGAACAAACGGGACGATTTAAAAGCCAGGTTGCTGATGAGGCGGGACCGCGCCGAAACCATGCAAATGATCGGCAACATGATGGCGGATGAGGTAATCCAGCACAACCGCGATGGCAAAATAACCCGGTGGATTTTGCCTGCCGGGCCAACCGATGAATATGACATATTTATCGCCAGGGTAAACGAAGAAAAAATCAGCCTGAAAAATCTCTTCATCTTTCACATGGATGAATTTCTCGACTGGGAAGGCCGGCCCTTCCCGGTAGCCGACACCTATGAAAGCCTGGAAGGCACCATGAATGCGGCATTCTACAACCGCATCGATCCCGAATTGACCGTTCCCACCAGTCAGCGGTTCTGGCCGCGCATCGACAACCTCGATTATGTGGACGAAAAAATTGAAGAACTGGGCGGGGTTGATACCATTTGGGCCGGTGTTGGCTGCAAAGGACTGGTGGCTTTTTGTGAAGCCCCCCGCTCTTACACACATCGTGTTTCAATTGAAGAATTTGCCCGCTCCAAAACCCGTATTGTCGATTTAAACGAAGACACCATTGTTGCGCTCAGCCAGCGGACTTTTGGCGGGTGCTATGACCGCGTTCCCCCGCGCGCCGTGACGCTTGGATTCAAAGCCATGCTGTCAGCCAAACGCGCGGTGTTGATGGTCGCCACCGGTTCATGGAAACAAACCGTGATCCGTGTGATTCTTTTCAGCGAACCCACGCTGGAATACCCGGTGACTTTGCTGCCGCGTTACATCCCCGAAGTGATTTTAGCCTGCGATATAGAAACTGCTGACCACCCCATGTCGCACCCCATCAGAGGTTGGTAAAGAAAGAAGGAAAAATCTATGAACTGGACCGAAGAATTATTTAAAGTAAAAAAACCCATTTTCTCCATGCTGCATTTGCAGCCGCTCCCCGGCGACCCCAAATTCAGACATGGCGACAGCATGAAACGCGTGGTCGAGCTGGCGCGCAAAGATCTTCATGCCCTGCAGGAAGGCGGCGTGAACGGCATCATCTTTTCCAACGAATTCAGCCTGCCCTACCAGCGCCACATGAGCCACGTCACCCCCAGCGCCATGGCGCGCGTCATTGGCGAGTTGATGGATGAAATTAAGGTACCCTACGGCGTCGATTGTATATCAGACGGTCTGGCCACTATCGAATTGTCTGCGGCGGTTGATGCCTCATTTGCACGCGGCACTTTTTCAGGCGTCTATGTGGGTGACGGCGGTTTTTACGATAATGATTTTTCAGAGCTAATCCGGCGCAAAAGCGCATTGGGGTTGGACAACTTGAAATTGCTGTATTTCCTCAATCCCGAATCTGATGTGAACCTCGACACGCGCGACCTCACCCGCATCGCCAAATCATTGGTATTTAAAGCCGAACCCGACGGGTTGTGCATATCCGGTTCTGCCGCCGGGCAGGGAGTAGATAACGAACTTCTGGCGCAAATTAAACAGGCTGTGCCTGATGTTGTAGTGCTGGCGAACACCGGCTGCAACATCAATACGATTGTTGATAAATTGAAAATTTGTGACGCGGCCGTGGTCGCTACTACATTCAAATTTGACGGTTACCTGTACAACGCCGTGGATTTCGAACGGGTAAAAGCCTTCATGGATAAGGTTGAAGAATTCCGGGCCACACTCTAATTTTCACTGCCTGACTATTCCTACTTCGTGGAGGATCAAAGCAATTGCAAAGATTATTGGCGCTTGATCTGGATGGCACTACCGTGGATGACCGGGGTTTTTTACTGCCCGAAACCATGCAAAGCCTGGAAACCGCCCGGCGCAATCAAACGCTGGTTTGTTTTGTGACCGGGCGGTGCGAATTTGAGATGACCTCTGTGTCCTCATTTCTGGCCTATGCTGATTTCCTGTGCATTAATAACGGCTCAAAAGCAACCGATTTGAGGACGAATGAAGTGCTGCTGCACAAATGCGTGGAAGCGGGTGAAGCCAGGCAAGTGATTGAACTTGCTCTGAAACAGGGGTTTTTGCTGCATGTTAAAGCCGGCCTGTTTTGGGGTGTAAACCTGGTTGACGACACCGTCCGAAAATTTGCCGAATTCGCCGAACAGATTCCCCAAATGTATCATTCTCCTGACGAAGTGCCGCTTGACCAAATCGATGGCTTTTCAATCACCAGCATCCAGGCCTGTCGTGAAATTGATAACTTGATCGCCCAAAATGGCCTCAATTTATATACCCTGCCGTCGCAGGTAAACTATTACGACGTGATGCAAAACCGAATCAATAAATGGGTTGCGGTCAGCCTGGTTGCCAGGCATTTGAACCTGCCAGCCGAAAACATCATTGCCGTTGGAGATTACACCAACGATATTGAAATGATTCGCGGCGCCGGTGTTGGTATAGCCGTGCAGAACGCCAATGAAGATGCCAAAGCTGCCGCCGACTATATCACCACACGCACCAACAACCACAATGCCATCGGTGAAATTGTGGCAAAGTTCATCTTGCAAAATGCCGTAGAAGCCTGAGCTGCATCATATATCACAGCCGTCCAATAAAAGCTACAAACTTTGAGATCGGGAGCTAGCAAGCAATGACCAAATACCTGATGGGAATTGACAACGGCGGTTCATCCACCAAGTGCGCCATCTTTGATTTGCAGGGCAATGAAATAACCGTCGCATCACGCTGGGCCGATATGATCATCCCCAGACCCGGCATGACCGAACGCGACGCCAATACCGTCTGGCAATTGAATATCGAAGTTATTCGTGAGTCGCTTGAAAAAAGCCGCATTCAACCGCAGGATATCCTGGGTGTTGGATTAACCGGTTATGGTAACGGAATCTGCCTGGTTGACGGACAAGGGCAACCCACCGCCAATTGCATTGTTTCCACTGACAACCGCGGTGTAAAATATGCCGAGCTTTATGCCCAAAACGGCATTGAAGAGCAAGCCTTTGAACTAACCCACCAGACATTATGGTCAGCCCAGCCGGCCGCCCTGCTGCCCTGGTATCGCGACCACGCCCCCGAAGTTCTGGAAAAATCAGCCTACGCCTTGGGAATCAAAGATTACATCCGCATGAAATTGACCGGGGTATTCTCCTGCGAGCCCACCGAATCCTCATCCTGGGGATTGATGAATATTCACACACTCAGTTTTGATCCCCGCCTGTTCCAGATGCTGGGAATTGAAGATTGTTACAGGTTAATGCCGCCCTGCATTGGTTCAACCGAAATCTGCGGACACATCACACCCACAGCCAGCCAGCTCACCGGCCTGGCAGCCGGCACACCGGTTGCCAGCGGTTGTTTCGATGTGGACGCCGGCGCCCTGGCCAGCGGTGTGCTGGATTGTGAAACCTTGTGCCTGATTGCCGGCACATGGTCCATCAATGAACACCTCACCACCCAACTGACGCGCGGATACCGCCAGACCACCAATTCCATCTCCATGTCCTTCCTGCCCGGACATTACCTGGTGGAAGAATCAACTCCCACCTCGGCCAGCAATTTTGACTGGTTTGTTGAAAAATTCATTGCTGCTGACCGTCCAGGCATTGCCAGGGCAGAACTGTTCCGGGAATGCAATCAACGTGTGGCTGAAATGCATCCCGATGAAAATGACGTGGTCTTCGTTCCTTACCTGTTTGCTTCAGCCACCCACCCCGATGCAAAAGGTGTATTTTTTAATCTCAGCAGCTATCACAACCGCGACCATTTGCTGCAGGCGGTTTACGAAGGCGTGGTTTTTTCAACCCTCTTTCATGTCAAACGCCTGATGACCGATGGCAGGCATTTCAAGCACGCCAGGTTGTCGGGCGGTGTGGCAAATTCAAGCATTTGGACGCAAATGATGAGTGACGCCCTGCAAATGCCCATCGAAATCCTGTCAGGCTCTGAACTGAGCTCCCAGGGAGCAGCCATTTGCGCCGGTATTGCCTGCGGGGCGTTCAACAGTTTTGAACATGCCGTCAGCCAGATGGTGCGGGTAAAAAAAGTGTTCAAGCCTCGCGAAGCCTTTGCCGATATTTACCAGAAGAAATTTGTTGTTTATGAAAAAGCCCAGGCTGCCCTGGATTATTTCCACGAATCAATGAAAACCATCTAACCTATGACAAACAAGATCAGAATCATTCCTTCCATTGCATCGGCCAACATGCTGCGCATTGGTGATGAAATCGACAACCTGGGAAACATCGGCTGTTTGCACCTTGATATCGAGGACGGCAACTTTTGTCCCAGCATGACCTTTGGCATGGACACCGTTCGGGCAATCGCTGCTTACACCAGCTTTGATCTGGATGCTCACCTGATGGTCACCAATCCCCTCGATTATGTTGACAACCTGATCCATTGTGGGGTAATGACCATTTGCGCACACATGGAAGCCTTGCCCTATCCGGCCAAATTTCTGGGAAAAGTTCAATCGCTGGGTGCAAAAGCCGGCCTGGCGCTCAACTTGAAAACCGGAGTCGAAGAACTGGAACCCTTCATTTCCCAGTTGGATTATATTTTGCTGCTAACCAACGAACCCGATTTTGCCGGATTGAAATTCAGAGAATACTGTTACACCAAAATTGAAAATGCTCGCCGCCTGCTGCCCAAACACATTTCCATCTGGGTAGATGGCGGCGTCACCATTGACTTGCTTCCCAGGTTGATCCAGTGCGGCGTGGATACAGTCATCATGGGCAGGGCGATTTTCAATGCGAAAAATCCCCAGGCTGAATACCAGAGGATGATCGCTGTCGTACAAACAGGCGAGAACCCATGAATCAAACCTGCCCTTATCGTTTGGGGATTTATGAAAAAGCCCTCAAAGCGCAGCCGCTGCCGCTGATGTTCGCTGATGCCGCCCGGGCTGGTTATGATACTTTTGAAATCAGCCTCGATGAAACTGACGCCCGGCTGGAACGCCTGAACTGGTCCCCCTCCCAGATCACTGAAACCAGGGACGCCGCCAGTAATCAGGGGGTTCAGTTATTCTCAGCCTGTTTCAGCGGGCACCGCAAGTATGCCCTGGGCAGCGCAGACAAAGCCACTGAAAAACGCGCCATGCATTTGATGCAAAAGGGGATTGAATTTTGCTGGAAGATGGGCATCCGTGTTCTTCAAATCACCGGTTCAGACGTTTTCTATGAACCGCACACGGAAGAAACCGAAAAACGCTACCGCGATAACCTGGCAGCCGGGGTTGAAATGGCCAGCCAGGCCGGCGTGATGCTTGCCATTGAACCGGTGGAAGATTACATCACCTCTATTCGCAAAGCCATGCAAGTTGTGCACGAGGTCAACTCGCCCTGGCTGCAGGTCTATCCCGATGTAGCCAACCTGGCAGCAATGGGATTCGACCCGGTTGGTGAACTGGAACTGAGCCGGGGGCATATTGTTGGCCTACACATTCGCGATGCAAAGCCTGGTTCAAGCTATAACATTTCCTGGGGCAGCGGCATATTGGATTTTTGTGCTGTATTCAAACAATTACGAAATATGAATTTCAATTGCCCCATCATCGTGGAACTCTGGTATGAGCAAGACGATGACTATATGCAAATCGCCGTCCACTCACGCGAGTACCTCATCCAAAAATACCACGAATCCGTAAATAACAAATCGTTATCAGGAGATTAGCAATATGTACGAACTGGAAAAAGAACAGGTTTTGGCCTGCGCCCGCACCATGGACCGCTATGGCCTGGTTTCGCTGTCAGGCGGAAACGTCTGTATTCGCATGCCGAACAACACCTTTTTGGTAACCCCTTCCGCCATGCGCTACGATGAGATGACTCCGGATGATGTGGTGTTGGTGGATGAAAACGGCAAACTGGTGGATGGCACCCGCCGTCCATCCTCGGATACATCTGCCCTGCTATATATTTTCAAGCACATGCCGCATATCCAGGCGGTCATTCACACCCATCAACCCTACGCTACAGCAGTCGGCTTTGTGACCGATGTGCTGCCCGCCTGCCTGACCACTATCATCGACGCCAACAATGGTCCGGTTCGCGTTGCCCCATTTAACATTTCAGCCAACGAGGGTATGGGCATCCTGGCAGTGGAATATCTTGGAAACTCACTGGCGGTCATTCTCAAACACCACGGTGTGATTGCCATTGGGAAAAGCCTGGCAGAAGCGCTTGAATCGGCTGTGTATCTGGAAGATGCCTCGAAAACCTATCTGGCGGCGCGCGCAGTTGGCCCTGTTCCCCTGCTGACAGAAGAACAAATTTCAGCCGAAAGCGCCGAACGGGGTTTTTACGGGCAGCCTAATGGGGAAAATTAATGCCCGAATTCTAAGATATTTCCATCTTCCGGCTTGAAAAACTGGTTTGTTTCCTCTATAATAATCGTAATTCCTGATAAGCAGAAATGAATAAATGCGAAGAAAACAATCGCTATAATTTTTAAATACGAATGCACACGTGTGCATCGATGCAAAAGAATTCAATCGCATAGAATGAGGAGCCAGCTTTGAGTTCAGATTATGTGCTTGAAATGAACAACATCGATAAAAGTTTCTTCGGTGTGAAAATTTTAGATGCGGTAAACCTGCAAGTAAAACCCGGAGAAGTGCACGCCCTGATCGGAGAGAATGGCGCCGGAAAATCTTCTCTGATGAAAATATTAATGGGGATTTACGAGCTGGACGCCGGTGAAATTATTCTCAACGGTGAGAAAGTGAAGTTTCACAATCCCAGAGAAGCCATTAACCACGGCGTATCCATGATCCACCAGGAATTAACACCCGTGTTGGATATGGAAGTGGCTGAAAATATTTTTCTGGGCCGGGAAATTAAACACGTAGAAGCCGGTTTGATGAGCCTGGTTGATAAAAAAGAACAACGCGAACAAACCGCCAGCCTGTTTTCCAAAATGGGCATTGATATCAACCCGAGATTGTTAATGCGAGATTTGAGCGTTGCACAAATTCAACTGGTTGAAATTGTTAAAGCCATTTCACTTTCTGCCAAAATTGTGATTATGGATGAGCCAACATCAGCCATCACGGATAAAGAAATTGACACCCTTTTCGAACAAATTGCCCGGCTGAAGGCTGAAGGTGTTGCCATCATCTATATCTCGCACAAAATGGACGAGATTTTCAAAATTGCTGACCGCATCACCGTGCTGCGAGACGGACACCTGATTTGCACTGACGATGCAAAAAATCTCAATAAAGATCAATTGATTATGATGATGGTTGGTCGAGAGATCACCGAATTTTATCCAAAGCAAATCGTAGCGCCGAACGAAGTGGTATTGGAAGTAAAAAACCTTTCCCAGAAGAAAAAATTCCAGAACATTCATTTCAACTTGCGAGCCGGTGAAATTGTTGGTGTCGCCGGGTTGGTTGGGGCCGGCCGCAGTGAGTTGGTGGAATGTATCTTCGGCATCACGCACCCCACCGCTGGCGAATTGTATCTGCGGGGCAATAAGGTCAATATCCACCATCCCAAAGACGCCATCCGTAACAAAATTGCCCTGGTCACTGAAGATCGTAAATACACCGGCTTGAACTTGAAAGCCTCCGTGGAACATAACATCTCTCTAGTAGGCATCAATAATCTTGCCCGCTACGGCATAATCAACCGGCAAAGAGAAGCCGTAGCCGCCGAAAACCAAATTCGGGACATGAAAATTAAGGTCTTCTCAAGAAAAAGTATGATCACCTCGCTGAGTGGTGGTAACCAGCAAAAAGTTGTTCTATCCAAATGGTTATTAACAGAACCAGACATCATCATTTTGGATGAACCCACGCGCGGCATTGATGTGGGCGCAAAACGAGATATCTATCTATTTATGGGCGAGCTGGCGAAGGCAGGAAAAGCAATTTTAATGATTTCGTCCGAAATTCCCGAGTTGATGGGGCTCTCAGACCGGATCCTGGTCATTGCTGCCGGCAGGTTGACCGGTGAACTCAAACGAGACGAATTTTCACAGGAAAATATTATGCGATTGGCATCCAAATTTGAGGCGAATTAACATGAGCGAAAAAAAACAAAACAACAATCTCAATTCCTTCAAAGAGCTGGGCATCTTTTTTGCTTTTATCATTATCCTGGCAGTCTTAATGATTTTGTCTCCCAAGGCTTTTGCACGCCCCGCCAATCTCATTAACATCCTCAAGCAGGCTTCCATCAACGGCATCCTTGCGACCGGTATGATGTATGTGATCATTTCGGGCGGCATTGACCTGTCTGTTGGGTCAATCGTGGCGCTTAGCGGTGTCATTGCAGCCAGCTTTGGTCACCCGGGCGAATACCCGCTGATCGTACCCATTCTGCTGGCTGTTCTGGCTGGTTCAGCAGTTGGTCTCATCAACGGCATTGGCGTTGCCTATGGAAACGTTCCCCCATTCATCGTCACGCTGGGCACCATGACAATCGTTCGGGGGGTGGCCTTAATAGCCGCCAATGGGCAGCCCGTGTTCAATGTAACCAAGGAATTTGAGAAGATTTCTGGCGGTTTTATTTTTGGCACCATTCCCAACCTGGTGGTTTACTTTGTCGTAATCACCCTGATATTAGCCTTTGTGCTAACCCGCACGGTTTTTGGCCGGCGGGTATATGCCATTGGCGGCAATGAAACCGCAGCCAAGGTAAGCGGCATCAGTGTTGAACAAATAAAATTGCTGGTTTACACACTCTGTGGTTTTCTGGCAGGTATCGCCGGATTACTCCTGGCATCGCGCATCATCTCGGGCAATCCCACTTCCGGACAATCATACGAATTAGACGCGATTGCTGCGGTCATCATTGGCGGCGTCAGCATGTCGGGCGGTTCGGGCAAATGGTACGGCACAGTAATTGGTGCATTGATGATCGCTGTCATCAGCAACGGCCTGGATATTTTAAATGTATCATCACATTTCCAACTCATTATTAAAGGTCTAATTATCATCGTGGCCGTTTTGGTGGATATTAAGGGTAAAGCGAAAAAATAGTTTTCATTGATGAAATGCCATAACCGGGTTTACTTCTGGAAAATTCACAAGAAATAAGGAGAGAATATGAGCAAGAAACTATCAATTTTTGTTGTAGTTTTGATGGTGCTGGCTTTCGCAATGACAGCCTGCCAACCAGCTGCCCCCGCCCCTGCTGAAGAACCTGCTGCTGAGGCTCCTGCCGCCGAAGAACCTGCTGCCGAGGCTCCCGCTGCCGAAGAGCCGGCCGCTGAAGAGCCAGCCGCCGAGGCTCCTGAAGCAAAATATGGTCTCTTCATGAGCCACATGACCAATGCCTTCACCATTGAAATGTCAGACGCCGTGAAAGCCAAAGCCGACGAACTGGGAGTTGAACTGACTGTTTACGACGGTGGTAAAGATCCGGCCAAACAGGTCAGCCAGGTTGAGACTGCGGTAACCCAGGGAATTAGCTGCATCGTGATCGAACCCGCATCAGTTGACGGTCTTGTTCCCGCCATCGAAAGCGCCACCAAAGCCGGCATTCCGGTTGTGGTCGTAAACCAGGCCATCAGCAAACCCGAAGCCGCCAGCAGCTTTGTTGGTGTCAGCAATGTCGAGGGTGGTATCCTTGAAATGAAAACCGCTGCCGAAGCCATTGGCGGCAAAGGCAATGTCGCCTTCCTGCTTGGCCCCATGGGATCAGATGGTCAAATCGGTCGCACCGAGGGTTATTATGAAGTCCTCAAAGATTACCCTGACATCAAAGTTGTCTTTGAGCAGACTGCCAACTGGAATACTGATGAAGCCTTGAAACTGGTTGAAAACTGGCTGCAGACCGGTACCCAGATTGATGCCATTGTTGCCAACAACGACGGTATGGCAATGGGCGCTTTGAAAGCTGTTGAAGATGCTCAATTGCTCGATAAAATCAAAATCTATGGCCTGGATGCGACGCCTGACGCGCTCGCCGCGGTGAAAGATGGCAAATTGGCCGCCACAGTATCTCAAAGCACCACTGCCCAGGGTCAAACCGCCCTTGAAACCTGCTACAAAATCGTACAGGGCGAGACTGTTGAGAAAGAAATCCTGGTTGAGTTCACCCTCATCACAAAAGATAACGTAGATCAATATATTCAATAATCCGGTGGTCCGGTAGCAAATTCCAGAACAGAAGTAAACCTATAAAAATAAAGGTTGCGCCTGATAGGCGCAACCTTTTTTGCTTGACTTTTTAAAATGAATTTGCTATGATTCAAATGCACACGTGTGCATTTGTGAGGTTCCCATGCCAGTTACAATAAAGGACATTGCCAAAAAAGCAGGGGTTTCGCATGCCACCGTTTCGCGCGCCCTGAATAACCATCCAGCCATTCCTGAAAAAACCGCTTCAGTTATCCGCGAGCTGGCATTGGAAATGGGATATTTGCCCAGTGCAGTTGCGCGCGGCTTAAAAACCAACCGTTCGCATGTGCTGGGTGTAATCGTCAGCCGTATTGATAACCCCTACTTCGGTGAAATCGTCCAGGGCATTGAAGATACGCTCCAGAGTACCGGTTACAGCATCTTCATCGCCTCATCCCACATGGATTATGTCCACGAGAAAACCATCATCCAGGCCTTTGGCGAACAACGTGTAGACGGTGTCATTGTCGGTTCCGTTTCCTTCAATCATGACCACACGGATCTTCTGCGCCAGTACGGCATCCCCATTGTAGTCATCAACAACCAGTCACCCAGCGACTATCAGTTTTCCATCGCACATGATGACGTTTTTGGAGCCAAACAGGTCGTACGTCATCTAATTGAGCTGGGCCACCGCCAGATAGCCTACCTCGGCAACATCAATGCATTGCGCATCAACCAGGACCGCATCCGCGGCTATGAAGAGGAACTGGAAAAAGCCGGCATTTCTACCGACAAAAATAGTATCCTCAATTTACAGGGAGGAGAAATGGAAAACGGCGTGGAAGGTATGACTGAAATACTCAGTCGTGCCAATCGTCCCACGGCGGTTTTTTGTTTCAATGATCTGATTGCCATTGGCGCATTGACCACGCTTCAAAAACGCCGCATCAAAGTGCCCGACGAGATTTCCATTGCCGGTTTTGACAATATTCCCTACTCGGCATATACCTGCCCGTCTTTGACGACATTTGATCAACCCAAGCGGTTAATCGGCTCGGAAGCCGCAAGATTGTTGTTAAACCTGATTGCCAGTCCTGGTTTGGATAATGACAAGAAAAAAACCATATCAAAAATGATCCGTGGAGAACTCTTAATTCGAGAATCTACGGCAATTTGCCCGGAAAGGAGAACTGGATGAATTCAACTCAATCTCATTTGCTGGTAAAACCAGATTTTTCCCGCAAGGAATATATCACTGTCACCCCTCAAAGAGCAGGCTGGAAAGATTTGTCTTTTCTGGCTGTGCAGCTTAAAAATGGCGAAGAATGGCACTTTCAAACAGGAGAGAACGAATTAGCCCTGGTGATTTTGGGCGGTTCCCTGGATGTAACCTCCAACATTGGAAAATGGGAAGCCATTGGCAGCCGAAAAGATGTGTTTCATGGATTACCCACCACGCTGTATTTGCCCAGAAACACCGATTTCACGGTCAAAGCTGTAAACGGTGATGCCGATTTTGCCTGTGGATGGGCCAAAGCCACAAAGGATTTTCCAGCCCGCCTGGTTAAACCCGAAGAAGTGGATATTGAATTGCGCGGCGGCGAAAACGTCTCCCGTCAAATCAACCGCATGATCCCACCGGGTTTTCCATGCGAGCGCCTGGTGACCGTGGAAGTATACACGCCATCGGGCAACTGGAGCTCTTATCCGCCGCACAAGCATGATGTTCGCAAAGTGGACAAAGATGGCAAATTGATCGAAGCTGACCTTGAGGAGATTTACTTCTACAAAATTGACCGCCCTGAGGGCTTTGCCATTCAACGAGTTTATACCGCGGACAGACATTTGGATGAGACGGTTGTGGTCAGTGACAATCAGTTGGTAATTTCACCGGAAGGCTATCACCCGGTGGTCGCGGCTCCGGGTTATAACGTGTACTATCTGAATTTTCTGGCCGGAACCGATCAATCGCTGGCCAATACAGATGACCCTGATTTTGGGTGGGTGAAAGACACCTGGAAGTTTAAAGATCCTCGCGTTCCCATGGTAACACTTGAAATGAACCAGAAACCTCTTTAGCAGATGGAGTGGATAAGCTGTTAAAAGTTCAATAATTTATAACGGAGATTGATATGTCAACCATTCGCTTAACCATGGCGCAGGCCTTGATCGCTTTTTTAAAAAACCAGTACGTTGAACGCGATGGCGTTCAGATGCCTTTCTTTGCCGGAATCCTGGGAATTTTTGGGCATGGAAATGTGGCAGGTATCGGGCAGGCCTTGCAGCAAAATCCAGATTTTCGCTACATCATGGTTCGCAATGAACAGGCAGCCGTGCATATTGCCAGCGGTTACGCAAAGATGAAAAACCGCATGCAAACTTTTGCCTGCACTTCATCCATTGGGCCCGGCGCCACCAACATGGTAACCGGCGCAGCCCTTGCCACCATCAATCGTCTGCCAGTGCTGCTGCTGCCGGGAGACATTTTCGCCCGGCGAAACGTGGCCCCGGTTTTACAGCAATTGGAAAGCCCCAACACGCAGGATATCAGCGTGAACGATTGTTTCAAACCGGTATCACGATACTGGGACCGCATCAGCCGTCCCGACCAGTTGATCACCGCCCTGCCCGAAGTGATGCGCGTGCTCACCTCGCCCGCTGACACCGGCGCAGTCACCCTGGCGCTGCCGCAAGATGTGCAAACCGAAGTCTACAATTACCCTGAAGAACTGTTTGCCAAACGTATCTGGCGTATTCACCGCCCCCTGGCAGACCGCAGCCGGTTGCAAGATGCCGTTCAGATGATTAAAGCAGCCAAACGCCCCATGATTGTTTCCGGTGGTGGGGTTCTGTTCAGCCAGGCCTGTGATGTACTCGACCGGTTCACCCGGCAAACTGGCATTCCGGTGGGCGAAACACAGGCTGGCAAAGGCTCTCTGGCCTATGATCACCTGGCCTGTTTGGGGGCCATTGGCGCCACCGGCACACTGGCCGCCAACCGCATCGCCCTGGCATCCGACCTGGTAATTGGCATTGGCACGCGCTATTCTGATTTCACCACCGCCTCAAAAACCATCTTCCAAAACCCGGCTGTACGTTTTGTCAACATCAACCTGTTTGAAATGGACGCCTATAAGCACAACGGCGTACCCATCACCGCCGATGCAAAAGTGACCCTTGAAGAGTTAACTGAGGCGCTGAAGAATTATGCAGTTTCAGCCGACTATGCCGCCGAGATCCAATCGCTGAAAGCTGAATGGGAAAAAGAAACCGACCGCCTCTACAATCTCAATCATCAACCCCTGCCCGGCCAAAGCGAAGTGATTGGCGCCATCTGGCAGGAAACCGGTTCAAGAGACGTGATTATGTCTGCTGCCGGCAGCCAGCCTGGCGACCTGCACAAATTGTGGCGCGCCAAAACGCCCAATTCCTACCACATGGAATACGGCTATTCTTGCATGGGTTATGAAATCCCGGCATCCATTGGCGTGAAGATGGCCGACCCCAGCCGCGAAGTGTTTGTGTGGGTGGGCGACGGTACCTACCTGATGAATCCAACCGAAATCGTGACCGCCATTCAAGAAGGTATTAAGGTTATTGTCATCGTAGTCAACAATCACGGTTTTGGCTCCATTGGCTCACTCAGCGCTTCCATCGGCAGCCACGGCTTCGGCACCCGCTTCAACCAGCGCGACGCACAGTCTGGTCAATTAAACGGCGAGCCCTTGTCAATTGACTTTGCCGCCAATGCCGCCAGCCTGGGCGCCCGGGTCTTTACACCTGATTCCATCGCCGCATTCAAAGACGCGCTTAAACAAGCTCGCGCCCTTGAACGAACCTCGGTCATCGTGGTAGAAACCGATCGCGAGGTGAAAGTGCCCGGCTACGATTCCTGGTGGGATGTTGCCATCGCTGAGACTTCCACCATGCCAGAAGTGCAGGCCGCCCGCAAGGATTATGAAGAGCACCGCAAGCAGGAGAAATATTTTCTTTAAAGAAAACGCCAAAAATCGCCGCCCAATAATCAGGGCGGCGATTTTTCCTTTTTAATATTACCTATGTTTATTTTTCAAGCATGGAACAAAACGCATCAGCCATTTGCTCAAAATCTAACTGATTAACCTCTTCAACGGTCTTCACCCATTGTTCGGGCACTGCTTGAATGCCGTTTAATGCACCCGCCAATGCCCCCACAATGGAAGCAATCGTATCGCTATCGCCGCCGTTATTCACCGCAGCAATGATTGAACTCTGTAAATCACCTTTAGCCGCATAAAAAATCCCCATGGCGGTTGCCAGCGTCTCTGCCACATGAAAGTGCGACCCGATGCAGCGCCGGATTAAATGCCCGGCTTCAAAGGGGTCTTTTGCTTTTTCAGCCAGTTCCAGGGCAATTTCCAGGTTGGGAAGCGGGTAGCGGTGTGAAGTTTCGCGCGCCATTTGTTTGCCAATTTTTTCTCCAAGCCTGGCGCCTTCCAGGGCAGCATCAATGATCGAGCTTACTGTAGCCGTGGGAGTGAGCGCCTGCGAAATGGCCGCCGCCTGACCCGACGCAGCAGACAATGCCACATCGGTTGGATGAGTGGGCAAAATCACCTGGCAGGCAAGTTCAACCGCTTTTTGCAGGTTGCCCGGATTGGCCCAGCCGGCAGGTGAAACCCGCATGATGGCGCCGTTAGAGGTGCCCTGGTAACACCACCATCTTTTCCTTTGCAAATAACCATCAAACTTGCCGTCAAGGTATTCGTTGAATGCCGCCTTGGTACTGGGGCCGTACACCCCGCCGTGCTGCCAGATTGCCTGGTTGTTTTTTACCCAATCAGCCAGTTCCTGCACAAATTGTCCCGTTGATAATTCGCCCTTGTATTTCAGAATCGCCCTGGCAGTCACAATGGTTAATGTGGTGTCATCAGTAATTTGAGCGGGTTTATATTGAAGATGAATGAATTCATCCTCAAAAATCGAATGGAACGTTTTCACAATACCCCCGCATCTCGCTTGAATTTCATCGGGGGTTAATTCGTGAAACGGCATACCCAGGGCATCACCCGCTGCCAACCCTGCAAACGACCCCCATAACCTCTCTTTCAAGTTGATGTTCACTTTTTTTCTCCAGTAAGATATACTTTGTTATAAATTTGCACACGCCGAACCCCAATTCAATCCAGCGTGTGCAAATTCTTCCTTCCAGGTCGTTGTAATCAACGACCTGGTACCTTCTCTAAGCGTGGTTTATGTAAGGACAAACCATCTTTTCGAAGGCAAGAAACCTCTCAAAAGATTATTTCCAATCATCCATTGCATTTACATTGTCTTTTGAAACCAGAACCTGGACAATCGGGATAACCGACGGCACTTCATTGCCCTGCGCCTTCATGACACCCATCTGCACGGACAACTCGCCCCACACATACGGTGAGAATGCCACGCTGCCGTCCAGCATACCTTCCTGGATGGAAGCCTTTGCATCTTCAATGAAGTCAGTTCCGACCACAATGATTTGGTCTTTCTTGCCGGCAGCAATGGCAGCTTCAACCACAGCCAGAGCCATCACGTCATTGGCGCAGTAGAAACCTTTGATGTCAGGATTGGCCTGGATGATATTGGTGGCAGCATTCAAGGCAATTGTTCTGTCCCAATCGCCAGCCTGGCTGGTCACCAGTTCAATGTTCGGTGCACTTTCAAACACTGATTTTGCCCCGTCTCTGCGGGCAATGGATTGCGGTGCAGCTGCAAGTCCTTCAATGATCGCCACTTTACCGCCCTCTGCGCCCAGTTTATCGACGATGAATTGTGCCCCGTTGACGCCCATCTGGTACATATCGAGGGTCTTGGGCTGGTCAATTTTTCCACCGGCAGCTTCAACAGCACTCATATCGCTGATGATGTTGGGTTCAATGATCGGCACACCGGCTTCATTTGCCTTGGTGATGCAGGGGATGAGGTTATTCTCGGTAATCGGGTAGATCACCAGGGCATCATAACCAGCAGCAACCATTGATTCACAGGTGGCCAACTGAGAGCTGATGTCGCCCTCGGTGGGTGCTGAATGGATATCTACGGTGATTCCCAATTCTTCGCCCATCGCCTGGGCGCCTTCTGAGAACGTGACCCAGAACGGATTCGCCATGGTGATCATCAGCACGCCAACCCGCATATCTTTGTCGGTGGGGGCTTCAAAACCAACCATGCCCGCAAACGAGTCTTTGCGCATTTGTTGGAACGGCGTCAAGTCTCCTTCAGCAGCCGGGGCTTCTTCGGCAGGGGCTTCAGCCGCGGGCGCTTCTTCGGCGGGGGCTTCAGCCGCGGGGGCTTCTTCGGCCGGAGCTTCTTCAACAGCGGCGGGCGCTTCGGCAGCAGGCGCAGCCGGGCTGGCGCAGGCCGAAACGGCCAGCATCAAAATCACCAGAACCATAAATGGGGCAAATTTCTTCTTTTGCATCGCTTTTCTCCTTATATTGACTAAGTTTGGTTAAGACAAAAACCTACCTCTTCTCCTTCGTTTTGTTTCAGTTCACCTCCAACTAAATATTTGATCAATTAATGTTTCCGGATCTTATCAATGAACACTGCCGCGACAATAACAATGCCGATGGTCAATTGTTGAAAGTACGGTTGCACGCTCAATAAGGTCAGGCCGTTTTTTAAAGTCGCCATGAGAACGGCGCCGATGATGGTGCCTGGAATGCTGGCAATTCCACCCGCCAGGCTGGCGCCGCCAATCACCGCTGCCGCAATGGCTTCCATCTCCATGCCATTGCCTGCCAGCGCCTCGGCGGCATTCAAGCGGGCAGTCAAGATAACCGCCGCGAAAGAAGCGCACAAACCAGCCAGCGCATAAATGGCAATTTTCGTCCTCCAGATATTGACGCCCGACAACCTGGCCGCTTCTTCATTACCGCCAATCGCCAGGGTGTAGCGTCCCATGCGGGTGCGTTTAATAATCAGCAGCAGCAAGAAAGCCACAACCAGGGCTAGAATGAAAGCATAGGGAATCATGCCAACATAACCGGTGCCAAAAACCCGAAAACTCATCGGGAACCCATAGATTGGCCTGGCGTCAGTGATGATGTAAGCCAAAGCGCGAATGACGCTCAGACTGGCCAATGTGGCAATCAGCGGGGTGATCTTAACCACGCCGATCAAAAAACCATTAATGCCGCCCATCAGGGTGCCTGCCACCAGGCCGATAAGAATGCTTAACCAGGCCGGATATTCAGCTTTCATCCCCATGGCCATGAGAATTCCCGAAAGGCAAAGTACCGATCCAACCGACAAATCAATTCCACCCGAGGCAATCACAAGCGTTGCCCCACTGGCAATGACAATGGTTATGGCTGATTGGATGAGAATGTTTGAAATGTTTGCAGTAGTGAAGAAATAAGGACTTAGTATTGAAAAAACAATGAGTAGGAGCACCAAAGCCAGGAAGATGCCAGATTCCGCCGGGATTTGCCTGTTCTTAAGCTTATTGATAAAGGATTGAGTGAGTGATTGATTCATATCATTCTCCACAGTAATCTTGCATTTACAATGTCATCGACATAATTTCTTCTTCAGTCGTATCACGTGGGATTACCTCTCCCACGATGGACCCTTTACGAAAAACCAGGATCCGGTCACTGAGGCCCATCGCTTCAGAAAGTTCAGAAGTAACCAGCAGGATGGCCACCCCCTTTTGAGCCAGGTCTTGAATGAGCTGGTAGAACTCCTGTTTCGCGCCAACATCAATCCCTTTGGTCGGTTCATCCATCAGCAGTATGCGAGATTCGTGATTCAGCCATTTTGCCAGAATCACTTTTTGCTGGTTGCCGCCGCTCAGGAACTTTGTCCAAAGTTTTAAATTGCTGCTCTTAATCTTCAAAGCATCTTGAAAATGCTCGGCAATTTTTTGCAGGCTCTTCTTTTGAATGAGTCCAAATTGCATGGATTTTTCGTATGAACCAATATTGACATTGTCCAAAATGTCCATGCTCAAAATTAAACCCTGGTTTTTGCGATCTTCAGTAATGAAACCAATTCCGCGTTGGATCGCATCGACAGGTGATTTGATTTTTACCTTTTCACCGAAAAGATGCACATCGCCCGATTCCAGCCGGTCTGCGCCAAAAATCGAACGCAGCACTTCCGTCCGCCCGGCGCCCACCTGTCCAAACAGCCCAACAATTTCCCCCGAACGCACCGAAAAAGAAATATCTTTTGAAATAAAACCTGTATTGACATGCTCCAGCTTTAATACTTCCTGTCCCAGTGATTGGGGCTGGCTTTCCCGGCTGATGGCCTGGTTCTTCTTGCCGGTCATAATTGAAACAACCTGGTCCCTTGTGATTTTTTCGGTGGGATAGCAGCCCTGAAAAACCGCATCGCGCAGGATGGTAATCCGGTCAGAAACTTCAAAAACCTCTTCCAGGTGGTGTGTAATGAAAACAATCGTCTCGCCATCCTGCCGAAGTTTTTTCATGATTTCAAAGAGCTTGGAAATTTCATTGCTGGAGAGTGAGGAAGTTGGTTCATCCAGGATGATGATTTTGCTTTTCCGGTACAGGGCGGTTGCAATGGCAATCATCTGCTGGTCGCTTACCGGCAGATCCTTCACTTGCTGATGGATATCCACATCCAGGTTGACCGATTTGAGCAACTGGGATGCCAAATCATCAATTTTTCTCTCGTTCACCAGTGAAAAAGGAGGTTTGAAAGTAGGTTCCTGACCCAACAATATGTTGTGGCTCACACTCATGGTGGGAACCAGGCTTAATTCCTGGGGCACATAACTGATTCCCAGTTTTATCGCGTCTGCGGGTTTTGCAATCGAAACCGTTTCACCATCAAGAAGAATTTCACCTTCATCTGGTTTGGTAACACCGCATAAAACTTTCATCAGTGTTGATTTGCCGGCCCCATTGGCTCCCAACAACGCATGAATCTCACCCCTGTTCACATGAAAGGTTACATTATCCAGGGCAACCACACCCGGATACCTTTTGGTGATGGAATTCATTTCAAGAATTGGAGGCGTTGACAGATCTGTCTCGGTCATATTCATAGCACCCAGTTCCAATTACCTGCTCTGGATTGTTCCCGGATCATTTGGATTGTTTCATCATAGCCAGCCACCCCGGTTGTGGCGCCAAATGCAGTCACACATTTTGCTCCAACCGCACTGGCAAAAATAGCTGACTGCTCAACTGACCAGTTGTTAAACAACCCGGTCAAGAATCCCCCATCAAAGGCGTCGCCGGCGCCGGTCGCGTCAACGGGGTTAACCTTAAAAATGGGTATCTGCCCTGAAAATCCTGCCGATTTAACCAGGGCGCCCTGGCTGCCCATTTTGACCACAACAATCTCAGGGCCAAACGATTCGTAATACTTCACCGCGTCATCAATGGTCTCTTTTCCTGAATAGAGAAGACCTTCTTCCAGGTTCGTCAGGAAAATGTCGCAATAGGGCAAACAGGGTTCCAAAATTTTCACCCACTGGTTGGTTCCATCCCAACAGGTATCCACCGAGATTTTGACCTTGCGCTGTTTGGCTTTCTGAAGAATCCTGGCCAGGTCTTCCCCCTTGGTTTGGTCCATGATCATTGCACCGCCGACATGAAGGTAATCGCCTTCATTCAAGGCATCAAATTCGATGTTCTCTTCACACAGGTAATTGTTGGCAGCCATGCACAACACAAACGAGCGTTCTCCACCCGGGTGGATGAAACAAATGGCATTGCCGGTGTTGGCCTGGTCGGTATAACACAGGTGAGAAATATCAACCTTTAATTCGGTCAAACCTGCTTTTACAATTTTTCCACCTGTGTCGTAGCCAATGCACGAAATGAGGCCAACAGGCGCTTTGCCGATTTTGGCAATGGAAACTGCCGTATTGAGCGCCATACCGCCCAAAACCAGTTCAGTGGTATCTGAATTGACCGCGCCACCAAAATCAGGCCATTTTGTAATCGGCTGCGTAACAATATCCAGCATGGAAAGCCCTAAACTCCAGATTTTTCTCATGGTTCACCTTTAGTGTTTTTTTATCTGGTTCGCACGATATACCAACTAAATTTGCTGTCTGGAAAACTCAATGTAGATTGCCAGATTGGCGAATCGTTCTCTTTAATGTAATGGGTCTGCACAAGGCGGATTAGAAGGGTTCCTTTTTTTACGCCCAGTTTTTCAGCCAGCAAATCATCTGCCATGCCGGGAACCAGGCGCGCCACCGCATGTGTGATGGTTATCTTTAACTTTTTCTCCACATAAGAAAACAGCGAACCACCAATCTCTTTTGCAGTAACATCCTGCGGAATAAGTGAAGCCGGGAAGATGTTGTGATCAACCATAAACGGGTCGCCATCGATGGTTCTCACACGAGAGACAACCGTAACCGGGTCGCCCACATTGATCTGCAATTCATCGGCAACGGTTTCATCAGCATTGTCTGCTGAAATGATGATCTCCTTGGTGCCGGGAATATGGCCGCGCTGCCTGATCACATCGGAAATCGACACCAGGCGTTCGATACCGGCATCGATATGTTTCTTATCCAAGCCCACCACAAAAGTTCCCACACCTCTTTTGCGATCCACATATCCGAGCAATTCCAGTTTTTGAAGGGCTGTACGCAGGGTAATGCGGCTGATATTTAATTGCCGCGCTATCTCATCTTCAGAAGGGAGTTTCTGTCCGGGCGCAAAGTCGCCGCTTTCCAAAAGGTCTTTCAAGGCCTTATAAGCTTGCTCTGCAATTGTCTCATTGGAACCAATTTTATGAAACACATTTACTTTTGCATTCATAGCTCCAATTCCTTCCCAAAAAACAGCAGCTTAATTTGTAATTCAATCTATATTGTTGTATAATGTCAGTTGTTATACAACATACATCTTACAACTTATTTTCAAAAATGTCAATTACATCAGAGGATTTTTATGAAACCAGAATCACTATTCACCGCCACAAAACCCATCATTGGCGTGGTGCATTTACTCCCCCTTCCCGGGTCTCCCCTGTTTGAAGGAAACCTGGATGCCATTATTGACCGGTCGCTAGAAGAAATCGACATCTTCAAGCAAGGCGGCATAAACGGAATCATCATTGAAAATTTTCATGACGTTCCTTTTCCAAACAGAGAAATCAGTAAAACCCAGTTGGGATTGATGGCATCCATCATCACCCTTGCCAGGAGGGAAGTGAACATTCCCCTGGGTGTGAATGTGCACTTCAATGACTGGGAGGCTGAAATTGCGCTGGCTTACTCCTGCAGGGCGCAGTTTGTCAGAGTGGAAGCATTCGTGGATACAGTCATGACCCCCGCCGGCATTGTTCAGCCCTGCTGCGCCGAAGTCACCCGTTATCGAAAAATGGTGTGCGAAAACCAGCCGGTGGAGATCTGGGCAGATATTCACCCCAAATATTCCAAAGTCCTAGTACCCAATGCGCTTCAGGAATCAGCAAAAATGGCGCAGAACGCGCTGGCCGACTGCATCATTGTCACCGGTGAAACCACCGGGGTTGAAACACCCCTAGACGACTTGAAGGTGGTGAAAACCGCAGTCGAACGCCCCATCCTGGCAGGCAGCGGCACCAACCTGAACAATGTTAAAGAAACCCTTGCAATTGCTGACGGGGTGATTGTGGGGTCAGCCTTCAAAGCCGGCGGAGATGTGAATAATAAGGTCTCACTGGAAAAAGTGACCCGGTTTATGGAAGCCGCCCGCGACAGCCAGGCAAAGAAATGAAATAAATTGAATAAAACAGGCAAACCTGATGCAGCCTTCCATGCCGCATACAGGTATTGCCTCTTTTTAAAGCCGCCTATTAAATTAGAATGCGCGTAAGTATTGCGGCGTTATCGGTGCAGGCTGTTTAAGTGCCTGCGCCGCATGCAGTGCCCAGTGGGGATTACGCAGCATTTCGCGCCCCAACAGAACCAGGTCTGCCCGGCCGTTGCGGAGAATTTCATCTGCATGTGAAGGCGCTGTTATCAAACCAACCGCAGCCGTGGCAATGTTTGCGCCGCGGCGCACGGCTTCAGACAGGGGCACCTGGTAACCAGGGTTTCCATTCACTTTGGCTTTCACCACAATGCTGCCCGATGAACAATCGATCAAGTCAACGCCCTCCCCTTTTAAATGCGTTGCCAGATCCACCGAGTCTTCAATCGTCCAGCCGCCTTCCACCCAATCGGTTGCTGAAAGGCGCACGGTCAGCGGAAGGGTATCGGGCCACACCATGCGCACAGCACGCACTGTTTCAAGCAAAAAGCGAATGCGGTTCTCAAAACTGCCGCCGTACTCATCGGTGCGCTGGTTGGAAATGGGCGAATAGAAACTGTGGATCAGGTAACCGTGCGCAGCGTGAATCTCCAACCATTCAAAGCCGGCTTGCAGGGCGCGCAGCGCGCCCGCCCGAAATGCCTGCTGAACTTCACAAATCTCATCCCTGCTCAACTCGTGCGGAACGGCATAATCTCCGTGGTAACGAATGGGGCTGGGCCCCACCACCGGCCAGCCGCGCTCATCTTCCGGCAGGATGGGTGTTCCACCGTCCCACGGGCGGTTAACGCTGGCTTTTCGGCCGGCATGGGCAATTTGAATGCCCGCCGCCGCCCCATTGGCTTTAATCGCACGCGCCACACGCGCCAACGGTTCAATCTGCTCGTCTGACCAGATGCCCAGGTCATACGGTGTGATGCGCCCGCGCGCCTCCACAGCCGTGGCTTCAGTGATTACCAGCCCCGCCCCGCCCACAGCGCGCGCACCCAGGTGGATCACATGCCAGTCAGTTGCCATACCGTCTGCGGCGCCGTAGGTGCACATGGGCGACACGCCAATGCGGTTGCGCAGGGTGATGTTTTTCAAAGTGTAAGGTTCAAACAGGTGGGGCATGTCAATCTCCTTCAATCCAATCCTCTTAAATTTTCTACGGCTGTGTCGGTAATAACTTTTCATCAGCAATCATAATGCAACCTGACGGTTTTTTGTCAATCCAACCTATTGCAATCAATTATAATCAGACAGACAGGGGCGCCATCTGGAAAATTGACCGCAAATCATATTCTCTTCAGCCAATTTGGCAATAAATAAAAAATTAGCAGCAACACAATATTTTGTTCCCACTTAAATATATTAACTATTGACAAAATAATTTAAACTCCATATAATTTTTAGATGGACACAACGATTACTTTTATCGGGCAGATCATAAAAGAACATCGTCAAAAGCAGGGGTTAAAACTGGACGAACTGGCAGAGATGACTGGTTGTACTCCCAGTTTCATTTCGCAAGTAGAGAACTTCAAAGCCATCCCCTCCATAACCACACTGTACGCAATCAGTGAAGCCCTGGGTGTCCCTGTTACTGATTTTTTTCCTAAAATAATAAACGCATCCAAAGTAACACGAAGTGGGAATCGGGAGAGTTTTCACTTTGAGGGATCGTCTATTACCTATTCACCGCTTTCTACAAAATTCAGTCATTCAGCAATCAGTGCTTTCTTGCTGACAATAAGTCCGTCCAATATGGCATTGCCGACAGATGAACTGCGCAGCCATAATGGTGAAGAATTTTTCTACATCCTGGATGGTGTTTTAAGATTATGGGTAGGCAACTCCTTTTATGATCTTTACCCTGGAGACAGCGCGTACTACAAATCGACCCATAAACACCGAATGGAAAACTTGAATAACAAACCTGCTATTGCACTCTCTATTGTTTCTCCCTCATTCTTCTAATAGGGATTTCACCAACCAAACAAATAGTAAGTTCCGAGGTGGCAATATTTGATTGAGAATATAGGTGAACGGATTAAAGATTTGCGCAGCGAAAAAGGCTTGACGTTAACCGAACTGGGTTTAAAAGTCAATCTCTCTGCCAGCCATTTATCGCAAATAGAGCATAACAAAACCGCACCTTCACTACCGACATTGATTGAAATTGCAAAAGCGCTGGATGTTGAAATTCGCTATTTTTTTGAAACCGACACGGAAGCCGCCTATATCAAACGAGCAACAAAAGGGAATGCCAGGACAAAAAACATACCTTCCGTAACACAAAACTTCCTGACCCCCGAATCAAGCAGCAGGGCTTTTGAGGTTTCAATCGTAACACTTCAACCACAGACCAATTCTGATCCACTTGAGCCATTCTTTGGTGAAGAATTTTATCTGGTGACAACAGGAAACTTAACAATTCACGTCGGTGAAGAAATATTTAACATTGCCGCAAATGATAGCCTTCACATTGATGCCTACCAGACCCGGTCTTGGAGTAATACAGTTAATGAAGCGTGTGTGTTCATCTGGGGAAGAGTCGCCTCATATGAAAATCGTTAGCGCACACATGAAATAAATTCAGCAAACTGTAAAACTCAAAATTTTTTCGGTGTTCTCTTAACCTGTGTTCCAGAGGATCAGGTTCAATTCTGCAATGGAACTGATTCTCAATTTAAAAATTCGCCAAAAAAAGAGAAGGAGAGATCATGAAACAAAAATTTCAACTCATTTTTGTCGCTGTTCTTCTGGTCAGCCTGTTGCTTGCCAGTTGTTCTCCAGCGGCCACCCCGGCGTCGCCCGATTCACCTGCGGCTGCCGAATCGGATTCAGAAGCACCCGCCTCTGATGCATCCCAACCTTCCGCCGATGCATCCTCAAAAGTCCTGAGAGCCACATTCTCATGGCCTAACCGGATTGATCCAGCAGTAGGGAATGATTATGCCAGTTCGTCGTCCATGATTAACCTGTACGACACCCTGGTGTTCCCCAATGCTGAAGGGTTGGTTGATCCCTGGTTGGCTGAAAAATGGGAAACCTCGGAAGATGGATTAACCTGGACATTCCACCTCAGGCAGGATGCCAAATTCCACAGCGGAAATCCGGTCAAAGCAAGCGATGTTGTATTCAGCTATGACCGCCTGAAAACCATCGGCGAAGGTTTTGCCTACCTGGTGACATCCGGCGTCGAATCCGTGACCGCTTCCGATGATGCCACAGTGATGTTCACACTGAGCCAGCCCAGCGCCTTGTTCCTGCCCAGCCTGGTGAGATTGTTCGTTGTTGATGAGACCCTGGTTCGTGAAAACATCAAACCCGACGGCCCCTATGGAGAGTTTGGCGACTTTGCCAAAGAATGGCTGCAAACAAACGATGCTGGCTCCGGCCCCTACAAGGTCAAAGAATTCCCGCTGGAGCAATACCTGTTAATGGAAAAGAATGCCGACTGGTGGGGTGAATTCGCCGAAGGCGCTCCCGAAGAAGTGCGCTTCATTGGCACCACTGAAGCCGCAACCATTCGCAGCATGCTGCAAAACAAAGAATTGGATATCTCCGATCAATGGCAATCTTTCGAGGCTTATCAGGCTTTGGAGAAAATTGACGGTTTGAAAGTCGCAGCGCTTCCATCACTTACGTCTTTCTATTACATGGTTAACAATCGTTTAGCCCCCACCGATGACGTGCATTGCCGCCGGGCAATCAACTACGCTTTCGATTATGATACTGCTGTGAGCCTGGAATGGCCTGGCACCAAGCAAATGGTTGGGCCAGTTCCAGCCACTGTGGCCGGACACGACCCGAACGTGTTCACATACAAACGCGATTTGGACAAAGCCAAAGAAGAACTTGCAAAATGCAAATACGCCGATGATATTGCCAACTATCCCATCAAGCTGCAGTGGGTGGCAGAAGTCCCCGATGAAGAGAAATGGGCGCTCCTGTTCCAATCGAATATGGCAGAAATTGGCATGAAGGTAGAGATTTCCAAAGTACCATGGCTGAGCCTGGTTGAAAATACCAGCAAGTTGGAAACCAGCCCGTCCATCGCCACCATTTATGTCTCTGCCGATCTACCTGAAGCCGGCTTAATGCTGAAACAGCGTTATCACTCTTCCACCACCGGAACCTGGCAGCAGGTTGAATGGCTGCAAGATGCTGAACTGGATGCTGCCATTGATGATGCCCTGGGCACGATTGACAACGAAGAACGTTTCGCCAAATATGGACCTATTCAGGCAAAATTAGCTGAAAATGCAGCATCTTTGTGGATTTATGACCAGGTGGAAAAACACGCTTACCGCACATGCGTCACCTGGCCTGCCGCCAGCGAAGAGACAAGCGCCATCATGGGTTACTATTTCTTCGCACCTGATATCTCAGTGAATTGCCCATAATCCAAATGCAAAAATAGGCAAATTTCAAACGTATCCATAATCGTTTGAAAAACAAGTCTGCCGGGGATGCTCTCGAAGTGATTGTTCAACACAATCCTTCGAGAGCTATCCCCACAATACACCGATCAATGCAATTCTATGGGTAAAAGGTAGTTGATACATGTCAATGTTTAACTTTCTAGTTCGACGGATTATCTATTCCGTTTTTGTACTTCTCGGTCTTTCGATTGTGATCTTTTTAATCGCCAGGGTTATGCCAGGAGATCCGGCTCGGATGGCCGTTGGCGCGCGCGCACCGCAGTGGGTTGTTGACCGGCTTCGCGAGCAAATGCACCTGAATGAGCCCATTTATGTTCAATATGGGTACTGGTTGGGAGATGCAGTGCAGGGAGATTTTGGCCTTTCACTGATCACCCAACGCCCGGTTACAACCGATATTAAAGAATTTTTCCCGGCATCACTGGAGCTTGTGCTTTTTTCCGGCATGCTTTCAGCTTTCGGCGGCATCGGCCTGGGCATCCTTTCTGCCCGCTATAAAGACACCTGGATTGATAACATCGTGCGCCTGTTCTCCTATGCCGGAATTGTGACGCCCTCTTTTGTATTTGCCATCCTTTTCATCCTGCTATTTGGTTTCACCCTCAACTGGCTGCCAATTATCGGCCGTGTTAGCGAAAACACGCCCGTGCCGCCCCTGATCACAGGGCTTATTACGATTGACGCTTTGCTGGCAGGACAATTTGCCACATTTATAGATGCCTTGAAACACCTGCTTTTGCCCTCGCTGTCGCTTGCAATGGGTTCAATCGCACAGGAAGCGCGCATCACACGCTCATCCATGGCAGACAACCTGGGAAAAGATTACATCGCTTCTGAAAGAGCACTCGGTATTCCAGAGAAAATGGTAATGGGGCGTTTTCTCTTAAAACCCTCCCTGATCCCGACGATCTCGATTTTGGGTTTGGATATCGCATCGACTTTCAGCGTCGCATTTCTGGTTGAGCTGGTTTTCAACTGGCCCGGCCTGGCGCGCTATGGAATGAGTGCCATGCTGAACAAAGACCTAAACGGCATCTCGGCTGTAATCCTGGTGTTGGGCATGGTTTTCGTGATCGTCAACATCATTGTCGACATCATTGTTGCCAAACTCGACCCCAGAATTCGATTGTCCTAATGATGAAAGGTTCAAGGAATTAGCATGATTGAAGAAAATGTCTCGAATCATAATCAAGCCGGGGCAATGACGATTCAAGAAATCAGGCAGTTGGAACGCGAATCAAAACGCCATCACATCGGGCGTTCCTGGTACAAATTTTCACGAAATCCCATGTCCGTCATCGGTGTGGCCACGGTCATACTGGTTATATTATTGGCAATTTTTGCCCCCCTGGTAGCCCCCTACCCGGAACACGCCGGTCCGTTCACTGACTTTGCCAACGCCAAAATTTCCCCCTGCTTTGAACATCCCTTTGGAACTGATCAAATTGGCCGCGATATTCTCAGCCGAATCATTTTCGGCCTGCGGTCATCCTTATTAATGGGTATCGTCGTTCTGGCACTGGTTGTGCCCCCGGGTGTTTTTCTCGGGCTGTTGGCCGGTTATTACAAGGGAACATGGATTGACACCGTCATCATGCGCACCACGGATATTTTCCTGGCTGTGCCCCCGCTAATTTTAGCCCTGGCGGTTGCTTCAGTGCTGGAACCAAATCTATGGAATGGCATGATGGCTGTTTCATTAATGTGGTGGCCCTGGTACACCAGGCTGGTTTACGGCCTTACCGTGGCGCTGCGCAATGAATACTTTGTCAGTGCTGCGGAGGTAACCGGTGCAAGCACCGCTCACATTCTCTTCCGGGAAATCTTACCGAATACCGTTTCGCCAATTCTCACCAAAATCAGCCTCGATATCGCCTGGGTGATCATCATTGGCTCCATGCTCAGTTTTGTGGGGTTGGGCATTCAACCCCCCGAACCCAGCCTGGGCACCATGATTTCAGACGGCGCGCGTTATTTGCCGGACCAATGGTGGATAGTATTATTCCCCGCCCTGGCAATTGTTGTGGTTGTGCTTGGTTTCAATCTTCTGGGTGATGGCGTCAGAGATATGTTTGCAGCTCAGGAGAACTGATTATGTCCTCAAATTCATTATTGCTCGATATTAAAAACTTACACGTCAACTTCAAAGTTTACGGCGGCCAGCTAAAAGTGATTGATGGCATAAATTTTCACATGCATGCAGGTGAGAAAGTTGGCCTGGTGGGTGAAACCGGCTGCGGAAAAACCACCACCATGAAAGCCATTTTGCGCGTGCTGCCCATGCCGCCAGCCATTGTATCCGGGGGTGAAATCTACTTCAAAGGCCAAAACCTTCTCACCATGGGAATGAATGATCTCAATCGTGTGCGCGGGCAGGGCATTTCCATGATCTTCCAGGACCCCACCGCAGCCCTTAACCCAGTTTTCACCATTGGCGAACAATTACAGGCAGTCATTCAGCACGCCGGCAAAAATCCAAATGAGCTATCGAAACAGGAAATACACCAACGGTCTATTGCCGCGCTGCAAGAAGTGGCGTTGGCCGACCCCGAACGTTTGCTAAAAAGCTATCCCAGTCAATTGAGCGGCGGTATGCGCCAACGCGTGTGTATCGGCATGGCATTGGCCACCCGCCCCGAATTGTTGATCGCAGATGAACCGGGCACATCACTGGATGTGACCATTCAGGATCAGGTTCTGCGCTTGCTTCGCAAACTGGTAGAAGAGAAGAACACCTCGGTCATTTTCATCACCCATTCTCTGGGCATCGTGCGCGAGATGACCGATCGCGTTTATGTCATGTATGCGGGTGATATCGTGGAAGTTGCCTGCACCGGCAAATTATTCAGCAATCCTGCTCACCCTTATACCAGGGGGCTGATCAGCACTGTGCCGCGATTGACAGGCGGCGGCATTGCCAGCGGCATTCCGGGAAGGATTCCCGATTATCTCAATCCACCTTCCGGGTGTCGTTTCCACCCGCGCTGCCCATCAGCTATGGCCATTTGCAAAACCGAAAAGCCGCCCGCTTATCGTCTCGATGAAGATCACGAGGTTGCCTGCTTCCTATATAAAGGCAAAAGCAGCTCATGACTCACAAAAAATTAGGCATACGATATGAATGAAATCTTAACAGTCAATGATCTAAAAAAATATTTTGTTGTAGGGCACTCAGGCGGATTGAACAAAGCCCCAACAACTGTCAAAGCAATCGACGGCGTCTCGTTTTCAATGCGAGAAGGCGAAACGCTAGGACTGGTTGGTGAATCGGGATCAGGAAAAAGCACGGTTGCCTACACCACCATTGGCATGTACTCTCCCACATCCGGAAATATCCTGTTCCGCGGAGAAGACCTGTATTTAAAAAACGGGAAGAGACTGCTTAAACACAAAAAAGAAATTCAAATTGTTTACCAGGATCCCGGTTCATCCTTAAACCCACGCCGCACCATTAAAGATATTCTGGAAATGCCATTGCGGCTGCACCAACCGCAAAAAAACATCCTGGAAGAGACCATCCGCCTGCTGGATATTGTAGATATGCCGCCGGAGTATATGTACAAATACCCGCACATGCTCAGCGGCGGTGAAAAACAGATCATCGCCATCACCAGGGCGCTAGCCACTGATCCCTCATTGGTGATCCTGGATGAACCCACATCGGCGCTGGATGTATCGGTGCAGGCCAAGGTAATCAACCTGCTGCTGCGCTTGCAAAAAGAATTCAACCTGAGTTACCTGTTTATTACTCACGACTTGAGTTTAATGCGGAACGTCGCCTCAAGAGTGGCGATTATGTACCTGGGAAAAATTTGTGAAATTGCAGAAACAGCAGATTTTTTCAGCAATCCGCTCCATCCTTACACACAGATGCTTCTATCTTCGATACCGGTAATTTCTGACGAAGAAGAAAGCCTCAAACCACAAAAAGTCATCTCAAAAGGAGAGATTCCCAGCCCGGTAAATATTCCCACCGGATGCAGCTTCAACACCCGCTGCCCGTTTGTGAAGGATGTTTGCCGCCAGATAGACCCGGTTATGGTTAGCCAGGCGCCGGGACACACCGTTCGATGCCATTTGTTCTCAAAACAATAGGCGGGCTTTTCTCAACCGCCATGATTGCCAAGCATTACAAAATCTAATCTTCTTCTGGAGGTACCATGATAAGAGTCGCAACAGATATTGGAGGAACCTTTACAGACCTTGTGTATGTGACACAGGATGGAAAGGTGGGTACAGCCAAAAGCCATACAACTCCCGGTCAATTTGAAAAAGGTGTCATGGATGTTATTAACGCCAGTCAAATTTCACCCAGTGAGTTTGTGTCTTTTGTCCACGGTACCACAATTGTTATTAACGCCATCACTGAAGGCAAAGGTGTTAAAGTCGGTTTAATTACGACCGAAGGATTCCGGGATATTCTGGAGATCGGCCGCGGCAATCGCCCCGACTTCTTTAACCTGGAATACGAAAAACCCAAACCATTCGTTCCCCGCTTCCTGCGCCGTGAAATACCTGAGCGAATTTCCTACAAAGGCATTGTCACCCAACCGCTTGATTTAACCACCCTGCCTGCCATCTTAAAAGATTTCCGTGAGGAAGGCGTGGAGGCGATTGCCATTTGCTTTATCAATGCCTACACCAACTCTGAGCACGAAGAAATGGCGCTGGCAGAAGTTAAAAAACTCTGGCCCGAAGTTTCCATCGTGGCTTCCCACCAGATTACCCGCGAATGGCGCGAATTTGAACGCACCAGCACCGCCGTGCTTTCTGCCTACGTGCAGCCCATTGCCCACCGTTATCTGGATGACCTGACAGGCAGCCTGGAAAAAGCCGGTATGAAATGCGCCCCGTTGATCATGCAGTCAAACTGCGGCGTTGACACCGTGAAAAATGCGCGCCAGATTCCCATCACCATGATTGAATCAGGTCCCGCCAGCGGTGTGTGGGGCGCTGCCTCGATAAGCAAGCTGATCGGCGAACCCAATGCCATTGCCATCGACATCGGCGGCACAACTGCCAAATGCGGCATGATAATCAACGGCGAAGCCAAAATTAACACCAACTATAAAGTTGAAAGCACCGAAATCTCAGCCGGCTATCCGGTTATCGTTCCGGTGGTGGATCTGGTTGAAATTGGCAACGGCGGCGGTTCCATCGCCTGGGTCGATGAATACAACCGTCTGCATGTCGGCCCGCAAAGCGCCGGCGCAATACCCGGACCGGTCTCTTACGGTGCGGGCGGCACAGAAGCCACCACCACTGATGCCAACCTGGCATTGGGCCGCATCAACGCCAATTATTTCTGCGGCGGAACTATGACCGCAGATATGGCGGCGGTTGACAAAGCCCTGGCAAAATTGTCCGAGAAGCTGTCCATCAGCGCCAAAGATGTTGCCCGCGGCATCATCCGCATTGCCAACAACAACATGGTCAATGCCATCAAGCTCATCTCGGTCAATCGCGGCCATGATCCGCGCGATTTCACCCTGATCGCCTTTGGCGGCGGCGGCGCCATGCACGCCACATCGCTGGCCAAAGAATTAAATATCAAGAAAGTGATCATCCCCAACCTGTCGGGCGTATTTTCAGCCTGGGGCATGTTGTTGAGCGACCTGCGCCGCGACTACCTGAAAACACAGATTGTGGATATGTCGGTTGCGTCGGCTGCAGAAACCATTGACAATGAATATAAAGCGCTTCAGGCTCAGGCACTGCAAGAATTCACCGCTGAAGATATCCCTGAAGCGAGGATTCGGTTTGTTCGCTATGCTCGCTGCCGTTATCAGAACCAGGAACATTCGGTTGAAATCCTCATGCCGGATGATGACATTACCGAATCGAATCTGGGTGCAATCATCGAACGCTTCCACTCAGATTACGAGAAGGAATACACCTACCGCCTAGCTGCTCCGGCTGAACTGGTTTGCTATCACCTGGTTGCAATTGCCGAAGTGGACAAAATTAAACCGCAAAAACTGCCAAAGACAGACCAGGATGCCTCAGTCGCCGTCAAAGAAAAGCGCATGGTTGATTTCATCGAAGACGGTGAGCATGAATCAACCATCTACGACGGCAGCCTTCTGAAACCCGGCATGAGCTTTGTCGGCCCGGCCATCATCGAAGAATCTGGCTCCACAGTGGTGATTCAACCCGGTATGCCGTGTTCTATCGATGAATATGGCAACTACTGCATTCAAACCGCTAAAGAATAAGGAGGATCAACATGACCAGACAATATGATCCCATTACACTGGAAATTATTCAAAGTTCATTGCAGGCGGCAGCCGATGAAATGTTTGCAGCGCTGCGCCACACCGCAATGAGCGCCATCATTTACGAAGTGCTCGACATGGGCACCGGCATCACCGATAAAGATGGTGAACTGGCCGGTTCCGGAGCCGGCATCCCGGCTTTTGTCGGCGTGCTCGATAAATCCGTCAAATGCATCATCGCTAAACATAATCAACCGGGAGACATCGAAGCCGGAGACATTTTCATCACCAATGATCCATATCACGGCGGCGTAACCCACTTGAATGACGTCATCCTGGTGATGCCGGTATTCGTGGAAGGCGAAATCGTAGCCTGGACAGCCAATATCGCGCACTGGAACGATGTGGGCGGCGCGGTGCCCGGCAGCATGTCTACTGATGCCACCGAGATTTTCCAGGAAGGCATGATTTTATCGGGAATTAAATTATTCTCCAAAGGCAAACCCATCCGCTCCGTCATCGACATTCTCACATCCAATTGCCGTATGCCCGATTTCCTGACCGGCGACCTGTGGGCGGGTGTGGCTTCGGTGCGTGTTGGCGAGCGCCGCATACATGAAATTGCTGAGAAATACGGGAAAGATGTGTTCTTGCACGCCATTGAAGAATACATGAACTTTGGCGAACAGGTCAGCTTGAATGCCATTAAGAAACTCCCTAATGGCAAATATGAACTGGTGGAAAAACAAGACAACGGCCCGGATTATTGCGTAGCCATCGAAATTACGGACGATGAATTCATTATTGACCTGCGCGGCAATCCCGACCAGGACAAAGGTCCCTTCAACATGAGCCGCGATGAAACGGTAACCGCCTGCCAGATCGCATTCAAGAACGTTACCACCCCCAGCAAGGTCGCCAACGGCGGCACCTTCCGCCCGCTCAAAGTTCTAACCCGCCCGGGCAGCGTTTTCGACCCGATCTATCCTGCCGCCCAGGGCATCTATTATGAAATCACCATCCGCCTGCACGACCTGATTATGCGCTGCATGGCTGCACAAATGCCCGACCGCCTGGCAGCCGGCAGTTTTGCTTCGGTTTGCGGCACACTGTTTGGCGGCATTCATGTCGATACCGGTCGTCCTTACGCGGTCATCGAGCCCGAACTGGGCGGCTGGGGCGGCACACCACACCGCGACGGCATTTCCGGTCAATTCTGCGCATTGCACGGCGAAACCTACAACTGCCCTGCCGAAGTGGCTGAAGCGCGCTACGGCGTTACGGTGGATTACCTGAGCTTCCACGATGAAGACGGCGGCGCGGGTCTGCACCGCGGCGGCAAAGGCGTGCGCATTGATTACCGCATCAAAACCGACAACGCCTGGCTCACAGTGGCCTACACACGCTCGAAAGAACTGCCCTGGGAGCTGAAAGGCGGTTGCAAAGGCTCGCCGAACTTTATCATCATCGAACGCGCCGACGGCAAATTGGAGAATTACTCAGTGGTGAGCGGACTGACCCTGAACACCAATGATGTCATCCGTGTGATGACCGGTACCGGCGCCGGTTGGGGCGACCCCATGCAGCGCAGCCTGGAACTGGTTCGCGAAGACCTTAAGAACGGCTATGTCACCCTGGAACAGGCCAACAAATACTACGGCCTCGACAAACGATCATCTTAAGAATGCTTTTCCATCACAGGATATAAAATACCATCTGAAAATCATGGAATTCACATGGGGCGGTCGCAAGGCCGCCCCACAAAAAAATGGATGGGACGAGAAAAAACATGCAGACTGAAAGTCGAATCAAAAAAATACAGGACATGATGCAAGAAAGCGATACCGACCTGGTTGCAATCGGGCCAACCACCAGCATGCGCTATTTATTGGGCTTTGCCCCGCATGCCGATGAACGCACCTGTTTGCTTCTGATCGACAGGCAATCTGTGCGCATGGTGGTTCCCGATCTGAACAAAGAAGAAGTGGCTTCGCATACTTCCCTGGAAAACCTGATCGGTTGGAGCGATGCGGAAGGACCGTTTGACGCCCTGCAAAAAGCGCTGTCAGGCATGCCCGCAATGCGAAAAATCGCTGTCGATGGAGCCATGCGTGCCGATTATTTGCTGAAACTACAGTCGGTGGTGCGCGCCGAACAAACGGTAGATGCCGCGGAACTGATTACACCGCTGCGCGAGTGCAAATCGGCCGATGAGATTGAGGCGCTGGCGCGCTCTGCAGCGCAGGCCGACCTGGCCATGCAAGCCGCCATGGACGCCTGCCGCCCCGGCGCCACCGAAGCCGAGGTGGCCTGGGCTACTGAAGCCGCTTTTCGCCAGGACGGCGCCGAGGAAGTGTGCTTTACACTGATCGCGTCCGGCCCCAACGGCGCCTACCCGCACCACCACAGCGGCGAACGCAAACTGCAAACCGGCGACGCCATCATCATCGATATCGGCGCTTCACTAAACGGCTACAAATCTGACATCACCCGCATGGTTCACCTGGGCAAACCCTCGGCTGAATTCCTCAACGCCTACAACGCCGTGCTGGCAGCCAACCAGAACGCCATGAAAGCCGTCAAACCCGGAGCCACCGCCGAAGAGATCGACAACTGCGCCAGAGCCACCCTCACCGAAGCCGGTTACGGCGACTACTTCACCCACCGCACCGGTCACGGGCTGGGATTGGACAGCCATGAGCCGCCGTGGATTCTGGCTGGCAATAAAACCGTGCTGAAAGAAGGCATGGTGTTCAGCATCGAGCCGGGCGCCTACCTGGAAGGCAAGTTCGGCATCCGCATTGAAGATATTGTGGTGGTCACCGCCTCCGGTGTGCGCAACCTGAGCGGGTTCGATCACGCCCTGGTGGTCAAAGAGTAGCACAACATCAATTCGGGGTAAGGTGATCTGTCATTGCGAGAAGGTTGAAACAGTGTTTTTTGTTTCAACTGACGAAGCAATTTCACAGCAAGCCAAAAGAGATGAGATTGCTTCGCTTGCTGTGCTCACTCGCAATGACTGCTAAATTACTCCGAACTTACATGACTATAGATAAAATCATTGAATTTTGGAGAGATGAATGGTTAAACTGACCGTCATTTACAATCTGCCGCCCGGCGCAGATCACGAAGAATTTCTCAAATGGCGCACCACCGAACACCAGCAAGATAACGTTTCAATCCCTGGCCTCTTAAAGACTGATTTTTACAAGATCACAAAAGCCTGGAAGCAAGACGGCCTGCCCTTCCGCTACATGACCGAAGCCTATTATCCCGACATGGAAACCTTCGAGAAGACCTTTTTCGATCCTGACTACCAGGAGAAAATGACCGAATGGTTGAAATTGATGGCTGACCCAATGTTCCTGATCTCGGAAGAAGTGCTCAGTCAAACGGTGGAATGAGACGCAGGGTAACAGAAGATTCGTAGAAACCAGCCAGCAGATTTAAAAATCTGCTGGCTGGTTTTAATACTTTTTTCAATCTTTTTAAGATCAAAGAATAGTGTTTAAATCAATTGCGCCCCCGCCCAGATTCGAATATCATCTCCCCTGTGGAGGCGAGGAGCCTTCTTAAATACACAGCGCCCCCGCCGAGAGCCAAATACCATCTCCCCTGTGGAGACGAAGAACCTTCTTAAATACATAGCGCCCCCGCCGAGATTCGAACTCGGAACCTACTGATTCGAAGTCAGGCGCTCTGTCCATTGAGCTACGGGGGCGGACACACAAACCCACAAGTGGGTTATTTGCCTATTATACCATCCCTCGCTTTCCCTGCAACCTGGGTATAATCCCCTTCTATGCGATGGTTCTCCAAAATCAAACGCGCGCTGCTCACCACGCTGCTGCTGGCGCTCCTCCCCACCCTGTTAGGTCCCGGCGCTGCCCTGCCCGGCGACACAATGGAGCGTGTGCGCGCCTACACCCGCCAGATCGAGTTTGACTACGCCGGTTGGACCTGGCAGGCGCTGGGCGTTAAGGGTGTGCAAACCGCGCTCAACCTGCCCGCCTACCAGCCTGCCGATCAACAACTCCAGGTCGTCAACGATTACCTGGCTTTGATCCAGGAAATTCAGTTCAACGACGCGGTGATTGACCAGGTCTTTTCTGATCCTAACATCCAAAACCCGCAGCAAACCGCCGTGCCCTTCCTGAAGAAGCGCGACCAGCTCAACCGCCAGCGCAGCCTGCTCGAGCCGCTGTGCGAGAGCATCTTGCAGCAGCAGGTCAGTGAAGCCGCCGCCCAACTGGGGCTCACCTTCTCCGGGCAGCCGCTGCCGCCGGTGCTCTACCGCATCACCCCCCTGCCGCTGGCGCTGATCGTTTCGCCGCGTGAGGTGATCCGCCAGGATGCCGACATCTCGCTGCAAACAGACCTGACCATCGAACAGCGCATTGCGCTGGAGAAGCAGGTGGAACAAGGCATGCACGTTTCCGCCCTGGTGGTGAATATCGGTGGGGTGGGCATGTATCCCACCATGGTCACCACCACCACCGACCTGCCCTGGCTGCTGGAGACCATTGCCCACGAGTGGACGCACAACTACCTCACCCTGCGACCGCTGGGACTCAGCTACGAAAAATCACCCGAACTGCGCACCATGAACGAGACCACCGCCAGCATCTCCGGCAAAGAGATTGCGCATGCCGTGCTGGCAAAATACTATCCTTCCCTGCTGCCCCCTGAACCCGTGGAAGAACCCGCGCCGCAGCCAGCCTCACCCGCCGAGCCGCAGCCCGAGCCCACCCCGCCGCCCTTCGACTTTCGCGCCGAGATGAACACCACCCGCGTGACGGCTGATGAGTTGCTGGCGCAGGGAAAAATTGAAGAGGCTGAAAGCTACATGGAAGCCCGCCGCAAGGTTTTCTGGGAGCAGGGTTATCAAATTCGCAGGCTCAACCAGGCCTATTTTGCCTTCCACGGCGCCTATGCCGATGAACCCGGCGGCGCCGCCGGAACCGACCCGGTTGGCCCCGCCGTGCGCGAACTGCGCGCCCGCGCCGGTTCGCTGGCCGCCTTCATGAACCGGATTGCCTGGATGTCATCCTACAACCAATTGCAGCAGGCGCTGGGCAACACCGGTCAAACTGCCCTGGCCGCCCCCTAAAAATCATCATCCAATCCGCCCGCATCTCCCGCAGGCAGGCCGCCTCCGGCGTCGGGCAGGTCGCGTTCAATTTCATCGGGCGTGTCGCCCGCTTCCAGCCGGTTCACCACTTCGTGAAATTCCGGCCCCATGTCTTCGCCAATCTGGCTGCTCATCTGGCGCATCATGCGCCCCAGCGCCCGCGGATCGTCATCCACCCGGTCCAGCATCGCAGGGTCAGCCATATCCGCCAGGTGACTCTGATCCGATTTTGCCACGCGCACCCGTCCAATGCGGCGCTGAACATTCTCACTGGCGCAGTACGGGCAAACCACTGTTTTGGCACCGTATTCAGAATAGCTCATCACCACATCAAAGCGTTTTCGGCAGTCCAGGCAGCGATACTCATAAGCAGGCATTTACACACACTCCACAAATAAGGTTTGTTTCTTTAAGGTATTCGGGGGAAAAAAACCATATCAGACCCAAAAGGTTTAATGCAAAATTTTTCGTAAAGGAACACCATTTCTACTATATTTTCACTGGAAAATCACGGTATCCAAAGCCTTTAGGGTCTTATTCAACACCCTCAAATATCCATTTTGACCGGAATAATCAATTATAATCAAATTGCGGAAAAAACCTGGCAGTCAGGCGCAGGATGCCAAATATCGTTAAAAATTGCTGATGCTCATGAAGGATTATGGAAAAAATTCAAGATAAAGTCGAATTCAATATTTTGCATCCCGAACCGCTGCTGGTGGTCATTTCAGGCCCCTCCGGCGTGGGCAAAGATGCCGTTCTCAAATGTATGCAAAAGCGCCCGCAGCCTTTCCATTTTGTGGTCACGGCCACCAGCCGGCCGCCGCGCGAAGGTGAAGTGGATGGGGTGGACTATTTCTTCGTGTCCAAAGAAAAATTTGAAGACATGGTCGCCCATGATGAGCTGATCGAACACGCCCTGGTTTATGGGGAGTACAAAGGCATCCCCAAAGAGCAGGTGCGCCGGGCGCTGACCAGCGGCAAAGACGTAATGATGCGCCTCGACGTACAGGGCGCCGCCAAAGTGCGCGCGCTGAGCCCGCAGGCTGTGTTGATCTTTTTGACCCCCTCGGATAACGAGGAGTGGTACAACCGCTTGAAGAACCGCAAAAGCGAAACCCCCGAGAACTTCAGGCTGCGCCTGGAAAGCGCCAAACGCGAGCTGCTTTTCCTGCCCATGTTCGATTATATCGTGGTCAATGAAGAAAACCGCCTGGAAAAGGCCGTGGACGACATCATGGACATCATCAATGCCGAACACCACCGGCTGAACCCCCGAAAGATCAATTTATGAGTGAAGCTCCCCTTCCAGACCAGCCGGAACCCATCAACACCCCAGCCGCACAACCCAACCTGCCCCCGCCCGGTTCCCCGGTAAAAATTCACCTGCCAGCCGCCAAACCCATTGCCACCTATGTCATCATTGGCCTCACCATCCTGGTTTACCTGGCGCAGTTGGTCAGCACCTACCTGCTGGGCGGCGACCTGCCGGCCTACCTGGGCATGAAGATTAATGAGTTAATCCGCATGGGTGAGGTGTGGCGTTTCATCACCCCGGTGCTGCTGCACGACACCGCCTCGCCGCTGCACATTGCCTTCAACATGTATGCCCTGTATGCCATCGGGCGCGGGCTGGAAAATTACAGCGGTCACCTGCGTTTTGTGCTGCTTTACCTGGTGGCCGGTTTTGCCGGGAATGTTTTTTCATTCATGCTATCCAACAATCCCTCGCTGGGGGCATCCACCGCTGTCTTTGGCCTGGTGGCTGCCGAAGGCGTTTTCATCTACCGCAACCGCCAACTGTTTGGCAAACAGGCGCGCCCCATGCTTACCAACATCATCACCATTGTGATCATCAACCTGCTGATCGGCATGATGCCGCGCGTGGACAACTGGGGACACGCCGGGGGCTTGCTGGGCGGGCTGGCTTTTGCCTGGCTCACCGGCCCGTTATATCACTTTGAACTGCGCGATGGAGAATTTCACCTGCAAGATGCGCGCGAGAAACAACCCCTGTGGGCGCCCACCCTGCTGGTGCTGGGCGGTTTTGCCCTGCTGGCTGCCGCCAGAATTGCATTTCTTTAGTTGTTCAAACCACAGATAAACACAGATTGACACAGAAAAAATAGCCTAATCGCCTGCATAGTTTGAAGGGGGAATTGTTTAGTCTATTTAAAATTTTTATTTCATACGCGCCTGTGCCAATTTGTAAACCTTCGCATCGTCCCTCACGGAAATGATGATGATTTTCATCACTTGTTTTTCCCTGACCAGGCAATAAACAACCCGAAGCCCCAGGCTGACCAGCTTGATCTTCAGATAACCCGCCAGATGAATGGACGCACGGGTTCCCAGTGGTTTATCATAACCCCCTTCTGAGTTTGGTAAAGGATTTGTAGATACTTTATGAATCGCTTTGAGTACTTGAATCTGTTGTGAACGATCCAACGCTTCAAGGTCCCGCCTGGCAGCTTCGATGTACTCAATCGTCCAACTCATGATTCAATTTCCACATCCACTTCATCCAGATCATGTTCATTTAGACCAAGTGCTTTCATAACCTGGTCATTGGATAGTAGTTTTTCTTCCTGTGCATTTTTCATCCGCTTTTCAGCTTCAATGAATAATGCATAATCTTCCAACGCTTCGATCATTTCCTCATACCGTTCTGGATCAACAAGGACGCTAACCGGGGAATTATTTTTGAAAACGACTTTTACACCCGATTCATTGACTTCTTCAAAAATCTTGCTGGCTTCGCCACGGTTAAAACGTGTGATGGGAACAATGGAATTCATCAATTCCCGAATGGATAGATTAAGAATAGCCATGAAATCACCTTAAGAAAACAACTTTAATTTCAATATTTTTATCGTCTTTATCATCGTATATTATATCGCCTTTTTTGTCAACCAACAATAGACTGATGTGGAGACAAAAGATAGAATACCTTTTGGGAGATGTAATTTCAAACTGTTTTTTGGCGAGAAATCTTGAAAAAATTGACGTTAACGATTTCTCAGTTGCTAAAATCGCTCCTTCGAAATGACGATTATTGGTAATTTTTTACCTTGTCCGAACTTTTATCCGAAGGTCAGACAATAGAAGGTCTCTAACAATATTTCACCCCCAAACACTTCAAACCATCCGTGGTTCATCCTCACCCCCACAATGCCATTTGAAAAGCTGGCCGCCGGCCGTTTAGCAGGATGAACGGCGCAGCACGGTTGGTTTGCACCCCCACCCTGCGCAAATCATCCATTTGTTTAAATGGATTTTTTCTGCGCGCCGCCAGGATGGCTTTGACCCCTTGCGGCCCAAAGCCCGGCACACGCAGCAACTGTTGCTCATCGGCCAAATTCACATCCAGCGGGGCTTCGCTCAAATGCAGGCGCGCCCAGGCCAGTTTCGGGTCTTCGTTCAACGGCAGGTTACCGGTTGCGTTGAAAACAAAATCTTCCACGTCATAGCCATAATCGCGCAGCAAGAATGAAGCCTGGTACAGGCGGTGTTCGCGCCAGGGATTGGAAGGCGGCAGGTTTTCGAAAGGTGTTTCGATCACCGGGTTAAAGCTGGAATAATATACCCGCGCCAGTTTGAGCTTTTGGTGCAGGTAGGCTGCGGCATGCAGGTACTGCAGGTCGCTTTCACCGGCGCAGCCCACCACAAACTGGGTGCTGCTGGACGGCATGCGGCCTTTCCAGTTCTGCCAGGCTGGCCGGTATTGACGAATGGACTCCACCCAGCGCAGCGGGGCCAGCAAATCCTCTGCCAGGTGTTTCTCGGGCGCAATGCGGTGCAGTGATTCGCTTGTGGGCGCTTCCAGGTTAACCGAAACCCGGTCAGCCAGTTGCATGGCGCGCTCCACCTGGGCTTTTTCCGCCCCCGGCATGATTTTGATGTGCAAATACCCCCGATAGCCCATCTTCAAACGCAAAATCTCCGCCGCAGCAATGAGCTGATCCTGGGTATGCAGCCGGCTGCCTGACACTCCCGAACTCAAGAAGGCTCCCCGGATTATCCCCGACTGCGTCAGTTCCACCACCGCCTGCGCCATCTCATCCGGTGAAAAGGTCTGGCGGCGAAAGTCGCGCCCGGCGCGAAAGGCGCAGTACAGGCAGTGGTTTTCGCATACCGTGGTCATGGCGCTTTTCAAAAGCGGCATGCGCTGCCCGTTGGACATGGCAACCATTTGAATGGGAAAGGCATCCGCAGCGCACACCCGCCTGGCGGTGGGTATTGAAGAAGCAGGCAAAACATCTGCAGCATCAACCGGCGGCCTTCCGGCTGGCGGCGCGGTGGGTTCGCTGGCCACTTCCACATCCATCAAGGGTGAAACTTCCATCATACGCTGTAAGGTATCCATGCTATAATTATAGAACGTTAGTTCTTGTAAGTCAATATAGTAGAACGCTTTTTCAATTTATTCAAGAATCAGGATAGCAAAATCAACATGCCCCGCCGGGTTGAATTCATCCCCTACCGTCCTAAAACGGTGTTGAACAAGAATAAACGCGCCGACCACTGGTTTTGGTCACGTTACAGCGCCTACCCTTACGTGGGCTGCCAGCACGGCTGCCTGTTTTGCTACTGCCGCGAGAAAAAGTACTGTCCCTATGATGACCCGCTGGATTTCTCGCGTGTGATCAAGGTCAAAGAGAATGCCCCCGAACTGGTGCGCCGCGGGTTGAGCCGCGCCCCGCTGGATGTGGTTTCCACCGGCGATTATCAGCCGCTGGAGCGCAAATTCATGATTTCGCGCAAAATTCTGGAAGTTTGCCGCGACCTGGGCTTTCCGGTGTTCATCCTCGAACGCTCCCCGCTGATTTTGCGCGACCTCGATTTGCTGCAAGACATTCAACAGCGCGCCCGTGCGCTGACCGCCTTCAGCGCCATCTACGCACCCGGCTCGCCGCACGCCGACCGGCTGTGCAAAATGGAAAACCTGGCGCCCCTGCCCGAAAAGCGCTTTGCCGCCATGCAAAAACTGGCCGAAGCAGGCATTTGCACCGGAACCAGTTTCATGCCCATTTTGCCGGGCATTTGCGATTCTAAGGAGAACATTGAAAACGTGGTGCGCTGGACGGTTGATCACGGCGGGTCGTTTGTGCTGGCCGGCGGCCTCACCCTGGCTGATCAGCAGCGCACGTTTTTCCTGCAACGCCTGGATGAGTTATTTCCCGAATTTACCGGGCACTACCGGCGCCTTTACCCCGAAAACCGCAGCTACGGATCCACGGAAAACGACCCGTGGAAAACCGCCCGACTGGTGCACGAGTACTGCGAGAAATTCGGCATATCCGATCGCGTTCCGCGCCCCATAATCCCTGGAGACAAACGCGCCCTGAACAAGCGTGTGGTTGAACGGCTGGCAAACGAAGCCTATCATCGTGAAATCGACGGAGCGCCCGGCTGGCAGGTGTGGCGCTATCGCAAAGCTGCCTGGGCGGTTGAAGACCTGGAGCAGGAGTTGGGACTGTTTTTCCGGACTCTGGGATTGAAAGGGCTGGAAAGCCTGCCGGGCATCGGTGTTGAAATGGGAAAAGTGGTTGAAAGATTAATCAACGACCCTGCATAGCACTTCTCTGTTAATGCAGGAAAAATGCAATTTCAACCTCCCCGCAAAGACAAATCACCTTATCCCGAATTGACATTTTTAATCCATTTTTGTGTTCATCCGTGTCTATCTGTGGTTCCTCCACAATGTTAACATTCTTAAAATTCCATTAAACCCTCTTGACATTGTTAATGAGAATCCCTATAATAATTTGTGAGAGCGCTCCCATATCTCTGCTTAATATCCCCTATACCGCTATTTTATTCTTGATAAAAATACACATTACTTCATCGCGAGGGAGGTAAATCAAGAATAAATGTGGGAGCGCTCCCATAAACAGGGAGATTATGCCTCTAACCTTAGAAGATATTGCCAAATTCAGCGGCGTTTCCCGCTCCACCGTGTCTCGTGTAATTAACGGCGACAAGAAAGTCAGCCCCGAAACACGCGAGAAGGTTATGGAAGTGATTTCCAAGATCAACTTTCAGCCCAACCTGGCGGCGCGCGGACTGGCAGCCGGAAAAACCAATGTCCTCGGCATGGTCATCCCGGCTGGCGTGGCCAGAATCTTCTCCGACCCCTATTTTCCCATTCTCATCCAGGGCGTCAGCGCAGCCTGCAATGCCCTTGAATATACCGTCATGCTCTGGTTAGCCGAGCCTGAATACGAGCGCCGCACCATCAACCAGATTTTACATTCCGGGCTGGTAGATGGCGTGATTGTTTCATCCATGTTGATGGATGACCCCATCATCCAATCGCTTGCCAGCAGCAAAATGCCCTTCATCCTGATCGGCCGCCACCCATCATTGGATGTCAACTATCTGGATACGGATAACTTCAGCGGCGCCCAGGCTGCCGCCGATCACCTGCTGCGCCTGGGACACAAACGGGTTGGAACCATTACCGGCCCCGAAAATATGATCCCGAGTTACGACCGTTTGCAAGGTTATCGCGAAGCGCTGCGCAACCGCAATGTGTCCTTTTTACCCGAACTGGTTCAGGAAGGTGATTTTTCCGAACAAAGCGGCTATGCCTGCATGCAAAACCTGATTACACAACAGGTAGATGCCGTGTTTGCTGCCAGCGACGCCATGGCGTACGGCGCCATACGCGCCATTCGCGAATCCGGTCTGAACATCCCCGGTGATATTGCCGTGGTCGGGTTTGATGATCTTCCTGGATCAGCCAACACCAACCCGCCGCTAACTTCTGTCCGTCAGCCCATTTACCGCCTGGGATACCACGGCACAGAAACCCTGGTCGATATTATCCAGCATCCCGAAAGTCAACCGCGTCATGTCATTTTGCCAACCGAACTTGTCATTCGGGAAACCTGTGGAGCACATTAATTCGGAATTGCAACAGGGAGGGAGGTGAAGTTTTTTAGCATACAGAATTACCAGCACTTTATCCGGCATGCTCCGATGAGCAGAGCAAACCGGCAGAGAAGCGGAACTCTGAAAACCTTCCGCCAGCAAAAACAACTAAAGTAACAAAAGCTGCCAAATGACCGGATTGTTTTTCCAGTCCACCGGCCTGGCCGTTTCATCAAGCTCAATACACAACCAAAAAACTGGAAGGAGAAAGAAATGCGTAAGTCAATTTTGTTAGTCTGTAGTTTATTCATCGTTATGGGCATGCTGCTTTCAGCGTGCGCCACCCCGGCTGCTGCTCCCGCTGCAGAACCGGCCGCTGAAGAAGCCGCTGAAGCGCCCGCTGCCCCGGCTGCCGAACCGGCTGCTGAAGAGCCCGCTGAAGCACCCGCCCCAGAAGCTGAAATGGTGTATGCCCGCAATGAAACCCTCTACACCAGCGGCACCCAGTGGGGTCCACCCTCAAGCTGGAATCCCTGGAACGGCGGCGGTTATGCCATGGGCACCATCGGCCTGGTCTATGAAACTCTCTACATCTATGATCCCTTGGCCGACAAATTCACCCCCTGGCTGGCTGCCGAAGATATGAACTGGGTTGATGACACCACCCTCGAGATCAAACTGCGCGAAGGTTTAACCTGGCAGGACGGCTCAGCCCTCACCGCTGACGACGTGGTCTTCACCTACAACCTGGCCGACCCCAACGGGGAATATAAAGCCGGTTTGAACTTCGCCGGTCTGTGGAACTTCCTCGACAAAATCGAGAAAGTGGATGATGTCACTGTTCAATTTATCTTCAAAGAGAATCCTGCCTACCAGGAAGTTGGTTTCTACCTGTGGCAGACCCCCATCGTCCCGGCCGCCATCTGGTCCAAGATGGAAGTGGTGGACATCACCGGCGGCGCCAATGAAAATCCTGTTGGTTCCGGCCCCTACAAATATGAATCGCACGACCAGGACCGCCAGGTTTGGGTTCGCAATGACAACTGGTGGGGTGTCAAAGAATTTGGTAAAGGCCCCGCCCCCAAACGCATCGTGGATATCGTCAACGGCTCCAACAACGTGGCGCTCGGTATGGTGCTGCAGGGTGGTCTTGACCTGAGCAACAACTTCCTGCCCGGCGTGGCTTCCCTGGTTGAAGGCGGATACGGCGTACAGACCTACTACCCCGACGCCCCCTACATGCTGTCAGCCAACGTGGCCGCCCTCATCATCAACGAACAGGTCAAGCCGCTGGATGACGTCAACTTCCGCAAAGCCCTGGCCTATGCCATCGACCTGAACGACATCGTGCAGAATGCTTACACCGGCATTGTTAAAGCCGCCGACCCCACCGGCCTGCTGCCCATCTGGGAAAAATACATCGACAAAGACATGGTTGCCAAATACGGCTACTCCTACGATCCTGAAATGGCCAAGAAGATCCTGGCCGACGCCGGTTATAAAGATGTGGACGGCGATGGATTTGTTGAGGACAAAGACGGCAACAAAATTGAACTGACCGTCACCTGCCCCTCTGGCTGGACGGACTGGATGGCCGCCATTCAAATCATCTCCAAAAACGCCCAGGCAGCCGGCATGAACATCACCCCCGACTATCCCGATTATGGTCCGTGGCGCGATGCCCAACTGAAAGGCACCTTTGAACTGTCGCTGCAGAACGAAGCTCAAATGAGCTCCACCCCGTGGTCTTACTACAAATGGGTCTTCCAGAACCCGTTGGAGAATATTGCCACAGCGCAATACGGTAACTACGGCCGCTACGACAACCCGAAGGCTTTCGAACTGGTCAACCAGCTTAACCTGGTCAAAGTTGGCGACGATGCAGGCATCAAAGCCATTACTTCTCAACTGCAAGAGATCACCATGACCGAATTCCCCACCATCCCGCTGTGGTACAACGGTTTGTGGGCGCAAACCAGCAATGCAGTCTGGACAAACTGGCCCTCCTCGGCTGAAACTTCCAACCACTATCTGCCCGCCTCCTGGCGCGGATACTGGAATATGTCTGGCATTCAAATGCTAATGGAATTGAAACTCGCCGAATAATAAGCAAGGGGTTTTTCACAGCCCCTCCCACCGCTTTCGGGAGGGAGGGGCTGTTCCTTAAATAATGCTTGCAGCGGAGGTCCAGTGAAACGCTATTTTGGTAGAAAGCTCCTTATTTATTTCTTAACATTTTTTGTGGCAGTCACCATCAACTGGATGATTCCACGCTTCATGCCCGGCAATCCTGTTGACATCCTGATTTCACGCGCCGGTCTGCGAGGCAGCGCTGTAACACAGATGTACACTTTTTATTTGCAGGCTTTTGGGCTGGATTTGCCCATCTGGAAACA
>CAZOKH010000003.1:0-119670 GCA_964580315.1 uncultured Anaerolineaceae bacterium | reverse complement strand
GCTCGAAGTTTGCGATCCGCGAAGGCGGCTTGACCGTTGGCGCGGGCGTTATTACTAAGATATTGGAGTAGGTGGATAAAAGTATGGCAAAACAACGAATTCGAATTCGCCTGAAGGCTTACGATCATCGCGTGCTCGACCAATCGGCTAAACGGATTGTGGACACAGCGGAACGCAGCGGCGCCCATGTGGTTGGACCAGTACCCCTGCCAACCAAAATTGAAAAATTCACAGTTCGCCGTTCATCCTTCATCGATAAAGACTCGCACGAGCATTTTGAGGTGCGCACTCACAATCGTCTGATCGATGTGTTGGATCCTGATTCAAAAACCATCGATATGCTGATGCGGTTGAACCTGCCCGCAGGCGTTGATATCGAAATCAAAATATAGTTATCCTTTTTAGTTTCATCACTATCATGGATACAGGGAAGTTCATCAAAGGTGAATTTCCCTGTATCTCTGGTGAAAATCGCCAGATAGTGTTATAATGCTTAGGTTTGGGCGCAAGCCCACGAAAAGATGGTGCAAGAGCAGCCTTGTAGGCGCACAGAAAAGAAAACAGTGTCGCAGCAAGCTGTCTGACTGCTCCATGCGGAGATGATGCAGTCTAGCCCAGACTGACAGTCTCTAAACTATCTTTTACGCAAGGAGAAAAATCGAGATGTTTAAAGGGCTGATTGGCAAGAAAATCGGCATGACCCAGATTTTCGATGATCAAGGTGCGGCTATTCCAGTCACACTCATCGAAGCTGGGCCATGTTACGTTACCCAGGTACGCAAGCCTGAAGTTGAAGGTTACTCGGCTGTGCAACTGGGTTACGACGAGGTCAAGCCCAAACGGTTGACCGGTGGACAGCTCGGGCATTTAAAGCGTAATGAGTTACCTCCATTGCGCTTTTTGCGTGAATTCCGAGCGAAGAACCCCGATGTAGCAGAAGGGGACAAAGTTACACTGGAAGGCATGTTTGAGATTGGCGAAAAAGTTGATATTGTTGGTGTCAGTAAAGGTAAGGGTTTCCAGGGCGGTGTGAAGCGCTATCACTTCCGCGGCGGCCCCAAGACGCACGGTCAATCTGATCGTTTGCGCGCCCCCGGTTCGCGCGGTTCTGGCACAACCCCGGGGCGTGTGTATAAAGGTTCTCGTGGTCCAGGTCATATGGGCAATGATCAGGTCACAGCGCAGAGCTTGAAAGTCGCTATGGTTGATGTTGAACGCAACCTGATAGGCGTGCGCGGTTCGGTTCCCGGTCCGCGCGGCGGTCTGGTGATTGTCAAGGAAGGACGAAAGCAATAATCAGGTCTAACCTGAGAATTGTTTTCCTGAGTAAAGGGAGCGAAGAGACTATGGTAGTAGATGTCTTCAATATGGACGGGCAGAAAGTCAATACGATTGATTTGCCCTCTGATATTTTTGAAGCTCCGGTTCATGTGGATCTGATGCACCAGGCTTATGTGCGCCAAATGGCGAACGCTCGCCTGGGCACGCACGACACAAAGACCCGGAACGAAGTTTCTGGTGGAGGACGCAAACCATGGCGCCAAAAAGGCACAGGACGCGCCCGCCAGGGTTCCACGCGCGCAGCCCAGTGGGTAGGCGGCGGCAAAATCCATACACCACACCCTCACAAATACACCCAGTCTATGCCGCAAAAAATGCGCCGGGCTGCACTGCGTTCAGTTCTGTCTGTCAAAGCTGCTGAAGCCAGTATTGTGATGGTTGATGAAATGAAACTTGCCGAACCGAAAACCCGTTTGATGGCAAAAGCGCTCAATAATCTTGTTGGTGATGCCAGCGCTTTGATTTTGATCCCGGAAAAAGAGGTTTACGATCTGGTTATTCGATCGACCAACAACATTCCGGACGCCAAAATTATGCTGGCGGGTTATTTGAACATCCGCGATTTGCTGGCATTCGACAAAATTGTGATGCCGGTGGCAACGTTGGATGTTATTAAAGCCCATTTGGGATAGGAGAATACGATGAACTCAATTTATGATGTCCTCCGACGCCCGCTGGTTACCGAGAAATCAAATTATCAAATGAATGATTTGCACCAATATGTTTTTGAGGTGGATGGTGATGCTTCCCGTTCGCTGGTGAAACAGGCTGTTGAGAAAATATTTGATGTTGAGGTTTTGCGGGTAAATATTATGAATGCGCCTGCCAAGCATAGCCGCGGCGCGCGCAATCGCCGATTAAAAATTCGTAAGAGCGCCTTCAAAAAAGCGATTGTTACCCTTTCGCAGAAGGACCGCATTCCGTTCTTCGAGGGAGTGGAATAATGGCTGTTAAAGTCTATAAACCAATTACTCCTGGTCAACGCAACAAAACCGGTTACACCTTTGAAGAGATTACCAAGGATACCCCGGAACGTTCGTTGATCGTGATACGCAAAAAGCATTCTGGCCGCAACTCGTATGGCCGCGTGACTGTGCGTCACCGCGGCGGTGGCAATCGACGCTATGTTCGTCTGCTGGATTTCAACCGCGACAAGCGTGAAATTCCTGCCAGCGTTACGGCTATCGAGTACGATCCCAACCGGACCGCTCGCATTGCATTGCTCACCTATGTCGATGGAGAAAAGCGCTACATTTTAGCTCCTGTGGGCATGAAAGTGGGCGACAAAGTGGTCGCTGGCGCCAAAGCTGATATTCTGCCTGGTAACAGTCTGCCCATCTCTTCTATTCCGGTGGGTACTGTGGTTCACAATGTTGAGTTGAAGCCCGGACGCGGCGGACAGTTGGTGCGCTCGGCTGGCTCTTCAGCCCAGTTGTTGGCAAAAGAAGGCGACTATGCTCAGGTTCGTTTGCCCTCGGGCGAGGTGCGCCTGGTTCGCCAGGAGTGCTATGCAACGATTGGTCAGGTTGGTAATGTTGAACATAGCAATATCAAATTAGGAAAAGCTGGACGCAAACGCCACATGGGCATTCGTCCCACTGTTCGCGGCACGGCGATGTCTCCCCGTGACCATCCACATGGTGGTGGTGAAGGTCGTCAGCCAGTTGGTATGCCCGGTCCTAAGAGCCCGTGGGGTAAACCGACCCGGGGTTACAAGACCCGCCGTAACAAGCAGACCGATAAATATATTGTCCGTCACCGCTAGCATGCGGATGACATGGTTGAAAGAATTCGTTAGGATTAGTTGGAGCGAGAGAGGGACGAAAACATGTCACGATCGCTGAAAAAAGGGCCGTTTGTAGCGCCCAAGCTGTTGAAAAAAATTGAAGAAATGAATGCCCGTGGAGAAAAGAAGGTGATTCGCACCTGGAGCAGGGCGAGCACGATTTTCCCCCAGATGGTAGGGCATACTGTTGCAGTGCATGATGGTCGACGGCACGTACCGATCTATGTAACCGAAAACATGGTTGGTCATCGTCTGGGTGAATTTGCACCCACACGTCATTTCCGCGGGCATCTTGCAGAGAAAGCCACAAAGAGGTAAACCATGGCGACTGATGTAAATGCACATCTTCGAAACTGCGGAATATCTGCCCAGAAAGTTCGTCTGGTGATCGATGCGGTGCGCGGCAAGAAAGCAGTTGAGGCCTTAGGCTTGCTTCAGTTTATGCCGCAGGCGGCTTCGCGCCAGGTGCGCAAGTTGCTGGTGTCAGCCATTGCGAATGCGGAAGAGAATTTTGGACTTAGCCGTGACAACCTGTTGGTGTCTGAGATTACGGCTGACGAAGGTCGCACTCGCCGTTGGCGGCGATTTGGTGCACGCGGTCGTTTCAAACCGATTTTGCGCCGAACATCGCATATTTCGATTGTCTTGCGCGAGCGAGGGTAAAAGGAGAACACTCTGATTGAAAGTACTTCGGTACTGAAATGTGAGTGTGAGAAAAAGAGATACCAGGAGATCATATGGGTCGTAAAGTTCATCCGGTAGGATTTCGTCTCAATATCAACAAGCCCTGGGGCGGGCGCTGGTTCGCCGAAGGTGCTGAATATGTTGATCAACTGCACCAGGATTTTGAAATCCGTAAATTGATTTTCAAAGAAACAGACCGGGCAGGGGTTTCTCAGGCTGAGGTGGAACGTTTCCCTGGAAAGGTGAAAGTTGTTGTTCACACCGCAAAACCGGGTATTTTGATTGGCCGTAAAGGCGAAACTGTCAAACATATCCGCCAGACACTGGAAGCCTTGACAGGCAAGAAAATTGATCTTGAAATTCGAGAGATCAAATCGCCCGATTTGGAATCCATTCTGGTTGCCAAAAACATTGCCGGTCAAATTGAACGGCGTGTCAGTTACCGCCGCGCCATGAAACGCGCCATCCAGCAGGCCATGCGCCAGGGAGCGCTGGGTGTAAAAATTCAGGTTGGTGGGCGTTTAAGCGGCGCTGAAATGGCTCGTACTGTTTGGCTGCGCGAAGGTCGTGTTCCGCTGCAAACATTGCGCGCTGATATCGACTTCGCCAGAGCAGAAGCGTTGACCACCTATGGCAAAATTGGCATCAAGGTGTGGATCTATAAAGGTGAAGTTTTACCGGAAACAGAAGAAAAAGTCCAGGCGACTGAAGGCGTGTACGTCAGCGAATAGCTGATGTGGCCTAAAGCGTTTGAACAAGTGAGGGTATGACTATGTTGATGCCAAAGCGTGTCAAGTATCGTAAAATGCAGCGCGGTCGAATGCGCGGTAAAGCCCTGCGCGGTGCTGAAATTGATTTCGGCGAATATGGCTTGCAGGCACTGGAACCCGGTTGGGTTTCGGCCCGCCAGATTGAAGCCGCCCGGCGTGCTGTGGTTCGCTCCATGCGCCGTCGTGGAAAATTATGGGTGCGCATCTTCCCCGACAAACCGTACACCCACCGTCCACCTGAGACTCGTATGGGTAAAGGTAAGGGAAATGTGGAATACTGGGTGGCAGTTGTGAAACCTGGTCGGGTTATGCTTGAGATTGGTGGTTTGCCAACCGATGTGGCTATTGAGGCTTTGAAACAGGCTGCCTACAAATTCTCAATCAAAACCAAAGTGATCACCCGTGAAGACCTGGTAGGAGAAGTGCAGGAATGAAAACATCAGAAGTTCGTGTTATGAGTAATGATGAGGTCAAAGCGAAACTGGCAGATGCCCGCCAGGAAATGATGAACCTGCGTTTCCAAGTTGTGACCGGTCAGCTAACTGACACCAGCAGTCTTAAACGCACCCGGCGGGATATTGCTCGCTTTCAGACCATTCTGCGCGAGCGCGAAAATGCAGAATCGTAAGGAAGGTGATAGATGAATACTCGTCGACGTATGAATGGTGTCGTGAAAAGCGACAAAATGGAAAAAACCGTTGTGGTAGAAATTGCCCGCACATATCGCCACCCGCTTTACAAAAAAGTGGTGCATGATTATCACCGGGTTAAAGCACACGACGAACTGGGCTGCAAAATGGGCGATGTTGTTGAGATTGTTGAATCACGCCCGCTTTCGAAAGAAAAGCGCTGGGTTGTGCAACAAATCGTGAAGCGCCTGGGCGAGTCTGAGGAAGAAGGAGCCTAAGCCATGATTCAGCAAGAATCCCGATTGAAAGTAGCGGATAACACCGGGGCGCGTGAAATTTTGGTGATCCATGTAACGGGTGGCTCGAAGCGCCGTTATGGTGCGGTGGGTGATGTGGTGGTTGCCACAGTGAAACATGCTGCACCGCAGGGATCAATCAAGAAAAGCGAAATTGTTAAAGCTGTGATTGTGCGCTGTGCAAAAGAATGGCGCCGTGAAGATGGATCAACCATCCGCTTTGACGATAATGCCGCCGTGATTCTGGACACTGATGGCTCGAACCCCAAAGGTACACGTATTTTTGGACCGGTTGCTCGCGAATTGCGTGAGAAGGGTTTCATGAAAATCATTTCTCTGGCGCCTGAAGTGCTGTAGGATGGAGATGATAGGAGCAAAGCCATGAATGTAAAAATTCGCAAAGGCGATCAGGTCGAAGTGATTTGCTGCGCCAAGTCAGAAGAAATTGGAAAGCGTGGAGAGGTTATCAAAGTCCTCCCCGAGAAGAATCGTGTTGTTGTTCAGGGAGTCAATATGCGAACCAAGCATCAACGCCAGGTGCAGTCTGAAGGCCGCACCATCACTCCCGGAAAAGTGCGTTTCGAAGGACCGATGGATATTTCCAATGTTATGCTGGTCTGCCCGAAGTGCAATAAAACAACGCGCGTGGCGCTGGTTCGTGATGACGAAAAAGTCCAACGTGTCTGCAAAAAATGTCAGGCACTGATTGATGAATAAATCTCGCCCGGAGCGTTGAGATGAATGTAATGAAAGAGAAGTACTCAAAAGAAGTAGCACCCGCTTTACTCAAATCGCTGGGATTGAAAAATGTAATGCAGATTCCGCGAATTGAAAAAGTGGTCGTAAATATCGGGTTGGGTGAAGCCATGGATAATCCTAAGGCTCTGGAAGCAGCAACCGGAGATGTGGCCATTATCACCGGGCAGAAACCCATCATCACCAGTGCGCGCAAAAGCATTGCGAATTTCAAATTGCGCGAAGGCCGCCAAATTGGCACCAAGGTGACTTTACGTGGAGACCGCATGTGGGCGTTCTTAGACCGTCTCATCAATATTGTGTTGCCCCGTGTGCGTGACTTTCGCGGCATTTCACCGAATGCTTTTGATGGTCGTGGTAATTACACCCTGGGTTTGCGCGAGCAATTGATTTTCCCGGAAATTGAATATGACAAAATTGACAAAATCCGGGGCATGGAAGTGACCATTGTGACAACGGCACCAAATGACGATCAGGCGTCTGCGCTGCTTACTATGCTGGGGATGCCTTTTAGGAAGGGTTAATTATGGCAAAAAAGTGCATGTATTACCGTGAATTAAGAAGGAAGCATCCTTCACAGGTGCGGAATCGCTGCAAAATATGCGGTCGTCCGCGTGGATACCTGCGTCGGTTTGGCTTGTGCCGTATTTGCTTCCGTGAGCTGGCCCTTAAGGGTGAAATCCCCGGCGTGCGAAAGTCGTCCTGGTAAAACGCCTGGAGGTATGATAATGAGTGTAAATGATCCAATTGCTGATATGTTGACGCGCATCCGCAATGCGGTAATGACCGGAAAATCGGTGGTCGCGATGCCAAGTTCAAAGCTGAAAGTTGAAATAGCCCGCATTCTGAAAGAAGAGGGCTTCATCAGCAGCTATGAAGAAGCTGAGGTTGAAAACTCAGTGCAAAAAGTGCTACGCCTGCAGATCAAGTATGTGGGCGATCGTCGTGAGCGCCGCTCGGTTATCACACGCATGGAACGTGTTAGCCGCCCAGGACGACGGGTTTATACGCGCAAGCAAGATATTCCCTGGATTCTTTCTGGGATGGGTATTGCTATCCTTTCAACACCGAAGGGTGTGATGACTGATAAACGCGCACGCCAGGTTGGTGTTGGCGGCGAGATTCTCTGCAAGGTCTGGTAACCCAGAGGGCAAGGAGGTTTAACTGTGTCTCGAATCGGAAAAATGCCAGTGAATGTCCCTGCAGGCGTTGAAGTTGAAATCAAAGGCAATGATTTGCGAGTGAAAGGCCCAAAAGGCGAAATGAACCGCACATTTTTACCGCAGGTTTCAATTGCAATGGAAGGTCAGCAGCTTGTGGTAACACGGGCTTCTGACGAACCTCTTGCGCGCGCTTTGCATGGCACCACACGGGCTTTGGTTTATAACATGGTAACCGGTGTGAGCACCGGTTTCACAAAGACGCTCGAAATTCAAGGCGTTGGTTATCGTGCTGAAATGGACGGAAATAAACTGGTGTTGCATGTTGGTTACTCACATCCGGTAGTGTTTGATCCGCCTGAGGGTATCTCATATGACGCTGATGCCAAAACACGTCAGGTGTTTGTTCATGGAAGCGATAAAGAATTGGTTGGTCAGGTTGCTGCTGACATTCGCAAAGTTCGGCCTCCCGAGCCGTATAAAGGCAAAGGGATTCGATATCTGGGCGAACATGTCCGCCGCAAATCTGGTAAAGCCGGTAAAGCTGGTTAGTAAGGTGATGGGTTATGGCGAGAATTAATCGAAACGAACAAAGATTAAAACGGCACCGCCGCGTGCGGAAGAACGTTTTCGGAACGCCTGAATGCCCCCGCTTGTGCGTTTTCAAGAGCTTGTCCGAAATATATGCCCAGTTGATTGACGACGAGGCAGGCTGCACTCTGGCAGCGGCATCCACCATCGACCGCGATTTGCGTGTAAAAGTGGAGGGCTTGAAGAAGACCGAAGCGGCTGGCAAAGTTGGGCAATTGCTGGCTGAGCGTGCCAAGGAAAAAGGTGTCCAAAAAGTGGTTTTTGACCGCGGTGGATACAAGTACATCGGCAGAGTGAAAGCCCTGGCAGACGCCGCCCGCGAAGCAGGCTTAGATTTCTAGGCCAAGGCTGACGAAGAAAAAGAGGACCGAAAACTATGTCGATGCAAAAGATGGAATTTCAATCTTTGGAAGATCAACTTGACGAACGCGTAATCGAGATTGCGCGTGTAGCTAAAGTGGTAAAAGGTGGTCGCCGCTTTCAATTCCGCGTGTCGGTGGTTGTGGGTGACAACAACGGAAAAGTAGGCCTGGGAGTTGGCAAAGCCAATGCGGTACCCGATGCCATGCGTAAGGCGAGCGAACGCGCCCGCAAGAACATGCGCAAGGTCTATTTGTACGGCACCACAATTCCGCACGAGGTGAACGGCAAACTGGCTGGCGCCCGTGTGTTGTTGAAACCTGCTTCAGCAGGAACCGGCGTTATTGCTGGTGGTAGCGTTCGTGCTGTGCTTGAGGCCGTCGGTGTACATGATATTTTGACCAAATCAATGGGCAGCGCCAACGTTTTGAATGTTGTGAAAGCCACCTTTTTAGCTCTGGAACAATTGAAGTCTCCGCAAGAAGAAGCAGCTCGCCGCGGCAAATCGCCGGAAGAATTGCTGCCCTTCTGGGAACGGAGGAAACATGGCTAAAAAAGAACTGACTGAAAAAAAATTACGTGTTACCCTGGTAAGAAGCGTAATTGGATATTCAAAAAGACATAAAGCAACAGCGCAGGCGTTGGGATTGCGCCGATTGAACCAGACTGTGGAACAGTTGGACACACCCGCGTTGCGCGGTATGCTGGCGAAGATTAACCATCTGATCCGGATAGAAGAATAGGTGCAGAAATGAAGTTGCATGATCTGATGCCCAATGAAGGCGCAAAGAAAAAACGCATCCGTGTTGGACGCGGTATTTCAGCGGGCCGTGGAAAAACAGCCGGTCGCGGCACCAAAGGCGAAGGTTCTCGCTCGGGTACGGGTGGGAACATCTATCGCCAGGGTGGTAACCTGCCTTTCTACCGCCGCCTGCCGTTCATGCGTGGTGAAGGCTTCACCCCGCCGAACCAGGTTGAATATAACGAAATTAACTTAGCGCAGCTTGATCGTTTTTCTGCCAACAGTGAAGTTTCACCCGAGGTTCTCAAAGATGAGAAAATGCTAGGGAAGAAAAACAACCCTGTGGTCATTCTTGGTCGAGGGGAAGTGAATGTTCCTTTGAAGGTGAAAGCCCACCGTGTTACGAAAAGCGCCCAGTCTAAAATTGAAGCGGCTGGCGGCAGCGTTGAAATCATTCCATTCGCTATTGATTAACAAGGAGACCTTCGCATGAAGCGATCGGCCTGGCGTTTTCTATGGAAATCGGAAGACATTCGGAAAAAGTTGTTGATCACCATACTTTTACTGGCGATCTACCGCTTTGCATCCAATGTGCCGGTTCCAGGACTTAATCGAGAAGTGTTAAGGGCTTTATCGCAATCGGGCGGCGCAGCCGGAAACCTGTTCAGCCTGCTGGACCTATTGTCTGGCGGTACGGTTTCAAACTTTTCAATTTTGGCAATGGGTGTTTATCCCTACATTACCGCGCAAATTATTCTTAACCTGTTAGTGCCGATCATTCCGGCGCTGGAGCGGAAGATGCGCGACGATCCAAGAGAGGGTCGCCAGTTCCTTGAACGTTGGACGGTTATCTTAACTGTTCCCATGGCCATCCTCTCTGCGATCGGTCAAATCAACATTTTCAATTCGCTGGCTGGCGGTGGGCAATCCATCATTGTGAACTTCGGTTTTTCAGGTGATGCCCTGCTGCCCACGGTGGCCACTCTGCTCAGCATGATTGCCGGTACCATGTTTGGTATCTGGCTGGGTGAATTGATTTCTGAATTCGGCATTCCGAACCAGGGCTTGTCATTGATCATTTTCTCCGGTATTGTGTCGCAAATTCCCTCCAACCTTGTCGGTATCTTAAGCGATAAGCAGAATGGCTGGTGGATGCTGTTGCTGGTTCTGGCAATTCTGGCGCTGACCATTTTTGCCATTGTTTTTGTGCAGCAAGGCCGCCGCAATGTGCCGGTGTTATTCCCCGGCCGGCGGGTTGGAAACCGAATGTCAATGCCGGTGCGCAGCAATTTGCCGCTCATGGTGAACATGGCAGGTATGATCCCGCTGATTTTTGCTCAGTCCATCATGACTTTTCCGGCAATTGTTGCCAGCTATTTTGTCAGCTCAAAGACTGAATGGATTGCCAGTTTTGCCTCTGGTGTGACCAAAGTGTTCGGTGGAACCAGCGCCTGGTATTCGTTGATCTACTTTACCATGGTTGTGTTATTCACATTCTTCTACACTGATGTGTTGTTCCAACAACAGAACTATGGTGAAAACTTGAAGCGACAGGGCGCACAGATTCCGGGCATTTCACGCGGCGGCCCCACTCAGCGCTATTTGACCAAAGTGCAACGCCGCATCACCCTGCCGGGTGCCTTGTTCCTGGGCTTTGTGGCGGTAATGCCTTACCTGATTGGACTGGTGTTGCCGTTGAGTCAGTCGAGCATGTTCCTGGTTTCAGCCGCTGGCTTGCTGATTGTGGTGGGTGTGGTTCGTGATACCTTCAATATCATCGATACCGAGTTGAAGCTGCATGGTTACGATGAGAGTTTGATCAAAGGGTAGATGAGCAAAATGATCATAGTACTGTTAGGTCCTCCTGGTGCAGGCAAAGGGACGCAGGCGCAAAACATTGCCAAAACGTTCCAGCTTCCCCATGTTTCATCGGGTGATATTTTTCGGGAGAATTTAAAAGCGCAAACCCCGCTGGGAAAACAAGCGCAACAGTACCTTGACCGCGGTGAACTGGTGCCAGATGAATTGACCATTGCCATGATTCGCGACCGGATTAACCGGCCGGATTGTGAAAAAGGCGTTTTGCTGGATGGTTTTCCCCGCACGCCAGCGCAGGCTGAAGCTTTGGATGCCATGCTGGCCGAAAAGGGAGCCGCAGTAAACCTGGTACCCTATATTGCAGTTCCAAAAGAAGACCTGGTGGAACGTTTGAGCGGGCGTTGGACCTGCCGCGCCCAGGGACACGTTTATCACCAAAAATTCAATCCGCCCAAGGTGGCTGGAATTTGCGACCTGGATGGATCAGAACTTTACCAGAGAGAAGACGATAAACCCGAAACCGTAGAGCGGCGCATTGCTGTTTATTTGGAGCAAACTTCACCGTTGATTGACTATTACCGGCAGGCAAACCTGCTGTGTGAAATTGACGGTACACGCTCCATTGAAGAAGTGGGCGAAGCTCTTGCGGCTGCCATCAGGAAGGTGAGTTAATACTATGTCGTGGGACCGCCAGATCACCATCAAGAGTCAGCATGAAATTGATGTGATGAGAATTGCAGGAAGAATTAATGCCGAAGCACTTCAAGCAGCATATGAAGCTATTCGTCCGGGTGTGACGACTGCAGAATTGAATGCAGCCGCTGAAGAGGTGTTGAAGAAATACGGTGTGATTTCACCGTTCCTGGGAGTTCCCGGTCCCATTCCGTATCCTGCCAGCACTACCGTGAGTGTGAATGAAGTTCTGGTTCACGGCATTCCTGGTGATATGGTGCTCAAAGAGGGTGATATTGTCTCTGTTGACTGTGGAACTCTTTACGAAGGTTATGTGGCCGATTCCGCTTTTTCAGCGCCGGTGGGAGAAGTTTCTCCGAAGGCAAAGAAATTGCTGGAAGTAACTGAAAGATCGTTATATCTCGGCATTGAAAAAATGGTTGCCGGAAATTCGATTGGTGATGTTTCGTCCGCTGTGCAAACCTACGTGGAGAGTCACGGATTTCATGTTGTGCGTGAATACACCGGGCATGGTGTTGGCCGCACAATGCACGAAGGGCCGCAGGTTCCCAATTATGGGAATCCGGGCACCGGAATGACTTTGAGGGCAGGTATGACCATTGCGTTGGAACCCATGGTGCTGGTTGGAACACACCGCACGCGGGTGAGGCGCGATGGCTGGGCGGTGGCTTCCGCCGATGGATCGTTGACAGCTCATTTTGAGCACAGTGTTGCGGTAACTGAAAACGGTCCTGTTATCTTAACATTGTTAGGGGATGGACGAGCCCCTGCACAAATTGCTGGACAAGTCTGGCGAGAGCAGTTATAATTGTGCCTTTGCTGGATAGGTTCTAGTGCAATCATAGAAGGAGTTTGTTATGAAGGTCACTTCATCAATAAAAAAACGCTGTTCAAAATGTAAGATCGTAAAACGACAGGGCAGATTGTATATCATTTGCGAAAACCCGAAACATAAACAGCGACAGGGATAGGAATAGGTATCTATGGCGAGAATTGAAGGTGTTGATCTTCCGCGTAATAAGCGGGTTGAGGTTGCTCTAACCTATATCTATGGTATTGGACCGACGCGAGCGCGCAGCATTTTGGCTGCCACCAATGTCAATCCAGATACCCGTGTCAATGACCTGAGCGAAGCTGAGGTCAACTCACTGCGTGATTTCATCAGCAAATCATTCAAAGTAGAAGGCGATCTGCGCCGCGAGGTGCAGATGAGCATCAAACGTTTGATTGAAATTGGCTGCTATCGTGGCTTGCGCCATCGCCGCAATTTGCCAGCGCATGGACAACGCACACGCACCAATGCGCGCACCAGCAAGGGTCCCAAGAAGACAGTTGCCGGTCGCGGTCGCCGTCGCGGCGCTACTAAGAAATAATTTCCATGAATGGGAATGCATCGGGTGGGGAACCTTCCCTCCCCGCGGCTGCCCGTTGTTTTCTCAACATGGGATATTGTTTGAAATATTTAAGAAAAAAAGAATTTATAGCGAGGAAATATGGCTCAAAGCGTACGTTCGACGCGTCGTGGTGGTTCCGCTCGTAAAGCGAAAAGAACCCTATCTTCGGCGCAGGTGCACATCTACGCATCCTTCAATAATACGATCATCACAGTAACTGACCAGCAGGGAAATGTTGTGTGCTGGGGCAGTGCCGGGTCGGCTGGCTACAAAGGTTCTCGGAAGAGCACACCTTTTGCCGCACGCCTGGCTGCCGAGCAGGCATTGAAGGCTGCCCAGGCAATGGGCGTGCAGGAAGTGGACCTGATTGTCAAAGGGCCTGGCCCCGGCCGTGAATCGGCAATCCGTGCCGTTCAAGGAATGGGTATTAAGGTTCATTCCATTTCAGACATCACCCCGGTACCTCACAATGGGTGCCGACCGCCGAAAAAACGCCGCGTGTAATAGAAAGGGAAGAAAATGGCTCGATATATTGGACCGGCGTGCAAGTTGTGCCGCCGTGAAGGTGAAAAGTTATATTTGAAAGGCGAACGCTGTTTTTCAGCGAAATGTTCATTTGATAAACGTGCCTATGCACCGGGTGAACATGGTCATGCCAAACAAACGCGCACTGGCCGGATGTCTGACTACTCAAAGCAGTTGCGCGCCAAACAAAAGGCTCGCCGGATTTATGGTGTGCTGGAACGCCAGTTCCGCCGCTATTTCGGTGTTGCGGTTCGTACCCGCGGCCTGACCGGTTTGACCCTGCTTCAAATTCTTGAAACACGTCTCGATAACGTGGTCTTCCGCATGGGTTTGGCTGACAGCCGCGCGCAGGCGCGACAGATGGTTGCTCACGGACATTTTTTGGTGAACGGTCGTCGTACGGATATTCCTTCCATGCTGGTGAAGGTTGGCGACACGCTTGAAGTTCGCGAAGGTTCACGAGACAATGGTTTTGTTAAAGAAATGTTTGAAAAGGCTGAAGATCGACCTTGCGCTTTGTGGCTTGATCGCAATCTGAAAACTTTTTCAGGTCGCATGCTTCGCCAACCGGAACGCGGTGAAATCGACGGCAACTTGACTGAACAGTTGATTGTTGAGTATTACTCGCGATAATGCAAATACCTCCGGTGCGCGGTAATTCGTGGGTGCATTGGAAAGGGGTAAAACGTGATCGCTCTAAAGAATATGGTAACGCCAAAAGTTGAACGTGCAGCCGATGCGCGCAACTACGGCAAATTTGTAATTAGCCCTCTGGAAAGAGGCTATGGCGTAACACTGGGTAATGCTCTGCGCAGGGTTCTGTTGTCTTCCCTGGAAGGTGCAGCAGTGACCTCCATTCACATCTCTGATGTGTTGCATGAGTTCAGTGATGTGCCCGGAGTTCGTGAAGATGTCATTCAGGTCATCTTGCAAGTCAAACAACTGCGTTTGATGCTGCATGATGTGGACAGTGCTCGTTTGCACCTGGAAGTTCATGGCGAAGGTGTTGTGACTGCGGCAGATATTCAGGTGCCTGCAGAGGTTGAAATTGTCAATCCCGATCTCTACCTGTTCACCGTCGATGATCCGAACACGAACCTTGAAATCGATTTCACCGTTGAAAATGGACATGGATATTCTCCGGCCAACGAACGAACAGGCAAACTGCCCATTGGCGAAATTCCGGTGGATGCCATTTTTGGACCGGTGAAACGAGTGAATTGGACTGTTTCATCAGCGCGTGTTGGTCAAAGCACCAATTACGATCGCCTGATCCTGGAGATCTGGACTGATGGTACGATGAGCCCGGAGACCGGGCTTTCAAAAGCCTCAGAAATTATGATTGCACATCTCAGCTACATCTCTGGTATTACAGAAGATATGCTGGTTGTGACCCAAGAAAAAGAAGTTGTTGGCAAGAGCCTCACCAGTGAAGCCATGGAAACCCCCATTGAGAATCTTGACCTTTCGGTGCGTGTATTCAACTCATTGAAACGCACGGGAATTACAACAGTGGGTAATGTGCTCGAATTGCTGGAAAAAGGTGATGAAGCTGTGATGTCCATCCGCAATTTTGGCGAGAAAAGCCTGGATGAATTGCGCGATAAGATGTTGGAAAAAGGCTTCATGAAAGACGATAAAGAAGAGTCCGAGAAGGACACGGAGTGAACCAAGATGCGGCATCAAGTTGCAGGTTATAAATTATCCAGAAGTAAAGATCAAAGGATTGCCTTGCGGAAAACACTGATTGCTCAGTTGTTTACACATGAACGCATCCGCACCACCCGTGCCAAAGCAAAAGCCATTCGGGGTGAAGCTGAAAAGTTTATCACCCTGGCGCGCAATAGCGCTTCGGGAAGCGACATTGAAAAAGTCAATGCCCGCCGTCTGGCTGCTGCCCGCATTGGAAACCCTGAGGTGGTGAAAAAATTGTTTGACGACATTGGACCACGCTTTAAGAATCGCAACGGCGGTTATACCCGGATTTATCGTCTGGGCATGCGCCAGGGCGATGCGGCTGAAGTGGTTCTGTTGGAGTTGGTTGAGGATTAATCCAACCGGAAATCTGCCGGATTGGAATGGCACGTTACCAAATTATTCTTGCTTATGACGGCACCGAATTCCTGGGATTTCAACGCCAGGGTAAAGGTGGCCGCACGGTACAATTGGAAGTTGAAAATGCCCTGCGTCAACTAAAATGGCAGGGGGCATCCATACTTTCAGCCGGACGTACAGATTGCGGTGTGCACGCAGAAGGTCAAGTGATTGCATTTGATTTGGACTGGACACATTCTCCCCAGGAATTGGGCCAGGCTTTGAATGCGAACCTTCCCGCAGATATCGCGGTACAGAATGTTTTTCCTGTACATGCAGATTTTCACCCGCGCTATGACGCTGTGCAAAGATTGTATCGTTATCAGATTTATTGCGGTCAATTTCGAAACCCATTGCGTGATCGGTTTAATTGGCAGGTTTTGCCAGAACCAGATCTCCAGGTGATGAATGAGGCAGCCAGCATAATGATGGGCATTCACGATTTTGCGGCCTTCGGAACCCCGCCCCGGACCGGAGGAAGTACGATCCGCTGTGTTTATCAGGCAAACTGGCTTCAGTCTGAAGAAAAAAGTTATCAATTCTTCATTGCCGCTAATGCTTTTTTGTATCACATGGTTCGGCGCAGCGTTTATTTGCTGGTGAAAATTGGGCAGGGAAGAATGCAACTCTCTGAACTGACTGAAGCAGTGAATCACCAAAAAAAGCTCAGCCCTGGTATTGCTCCGGCACATGGACTGTCATTGCAAAAAGTGTGGTACGCTGAATGAAGCAAGAAGATCATGGAAACGAAAGTTAATTTTTTGTAGTTTTGGAGAGAATGACAGTGGAAAAAACCTACGTCATCAAAGGTAAAGTAGAACCTCAGTGGGTACTGCTGGATGCAGAAAACCAGGTGTTGGGTCGTTTTGCTACCCAGGTGGCCGGTCATTTGTTGGGCAAAAATAAACCAACATTTACCCCCGGTGTTGCCATGGGTGATATGGTGGTTGTGGTGAATGCCAGCAAATTGCAATTGACCCCCAAACGCCTTGAAACAAAAATGTATTATCGACACAGCGGTTATCCAGGTGGATTGAAAGAAACCAATTTACGTCTATTGATGCAATCCAATCCTGAGCGTGCGATACGCGCGGCTGTGTGGGGCATGCTTCCGCACAACCGCCTGGGACGAAAACTGTTGAAGCGTTTGAAAATTTACGCTGGCAGTGAACACCCCCATGAAGCGCAAACCCCGCAGCCGGTTGCATAAAGGAGCTAAGGAATTATGTCTGTACAGTATTATGAAGGCATTGGGCGCCGAAAAGAAAGCACCGCACGCGTGCGTGTGATGGAAGGCGCTGGCAAATTCATTGTAAATGATAAGCAACTGGAAGATTATTTCACCCGCCTGGGCGACAGCGAGACTGTTCTGGCGGTGTTGAAAACCTACGGGCGCGAACGTTCTTCAATGGATATCACCGTCAAAGTTGAAGGCGGCGGCGTAACCGGACAGAGCGATGCGGTTCAGTTGGGTTTGGCGCGCGCAATTTTGAAGATGGACCCCGAAGCTGGTCATTTGCTGCGCAAAGGTGGTTTCCTCACCCGTGATCCGCGTGTGAAAGAGCGCAAGAAACCGGGTCTCAAACGCGCCCGCAAGGCACCTACCTACACCAAACGTTAGTTTTCCTTTTTGAGGTTTGACAGAGTATTTCACTCTGCAGACAAAAAAAGGGATGCCTGTAACTCTGTTTTCCGGTGGATGAATTTACACCGGAAAACAGAGTTTTCTCTTTAGGAAATCAACATGACTGAAATGACCACACCCAAAATCACAATGATTGGCCTGGATATAACCAACGCCGTATCAAATTCAGACGTTCTTCAAAATTTGCTTCACGTCACCGATTGCATTTTTTCTCCCATCCCGCAACATCCAGCTTTGCAGGGTTTAAAAGAACATGCGCGTCTTAATCCTGTGCAAATCTGTGAAACCAGCCCTGTGCAAACAGCCGAAGCCATCCTTGCCCAGGCGGCCCAAGCAGAAATCCTCTATGTTACGCTGGGAGGAATCTTTATTGAAGATGCGGTAGCACGTGAGTTGATTAAGCTTGCTCGAAAACGTAATCTAATTATTGAAGTAATACCCGATATCAGCGTTTTAGATTATGCGGGAATGGTTTTAGACTTACCCGAAAATTTGTTGTGCAATGCAACCGATTTGTACTCCGTCTTGAATCAATTTGTGCCTTCATTTCCTCCAGGCGGCGCAACAGCAATATCTCTGCTGTATCAATCTTCCCACATGGCAAAGTTGAAAACGGTATTATTGAATCAATTTCTAGCTGAACATGCCATGGTTGTGGTTGGATATGACGCAGAGTGGAATTTTGTTGATTTGAGAACGTCACTGGGTGAAATTGACACAATCGAATTGCCTGCTTTCCCTGTGGCCTGCTATTTCAATTCATTGGATGAGAACAGTTCTTTTGAGTCGTTTCAGGAAATTGTTGCACGTCTGCGTGCGCCAGGCGGCTGCCCGTGGGATCGCGAGCAGACCCATTTGTCTTTGCGGCAGCATTTGTTGAGCGAGACGTACGAAGTGCTGGCTGCGCTGGATGCTCAGAGCGTGCCGGCGCTGCGGGAGGAATTGGGTGACCTGCTGCTGCAAATTGTGCTGCACGCACAAATTGCTTTTGAGACCGGCGAATTTCGTATGGGTGATGTAATCCGTGAGATCAATCGTAAACTTGTCCGGCGGCATCCGCATGTGTTCGGTGAAATCGATGCGCATGATGCCAATGCGGTGCTGGTCAACTGGGAAAAAATTAAAGAGGCTGAACGAAAAGAAAAAGGAAAAACCACCCAGAACGGGTTATTGGATGGCGTTTCCCGCGCTTTGCCGGCATTGGCTCAGGCGCAGGAATATCAAGACCGGGCTGCCAGGGTGGGTTTTGATTGGAAAGAAATTCAGGGTGTTATTGACAAGTTCAATGAAGAGATTGGTGAAGTTCAATCAGCGGCCAACCCGGCAGAGCGTGAAAAGGAGCTGGGCGATTTGTTGTTTGCGGCTGTGAATCTCATCCGCTGGTATGACGTGGATGCTGAAAGCGCCTTACGTAACAGCAATATACGTTTTTACAATCGATTTAATCACGTGCTTAAACGGGTGAAAGAAGAAGGTTTGTCCATCAAGGATCTGTCTTTGCAAGAAATGGATGTTTTTTGGGATGAGGCGAAACGGATGGGAATGTAGAAAATGAAGAACCCGGAAACTGGCAACAGCTCCGGGTTCTTTTGTGATTAATCTCGATGGATTTATTGGAGACCGGGTCCGGTGAAGCGAATCCCACCGATGTGTGATAAATCATCGTTCGCAAAGATGAGGTTCAAGACCACCTGATCAGATTTTTCAAAAACCATTTTGTAAACAACCGTCAAATGTTGCGGGTCTTGTTTAATATGATAGACCGCGCGGGATTGATATTTGCCCATGGTGTTTTGAAGTGTGTCACTGAACGCCAAAAAATTTTCTTTATTCAAATCGGCCGATAGCTTCTCAGAAAAATCTGGTTGAATTTTTGAAAAATCTTTCGTTTCAATGGCTTCAAGCAGACGGTCTGTGATCGGATCAACCGTTTGAAGGACTTTTTCCTGTTCTTCGCCTTTAACATATTGTCCGCAACCGGTTGACAGGAGCAATAGCAGGACTGAAAAAGTGAAGACCAGGATATGGGGCATTTTTTGTTGGTGCATAAAACCTCCTCGCAATAACCTCAAGAGTGTTTACTCAAACCGGTGTGAGATTTTACCCTAAAGGTTCAAATCGCGCGGTGAAATGCCGCATGAGTGGTGGTTCATAGGTGATGCGGTAGCCCTTGAGTTGGTCAGCTTTTTTCGATAGTTGAATGATGGTGTCAGCGACAAAGTCGATGTGGCTTTGCGTGTACATTCGACGTGGAATTGCCAGGCGAACCAATTCCAGTTTCGGATAAACCATTTCTCCTGTATCAGGGTCGGGGTGTGCAAACATCACTGAACCAATTTCAACCGATCGAACGCCTCCCTCCAGGTAGAGGGCAGCCGAAAGCGCCAGGCCAGGGAATTGCTCGTGCGGAATGTTGGGCAAGAATCGCCCTGCATCCAGATAGACCGCATGCCCACCAGGCGGCTCGATGATGGGGATGTTGGCTTCAAGCAGCCGATTGGCAAGGTAAGCAGTTTGTCCAAGGCGGTAAGCCAGGTATGATTCATCCAGACCCTCCCACAGGCCAACAGCCAGTGCTTCCAGGTCGCGTCCCGCAAGACCACCATAGGTGGGGAAACCCTCCCGAAGGATCAATTCATTGCAAATTTGTTGGAAGAACTTTTCGTCACGCACAGCCAAAAAACCGCCGATATTGACAATGGCGTCTTTCTTGGCGCTCATCCATGCGCCGTCAGCCAGGCTGAAAATTTCATGGGTGATTTCGAGCGTGGATTTATCGGCGTAGCCGGGTTCACGCATTTTGATAAAATAGGCATTCTCGGCATAGCGACAGCAGTCTATGAAGAAGGGAATGCCGAATTCATGATAGACCTTGGAAACTTCCCGGATGTTTTCAAGCGAGACAGGCTGCCCACCGCCGCCATTGTTGGTGATGGTGATGGTTCCAAAGGGAACATTTTCGACGCCTACTTTTTGAATGAACGCGCGTAGTTTTTTCACGTCCATGTTGCCTTTGAAGGGATGCTGGTTGGTTGGATCAAAGGCTTCGTCAATCACCAGGTTGGTGGGACGGCCGCCGCGAGCCAGGATGTTGCCTTCAGTGGTGTCAAAGTGCATGTTGGACGGTACATACATGCCGGGTTTGACCAGCAAAGCGGTCAAAATATTTTCTGCCGCGCGTCCCTGATGGGTGGGGACAAAATGCTCGAATCCAAAAATCTTCTGCATGGATTCTTTCAAGTGGTAGAAAGAACGTGCGCCGGCGTAAGATTCGTCGCCTTCCATAATTGCTGCCCATTGGGATTGGCTCATTGCGCCAGTTCCCGAATCGGTTAGCAGGTCAATGAATACATCTTCGGCGCGCAGGGTAAACAGGTTGAAACCTGCCTGACGCATGGCTTCCTGCCTATCTGCTGATGAAATCATCCGGATGGGTTCAACCGTTTTGATTCGGAATGGCTCGGGTGGGTAATACGGCATGCAAATTCCTCCAGTAGTTCAAAATGGTATTTGGTGAATTGGTTGTAAAGCAAACGGGTTAAGTTTAATACCAAATTGAAAAAATACCGAATTGATTTTCGAATTCAGTAAACTGTATAATCGAGTTATGAAAGGAAAATTGGTTTTTCGTTTGATCCTGGCAGTCCTGTTGCTTTTTCTATCCATTTGCCTGTGCCTGTGGACTTATTTTCCGTTGGAGCGGAACTCACAATCGCTCTCATTTCCTGAACTGGTGGTGCCAAAATCTGAAAGCATCGAGGGATTCTAGAGATGAAACCAGGTGTGAGGTTTCGTGTTTCTTGGAATAAGGACCTGTACATTTTGTGCGTGCTTGTATTGAACCTGTTGATTATGGCCGGCTGTGCAGCCCCGGCCGCGATGGAAATGCAGGCAGAAACGTCTGCATCACCCCCACAGGAAACCCAGGTAACGGAAGAGGCGGCACTACCGGAATATCCGACCGCAATTGCGGCGCCGACCATGGAAGAAATCATTCACTCTGCGACCGTTGTAGCAGAGAAGCCCACACCGGTTGATCTGGTTCATCAGGAAAACCGGTTGATTGAAATCGAATGGCCCGCGCAAATGCGTGTAGGTGATTCGGACATTATCCGTCTGTCTCTGGTTATGGATGAGGAGGGACAGATTACCCCGACCGCGGTTATTGAAGGACATGCAGTGATGGGTGAGCCGGTAACGATTCCCGATCTTTATGAGACGCACAACCTGGTTGCTGAGGCGCGGTTGGATTTGCTGGGGATTGAATCATTGCCGCAGGGAACTGTCAGCGAACCTTTGGCTCCGGGGAAAACGGTCAATTTCTACTGGAATATCCAGAGCCGTACAGCCGGGGAATTCCGGGGAACCATTTGGCTGCATGTGAACATTGTGCCGCGGGACGGCGCTGGTCAAATTGAAAGAGTTGCGCTGCTGGCCAAACCGATTGAAATTGAATCGACTACCATCCTGGGAATGTCATCTCAAATGGCCCGCATTTTCAGCCTTTCAGGATCATTGCTAAGTTCCATCATTGGATTCCCGTTCCTGGAATCTATCCTCAGGTTCTTGTGGAAAAGGATGCACAAAACCGATCAGAGTGACGGGCAGTAAATTTCAAAAAAGATCGGAAATTAATCAAATTGGTGTAAATTTGTCCTAAAAATTTTGAGGGGCATTGATTATGGGCAAGTCTTTTATGGTATAAATATTTCATATAGTGATGAACCAAAACGATTCAAGCAAGCATAATCAGATCGTCAGTCAATTGTCATTCACTCTGGCATTGGTAATTGGTCAGGCGGGGTGTGTGACACTGGTTATTGTCATTCTGGCTGTATTGGCGGGTTTGTGGCTCGATAAAGCCCTGGGAACGCGACCGACCTTTACATTAATACTCATACTGGGCAGTATTCCGGTTTCATTGTTCACGCTGGTTAAAGTGTTGAAGACCGCGCTGCCCAAAATGGAGATGACCGCCAGAGATGCAAAACAAGAACCAGAAGCAACGACTACGGAGGGTCAAGATTTTGGAACAGGAAACAGTTCAACCCAAGAAGAGCGGTAAAAATTCCATTTTGTGGGGGATCTTAATACTGGTAGTGGTGGGGATCGTGGGTTCAAGATATTTCCATGCCGTTTTACCTCATGTTCAACTACCTCCTGAAAATCTTACAGAAAACCCGCTAATTTCTCTTCCAGTTTTGGGAGATGTTTATTTTACGAATACCATGGTTGCCATGGTGCTTTTGGATATTATCATGCTGCTGATTGCATTTGCTGTGCAAAAATATGTTAACAGTGGAAGCTTGATACCCAAAGGTGTCCCGGGCGCAATTGAGACCATTTTGGAATACCTCTATGGCATGACTGAAGCGACCACCGGGGCGAAATGGGCAAAAGAGGTTTTCCCATTCTTTGCCATTCCCATGCTCACCCTGTTGGTAGCGAATTGGATGGAACTGATCCCAGGGGTGGACAGCATTGGTTTGCTGCACGCCAGCGCTGAACACGGCTATCCAATCAAACAGTTATTGCCTGGCATTGCAACCATCATCGAAGGCGAAGCAGCCCATGGTGAAGGGTTTGGTGTGATTCCCTTCGTGCGCACATTGACCACAGACTTGAACTTCACAGTCGCGCTGGCATTATTCTCTGTGGTGATGGTGCAGGTAATTGGCGTGCGGGCGCAGGGCGGGCATTATTTCACCAAGTTTTTCAACTTTCCAGCCCTCAAGAAAAATGCTGGCATGGGTTCCATCTATTTTGTGGTGGGATTGCTGGAATTAGTGAGTGAGTTCTCCAAAATCTTGTCGTTTTCCTTCCGTCTCTTTGGCAATATCTTTGCAGGCACGATTATGCTTTTCGTTATTGGTACACTGGTGCCTGTTCTGGCGCAAACGATATTCCTGGGGCTGGAAGTTTTTGTGGGTTTGATTCAGGCATTTGTATTTGGCATGTTGACCATGCTTTTCATGGCGCAAACGCTTCATGCGCACGAATAAGCCGGAAAAAGACCGGTAATTTAGCACAGACGCTAAGGAGGTTTAGAAAAATATGACTGGTGATATTGTGGCGGCAGCAAAATTGATTGGTGCAAGTCTGGCGATGCTACCGACCTTTGGCGCAGGCCTTGGGATTGGTATTCTCGGTTCAGGTGCGGTGCAGGGTATTGCACGAAACCCGGACGCTTCCGGCATGATTCAAACCAACATGATCCTTGCAATTGCCTTTGCGGAGGCTATTGCCATTTACAGCCTGGTTGTTGCGTTGTTGATCTTATTTGTTTTTTAGCGCATTTGCGCCAGGAGGGTAGTTACCTTGGAAGGATTAGGACTAAACCTTGGTTATCTAATTGTTCAAATTGTCAATTTCGGCATCCTGTTTTTGATTCTTCGCGCTCTGGTTGTTAGACCCATTCTGGACTTATTGGAAAGACGGAAGCTGAAAATTGCCAAAGGAATTGAGGATGCTGCCATTGCCGCCGAGGCGCGCGCCAATGCTGAAGATCAAGCCGAGCAAATAATCAAAGATGCTCAAATTGAAGCTGCCAGGCTTGTTCGTGAGGCAACAGAACGCGCAGAAGTTGTCGAACGTGAAATTAAAGCCAATGCAGTTACCGAAGCCGTGCAGGAACGCGAGGAAATGCTTAAGGTGGTTGAGAAAGACCGCGAAGAAATGCAAGGCAAGATGCGGGATGAGATTTTAATGCTGGCGGTTGCCGCTGCTGAACGCCTCATTCACGAATCGATTCTTCAAGACCCCAAAGAGCAAAGCAAAATCCTGAATGAATTTTTCTCTGGTGTGCGTGATGGCAGGTTGCAAATCATGCAAGGCCGAGAGCTGGTTGGTTCGTATGCTGAAGTAATCAGCGCGCTGCCATTGACCGGTGAAGAAAAAGAGATCGTGCGCAAGGATTTGCTTCCCTCAATGGAAGGGGAAAAGGCTGTTGTATTCCGGCAGGATCCTTCCATTCTGGGCGGGCTGGTCATCCGTGTGGGCGATCGGGTTGTCGACGGATCGGTGCGCGGTCAATTAAAAGAAATGTATGAAGAATTACGCAATTAACGAAATGACATTTCAGGATAAAATTCTGGCAGGCATCAACATGCCTGCCAGTTTTTTTATTTTGCATAGCGAGTGAACGAAATGGAAACAATGTCTTTGAAGAACATCCTGAGTCAATTCGATATTCCTTTGAATATTTCCGGTAACCTTGCCGAGGTGGTGGTGGGGGGAATCACCTTTGATTCACGCACCGTGAAACCCGGTGATATTTTTGTGGCGCTGGTGGGGGGGAATGTGGACGGTCACCGCTTCATTCCCAGCGCATTGGCAAACGGCGCTGTGGCAGTGTTGGGCAGCCAGTCAATGAACAAAGGATTACCGGTTCCATACCTGCAGGCAGAAGAGCCGCGCCTGGTGATGGCGCACATTGCGGCAGCAATGCAAGGTTTTCCGGCCCGGAAAATGGTGATGATTGGTGTAACTGGAACGGATGGAAAAACAACCACATCCAGCATTCTTTACCATATCTTACGCTCGGTTGGTTTGAACGCCGGTCTTGTTTCAACCGTCAGCGCTGTAATTGGCGACAGGCAACTGGATACCGGTTTTCATGTTACCACCCCTGAAGCTCCTGATGTGCAGCGCTACTTAAAACAAATGGCCGACGGAGGCATTTCGCATGTGGTGCTCGAGACCACTTCGCATGGGCTGGCGCAACAGCGGGTGGCTGCCTGTGAATTTGATATTGCTGTGGTGACGAATATCACGCATGAACACCTCGATTATCACGGCTCGTATGAAGCGTATCGGGCGGCAAAAGCCCGGTTATTCACCGGCTTGAAAGATACGGTTCAAAAACCACAGGGTAATGCCCGCCTGGCGGTGATCAATCGTGACGACCAATCGTATGATTATTTGAGGCAGGTTTCAACGGGCACCCTGATCAGCTATGGCGTCACACCCGGGGTGGATATTCTGGCAACCAATATCCGTCACAATTCAGATGGAATTGATTTCATTGTTGAAATGGACGGCGTCAGTTGTGAAGTTCATATCAGCCTGGTGGGCGATTACAATGTTTCCAATTGCCTGGCAGCCATTGCTGCTGCAACAAAGGGGGTAGGAATTCCCCTGGAAAAGGCGTGCCAGGCGATTGCCAACTTCAACGGGGTGCCGGGAAGGATGGAACGCATTGACCTGGGGCAGAACTTCACTGCCATTGTTGATTTTGCCCACACCCCCAATGCGTTGAAAGTGGCGCTGGAAACCGCGCGAAAGATGACCTCTCAGAGGATTGTGGCGGTGTTTGGCTCTGCCGGTTTGCGCGACAGGGAGAAACGGCGCATGATGGCCGAGATTTCGGCAGACCTGGCTGATTTGACCATTCTTACGGCTGAAGATCCGCGTACTGAATCACTGGATGATATTTTGGCTGAAATGGCAGATGCAGCCAGGAAAAAAGGCGGTTTGGAAGGTGAGACTTTTTTGTGTGTGCCTGACCGGGGCAATGCAATTCGGAAAGCGGTGCAACTGGCCCGGCCTGGCGACCTGGTGATTGCCTGTGGAAAAGGTCATGAACAATCAATGTGTTTTGGCACGGTGGAATATTCCTGGGATGATCGTATCGCCATGCGAGCGGCATTGTCTGAGCATTTGAATCTTCCCGGCCCGCTGATGCCTTACTTGCCGACCAGGGATCAATGAAACAGGCGAATTTTTTGTATTGATCTCTTGAAGGCTGAAATGCCATTTGAGATAAAATGGAATTATGCACGTTATATTAACGCACGAACAGGCTGATTTTGATGCGATGGGCGCCATGCTGGGCATGTACCTGCTTAACCGTCAGGCATATCCCATTATGCCGCGGCGCATGAATTTGAATGTGCGCGAGTTTATCAATATGTATGGCGATAAACTTCCGTTTGTTGATCGCCGTGATTTGCCCAAAGAGAATATTGATCAGGTTACGCTGGTTGATACGCAGTCCCTGTACACCATAAAAGGGATGTTGAAAGATATGCACGTTCGGGTGCTTGATCACCATGAACTGCGCTCATCCTATCCTGAGGAGTGGGCGGTCAAGATTGATTCTGTGGGGGCGTGCACCACACTGGTTGTTGAACAACTGGCTGATTTACTGCCAAAATTGACCACGGTGCAAGCATCCTTAATGCTGACCGGAATTTATGAAGATACAGGAGCGCTAACTTATGCGGGAACAACGGCGCGAGACGTGCGCGCTGTGGCGAATTTGCTGGAAAACAATGCCAGTTTGCGTCTTGCCTCGCGATTTCTAAATCCTCCCATGTCAGCAGAGCAGCGCAAGGTTTATGACAGGCTGCTGACTGCCACCGAAGCGCATTACATCCACGGTCAAAAGATCATTATTGCATCAGCCGAGGCTGAAGAATTGACCGACGAGATTTCTAGTGTGGCTCATAAACTGCGCGATTTGCTTGACCCGGATGGATTATTCATCCTGGTCCAGACGATGGATGGTATTCGGCTTGTGGCGCGTTCGACCACCGATTTGATTAATGTGGCATCGGTGGCGGCTCATTTTGGCGGCGGTGGACATGCAAGAGCAGCTGCCGCATTAATCAGCCTGGATCAATTGCCGAAGGATGAAGAACAACCACTTGAACGAGTGCGCCGGGAACTGGTTGAATTATTGAACGGCCTCATCCGTGCTCCAATAACGGTTGGGCAAATTATGTCCCGCCAGCCGTTATTACTTTCACCGGATATGTCTGTTCGTGAGGCGGCGCGCTTGATGCAGCGTTATGGCTATGAGGGTTACCCGGTGGTCAAAGATGGCAAGGTGATTGGTCTGTTGAACCGGCATGCTGTTGACCGGGCCATAACGCACCAGCTTGAAATTAACGTTGACAGCCTTATGGAGCCTGGTTCGGTTTCCGTTCAACCGCAAGATTCGCTGGAACACTTGCAGAGCAAAATGACCAAAACCGGCTGGGGGCAGATACCTGTGGTTCAGCCGATGACCGAAAAGATCATTGGAATTGTGACCCGCACCGACCTGTTAAAAACCATTTCACTGGGCAGTGATTACATTCCCGGCAAGCAGAATCTTTCGCAGCAGCTTGAGGCTGCGTTGCCGCCCACCCGCATTGGTTTGCTGCGCTTTATTGCCCGCGAAGCTGAAAACCAGCACCTGGCGCTATACATTGTGGGAGGCTTTGTGCGAGATTTGCTGTTGAACCGGCCGAGCCTGGATTTTGACCTGGTGGTGGAAGGTGATGCCATATCATTGTGCAAGTCACTGGCTCACCAACTTGGAGGACGTGTGGTGAGCCACAAGCGCTTTGGAACCGCGAAATGGCAAATTGAGGGCGTTAAAGAAACTTTCTACCAAAACCTTACCGGCCAAACGGATGCGGTGGAAGCGAACAATTTGCCCGACAGCCTCGATTTCATCACAGCCCGGACGGAATTCTATGACTATCCTACTGCGCTGCCGCGGGTCGAAAACGGCAGTATCAAGCTGGACTTGCACCGGCGGGATTTCACCATCAACACCATGGCGCTGCGCCTGGACGGCAGGCATTATGGCGAACTTTATGATTACTGGGGCGGCTTAAGTGATTTACAGCGCGGCCTGGTTCGGGTTTTGCATTCACTTTCTTTCATTGACGACCCAACCCGCATGATGCGTGCGGTGCGATTTGAGCAACGCTTTGGCTTTCAGATTGAAAGCCGGACAATGCAGTTGATTGGCGACGCAAAACGGCTGCTCCGGCAGGTTTCGGGTCAGCGGCTGCGCCATGAATTTGATTTGATGCTTTCAGAAGAGAACCCCGAAAGCATGTTTCTTCGTCTTGAAGAGCTGGGGCTGCTGAAGATTATCCACCCCGGCCTGGGATTTTCTGAAGCCAACATTGAACCACTTCGCATGGTTTTAAATACAGAGGTTGATGAAACCTGGCAGATTCCTGAAAAAGTGGGAAACTGGCAAACCCAAAAAGCACTGGCATACATTGTCTGGTTTATGGACCTGGATGAAGCGGATATCCGTTTTTTGTGCGAAATATTGCAAATGCCGGGAAGTTTGACCACTGCATTAAAATGCGCCCACCGTCTCTCGTTGGATTTACCCAACCTTGTCGGCCAAAAGGCAAGCGTTGTTGTAAACCGCCTGGAAAATGTTCCTTTGTTGTCAGTGTATTCTGTTTTTGTTAAAAGCAAAGATGACCAGGCCAGGAGTCTTTTGATAGAATATTTAAACAAATGGCAGTACATGAAACCTGGAACAGATGGAAATGATCTTAGAGAAATGAACGTACCATCCGGCCCCATTATTGATCAGATTTTGCACCGGTTGCGGGCTGCATGGTTGGATGGTGAAATTGGTTCTTCCCAAGAAGAAGAGGCGCTATGTCGCAGGTTGATCAACGATCTGCAGCACCACAAATAGTCCAACAGAGCGGTGATAATCAGGGTGGAAACGAAACGATGCTTTATCCGGGCTTAAAAGACCGGGTGATTATTCGCAGATTGGAAGCTGGTGACTTGCCTTCCATTGAATGGGATGGGGAATATTCGCATTTGCGCAAAGTCTATGAACGGGCATTTCAAAAATCGCAAACCGGTGCCACCATTTTGTGGGTAGCTGAATTGCCCGAACGGGGCATCATTGGGCAGGTTTTTTTGCAATTAACCAGCGATCGCGGCGAACTGGCTGATGGACGCACCAGGGCGTACTTGTATTCTCTGCGGGTGAAATCGGCTTATCGCTGCATGGGCTTCGGCAGCCGGCTAATGGACGTAGCCGAGGACACTTTGCGAGAAATGGCATACACAATGGTTACCCTGACAGTCGCAAAAATAAACCATCGCGCCATCGCGTTATACAAACGGCGCGGTTATCGGATTGTGGCTTCTGAAGCAGGCTTGTGGAATTACCAGGATGATAAGGGCAGGTGGCAAAGCGTGCGGGAACCTGCCTGGCGGATGGAAAAGAACCTGAATCATTGATTCTTTAATGCTTGATAAAGTTCCACTCCGCGCAATCCTTTTTCAATAGTTTTCACCCCGGTTTCCAGAGGAAACCGAAAATTGATTTCCTGCTGGTCGGCAGAATGGAATTTTGCGATGACGTATCCCATTCGTTTGCCGGGCAGGGTAGACGCATTTTGTCTGGAAAGTATATTGAGGGATGAATACAACAATTGCCCCATTTTTTCCTCGTCCTGGATTGAATCGACTGGAATATCGAGGTTGAAGTCAGTGTGAAGCACAATCAAATCGCCGGCTGCATTGGTTTCGGTGTTTAAACAAACTTCGCCATAAGCCTCGGCCAGCACTTTGATCTTTGCCAGGCCGACGGCATTGAAAGAGATTTGAAGCTGCTTGGAAATGTCGAGCAGCGGTTGCGATGACCAAACATAGGCGCAAGACTGTGTGATTTGCAGTGTAGGTTGTGAAGCCTGCGTTGAGACAGTCTGTGCAACCGGCGTGTCGGTGCTTAATCCCTGGGTTGCGGTTGGTTTTCGGCTGGTGGGTGCAGGGGCAATGGGGGTAAGTAATTGGGGGTCAATGAAGTAACTGAGATAATTGCAGCCAAGCATGGAAAGTAAAAAAACAAGCATGACGGCAGCCGTCGGCAGTGCAACAGGTTTCCGTTTGTCTAATCGCAGTAAATGTTTTGTAATCATTGAATACTCAATTCCTTAAAAGGTTTGTTCACCCGGATAAAGGCTGATATAATTGGAAGGGTTTTTTAAGGTGATGTACTGCACGAATAATTCGGTGAATCCCGGAATTATAGAATTATAAAACAGCTTCAAAAGAAGGGTTTTGTAAATGAAAGAATACACATCCAAGTCGATTCGTAATATTGCTCTAGTCTCTCATAGCAGTGCTGGAAAAACCATGCTGGCGGAGGCATTTTTACATTTTACCGGGGCGACAACCCGCCTGGGTAAAATTGAAGACGGCACGACCGTTTCCGATCATGACGAAGAGGAAATTCGCCGTGGAATATCTCTTTATACTACGGTTTTACCCGTAGAGTATAAAGACGTCAAGATCAATGTTCTCGACACACCCGGTTATACCGACTTTGTCGGTGAAGTGATTTCAGCGCTGCGCGTTGCTGATTGTGCAATGGTGTTGATGGACTCGGTGGCCGGCCGTGAGGTGGGTACGGAGGTGGTCTGGAATTACTGCAACCAGTTCAATCTCCCGCGTTTTGTGGTTATCAACAAGATGAATCGCGAAAATGCGAATTTCCGCAAAGCACTGGCATCCATGGAAGAAGCCTCTGATTTGCGTTTGATCCCGCTGCAACTGCCGTGGGGTGAAAAGCAAGATTTCCAGGGAGTAATCGACCTGTTGTCCATGAAAGCCTATAAGGGCGATGGAAAAACAGTGGTAGATATCCCGGCAGATTTGAAAGCTGAAGCTGAAGCTGCCCACACTGCCATTGTGGAAGTGGCGGCTGAAGGCGCCGACGACCTGATGGAGAAATATTTCGAGAGCGGTGATTTATCTCCCGAAGAAGTGATGCGCGGATTAAAATCAGCCATTGCTGCCAATGCATTTGCCCCGGTGTTGGTTTCAGCCGGTTCAGCCGAAATTGGAATTGCCCCATTGCTGGACACAATCGTTTCACTGGCTCCTTCACCGGAAGATATGCCAACAGTTGTAGCCCAGGGCAAAAATGGTGATATTGAATTGACTGCCTCTGATAGCGGCCCTCTGGCAGTATATAGCTGGAAAACAACCGCTGATCCATTCGTTGGAAAGCAAACCTTCTTCCGCGTTTATTCCGGTACGGTTGCCTCTGACAGCCGCATTTGGAACCAGACAAAGGGTATTGAGGAAAGGTTTGGCACTGTTTCTGTCCCGCGCGGGAAAGAAATGTTCAATGTGAAAGTTGTTCACGCTGGTGATATTGGTTGTGTTCCCAAGTTGACCGAGACTTCAACCGGCAATACCCTTTGTGACAAAGCGCATGCGCTTAGCCTGCCCGTGCCTGAATATCCTCACGCGTTATTCCAGGTGGCTGTCTCCCCCAAGACCCAGGCTGACTCGACCAAGATCAGCCCTTCACTAACCCGCCTTTGCGAAGAAGATATGACCTTAACCTGGCACAATGCGGTTGAAACAAAACAAACCATCCTGCAAGGCATGGGCGATCAACATATTGATGTGGCAATTCGCCGTGCGGAGACAAAATTGCAGGTCAACCTGATGGTTGAAGTTCCCAAGGTGCCCTATCGTGAAGCCATCACCAAGAAAGCCGAAGCGACCTACCGTCACAAGAAACAAACCGGTGGTTCAGGCCAGTTTGGTGAAGTTGCGCTGCGAATTGAACCACTGCCGGATGGTGACTTTGAGTTTGTGAATGACGTGTTCGGCGGCGCGGTTTCATCCAGTTATATGCCTGCCATTGAAAAAGGTGTCCGTAACGTGATGAAAGAGGGTATCCTGGCCGGTTACGTGATTTCAGCCATCAAAGTCTCGGTGTACGATGGTAAAGAACACCCGGTTGATTCGAAACCGGTTGCGTTTGAAATTGCCGGGCGTGAAGCCTTTAAGCTGGCGTTCAAAGATGCCAATCCCATTCTTCTGGAACCGATCATGAATGTAAAAATTACCGTTCCCGAAGATAATATGGGCGATATCATGGGCGATTTGAACGGCCGGCGCGGACGTGTGCAGGGTATGGAATCGGACAAAGGTCATTCGGTGGTTTCTGCCCAGGTTCCGCTGGCTGAAATGATGCGCTATACCAGTGACTTGCGTTCAATGACTGGTGGACGCGGCATTTTCTCCATGGAACATTCTCATTATGAGATGGTTCCGGCGCACATTACCCAGGAAATTGTCGCTGCCCGCCAAAAAGAGCATACAGAAGGTTAAGACCGCTGATTGTTAAAGCGCAAAATCATTTGTCATAACCTTTACGTTTGTTGAAAAAAAAGCACTGGAAGCGGGTGCCGAATCAAAAAATCGAAACCGGCTTGCTCCCAGTGCTTTTTGTATACCATTTCATAAGAAAGGTTGGCAAGGATGGATGATGCCGAGCAATTGTGGGAGCTTATATTATCCCGCCACCGCGAAAGTATACTGGATGCCTTTCATTCATTGAACAGTGAAGAACAGGGGCTTGTTGTAAAACATTTACAAAGGATCACATCGGAAGACGGCTGGCATCCTGAATAGATTTTGTCTGCTCAAACAGCGTTGGATGTTTTGAAAAATGCAAAAAAGCTGTAATGGTATATAATTACAAAATAACCAATTAAATTACAAGTCCAGAGTGCAAAGGAGTAGAGGAGATGTTCGATAAACGAAAACTCAAACGAAGGCACCCAATCTACTACCTTAAAGTGTATGATCAGAGCACTGGTGAACACATTGGTCATCTTGTGGATATTACGCCCGAAGGTTTGCTCATGGTGAGTCCCAATCCACGGACAGTTCAGGAAGTGATTGACCTGCGGGTTGAATTACCGACCGTCATTGGCGGAAAAGAAGAATTAACTTTAAAGGGCAATTGTGTCTGGTGCAGGAGAGATGTGAATCCTGATCTTTATGGGGCGGGTTATCATTTTGAGGAAATTCAGTCAGATGATGCCCGGATTATTGAACGGTTGATCGCCCGCTTCGGTTTTAATGATTAGAAACACCAGCTCATCTTCATTTCTGCCAGACGAGCACATACTGATTTCTCGAGGTTTTTTTAATGAAAGTTACCGTATTTGGCGGGGCCAACCCCAAACCGGGGGAGGCTGCTTATCAGACTGCAATTTTACTGGGTGAACTTCTGGCGAAAAATGGTCATACTGTCATCACGGGTGGATACACCGGGACAATGGAGGCTGTATCGCGGGGGGCGTCTGAGAACGGTGCGATTGTGATTGGGGTGACCTGTGCAGAAATTGAGAACTGGCGCCCTACAGGGGCGAATGCCTGGGTGAATGAAGAGCAAAAACACGCCACTTTAAGTGATCGTATGCTGGCGATGATGGATGGCTGCGATGCCGCAATGGCTTTGCCGGGTGGAATTGGAACCCTGGCTGAAATTACCCTGCTGTGGAACCGCATGGCGATTGAAGCGGTGGAACCGCGACCTCTCATTCTAATCGGAGAAGAATGGCGTTCAGTTTTCCAGTCATTTTTTCAAAATCTGGGTGGATATATCCCCGAACGCGATTTAGGAAAAATTAAATTTGCAGCAGACCCGGCTGATGCAGTGGAAATGTTGAATCATCATTTGCGTAAATAATTGGAAACCGGTTTTCCAGAAAATTTTTATAAATCATCTTGATAAAGGGAATTATGGCTGAAGAGAAGTTACCCAAAAGAAGTGAAAATTATTCCGAGTGGTACAACCAGGTAATTCAACGCGCTGAGATGGCTGATTATGCCCCTGTGCGCGGCTGCATGGTGGTGAGACCTTATGGCTGGGCATTATGGGAGAATATCCAACAGTCACTGGATCGAAGGTTTAAAGCTACCGGGCATGTCAATGCGGCATTTCCCCTGTTCATTCCCATGTCATTTTTTGAAAAAGAAAAAGAACATGTGGAAGGTTTTTCGCCGGAGCTGGCGGTGGTAACGATTGGCGGCGGCGAAAAATTGGAAGAACCCCTGGTGGTACGACCCACATCTGAAACGGTCATCGGTTATATGTATTCCAAGTGGATCAAGTCTTACCGCGATTTGCCGGTGTTGATTAACCAGTGGGGAAACGTGGTGCGCTGGGAAATGCGCACACGCATGTTCCTGCGGACGATGGAATTTTACTGGCAGGAAGGCCACACAGCACACGCCACCTTCGAAGAGGCAGAGGAAGAAACCCGCCGCATGCTTAATACGTATGCCAGTTTTTCCTACGAAGATGGGGCAATTCCGGTTCTTCCCGGCAAAAAATCGAATGCCGAAAAATTTGCCGGCGCTTTGCACACTTATTCCATTGAAGCCATGATGGGAGACACCAAAGCGCTGCAATCGGGAACTTCGCACAACCTGGGGCAAAATTTTGCCAAGGCGTTTGATATCCGTTACCTGGATCAGAACAACCAGTTGCAATATTGCTGGACGACATCATGGGGTCTTTCAACCCGTTTTGTAGGCGCCGTCATCATGACTCACGGCGACGACCAGGGGCTGGTGATGCCGCCGCGGCTGGCTCCCATCCAGGTGGTCATTGTTCCCATTGTGCGCAACGATGAAGAAAAATCGGTTGTCATGCCGGTTATCGAACAATTGCGCCAGCAGTTGAGCGATGTGCGGGTTAAAGTAGACGAGCGCATGGAATTGACCCCCGGTTTTAAATTCAATGATTGGGAAATGCGCGGCGTTCCACTGCGCCTTGAAGTGGGACCGCGTGATGTTCAAAATGGCGTGGTGACAGCGGCTCGCCGTGACGTGCCGGGCAAGGCGGGCAAAATCACCTTAAAGATGGACCAGATTGGAAACCAGGTGAATGATTTGCTGAAAGAGATTCAGCAGGCCATGCTGCAGCGCGCAACTGAATTCCGCGATGCGCATATTTATGAGCCCAAAGATTATGCCGATTTGCAGGAGATTGTCAAAGAAGGATGGGCGTTTGCCTGGTGGTGCGGCGACCCGGAATGCGAAGCAAAGGTTAAAGAAGACACCAAGGCCACCATTCGCTGCATTCCCGATGAGCAGCCTGGAGGAAACGGCACCTGCGTTTATTGTGGGAAACCGGCAACCCAGAAAGCTTATTTTTCAAAAGCCTACTAGAAAACAACCGTGCACCCCGGGAAAAACGTAACCAGGGGTGCACTTTTTTTGCACCAGGAGTGCACAGTATGCCGGCAGTTCAATTGGATCGGTTGAAATACCAAATCCAACAATTATTGTTATCCTTTTCTGATTCGGGACAATTTGAGAAAAAATTGACCGAATTATTTGAGATGTATGCCAACCGGGTTTACCGTCCCGGGCAAAACATGCTGGCAGTTAGGCGCACGCCCATGTATTTTGTGCCGCCAATTTTGCTGCGTCAGCTTGAATTCCAACTGGCGCCCCACTGCCGGCAAAATCCCAAAAAAGCGTTGGAACTGGCAGATGTTTTATGGAAAGCATCACACCTGGAACAGAAGCTGGTGGCAGCATTTATCCTGGGGCAATGCCCGCTAAATCCCATTGAGGCCATCACCGAACGATTGCTGGCGTGGTGTATTCCTGATGAGGACAGCACGGTTCTACAGGCGGTCTTAAACCAGGGGAGTGAGGAAATTCGCCTGGTGCAACCCGAAACCTGGCTTAGCCTGATTTTGAGCTGGCTGGAACGGGAAACGCCGGCATACCAGAAAATGGGTCTGAATGCGTTACTTCCGCTGGTTCAAGACCGAAATTTTGAAAATCTTCCTCCCATATATCGTTTGATCAGCCCGGTAGTTCAAAATCCTTCACCGGTTTACCAGAATGAACTGGTTGATTTAATCGGCGTGCTGGCAAAACGGGAACCAGTTGAAACTGCATTTTTTATCCGGCAGTCGCTCAATTTGGGATTACCACAATCAACTTTGCGGATTTTTCGACGTTGTTTACCTGCGTTTGATGATCCGACGCAGGCGTCTTTGCGCAATTTATTATTACAGGCAACCGCCAACACCAACTTTGATCAGCCCTAGCGTCTGTTTTCAACCTCTGTTATAATTTTACGGCTGACTAGGCCTGTCTTCGGCTTCGGCTGAGGGCATGGAGACTTGCGGTAAATTCTATAAAGGAGATGCAAACGTCATGTCATTAACAAAAGAAGAAAAAACAAAATTGATCGAGAGTTATCGCATAAATGATGTGGACACCGGATCCCCAGAAGTCCAGATCGCGATTTTGACCACTCGTATCAACTCGTTGACAGATCATCTGCGCATCAACAAGCACGATGAATCGTCACGGCGCGGTTTGCTCAAGATGGTTGGCCGCCGCCGCCGCCTGCTGGCATACTTGCGACGCGGCAATTATGCCCGTTACGTTACCGTCACAGACAACCTGAAACTGCGCAAGAAATAAAATAAGAAGGACAAATGAGTAGATGGGGATCGACCAAAACACCATCTACTCGTTTTTTTTAAATTTTTAATCAAACTTCCCTGCCGGTTGGGAATTGAAATGAGCTGAGGAAAGGTCCTTCCTCACCTGTTTTCAGTCCCTAACCTTTGCGGGGAAATAATAAGGAAAGGTAAAATGAAACCTACTGCACATATTTATACCGCCATGGTTGGCGACAAACAGGTTACCTTTGAAACGGGTAAACTGGCAGGTCAGGCTGGCGGTGCGGTAACCGTCCGATTGGGCGATACCATGCTTTTCTCAGCCGCAACCATGTCTCCCGAAATTCGAGAAGGCATTGATTTCTTCCCCCTGAGCGTTGATTATGAAGAACGCATGTACGCCGGAGGACGTATTCCGGGTTCGTTTTTCCGCCGCGAAGGCAGACCCGGCCCTGATGCCATTCTAACCGCCCGCCTGACAGACCGCCCATTGCGCCCATTGTTCCCCAAAGGAATGCGCAATGACGTCCAGGTATTGCTGTATTCATTTTCATCAGACAATGAAAATCCATTGGACGTGCTGGCGATTAATGCTGCATCGGCATCTCTCATGATTTCGGATATTCCGTGGAATGGCCCGGTGGGTGCTGTGCGCATTGGTCGGATCAACGGCGAGTTTATCGTTAATCCAAATTATGCCCAGATAGATGAATCAGACCTGGATTTGCGCATGGCTGGCACCAAAGATGCCATCTTGATGGTGGAAGCCGGCGCAAATGAGGTTCCTGAAGATGTTATGCTGAAAGCCCTGGAGTTTGGACACCAGAGTCTGCAACCCCTGGTTGAATTGCAGGAGAAAATGGCTGCCGAAATTGGCAAACCCAAACAGGAAGTGCCATTGAAACTGGTTTCAGATGAATTGGTGGAGAAGGTGAAACAGCGCATACAAAAAGAGCTGGAAGATGTGCTGGATTTACCTTACCAGAAAGCTACCTTGTACGGCGGTATTGACGCATTGCAGGCTAAAGTTGTTGAAGAATTTGCTGCTGAAGACGAATCGGTGGTACCGGATGTTAAAGAAGCTTTTGCTGAAGCCGAAAAAGCCATTGTGCGCCGCCGTATCCTGGATCAGGGCAAACGACCGGACGGCCGTGGTTTGACCGATATTCGTCCCATCTGGTGCGAAGTGGGTTATAGTCCGCGGGCACACGGTTCAGGCCTGTTCACCCGTGGAGAAACACAGGTATTGACCCTGGCAACCCTGGGAACCCCCAAAGAGGCGCAGGAGATTGACAGCCTGTCTCCGATTGACAGCAAACGCTACATTCATCATTACAATTTTCCACCTTACTGCACGGGTGAGGTGAAACCTTTACGCGGCACTTCGCGCCGCGATATTGGGCACGGAGCCCTGGCCGAACGCGCATTGCTGCCGGTCATTCCTCCAGAGAGCGAATTCCCCTACACCATGCGCCTGGTTTCTGAAGTGTTGGCTTCCAACGGTTCTTCTTCAATGGCTTCGGTGTGCGGCTCTACCCTGGCGCTGATGGATACCGGCGTACCGATTAAAGCCCCTGTTGCCGGCGTGGCGATGGGTTTGATCAAAGAAGCCGACAAAACTGCCATTCTTACCGATATCCTGGGAACGGAAGATCACCTGGGCGACATGGACTTTAAAGTGGCAGGCACAGCCGAGGGCATCACAGCTTTGCAGATGGATATCAAGATTTCGGGCTTAAGCTCTGACTTAATGTCAACTGCCATGGCGCAGGCCAAAGAAGCCCGCTTGCACATCCTTGGAAAAATCCTGGAAGTAATTGCCCAACCCAATCCGGAATTAAAACCGTTTGTTCCCCGTATCACTGTTATTAAAGTGCCCGTGGACAAAATTGGCGCCATTATCGGCCCCGGCGGCAAGAATATCCGGGCGCTGCAGGAAGAAACTGGCACCAAGATTGACATTGCAGAAGACGGCAGTGTGTTCATTGCTGCAGTGGATGCCACTAGCTCAGACCTGGCGCGCGACAAGATTCTGTCCTTCAGCGAAACGGCTGAAATCGGGCGGATTTACACCGGCAAAGTGGTGCGCATTGCTGAATTTGGCGCGTTCGTTGAAATTCTGCCCGGAGTGGACGGCCTGGTGCACATTTCGCAGTTAGACAGCGAACGGGTTAACAAAGTGGAAGACATTGCCCAGTTGGGCGATGAAATTACCGTGATGGTGATCGACATTGACGCATCCGGCAAGATTCGGTTGTCGCGCCAGGCAGTTTTGGAAGGCTGGACGGCTGAAGAAGCCCGCGAAAAAGACAGCCGTGGCGGACGCAGCAGTGGCGGCAATCGCGGCGCTCCAAGCGGGCGCGGCGGCGGCGGCAGTCGCGGCGACCGCTATGGCGACAATCGCGGTTCTTCCCGCGGCGGCAGCGGAAATCGAGATTCGCACCGTTAGACTATCCTATTATTTGAATGGTAAAAAATCCCCACCGGATCGAATTCCGGTGGGGATTTTTCATTCTTTGTGGGTTGGGTTGGCTTGACTATGATTTATCGGGTTGATCGCCTGGATCATTTTCAGGTGGCGGGGGAGTTTGCCCGGCGGGATGATCTGCGTTCGAGGGACTGGCTGCTGTTTGCTCCAACTGGCTGTTCAGCAACTGCAAAGCATGCAGAATTTCGTCACGCACTTTTTCGGTTAATTCACCGCTGTCAATTTGACGGCGCAAATCGTCCAGGTCATGCTCCAGTTGTTGGCCGGTGTCGCTGGCGCGGAATTCAGAGGTTGCCTTTGATAATGTCTGAAAAACTTCGCCAAAACCTGTTTCCAATTCGTTTTGAATCTTTTTTCGTTCAGGTCTTTCCCAGGCAGATTGAATCAATTCTTCCAGGTTTTTCCCCAGGCGAAGGAACTGGGATTGAAAATCATCATTGGATGGTGGTGTGGACATTTTGCTCCTCTTTTCCTGAAGTTCAATTATGATATGGATGCCGCAGTTTGAACAGGTGGAAATGTTATAATTTCAACTCCAATGCTGAATACTCAAAGTGAAGGTGAGAGAATGAAACAGTCTTTCAAAAACTGGTGGAGGGTGATAAAACCGTGGATCATTGAAATCTTGATCGCCGGTTGTCTTTCCATTCTTTTCACATCACTTTATTTTCAAAACCGCTATCACGTATTTCCACTGGGGCGTCTAAATTTCACTGCACTGGCTGTGCCGTTGTTTTTATTTGCTGTTCATTGGGTGAATCGATGGCTGCTAACTCCATTATCAAAGCAATTATCCAGACCTCAGCTTGTTGAAATCCTGGCAATTGTCCTGGCGGCGGTGGGAATATTTTTCTGGATTCAGCCTGTTCCAGAACCGGATGTGAAGCAACCCTTCCAACTTGTGATCAGCGCCATTGAGGTTGATCCTGCGTCAAATCGCGGCAACCAGGTTGAGATCCGTGAATTGAAATATCTCAATGGAAAGCGCATTGACGCGGCTGAACTGACCATGAGCGGAGATTGGGTGGTTACTGATGGCGTGTTTTCTTCCAGCGGTGCAAAGGGATCAGCATTGGTGTTGAAAGGCGAGGCGCCGGTGGGGGTGGTCATTCAACTGCGCTATTTTGAAGCGGGTGGGAAGGCGCAAATTTCCTGGCAGGGGCAGTCTCGATTACTGGATTTGTCATCAAAAGAAGACGCCAGCCTGCCCCTGTTTTTAAAGGCGAGTGCCAGCCCTTTCCCAACATCAATGCCGGATCTGGCGAGCATGATATTCGCCATTTTTTACCTGGCTGGGTTCGGCTACCTGGCATTCGTATTGTGCGCTGTGGTTATTCGTGTATCCAATCGATATTCATCTGCTGTTATGCTGGGGTTGTTGGGCCTGTTTTTCCTGGTAGCCACAATCCAGCATCGGACAGCCTACCTGGATTTGGATCAACCCCGTACCTTTCGCGATACACTGGCTTACGTGGAAACCGCGGCGCAACCAATTGATTCGCCTGCCTTCTGGATGGGAACCCGGGCGTTTACTTTGCCGCTTTTCCTGAAAATGCTGAACACCACACCGCAGAATTTCCAGGCGGTGGAGCAGATGAATCACATACGGGATGCCCAGTTTGTGCTGTCTGTTGTCGCCTGGACTATGCTGGCGCTGGCTTTGACCCTGGGGTTTCGACAATGCTGGTTGAAATTTGCTGCTTTTGCGGTGACCTTGCTTTTCAGCATGACCCTGGAGATCAGCATTTGGGACTCATTGTTGCTGTCAGAGTCAATATCCTTCTCTTTGCTGGCGCTTACCCTGACAAGCTGGGTGCTGCTGGTTGCCCTTTTGCCCCGGTTGAAAAAACCTGTTTTTCGCATTAGCCTGGTTATCCTTTCTACCCTGGCGGCGGTGTTTTATTCTTTTGTCAGGGACAGCAATATTTATTTTTTGATGATGGGCGCGGTGATTTTTGTACTGGGAGTTTTGATCAATCAGCATCTGTCGGACAGCAGGAAACTGGCATGGGTTTATGCGGGTTCAATCCTGATTATTTTTATTGTTCAGAATATGACGATCACACGCGGCAATCGCTGGCAGATCTTCATCATGGATCACCTGGCAATGCGCATTCTGCATGATCCGCAGGCGGTGGACTTCTTTGAAAAGGAAGGATTGCCGCTAAGCGACGAATTAATGTCCACCACGGGCATGGTGGGGTATGAATACCAACAACTGATGGCTAACTCGCCAACCTTGCAGCCGCTGCGCGATTGGATTGATTGCTGCGGCAAACAGGCGTATCTGAAATACCTGCTTTTCACCCCGGTGGAAACCATGCTGGAACCTGTTGAACAATGGCAAAAATTGGTAAACGGCGGCAACCTGGAATACCGTAATCCAAAATATGCTTTTCTAGAATTGCCTGAAAAGACCAGGCAATTTCATGAGTTATTTTTTCCGCATCAAGCCTGGGCGGTAGGTTTGCTGGGCTTAATCAGCCTGGTTGGGGTTGTTGATTATGCCATTACAAAACGACAACCGTTGTGGATTGTGGTGGGAATCCTGTTTATTACCATTTATCCAAGCATGTTCATTGTGTGGCACGGCGAGCCGTTGGAAATTGAACGACACGCTGCCCAGATTGGGATTCAATGGCGGCTGGCAGGTTGGTGGGGACTGGTGATGCTGGTAGAACGAATGGGTATGCTGATCCAGGCGCGAAAAAAGGGTTCCGGGTAAAAAAAACTCCAGGTTGGTCTATAAGCCGCATAACATCCCTCGATGGGATTGTGTCCACGCGATAAAATCGAAAATGCCTCAGGTTGGTCTATAAGCCGCATTCTGTCCACCAACAGGGTATCTCCGAAGAGACGACTGAAGGTTGGGGAATCATCTATCTGGGAGGATTGTTACCAATCCACTCGTGCGATCTACCCGGGACTCAAATGAGACGAGCAGCCTCGTCGCCCCTGCTTGACCTTGCTCCCAATGGGGGTTGCCCGGCCGCTGCATTACTGCATACGCCGGTGGTCTCTTACACCACCTTTTCACCCTTACCCCGCGAAGCGAGGCGGTATATCTCTGTAGCCCGATCCGGCAGGTTGCCCCGCCCCGGATGTTATCCGGCATTGCGCTCTATGGAGTACGGACTTTCCTCGATGCGGACAGGCCGCACCGCGATTCCCCGACCAACCTGGGGCGTTTAGATAATACCCCGGAACAGCAAGCGCGTCAATCATACCACCCGGGATGCAAAACCACCCGGAGCGGCTATTCCTTCACTGGTATAATCTCAGGCGGAGGGAAGAAAATGCCCATTCATCTGTTACCTGACAAAGTGGCTTCTCAAATTGCAGCCGGTGAAGTGGTGGAACGCCCGGCTTCGGTGGTGAAAGAACTGCTTGAAAACGCCCTGGACGCCGGCGCCACCCAGATCCGCATCCGGCTGGATCAGGCTGGCAAGCGGTTGATCGAAATTACCGATAATGGCACAGGCATTTCAACCGATGAGCTTTCACTGGCTGTGGCGCGGCATGCCACCAGCAAAATCCAGTCAGCAGATGATCTTTTTTCCATTCGCACCCTGGGATTTCGAGGAGAGGCGCTGGCTTCGATTGGTTCCGTCTCGATTCTGACACTGACATCCAAAACGGCCGATGCTCAGACCGGGGGGCGTTTGCGGGTGGAAGGCGGAAAAAATGGCTCTGTGGAAGCAGTAGGCGCGCCGCAAGGCACAGTGGTGAGCGTGGAAGACCTTTTCTTCAATGTGCCGGCGCGTTTGAAATTCCTCAAGGCTGATGCCACCGAACGACGCCGAGCCGCCGACCTGGTAACGCGTTATGCCCTGGCGTATCCGCAGGTGCGTTTTCACCTGCTGCTGGATGGTGTAACTGCGCTGCAAACCAGCGGGAACGGCAACCAGCGCGAGGTGCTGAGCGCGCTCTATGGTGTGGAACTGGCGCGGCAAATGCTGGAGATTGAATTGCAGGATGAAGCCTGCCAGATCAGGGGCTATATCAGCCCGGTGGCGCAAACCCGCTCAAATCGGCGCGAGATTTCCTTTTTCGTGAACGGCAGGTGGATACAGGATGCGGCGCTGGCCAGCTCATTGATCCATGCTTATCAAAATATGATCATGGTGGGGCGTTATCCCACTGCGGTGTTGTTCCTGGAAATTCCACCGGAAGAAGTGGATGTGAATGTGCACCCGGCCAAAGCGGAAGTTCGTTTTCGCAATCACGAAAAAGTATTTGCCAATGTTCACCGCGCTGTGCGGCGCGGCTTGATGGCATTTTCCCCAGTACCCGAATTGCATCCCATCCAATGGAACCTGGTTGACCGGCAGGAGCAAAGACCTGAAACAGGGGTAGACCCGGCCTGGCAGATTGTTCACGACCCCGAACTTGTTTCTCCAGCCACGGAGCCGGCGGCTGGAATTGTGGTGAGCAATGTTCATACGGCAGCGCCGTCGATATTTCCCTCGGGAAGTTTACCCTTGCTTCGCCTGGTGGGGCAAATTGGCGCCGCTTACCTGGTGGCTGAGGGACCAGACGGGCTGTATTTGATTGACCAGCATGCAGCGCATGAACGGGTGCTGTTTGAACAAATGATGCATCAACGCGAGACCACCATCCCTGCCCAGGCTTTGCTGGAACCTGCGGTTGTGCAACTGGCGCCGGGTAATGCTCAATTACTGGATGAGAAAATTCCCCTGTTGAAAAGCCTGGGGTTTGAAATAGAACCGTTTGGGCCGAACACATTCCGGGTTCAATCCATCCCGGCGCTGCTGGCTGAAATTAGCCCTGAGGCGGCTTTGCGTGCGGTTGTGGAAGATTTTGAAGAGGATGAAACCCCGCTGCAAAATGAAATTGAAGCCAAAATTGTGGCGCGCATTTGCAAACGGATTGCGGTTAAGGCTGGCAAGGTGCTGAGTGGGCAAGAGCAGGAAGCGCTGCTGCGCGGACTGGAAGCCTGCCGCTCACCGCGCACCTGTCCGCACGGCCGGCCGACCATGATCCATCTTTCGGTTGATTTGCTGGAACGACAATTTGGCAGGCGCGGCAGCCGTTGATTAACGGGTCAGCCTGGCGCAATGCGTTCGGCAAGCTCTTTGGCCAGCCGGTCGTATTGTTGGGTTAAAAGGCTCTCGGGTTGTATGACACTTAAAGGCATGGAGCGCAGCCCGGCCTGATAGGCAATTTCGGGCGCGGGGGGAATGAAAATGGTCACCGGCACACCCAGGTTTTCTTCCAATTGCGCTGCTGTGAACTGCATTTCAGAGCGGTTGCGGTTAACCGCCACCACTGTTAGCAGGTGGTTTTCTCCCAGGTTCTGGCGAATTTGCTCAATTAATGCCTGGGTTTGCCTGGCAGCAGCAGGGAATGGCTCGGTTACGATCAAGATTTCGTCGGATAAAGCCATTGAGGAGAGAATGTCCGGGATTATCATGACACCGTAATCGAGTAAAACAATTGGCGCCAGCGTGGTTAACGTTTTAATGATCTTTCGTAATTGTTCATTGGCATTAACCAGCTTGAAGTCTTTCAATAAATCACTGGCGGGCAAGTAACTTGGGCCGTATTTTGTCTTGATCAGGCGTTCTTTGACTGTGGCTGGCGTGATGTTCTCCAATGGCATTTCCAACAAATTGCTCAAACCATCGGCATTGGTAAAACCCAGATCCAGCGCCCAGGTACCGTGCCCCGGCTGCAATTCAGCCGCAATAATCTCCATTTTGGTTGTTTTGAAAAGTGCCATTGACAGGTTAATTGTCAGGCTGGAGGCTCCGAGTCCGCCGCGTGGAGAGATGACAGCAATACTATGACCGGAAGAGCGAACTTCTTCGGGTTGAGGGGATGCCTGAGGTTTTCCGCGCGCCAGCAGGGCTTTAACATTGGCAGCCAGTTCGGCCGGGTGAATGGGTTTGGTGAGATAACCATCTGCTCCGGCTTCATAACCTTTCACCTTATCTTCCAATTGTGTTCGCGCGGTGAACATGATGATGGGAATGGCTGCCGTTTCTGGCATCTCGCGCAAGCGGCGCGCCACTTCAAAGCCATCCATATCGGGCATCATCACGTCCAGAATGATTAAATCGGGCTTTAGTGTTTGCGCTAGATTCAATGCGTCAGCGCCGTTGGCGGCGTTTATCACCTCATATCCCTTGCGTGAAAGCATCAGTTCAACGAGGTGTACAGTTTGTTGGTCATCATCAATTATCAATATTTTTTCAGCCATAGTCGTCATCACCCTCATCCTATTTTTTCAGTCTAGCATAAACCAGTAAGGCTTGCAATCCATTGATGAGCAGTGTTGATGGAAAACAGGGGTAATTTATTAAATATTTATATCCAAAAATATTTCATATAATGAAAAAACGAGTGAAGATTTAATTCACTCGTTTTTTTGCAGCAGTTTTGTGAAATTTCCAAAAGCGTGAAATGTTAAGAACAGGGTACTTTGTTGTTGTTGTTTTCTGACAATTCGGCTGGCGGTTTTTTCTGATGGATGGCAAGCGCTAATAAGTAGGTAACACCTGCCACAAGGATAATGGTGGCACCGGAGGTCAGGTTGAAGAAATAGGAAATCAGCAGCCCGACGACAGTAAAGAAAATTCCCAGCAGGGAGGAAACCGCCATCATTTTTTTAATGTTACGGATAAACAAACCGCTTATGGCTGCCGGGATGGTAAGCAGGGCGATGACCATGATTAATCCAACAACCCGCATCATCATGACGATGGTCAGGCCAATCATGCTCAAAAGGAGGATTTCAAGCGCATCAACCGGCACATTTTGGACGGCGGCAAAAGTTTCATCAAAAGCAACCGCCAGCAATTCTTTGTAAAACAAGATCACCAGCCCGATAATCACCAGGTTAAGCACCAGCATGATGATCAGGTCAGATTGCGGCACTGCCAGGATACTGCCGAAAAGGTAACTCATCAGGTCGGTTTTGTAACCGGGGCTCTTGTCTATCAGGATGATGCCGATGGCCATACCCAGCGCCCACATGACGCCGATGATGGTGTCGGCGCGTTGGCGGGTGCGGCGGTGGACAATGCCCATGCCAAAGGCGGCTGCCAGGCTGAATAATATGGCGCCGATCACCGGGTTGAAATTGAAAAAATAACCCAGGCCAATGCCGCCGTAGGCGGTGTGAGCAATGCCGCCGCTGATGAAGACAATGCGTTTGATGACCACATAGGTGCCGATCACACCGCAGGCAATGCTCACCAGCACACCTGCCGCCAGGGCATTGCGCATGAAAGCGTATTCAAAAAGGGAAGTGATAGATTGAAACATATCCAATAATCCTAATGATGATGCTCTTCAAAAACCCGGTGCGGTACACCGTGGGCAATCAAATCAACCGGGCATTGATAAACCGCGCCAACCATATCGGTAGTAATCTGCTTTTGACCATGATAGAAGAGCCGGCGGTTAAGGCAACCGACGGTTTTGGCATAAGAAGAAATGGCGCCCATATCGTGGGAAACCATAACAATGGTGAGCTGATTATTCAATTCCCGTAGCAGTTCAAAGATACTATTTTTAAAATGCGGGTCAATGCTGGCGGTGGGTTCATCCAACAATAATATTTTGGGTTCGGTGGCTAATGCGCGGGCGATATACACTCGTTGCCGCTGTCCCCCGGATAGTTCTCCAATGGGACGGTCCCGCAGGTCCATAAGCCCCACCTGTTCCAGCGCATTGCAAACCACCTGTTTGTCATGCGCTGAATAAGGTTTGGTCAATCGCCTTTTTCCCAACCGTCCCATCAACGCAACTTCCCATACATTAACCGGAAAGTCGTGGTCAATATCAACCCATTGTGGAACGTAACCAATATTGGCGCGTCCCTCTGTAACGGGTTTGCCTAAGATGCGAATTTTTCCCCTGGAAACAGGAATAATTCCCAACAGGGTTTTGAACAGGGTGGTTTTCCCGCCGCCATTTGGGCCAATGATTCCAATGAAATCCAGCGGTTGCACAACCAGGTTGATATCCTCCAGGATGATCTCCTGTTCGTAACCTGCATAGAGGTGTTCGATTTCTATATCCGGCACATGATTGTTGTTCATAAGAAATCTCAATTATTTAATGCTGAGGCAAATGCTTCAGCCACTTTCTGCAAGTTTTCCAGCCAGTTTTCTTCAAGCGGGTCAATCAATATTACTTCACCATTAAGTTCCTGAGCAATTGTATCAGCAGTTTTTGTGCTGATACCGGGTTGTGCAAAAACGACTTTGCTATTTTCTGCTTTGGCTTCATTGATAATATTGACTAATTCCTGTGGGCTGGGTTCCTGTCCTTCAACTTCGATGGGAATTTGCTGCAGGTTGTAGTCTTGTGCAAAGTAACCCCAGGCAGGATGGAATACAATGAATGAGCGGTCAGTTGAACCTTCCAAAGTGTTTTTAATTGATTCGTCCAACAGGTCGATATCGCTATTCAGTGACTGGAGGTTCTTTTCAAAATCTGCCTGATGATCAGGATCCAACTTCACCAGAGCAGTAAGAATGTTACTTGCCATCAGTTTGACCAGTCTGGGCGAGGTCCAGACGTGCGGATCCAATCCACTTTCTTCATGCTCATCACTTTCTTGCTCTTCTCCCTCATGATGATGGCTGGTCATGGGTATTCTTTCAACGCCTTCGCTCATGTCGAAAATTTGCATACCGGGGTTGGCATCCCGAATACGATCCAGCCAGGTGTGTTCATATTCGACTCCAATTGCAAAATAAGCAGCCGAATTTGCCAGTTCACGCATTTGTTCCGGCCTGGGCTCGTAAGTGTGTGGAGAGGCTCCTTCTACAACCATGGCATTCACTTTGACATGATTGCCGCCAACCCGCTCAACCAGATATTTCTGCGGCAGAATGCTAACGGTGATATTTACCACAGCATCTTGCGGGTCGTCATTTTGCGTTGATGCCTGAGGCTGAACGTCTGGTGAACAACTGGTTAGCAAAAATCCAAAAATAACCAGCGATACGAAAAATTTTCTGTAATGCATTTCTTACTTCTCCTGATGTTTTGTTGAATGAGTTTGCGATGCGCAGTTTTTGCACAGACCATATAACTGCAACAGGTGACCTGTGATTTTGTAGCCGGTTTGCTCTTCGACCCTTTTAATTAATGGTTCAATATCATCTCCGCCAAAAAACTCGGCGGCATTTCCACACGCAGAGCAAATTACCACATGATGGTGACCGGGGGAAGCGATCTGGTATAAGTGACAACCTTCATCACTGTGGATGATGCGCACCATTTTTTCTTTTGTTAGAAGATTTAATGTTCGATAAACTGTAACCAATCCCAGGCGGTGTTGAATTTCTCTGGCAAATACCAGGATTTCTGTCGCAGTGAGAGGGCGTTTTTGTTCGCTTAGTACCTGGATGATGGCTTTGCGCGTGTTGGTCATACGGCAGCCTACGGCAGGTAAAGTATTGTCGAGTTTGGTCATGTTCTCCTTCACTGGTTTATTTTTGATAATGAAAATCATTTTCAATAAGAAATTATACAGCGAACAACGAAAAAAGCAAGGGATAAAAAAAATTTAGATTTCCACAGGTATAATCAAAAACATGATTGAACCAGAAAAAATCCAGAACATCCTGACTGAAGCCTGCGGTCTAAATCCTGCAGAATTCATTGTTGTGGGGGTATCGGGAGGAGCGGATAGTGTTTGTCTGCTGGATATTCTGGTTAAATTAGGTTGGAAGGTGCTGGTTGCGCATTTTGACCATCACATCCGGGTGGAATCAACCCGTGATGCACAGTTTGTGAGGCAACTGGCAGGGCGCTATGGAATTCCCTATTTGCCTGGTGAAGCTGAACCGGGCAGCCTGGTGAACAAGCCGGGCGATTCCGTAGAGTCGGCAGCGCGGGAAGCGCGCTACAGGTTTTTGTTTTCCCAGGCGCAAAAGCATACAGCGCAGGCGGTGGTGGTGGCGCACACGGCGGATGACCAGGTGGAAACCGTGCTGCTTCACTTGCTGCGCGGCAGCGGTCTGGACGGCCTGGCTGCCATGAACTACCGGGGCGTGGTTAACGCCTGGAGCAGAACCATTCCGCTGGTACGTCCCATGCTGGATGTCTGGCGCAGCCAGGTGGAGGATTATTGCAACCTGAACCATTTGCAGTTTGTACATGATCAAACCAATCAAGATGTCGCCTACCAGCGCAACCGGGTGCGCCTTGAATTGATCCCATTCATGGAGCAGATCAACCCGCAGTTCAAGGTCGGCATGCGGCGGTTATCTCACTTGATTAATGATGATATGAACGAGCTGGTTGGACTGTGTGAAACACACTGGTTGGATGTTTACAAAGATCGCGGTGAAGGCTGGATTGCCCTGCATTTGCCGCAAATCAGCCGGCTTTCTCCGGCTTTGCAACGGCGAATCATCCGAAAAGCCTGGCAGCAATTAGAGGGAGATTTGGATGATGTGGAGTTCGATGCCATTGAGCGCGCCAGATGCTTGATTGACAGCCCGACTCGCAGCAAACGTATCCAGTTGTCGCATGGATTGTGGGCAATGCTTGAAGGACAGACCTTGACCTTGTTTGCAGACGGAGCCAGGCTTCCGGTTGAAGAATTTTTTCCTTATGTTGAAATGGGTGGGGAACAGGTTATTGAGATCCCGATTCCCGGAAGCGTGGAACTGGGGAGTCAATGGATGTTAGTGTCAGAAGTACTGGAGAACATCCCCGGTAAAACCTGGCAATGCCCCGATGCTTTTGAGGCTTTTCTCGCTGCAGATTGCATTCAGCCTGCTCTTTATGTTCGTACCGGAAAGCCGGGAGAACGCTTTGCCCCTTTGGGGATGGCTGGCAAAACGCAGAAGCTCTCTGATTTTTTCACCAATCAGAAAATTCCTGCCCGGCTTCGCAGCCACCTGCCGTTGATTGCGGACGAGCAGCAAATTGTGTGGATCCCCGGCCACCGCACGGCTGATTTCTGCCGGGTAACCTCATCCTCTCGCAGGATTATTCACCTTCGGTTGTTTCAAATGATTGAAAATAAAAAATAAGGGGTGTCCAACCCGGCTGAACGGAATGTTTCGCCTTCGATTCTTCTGGACAACCCCTTATTCCAACAGGCAGGAGATATTATGCCCGGGTTGGTTGTGTTTCTTGTTCGCTGGAAATTTCACCGGAAAGCCGGCGTAGTTTCAAGCTGATTTCGCGCCACTGCACCTTTGAAATGCCCAATTTTTGGCGGATTACATCACGATCCATGTTTGACCGCCAGTCGTCCAGCGACCCTGTCCAGCGGCACATATCAAAGGAAAGATGTTTGCTTAAACCGGCTGCTTTTCCCAGGTCTTCCAGTAAGTATTCGAGCCGGCGCGATGACCAGGGGAAAACCTGGTCAGTGGGCTGGTATTGCGCCAGATATTCCTGGTAGGCTTCCACCCAGTCACTGGATAGGGCAATCTTGCGTTCTTTGTAACGGTAAGATGGGTTGGTATATCGAATGAAGAGAATGGGGCCGTCAGAGGCTTCCAGGTCGATATGATTTTGTTTGATGGAAAGGCATTCGCCTTTTTTGATTGCAGTTGACAGCAAAAGTGATACCAAAGTGTAGGGGCGGGCATCGGGGTTTTTATCAGCTGTGCGCTGCTGCAAGGCGGTTTCAATGACCTTTTGTTCTTCTTCAGGGGTGAGAACCTCGGGAAGAGGGCTGATGACCGATTTTTGCACGACCTTTTCAGCGGGATCGACAATCACTGCCCCGTACTTTGAAAGCCAGCGGAAGAAGGATTTGATCGAGGTGATGCGCCGGGCAAAACTTTTGGGGCTGCATGGAATGCCGCGGCCGTGGATCAGCCAGTCAAGGAAATGGTTTAAATCCGCAGTGGTAACCGACCCTAGCGATTTATCGGGTGGAAGGTATGACGAAAGCAGCATCAAGTCGCCAACAAAAGCCTTGATGGTGAAATGTGATTTTCCCTGGTCTTTTAGATACACTTCCCAGGCTTGTACAGCGGGCCTCAGGGGAGTGTTCGAAGTAATCAATGGAATTGTGGGAGAATTATTTGCCGACATGATTTCTCCAATCAAATTTTCGTATAGATTAATCAATTATTAGTTTACATGCATTGAGAGAAAATGTCAAATAACCAGCGCGGGGGGTTACTCGCCCGTGGTGGCCTGTTGGATGACGGATTGGATAGCAGCATAATTCGGCAAAAGCACCATGGCGCCGTTGCCAGGCACGATATAGTTATAGGTTTCTGTCGGGCCAATGTAGTGCTGATGAATGATATCTTCATCTTGCAGGTGCGGGATCATTGGCAGCAGGGGAAGAATATCATCCAGGTGTATGTCGGTCTCAACAAACTGGTTATATTTTTCAAATATCCTGGGAGTATGCGCCAGGACATCCAGCCTGAGCATGCCTTTCAAGATACCTTTTAATACCTCTTGAGCCCTGCGGGTACGGTCAAAGTCGTTAGTGGTGTAACGCGAACGCACGTACCATAAGGCAGTTTGCCCGTCCATGTGCATGACGCCGGGCTCAACGCTGCACCATCCATAACTGGCCAATCCATTGGTCACTGCACATTTATCAGATAGCGGTTCGGCAATTTCGACATCAATACCGTCCAACCGTTCAATCATTTCAAGAAAACTCTCAAATGTAATTAACATGTAATGATCGGGGCGGACGCCAAAGTTGTATTGTATGGTTTCTGCCAGCAAATTAAAACCGCCGTAAGCGAAGGCTGTGTTGATGCGGTTGGAACCGTAGCCTGGTATTTCTACGAACAGGTCGCGGGGGAAGGAAACCACATGAATTTCGCCATCATGTGGATGAATGGATGCCAGGACAATAATATCGGTGCGAAAACCGCCCGTGGCAGGCCGTAGATCAGAACCAAGCAATAAAATATTAACCTGACCGGCTGGGGCTTCCCAACCTTCAGGGGTGTTGGTGCGTGTGGGGGTGGCTGTGCGCGGACGGGGGGTGCGTGTGAGTGTGATGGTGGGCGTGGGCGGAAGTGTTGCAGTTGCAGTGGGAGGAGCCGGCTGGAATGGGGTGGGTGTAGCGGTGGCTCCCGGGTCAGCAGTGACCAGGTTGTAAATGGGGCCGGCTTCGACGGTGTTTGTGGTGGTTACTTCAGCAGGGATTTGCTTTACTGTACAGGCAGATATGACCATGGACAGGATTAATAAGGTTCCAAGCCGCGTATGAGAAGAAATGGTCATAGGGGTAAGGTTGATTTAATGTGACGTTGGGGTGACTACCATATCCGGGATAGGGGGAGTTACAGTCACAGTGGCAAATATCGGTTGAATGGTGGGAAATACCGTGGTTGAAACCGGGATGGGGGTGGGAGTGGTTATCTCCGGGTAAGGCAAATAGATGGTGTCGCCTGTCCGAAGGATGGTGGCATTTTGGAAACAGTTGGCGGCGATTAGATCAGCGATGCGCACATGATATTTCTGGCTGAGGATGAGCAAATTTTCATCTGGCTGCAAGATATGTTCTGTCCAGTTGGGCGGCGGTGTGCAGGCAATTTTCGCCGCGGTTGCGGCAAGCGTGGTTGTGACAGAAGGAATTTCTGAAGGCAAGTAAATGGTGGAACCCGTGATGAGCGCGTCGCCAACCAGGCAATTGGCCTCTTTAAGAACCTCGACTGATACATTGACAGCGGCAGAAAGCAACTCAAGAGAATCGCCATTGCGGATTTGATAAGATACCCATCCCTGCGGAACGGCGCAGCGTGTGGGCGATGGGCTGGCTTCCATGAGAGGAACGCTGCTGGCAAGGCTTTTAAGTTCCTGCGGGAGGTTGGTTTGTGTCACTGGTTCAACTGGATCAAAAGCCGCATCTTTATTTTGATCAACAGGGGCGGCAGCAGGCAGGGGAGATTGTCTTTCCAGCAACGCGATGCTTGCAGCGCCAAATACAATCATGCTGGAAAGGATCGAGAAGAGGAGACCAAGCAGCAATTCACGTATTGCCGGTTTCATGGGTTATGCCCTGGTTGATTCGGCGGCGGTGATGTGCACCGGGAAAAGGACGCTGAAAGTGGAGGTTTTATTTGCCTGGCTGTCGACCCAGATGCGTCCCCCGTGTGCTTCAGTGAGCGTTTTCACAACCGTCAATCCCACGCCAGTGTCGCCGAGGCCTGGAATTTGCGGATGCTCTTCACGATAGCGCCGGGAGAAAATTCGACCAAAATCCTCCGAGCCAATTCCACCGCCCTGGTCCGTAATTTTGATCAACAGATGCGGGTCGGGCAGGGAACTTTCAACCTGCACACCAACGGTGACCGATTCTTCCGGCGGGGTGGCAAGTGCTGCGTTGTGAACCAGATGGGCAACGATTTGCTCGAGTGCTTCTTCATCGGTGTAAATGGGTGGAATACTATCGGGGATCTGAATTTGCAGTGAAATTTTCTTCTGTTTCAGCAGGTCCTGATCGCTGGCAATGGCATGGTCAATGATGGTTGATAGCTCAACCGGCTGCTGCCAGGGCTGCACAATGCCGCTCTTTTCAATGACCTGCGCCAAACTGCCGCGAATGCGGTCTGCGGAAGATTTAACGCGTTCCAGGAATTCTTTTTGCACAGCGCCCAGAATGCCCGATGATTCGGACAACAATACATCCGAATAGCCAATGATGGAAGCCAGTGGTTGATTTAATTCCTGCGCCAGCGACGCGACCGAGTTCAAGCCGATCTCATTATCCTGTTGCAAATGCGAGTTTTTCTTTTCCAGTTCCAATATGCGCGAGTTGGCTTCAAAAGCCCGATTGCGTTCCTGTGCCAGGTCTTTTAATGCCTGCTCCAATTCAGCTTCAATTTGCAGCACTCTCTGGTTGGGATAATTGTCAAACGGTTCGGTTTCAATTTTTTCTGGTTCGGCGGTCGTGGCCATTAATTCCCGATCAAAATCAACAGGCTCTTCTATTATTTCTGCATCGGGGGTTTCAATATCCGCAGGACGATCATCTTCTGTTTCGGAGACCTGTTCTGGATTCGTCGGCGGGAGGATTTCTTCAATAGCGGAGGTCTCATCCCCGGTTTCTTCCAATTCTTCTCCAAATGATTCAGGAGATACTTCCCCGGAAATTTCCTCGACCAGGGCTTCACCGGTTTCCAGACTTGCGCTTTCTGCGGCAAAGAAACGTTGCAAAACACCGGTCATGCCTGCCATAAAAACAACATCCTGCCGATCCCATTCCCGGTCGGTGAACGGGCTGAGGAGCAAGAATCCATTGTAAGGAATTTTTTCAATGTTCAACGGGAAGAACAGCACACTCCCGGTGTGATCAAGCGTTAAGGCTTCTTTCAGGGCGGTCAGATCGTTGTCATCCTGTTTGACGGGTTCACGCTGCAACATGCTGCCGTTGCGCATTGCCTGAGAAAAATCAGGCAAAAGACCTGCAGGTAAATCGAATGCGTCAATGGCGCATTGCTCTATCAAGTTGTAACCGCCGGGAAATTTCACTGTTTCCGATTCGCCGTCCCAGTTAGTCATCAAGCAAATGTCAGCCAGCAGTGATTGTGAGAGCACGGTGGCAAAATTCACCGGTGTGATTGATTGCGGGTCGGCGGCATGCAGGTCGAGCCATGAACTGATGGCGCGCGGGATAACCACATAACGGCTGGCTTCTTCAAACTGGGCGGTTTTTTCTTTTTCGGGCAATTCGCTTTTATCCGAAATGGCAAGCAGCACCTGGGCAAGGCTTGGCAAAAGCGGGTAGGCGCATAATTGCGCCAGCCGGATGGGTGGAGCGTAATTACCAGCCACCGGTGTATAAAGCAGGTGAATCACAATGCCGGCAATGTGCACAAGGAAAAATGCCACCCCGACGCCCCAGCCTTGCTCACGTTTCACTAGCAAGTAAATGGTGATTGCCGCTGCAATAACCAGTGAAAGGACCGTCCAGATGAAATCAAATGTGGAGATGTTGAAAGGCGTAGCCGGGTTAACCTGTTCCCAGGAAGACACCGAAAAGACGAAAAGCCCCACAGCCACCACAGAAAGCAGACCAACCAGGATGTCTCCAAGCCGATCAGTTTGGGGAAAACACCAGATCCAGCCAATCCATAATATTCCCAGCAATAATGAAGCACGGTCAAGAATGGGGAGGAATTGAGTGGAAATGAAATATCCTTGCCAGGCCAGTGCGCTGGCAATGAACATGGCAATTTGAACGGCCAGCAAAATGCCCAGAGCAATCAGTGATCTTTTTAAAATCCCCGGCAGGCTGTGTCGAAAGATACTTAATGATTGGATGGCAGCCAGCAAGGCAAATGACAATACCAGATGACAGGCCAGATTTCCAGGAGGGGTTACAACCAGGTTTTGAATGTTTTGAATCAAATTGCTCATAGCCGCTTGTCCTTTCCCCAAGACATTATAGCATGAGCACGTGAGGAACCGAAAAATTTTTAACCTGAAAAGATTGATTTTTCAGAATCAGGCTAACAAATGACAATTGACCTGTTGACAAATGCCTGAAACTTGATAAAATACAATCGCTTCTGATGAGCAAGCCGAAGTGGCGGAATTGGCAGACGCGCTACGTTCAGGGCGTAGTGAGTGTACGCTCATGTGGGTTCAAGTCCCACCTTCGGCACTAATCCCCTTCTTTTTTTGAAGAAGGGGATTTTTCATTCAGGGTTGTCACTTGTGAGCTGTGCGCGAGTGCGGTAAGATTATTCTATGGACGGTTTCAAGATTCCACTGAATAAAAAGACCCTGTTTTTCATTGTGGGGTTTGTTTTGTTTGCCTGGTTGATTATGGATCTAAATTCGCGCCTGGTGGCTTTAGACCGTCTGACCAGCCAGCATAAACGCATGGGCACCGATGTTGCCAACCTGATGGCCACCCGCAACGTGTTGAACACACAAGTGGCTTATGCCACCTCGGTAGCAGCGGTGGAAGAATGGGCGCGCGAGAGCGGCTCAATGGCAAAACCGGGTGATGTGGTGGTTGTTCCAATTCCCGAACATCCTATGACGGTTGTGCCCACCCCGGAACTTGAATTGACCCCAACCCCAATGAATAACCTTGAGGTGTGGGAAATGCTGTTTTTTGGCGACTAGCAACAATCTTTAGCTGCCTGCCAGAATTCTTTCCAAATCTCCCACCTGTAAATGAGTCAGATCCTGGACAATCCAACTGGCGAGGTTTAATTTTTCGCGAGAATTGCCGGATGTTTGTACAGCGATGGACTTCATGCCGGCCTGGTGAGCTGCCATAACACCCTGCGGCGAATCTTCGAGTACCAGGCATTTTTCCACTGGAACCTGAAGAGAACGGGCTGCATGCAAAAAAACTGCCGGGTCCGGCTTGCTGGGCATTCCTTCGGCCGTAAACAGGTTGTCAAAAAAGGTTTCGATGCCCAGGATTTTGGTAAGAGTTTGCGCATTCAACAATGCAGATGATGTGGCGATTACCTGCAGGAAACCCCGGGCTTGAAATTGCTCCAACCAGTGGGTGACGCCCGGCAGCAATTCGATATTTCCCCGGGCGTGGTCGCGAAACCAGATGGACTGGGCATCAGCCAGCGTTTCGGTTTCCTGCTGACTGGCATCGGGCAACAATTCTCGCGTGATTACCTGGTTTGTGCGTCCATAATTTCTTAGAAACCAATCCCAGTCATATTCAATTCCATAGGGTTTAAGAACTGCCTGCCAGGCTTTATAGTGGAGTCTGGTGCTGTCTAAAATGGTGCCGTCCATGTCCCAGATGATTGCTCGTTTTTCCATTAAACTTTTAAGAATTCCTTTTCAACATGGTTAATTTGTTTTCTCCCGGCGTGGAGAAATCAAAGTTTACTTCATCCATCAGGTGAAACATTAAATATAGCCCCATGCCGCCCAATTGGCGTGGATTGGCTCTCAGTATATGATCGCGGTCCGGGATTTTTTCCGGCGGCATGGGAATGCCGTGATCAATCAGGGTAATGAGCAGGCCTTGCGGGGTTTTTTCAGCGCAGCAGTGAATTTGCCCTGAATCGTTCTCGGCGTAACTGTGTTCGATGATATTCCACACCGCTTCTTCAACTGCGGTCAGAACTGCATAGACCCTTTCGGCAGAAAGCCCGCAATCATTGGCTGCCTGCTGGTAAAACTCACGCACCTGCGTGATCGATTCTTCCCTGGCGGGTATGTTTATCTCGAACATGATCCACCTCAACAACTCAGCCTGCGAATTCCAGTCGGTTATCCCAGCAGGCAATTATCAATCAGGCGGGTGTTGCCAACGAAAACGGCCATCGACAATAATGATCTGGCAATTTCGCCTTTTTGTTCTTGTAAGGTCACAGGGTCTGCGCAGGAAACATATTGCACCCTGGCCAACGGTTCAGCATGCAAAGTATCTAGTAATAATTCACGCAGGGTTTCAGCGCGTCTTTCACCGCGCTCAAAGGCATCGCGGGCGGCTTTCAAAGATTTGGAAAGAACCAGCGCCGCTTTGCGTTCTTGCGGATTGAGGTATTGATTGCGGCTGGACATGGCTAATCCATCAGGTTCGCGCACAATGGGGCACATCACAATTTCGATGGGAAAGTTGAGGTCTTGCACCATGCGGCGAATCACCACCGCTTGCTGGGCATCTTTTTGTCCAAAATAGGCTTTTTGGGGCAGCACACCGTTGAACAATTTTGCGACCACCGTGGTAACGCCCCGGAAATGGCCGGGCCTGCGTTCACCTTCCAGGGGTTTGGTCAGTTGATCTACATCAACCCAGGTTTGAAAATCGGCCGAATACATTTGTTCAGGAGTGGGCGCCCAAATCAGATCAACACCTTCTTTTTCCAATAATGCGCTGTCTCGTTCCAGGTCGCGTGGGTAACGTGAGAAATCTTCAGCGGGACCAAACTGGGTTGGATTGACAAAGATGCTGACCACAACGCTGGCGCATTCAGCCCTGGCTGCACGCACAAGCGATAAATGTCCTTCATGTAAATAGCCCATGGTTGGAACAAATCCGACCGGTTCAGCCAGTTGTTTGCGTGCTTCCCACAATTCATGAATGGCAGTTACAGTTTTCATTTCCGTGTCCTCTAAGAATTTACCCGTTTGAGGCTGTCTCGCGGGCGTGAATGAGTTGAACGAGTGTTTCGTTGACCGGGACTGACACATCGGCCTTTTTTGCGTAATGGACTACAGCCCCATTTATGACATCAATTTCTGTCAGCCGGTGATTTCGGAGGTCTTGCAGCATGGAAGAAACATTCCCGGCGGTGTTCTGGATCACTTGAATGACATGATCGGCGGCGTTGGCGTATGGAAGTTGGATACTTCGTTTAGCTGCCACACAGCAAATTTCGTTGATAATTTGCTGCATCAGTTGGTGTGCCGCCGGGTTTTCAAGCAAGGTGCCATTGGGGATGTTGAGCAAGGCTGTGATTGGATTTACGGCTGCATTCACCACCAGTTTACCCCATAACAGGCTTTCCAGGTCATCCTGCCGGGAGACGATGAACCCGGCATTGGCCAGCATTTGTGGAAGGTTTTGCAGACGGGGATGGGTTCCAAGTGTCAATTCTGCTTTGCCTGCCTGTTGAACCACCCCGGGGGCGGTTAGATGAGCGCCCAGCATGGCCACCCCGGCGGTACATCTGGCGCTGCCAAGCGCCCGTTCCAGAACTTCAAGGTTGCCCAGGCCGTTTTGCAGGGTCAGGGCTATCCCATTCTCCATGAGTACCCTGCGTAAACCATCGGCGCTAACCCGGGTTTGCCAGCTTTTCACCAGCACCAGGGCGTATTGCACAGGGGGCACTGCTTCCAGCGAGTCAGTTATGGGAATAGCAATCGTGGTTTGTTCACCTGAGGGGCTGGTCAACCGGATGCCGTTCTGCGATATGGTCTGGACGGCATCTGCCCAGGTGTCGTACATTAGAACCGGCTGGCGGCTGATTGCCAGGCGCGCCGCAAACAGGCTTGCCATGGCGCCGCTGCCAACAATGAGGATGGGGGTGGTGATCATTTGCGTGCTTCGATCAAATTCTGGAACTTTTCCCATTCCTGATCGTTCATACTACGGCTGTAATCTGGCCCTGGAAAGGTGTGGTCTTCCACTTCATCCCGATAGCTTTCCAGGGTTGAAGTGATGATTGTGTGAATTTGGGTGTACGATTTGGCAAAGGATGGGCCGGGCTGGTCAAACCATCCCAGCACATCGTGCAGCACCAACACCTGTCCGTCGCAATCGGCGCCGGCGCCAATGCCAATGGTCGGAATGTCCAGTTTTTGTGAAATGGCCCTGGCAACCTGTAAGGGGATTGATTCCAGTACAATGCTGAAACAACCGGCGTCTTGCAGCTTCAGCGCTTCAAAATAGATGTGCGCGGCGGCTTCTGCATTTTTTCCCTGCATCACGAAACCGCCAAATTGCTGCACGCTTTGCGGAGTTAAGCCCAGGTGTCCCATGACCGGAATGCCGGCCTGATTGATGGCGCGAATGGCTTCCAGTCTTTCACTGCCGCCTTCCAGCTTCACGGCATCCATGCCGGCTTCCTGCAAAAAACGGCCGGCATTGCGCACCGCTTCGCTGACTGAAACCTGGTAGGAGAGAAAGGGCATATCACCAACCAGCAGGGCGTGCCTGGCGCCGCGCGCAACGGCTTTGCAATGATGCAGCATGTCTTGCATGGTGACAGGCAGGGTGTTTTCATAACCCAGCACAACCATGCCCAGTGAGTCGCCAACCAAAATGACATCCAGTCCTGCCTGGTCAACCAGCAGGGCAGAGGGGTAGTCATAGGCTGTGATCATTGAAATGGGAATGCGGTTTTTCTTTTTCTGCCGCAATGTTCGAATGGTATTTTTTTTGCGATCAGAGGTTATTTGAGTTGTCATGACAAAATCAAAAGGGTTAAGAATGGTTATGAAACAAGTCGGGGCTTTGTACAGCCCCGACCTGGTTAATTAATTACTCTTTATGATTGTTCAACAGGAAGTTGCCGCGTCCAATGCCAAAATAGGTGAAACCCAGGTCTGAAAGGTGCATTCCGTCCCACAGGTTTCGACCGTCCATGATGATGGGCTGGCGCATCAACTGGTGAATGCGCTCAAAATCGAGTTGTTTAAATTCATTCCATTCCGTCGCCAGCACCAGGGCGTCGGCGCCTTCAGCAACCTGGTAGGGGTTTTGGCAAAGCGTGAGCCAGGGCATGGCTTTGTGGACATTTTCCATTGCCTGTGGATCGTAAGCTCGAACGACTGCGCCTTCATTTTGCAGCAGGTGAATCACTTCCAGAGCCGGGGCTTCGCGAATGTCATCGGTGTTGGGCTTGAAAGATAACCCCAGCACTCCCACCACTTTGTCGTTCAGGCTGCCCAAAGACTTGCGCAGTCTGAAAACCAGGCGGCGGCGCTGATTGCGGTTGATGTCCATGACTGCCTGCAGCAACTGGGGGTGTGTACCGTGCAGAACAGCCATGTGGGCCAGGGCTTTCACATCTTTGGGAAAACAGGAACCACCCCAGCCCAGGCCGGCATCCAGGAAAGCGCTGCCAATGCGTTTGTCTGCCCCCATGCCGCGCGCCACTTCGCGCACATCGGCGCCCATTTCTTCGCAAATGTGGGCGATTTCATTGATGAAGGAAATGCGCGTAGCCAGAAATGCGTTGGAGGCGTATTTGATCATTTCAGCAGTGCGCAGGTCGGTAATGATGATCGGGCAGCGAAGGGTTGAATAGAGCTGTGCCACCCGGTTGGCGGCTTCTGGATTGGTGGAACCCAGCACCACGCGATCGGGATTCATGAAGTCGTTTACAGCAGAACCTTCACGCAAAAACTCGGGGTTGGAAACCACGCTGAATTGCAGCGGTTGGCTGCCCTCGCGTCGTTTTCGGATGATTTCGGTCACCCAGTCACCAGTTCCCACTGGGACGGTGGATTTGTTGACCACGATGATGGGGTGGTTCACGATATCCGCAATCGATTCGGCGGCGGAGCGAACATATTGCAAATCGGCTTCGCCATCCACACCCGAAGGAGTGCCCACACCGATAAATACGATTTCAGCATCTTTTAGAGCTTCTTTATAATTCGTGGTGAAGATGAGGCGCCCGGCGCGCACGTTTTGTTCCACAATCTGTTCCAAGCCGGGTTCATAAATTGGCATGATGCCTTGATGCAATTTCGCGATGCGCTCTTCATCAACATCCAGGCAGGTTACTTCATTACCCAGGTCAGCAAAGCAGGTACCGGTTACCAGGCCAACATAACCGGTTCCAATAACGCAAATTTTGCTCATTGGTTGTCTCCCATTGATTTTTCAATTCAGCGTGCTATTTCGTTTGCACCTGCTAATTTTATCTTATTTCAATGGGATAATCGGGTTGAAAAATTGTGCATTTTGTTGCTGGAAGTTATTAACAAAACTGACAGATACTTTGTCAGACAAAATCATGTATAATCATAATGTAATTAAAATTGAGTTATGCAGAAATGTGATCAGCTGCACCGGGAAAATTTTGATAAAGGAGTTGGACATGTCTGCAACAATCATTGACGGTAAATCTATTGCCGAACAAGTGCGTGCTGAAGTAAAGCAGGGCGTTGAGGATTTGGTACAGGCCGGTAAGAGGAAGCCGGGGTTGGCAACTGTGCTGGTGGGCGAAAATCCGGCTTCACAGGTTTATGTGCGCATGAAACAAAAGGCTTGCACCGAAGCGGGGATTGAATCATTTGGTTTTGTGCTTCCAGAAACCGCCACACAGGCCGAAGTTGAAAAATTGGTCAACGAATTGAATAGTGACCCCAAAGTAGACGGTATCCTGGTTCAATTGCCATTACCCGGCGGACTGGATGAGCAACGCGTGCTCAATGCCATAAGCATTGAAAAAGACGTGGACGGCTTCCATCCGCTCAATATTGGCCGGTTGGCGCAAAAAGGCCGTGAACCGTTATTTGTTCCCTGCACGCCCGATGGGGTAATTTTCCTATTGAAGAAAATACTGCCCAGCCTGGAAGGCTTAAACGCGGTGGTTCTTGGGCGTTCCAACATTGTGGGAATGCCAGTGGCATTGCTGCTGGTGCGCGAAAATGCCACGGTCACCATTTGCCATTCACGTTCGCGCGATTTGCCCGCCATCATTCGCCAGGCCGATGTGCTGGTGGCGGCTGTGGGCAGGCCCGAAATGGTGCGCGGCGATTGGATTAAACCCGGGGCAGTGGTGATTGATGTGGGCGTTAACCGCATTGAAGACGCCAGCGCCAAAAATGGCACGCGTTTGGTGGGTGATGTAGCCTATGAAGAAGCCAAAGAAGTGGCTGGCGCCATCACGCCGGTTCCGGGCGGGGTTGGCCCCATGACCATAGCCATGCTGCTGCGCAACACTTTGCGTTCAGCGCAAATGGCTCAAAAGTAAAAAAGCCTTTGTCAGACAATTGACAAGAAGCGCTTTTTTCGGTAAACTCTAACTACCAACGTGACGATGTCTGACAATGGGATGTACCCGGCGCAGGCATCCAATAAGGACCAGTTTCATCTAGTCAAAACTATGACTACACTCCTCCTCCGAAACTCCAGTTTGCTAGTCACGATGGACGACCACCGGCGGGAAATCCCCAATGGTGGTCTGTTTATTCGCGACGGCTTTATTGAACTTGTCGGCGACAGCCGTGAATTACCTGACAGCGCTGATACTGTCATCGACATGAGCGGGCATCTTCTCATGCCCGGTTTGGTCAACACACACCATCATTTCTATCAGACTCTGACGCGGGCTGTGCCAGCCGCGCAGGATGCCAATCTGTTCCACTGGCTCAAAACGCTGTATCCCATTTGGGCGCGCATGCAGCCGGAAGACATACGAATTTCAACTCAAACAGCGCTGGCTGAACTGGCGTTGTCGGGCTGCACCACGGCATCTGATCATTTGTATCTTTTCCCGAACGGCTCAAAATTGGATGACGAGATTGGCGCTGCGCAGGAAGTGGGCTTGCGTTTGCATGCCTCGCGCGGCTCGATGAGCCTGGGAGAAAGCCAGGGTGGTTTACCTCCTGATAGTGTCGTGGATAGTGAAGAAACGATACTAAAAGACAGCCAACGCTTAATTGAACGGTATCATGATGCAAAACCCGGCGCGATGGTTCAAATTGTGTTGGCGCCTTGCTCGCCATTCAGTGTCACCGGTGAGCTAATGCGTGAAAGCGCGGTTTTAGCCCGGCAATACGGCGTCCATCTCCACACCCACCTGGCTGAAACCCAGGATGAAGAAGAATTCTGTTTGCAAAAGTTTGGTTACCGCCCGCTTCCCTATATGGAATCGTTGGACTGGGTGGGCAAAGATGTGTGGTTTGCCCATTGTGTTTACATTTCTCCCGATGAAATAACCAAAATGGCGCACACCGGCTGTGGTGTGGCGCATTGTCCTACTTCAAATGCTCGCCTGGCTTCAGGAATTGCTCCAATTTGGGAATACTTAAAAGCGGGAGTGAATGTTGGCATTGGCGTAGATGGAGCGGCCAGCAACGATGGATCGCACTTGATGGCTGAAGCCCGCATGGCGCTGATGATGGCGAGAGTGCGCGCCGGGTTACTGGGCGCCTCTCTTTCAGCAGATGGCAAACCGTCCATTATGTCTGTTCGCCAGGTATTGGAAATGGCCACACGCGGTGGTGCGGCTGTTCTTGGGCGCAGTGATATTGGTTCATTGGAACCGGGTAAATGCGCCGATGTGATTGGTATCAATTTGAACCGATTGGATTTTGCTGGAGCACAGCATGATCCGGTCGCGGCAATTCTACTGTGCAATACCCCGGGTGTGGATTGGAATATTGTCCATGGCAAAGTGGTGGTCAAAGATGGAAAGATTCAGACCATCGACCTGCCTCGTTTGATTGAAAAGCACAATCGGGCTGCTGCCCGGCTATTGAATGGGGTTTAAATCAAATGAGTATGAAAAATTTCCGATTACTTGATGCCCGATCTCTGGTTGACTGCGCCATGGGACGAAAAAAAGCAGATATGGTCATTCGCCAGGGTTCCTGGGTCAGCGTGCAATCGGGCGAAATACTTGCCCAAACGGATGTTGCAATCCTGGGTGAACGGATTGCGTATGTTGGTCCAGATGCCAGTCATACCATCGGGCCTGATACGCAAGTGATTGAGGCTGAGGGTTTTTACCTGGTTCCGGGCTTGATGGATGCTCACATGCATGTCGAATCGGGCATGTTAACAGTGAGCCGTTTTGTTGAGGCGGTTGCGCCGCACGGCACAACCGGCATGTTCATTGACCCGCATGAAATTGGCAATGTGTTTGGCATGCGCGGTGTGCGCATGATGGTGGACGAAGCTGCTGAGCAGCCTATCCACGTTTTTGTTCAAATTCCATCCTGTGTGCCTTCGTCGCCGGGGATGGAAACGCCCGGACAGTCCATTCAGCCTTCCGAAATTGCTGAAGCCATGCAGTGGGATGGTGTCATTGGGCTGGGCGAGGTGATGAATTACCCGGGTGTTTTTAATAATGATGAAAAGATGCACCAGGAAATCATCGCAACACGGGCTGCCAACAAGGTGGTTGGCGGTCATTACCCCACCCCCGACCTGGGATTGCCGTTTCACGGTTACGTTGCTGGCGGTGTAATGGATGACCATGAAGGCACCACAATGGAAGACGGCATGGCCAGGGTTCGGCAGGGAATGCGGGCGTTACTGCGCCAGGGTTCTGCCTGGCATGATGTGGCTGCCCAGATTAAAGCGGTCACCGAATACAAACTGGATTCGCATCGGTTTGTTTTATGCACGGATGATTGCCATTCACAAACTTTGATTGATGAAGGTCACATGGACCGTGTGGTGCGTTTTGCCATCTCACAGGGATTGGATCCGATCACTGCCATTCAGATGGCCACCATCAATACCGCAGAACATTTTGGGGTAAGCCTGGAAATGGGAATGATTGCCCCTTGCCGGTACGCCGACATTCTTTTGGTAAAAGACCTGGTTGATTTCCGGGCTGAAAAAGTGATTGCACGCGGCAAGGTGATTGCCGAAAAAGAAAAACTGCTCATATCCCTTCCTGCTTATCAAGCGCCAGACTGGGCGAGACAGTCAATCCATCTAAAGAACAACCTGAAAGCGGAAGATTTTCGCCTGCCAGCTCCGGCCGGCGCAAATGGCAAAGTGACCGCCAACGTGATTGGCGTGATTGAAAACCAGGCTCCCACCCGGCACCTGAGAATGGTACTGCCGGTGGTTGAGAATGAAGTCAAAATCGATTTAGCCAGGGATGTGGCTAAAGTAGCCCTGGTGGAGCGGCATCATGCCACCGGAAGTGTGCAAGTGGGCCTGGTGAACGGGTTTGGTTTTTCCGAAGCATGTGCTGTGGCTTCAACTGTGGCGCATGACAGCCACCATATGATTGTGGTGGGAACCAATGAAGCCATGATGGCGCAGGCGGCAAACTACCTGGCTGAGATTGGTGGTGGACAGGTTGTTATTAAAGACCACCAGGTGATTGGCGAAGTTCGATTGCCGGTGGGCGGATTAATGTCTGATCAACCCGCCGCTGAAGTTGCCGGTCAGGCAGAAACCATCCTGAGAGGATTGGAAGCATGCGGTTGCCACTTGAATAATGCCAATATGCAGCTCAGTTTGCTGGGATTGGTTGTAATCCCGGAATTGAGACTTTCTGATCTTGGCCTGGTGGATGTCTCTCAATTCCGCTTTATCCCTGTACTGGAATAAGAAAAACCAGCCCGGGACGAAAGGTAGTGATTATGGCGCGTCGGACAAAGAAATCCGAAAACGGAGGACGAAACACTTTTCAGTGGCTTCAGGCTCAACTGGGTGAGTTGATTTCAAACACAGCCCCCGGTGATCGGTTGACAGCAGAGCCTGAACTGGCGCAAATGTTTGGTGTTTCTCGTGCAACCTTGCGGGAAGCGATGCGTACCTTTGAGGGGCAGGGGCTGATCCGCCGCCGGCAGGGGCTTGGCACCTATGTGGTTGGGCACCCGCTGGTGTTGGAAAGCGGACTGGAAGTGCTGCAAAGTATTGAAACAATGGCGCGAAAGATCAACTTGAGCGTTTCAATGGGCGACCTGGAAATCAAGAGGGTTGAAGCAAGCCCCGAACAGATCGCTGAACTGAATTTGCCTGAGGGTGCGTCGTTACTAAGGGTCACACGCGTCATTTTGACTGATAACCGTCCGGTTGCATACCTAGTTGATACACTACCGGAGCACATTCTCAGTGCAGAAGAGCTTGAGGGTGGCTTTACGGGATCTGTGCTGGATTTCTTATTAAAACGAGGAAACCCACAACTCACCAGTTCACTTGCTGATATCCAGGCAGTTTTGGCATCCTCGACGATTGCCAAAGCGCTTGAAATTCAGCGGGGTGATGTGCTGTTAATGTTTAGCGCAAAGTTATTCACAGCCACCGGTGAGGTGGTTGACTATTCACAAAGTTATTTCCTGCCCGGCACTTTCCGATTCCATGTGGTGCGCCGGGTTGAGACGGATCAACTCCGCACGATGAGTGGTTAAAAGAGAGGAGGCATTGCCGGAGGAAGAAACAAGAAATTACCCTGTCTATGAATTGATATTGTGGCGAACAATATTCTTATCAATTTATCAAAAAAACAAATCAAATTCGGAGGTAAAAAATGCGTAGTTTTGCTGGTCGTGATATTCTGTCTTTGAAAGATTTCGAACGTCAAGAATTTTTCCGTGTGTTTGAAATCGCTGATGAAATGGCTCCCATTGCCCGCAATCGCCAGAACACCGATCTGCTGGCTGACAAAACCATGGTGACGGCTTTCTATCAGCCCAGCACCCGCACCCGCCTGGCTCACGAAGCCGCCATGCACCGCCTGGGCGGCCATGTGACCGGTTTCTCGGATGCCAAGATGACCCGCGCTGGCGACTGGTACCAGGAAAGCATCAAAGATACCGTGAAAATGCTGGAATTCTACGGCGATGTGATTGTGATGCGCCACTTCCAACAGGGCGCCCCGCATGAGGCAGCCAAATGGGCTTCTGTGCCGATCATCAACGGCGGCGATGGCTGGGGTGAACATCCCACCCAGATCCTGACTGACCTGTACACCGTGCTGACCGAAAAAGGTCACCTGGACGGCTTGAAGTGGTTGGCGGTGGGCGATATGCGCATGCGCACCATGCACTCACTGGCCTATGCTTTGACCCAGTTCGATTGCCCCATCACCTTTGTTGCCCCGCCCGAAATGTCCCTGACTCCTGAGTTCAAAGAGGAATTGAAACAATACTCCCTGGACTTCCGCGAAGCCGAGCATGTCGAGCAGGCCATTGCCGATGCTGATGTCATCCTGGTTGAACCTGTTGTCCAGCCTGATTACACCAAATCACGCCAGGAAGCCGGCGAACATGGTATGACCCCTGCCAATTACAAAATCACCCGCGAACTGCTGTCATCCAAAGCCAAATCGGATGCCATTCTGCTGCACTCGCTGCCCCGCATGGATGAAATTCCTCCCGATGTGGACATCACCCGCTGGTCACGCTACTGGCAGGAAGCCTTCAACGGCGTAGTCATGCGCATGGCGCTGCTTGGTCTGGTTTTGGGCGCTACCGAGTAATATTCTTATTCCGAAAGATCGGGGACGGAAGAGGCGTTGCCGAATCCGTCCCCAGACTTCTCATTATGATTAATCGTGGAAGTTCAACACAGGTAATCTGGATTCCGTTGGCGCTGCTGGGATTGGTCATTCTCAGCTACGGGCTGTATATTCCCTGGTGGGGATTGTACGGCGATGATTGGATTTACCTGTGGAACTATCACCTGCTGGGGGCGAATAGCTTTGCTGATTTTGTAGCGATTGACCGGCCATTTTCTGCCTGGGTTTACACCCTGGCAACGCCCTTGCTGGGCGAGACAGCTTTGCCTTATCATGTGACCATGCTGGTGCTGCGCTGGGTAAGTGCAGTGCTTTTGTGGTGGATTTTGCGCATGATCTGGAAAGATCACGACCGGCAAATTGCCTGGATGGCGGCAATTTTTGCGGTCTATCCGGGATTTTTGCAGCAGCCCATTGCTGTTCAATTTATTTTGCATTTCGCTGTACTGGATTTGTGTTTGCTTTCTATTGCTCTGATGATCAGGGCGGCGCACAAACCGGAAAAAGCACTTATTTTCAGCATTATTGCTGTAGCTGCATCAACTGCTGTTTTTTCCATTGAGTATTTTGTCGGACTGGAAATGCTGCGCCCTGTGCTGTTTTGGCTGGCGCTGCGCGACCAGGAACCGAATGGACGAAAGCGCGTGCTGCGGACGCTGAAAGCCTGGCTTCCTTACCTGGCTGTTCTGGCAGGCTTTTTCATCTGGCGCATCTTCATTTTTAAATTTCCAACTTATCAACCCAATTTAATACGAGATCTGACGGCAGCACCCGCTGAAACCCTTGTGATGCTGATGAAACGCGTGGCAGGCGATTTGAAAACCACGCTGTACGACGCCTGGCGGCAAACGCCGGGGATGTTTAAGTCGTCCGATTGGCTGGGGTGGGGGCCGGGATTAATGGTGGTGGTCTTTTTGCTGGTGATGACCATTTCGCTGCGTCTGCCGTATGAAAAAATGGAAAAAGCGACAGATCGGTCCACCTGGTTTGTGTGGCAGTGGGACGGCCTGTTTCTGGCTCTGCTGGCGCTACTTTTTGCCGGGCTTCCAATTTGGGCAACTTTGATTGAAGTGAACTTGACTTTTCCCTGGGATCGGGCGACGTTACCATTCATGCTGGGCGTTTGCCTGGCGCTGGTGGCTGTGTTGGACATGGTGGTACGCCCGCAGGTGCAGCCGTGGATCATGGCGACCCTGCTGGCGCTGGCGGTTGGCTGGCATTTCAACAATGCCCTGATTTATCGCAACGAATGGCAAACCCTGCGTGAGTATTTCTGGCAGCTAAGCTGGCGCGCACCGGGTTTAGAACCGGACACGATAATCATCTCGGATAATATTCCATTATTCCGATACAGTGATAATGATTTAACGGCTCCACTTAATTGGACGTATGCCCCCGATCTACGGTCGGAAGATACCCTGTATAAATATTTTGACCTGTCAACCCGCCCCGAATCGCCCTTGCCGGGTCTGGAAGAAGGCTTGCACATTTCACACGGTATTCGAAGCATTGACTTCACCAGTTCCACCTCCAGCATTCTTTCTATTTATTATGATCCTCCCGGCTGCCTGTGGGTGATTGAACCCGAGATGAAACTCTCTGAAATTCCTGAAACGATGCAGGAATCACAGCATCTGTCCAAACCAGCGCTGATTCAATATCCGGTCGAGGACTTTGCAACACCACCGGCCAACCTGGGGGCTGAACCAGAACATGGATGGTGCTACTATTTCGAAAGGGCCGATTTATACAGGCAGTTTAATGATTGGCAGATGATTGTTGACCTGGGTGAAGAGGTGGATGAAAAGAACTTGCAGCCCGGCAACCCGTTTGAGTATTTACCTTTTATTGAAGGATATGCCCATGCCGGCGATCTGGATAAGGCGCAGAAGTTAAGCGAGATTGTAATGGATGATGAACGTTACGGCGCAGAATTGTGCCGCGTTTGGAAAAAAGTAAAGGAGGATGCGTTCATTTCAAATACTAACCTGTCCACCATTGACCAGATCCGTGCGGATCTGGGTTGTGAAAAATAAAAATTTATTTTTATACTCAAGGAGTGTGAACTATGCAATCGAATTTGAAAGGACGCAATTTCATCTGCGACCTGGACTTCAGCAAAGAGGAAATCGACACCATTTTGGATGTTGCCTTTGACCTGAAGATGAAACGCGCCATGGGCGTCCCTACCCCCTACCTGCGCGAAAAGATTCTGGCAATGTTGTTCTTCTTCAGCAGCACCCGCACCCGCGGTGCCTTCGAAACCGCCATTGCTCACCTGGGCGGCATCCCTGCGTTTATTGAAAGCCGCACCACCCAGATTGCGCACGGCGACACGGAAAAAGAAATGGGCGAAATCTTCGGCCGTATGTACGACGGCATTGCGGTTCGTCATGTGGACTGGGGTGTTGGTAACCGCTACATCAACTTTGTTGCCGAAGCCTCACGCGCGCCGGTTTACAACATGCAGTGCGACCTGTACCATCCCTTCCAGATCTTGACTGATTTGATGACCATCATTGAGAAAAAAGGCCGCGACCTGCGCCGCAAGAAAATGGTGATGAGCTGGGCTTACGCCGCTTCTTACCAGAAACCCATGTCCATTCCACAGTCGATGGTGCTGCAAATGCCGCGCTTTGGCGTCGATCTGGTTCTGGCACATCCACCAGAGTTCAAACTGATGCCCGAGATCATGGAACGAGCCAAAGAAGAAGCCCGCAAAGCCGGTGTTGGTTTTGATGTGACTGATGACATGGAAGCAGCCTTCAAAGATGCCGATATCATCTACCCGAAATCGTGGGGTGCCATGGTGCACACCACCGATGCCGAAGAAGGCGCGAAGATCATCAAGAAATACGAACACTGGATTACCGACGAGCGCAAAATGGCCCTAGCCAAACCCGATGCGATTTATATGCACCCGCTGCCCGCTGACCGCAACGTTGAAGTGACCGATGCTGTGATGGACGGCCCGCAATCTGTGGTGTTTGATGAATCGGAAAATAAGATGTACATCGTCGAAGCCATTCTGGCTTTGACCATGCGATAAAGCAAAACGTGTTGGGGGCGGCCTGGTAAACAGGCTGCCCCATAAACCATTATTTCTAAAAGAAATCAGGAGTACCAGAGGAATGGCTAAAAAAGTAGCGGTAGTAGCAATTGGCGGCAATTCGCTGATCAAAGATAAAAATCATCAATCGGTTGAAGATCAGTACCAGGCTGCGAAGGAAACATCTCAACACATTGTAGATATGGTCGAAAGCGGTTGGGATGTGGCTATTGGCCACGGCAACGGTCCGCAGGTGGGATATATTCTGCGCCGTTCAGAAATTGCGCATAAAGCTGAAGGCATGCATGAGGTTCCGTTGGATGTGTGCGGCGCTGATTCGCAGGGCGCCATTGGCTATGCTTTGCAACAAAACTTGCAAAATGAGCTGAAAAAGCGCGGAATCAAAAAAGCGGTTGCCACGGTAGTCACCCAGGTTCAGGTTGACCGTGATGATACCGCTTTCAAAAATCCAACCAAACCCATTGGTAGTTTTATGGATGAAGCAGAAGCCAAAACACGTGAAAAAGAAATGGGCTGGTCAGTGGTGGAAGATGCCGGCCGCGGCTGGCGCCGTGTGGTGGCTTCTCCCATCCCGCAAAAAGTGGTCGAATTTGACGCGGTCAAAGATTTGATTGATGGCGGCGTGATGGTGGTGACAGTGGGCGGCGGCGGCATTCCGGTTGTTGAAAACGAAAATGGCGAACTGGAAGGTGTGGCTGCGGTGATCGATAAAGATTACGCCAGCAGCTTACTGGCGCGCAACCTGCAAGCCGATTTACTGCTCATTTCAACGGCAGTAGAAAAAGTGGCCCTCAATTTCGGAAAACCAGACCAGAAGTGGCTGGACCGCATTACCCTGGCCGAAGCCAAGCAATATTTGGCTGAAGGCACCCACTTTGCCAAAGGTTCGATGGCGCCCAAGGTACAGGCGATCATCTGGTTCCTGGAAGCCGGCGGAAAACAGGCCATCATCACCAATCCTGAAAATATCGGCCGCGCCTTGAAGGGCGAAACCGGCACCTGGATTGTGGCATAAAAAAACAGATGTTTCACGCAGGGCAGATTGAATTTTCGATCTGCCCTGTGAGAAATAAATGACCCGTTCAGATGCTTGTCAATTCTGAAATTATTGTGGATAATAAAACCGGTGTCAGGCATTTGTTGTGCGGTTTGCCAGACATTCAAACATAGCAAGAAAGGAGATGATGCCTTTATCGGGGAAAAGAATTTGCTGTAGTTAGTGTCGATAGACAAATCGAACAAACTGAAAGTACATTTGGAGGAGTGTAAATGAAAAGCAAATTGTTTTGGCGCAGTACATTGTTGATGCTGGTGGTTGTGTTGGCCCTTTCGGCGTGCGCACCCGCCGCTGCCCCTGCACCTGCGGCCGAAGAAGCTGCACCTGCTGAGGAAGCAGCCCCGGTTGAAGAAGCCGCACCTGCGGAAGAGGGCGCTCCGGCTGAGTTGCAGATTCCCGATGTTGAAGAAGGGAAATTCAATGTGGCCTGGGTCATGTTGAGTGTGCATGATGACGGTGGTTGGTCACAGGCGCAATATGACGGCCTGAAATACCTGGAAGAGAATCTCGAGGGCGTTCATGTGGCCTATATCGAGAGTGTTGCGGAAGGCGCCGACTCCGAACAGGTGTTCCGTGCATTGGCCCGCAAAGGTTTCGATCTGATCTACGGCGGTTCCTTTGGCTACATGGATTCGATGGAAGTGGTGGCTGAAGAATTCCCGGATCAAACCTTCATTCATATCAGTGGTTACAAATCGAACATGACCAATTTTGGCAACTTGTTCGGCGCCATGGAAGATATGAAATACCTGGCTGGCATGGTGGCCGGTTCACGCGCGAAGACCGACGGCAAAGATACCATCGGTTATATCGCCACCTTCCCCATCCCCGAAGAACTGCGCCTGGGCAATGCCTTTGCCCTGGGTATGCGCAAGACTTGCCCGGAATGCAAGATGGATGTGCGCTGGATCAGCACCTGGCATGACCCGGTGGTGGAACGCGAAGGCGCGGATTCATTGTTTGACGGCGGCGCCTATATTGTCTACACCGGCGCTGACACCCCTGCCCCCGCCCTGGCTGCTGAAGCCCGCGGTGATGTGTGGGGTATTACCTATGACTGGGGCGGCTCCTGCAAGTCAGAGCGCTGCCTGACCGCTCCCTACTGGAACTGGGGCCCTGAAATCGTTCGTGTAACCAAGGGCGTCATGGAAGGTACTTATGAGGTTGGTTGGGACTATTTTGATGCCAATGGCGGCGGTCTGGGTATCTACGGCTTCATGGAAGGCCAGGAATTGCAGCCGGGCGTTGCCGACCTCCCCGAAGAAGATCTGGCGATGGTTCGCGAAACCCTGGACAAAATGTTGAAGGGTGAATTCACCCGCTTTGATGTCTTCTCTGGTGAAATCAAAGATAACAAGGGTAACGTGGTTGTGCCTGCTGGAGAGAAAATGGTACAGGCTGATATGGATCAGTTCCCTCCAGGCGCCGAAGGTATGGAATGCGAATACTGCATGCGCTGGTGGGCCGAAGGTGTAACGGCTGAACTGCCTGAATAAAAAATATAGTGCTTCCAGTGGGGGGAGCCAATGTTTTGGCTCCCCCCATCTCTTCTGAAAAGATCTGATCTTGTTATCTGGATAGTGAGGCGGTTGGCTATGATGGAATCGCAGCAAAACCTCAAAGATGTTGTCAATGTAGTCCAAATGCAAAATATCGTGAAACGTTTTCCCGGCGTTTTAGCGAATGATCATGTGAATTTTGATTTGCACCAGGGAGAAATTCATGCCTTGCTGGGTGAAAATGGTGCGGGAAAAAGCACATTAATGAACATCCTATCTGGTTTATACAAACCAGAAGGCGGCATCGTGGAAGTGAATGGCAAGCGGGTTTCATTTTCCTCTCCGCGCGATGCCATTGCAGCAGGGATTGGTATGGTTTATCAGCATTTTATGCTGGTACCTTCTCACACTGTAACAGAAAATATTCTGCTGGGTTTATCTGAACCCCGCTTTCGTATGCAGTTGAAACAATATGATGAAAAAATTGCTGAATTGGGGGATCGTTATGGATTGAAGGTGGATCCGGTTGCAAAAATTTGGCAGCTTTCAGTTGGCGAGCAGCAGCGCGTTGAAATTTTGAAACAGCTTTACCGGGGGGCAAACATCTTAATTCTTGATGAACCTACGGCCGTTTTGGCCCCAAAAGAAATTGAGGAATTATTTACTACCTTGCGCGCCATGACGAGCGAAGGGAAATCCATTATATTCATCAGTCACAAGCTGCATGAAGTCATGGATATTTCAGACCGGGTTACTGTGATGCGAAAAGGTAAAGTAACCTCTTCTGGAATTTTGACAAAAAGCACAGACCGCGCCGGACTGGCGCGTTTGATGGTGGGACGTGATGTGGAATTCTCGCTGGACAAGAAATCCGTTGAGCCGGGAGAAGTGGTTCTTTCTGTTGAAAATCTTCAAGCAGACAACGATAAAGGTTTGCAGGCGCTGCGCGGAGTGGATATCTCCGTTCGTGCAGGCGAGATTGTTGGCCTGGCAGGTGTGGCCGGCAATGGACAGAGCGAACTGGCCGATGTGATCACGGGATTGCGTTGTTCAACCAGCGGAAAAGTTGTTGTTCAGGGTGAAGATATCACCAATAAATCGGTTCGTTGCGGTATTGAACACGGCATTTCGTTGATCCCGGAAGACCGCACTTCGGTTGGCACAGCACCCAACCTGAGTATGACCGACAACGTGATCATGAAGAAATACAATAAATCACCCATTGGTGGGAAATGGTTGATTAATGCACTTGCAGCAGATGGATATGCCAGGCAATTAAAGACTGATTATGACATTATGCTGCCGAATGTAGAGACATCGGTTCGGCTGCTTTCAGGCGGCAACCTGCAAAAAGTGATTTTAGCCCGTGAGATTTCCAGTCAGCCCCTATTGATGATTGCTGTTCAGCCAACGCGCGGGTTGGATGTTGGCGCCATCGAAGGTGTGCAACGCTTGCTGCTAAAACAGCGTGAATCTGGAGCCGCAGTTTTATTAATCTCCGAGGAGTTGGAAGAATTGTTATCGCTTAGCGACCGTATCTATGTCATCTATGAAGGAAAGATTATGGGGGAAGTGATGGACGGTGACATTGAGAAAATTGGTTTGATGATGACCGGCATGACGCAATCTGAAATTGAGAAGCAAGGAGAGACGCAAAATGTCTGATATGGAGGTTAATCATCAAGCAGCGAGACGATGGAAATTTCCCATCCACATTGAGGAAAGAGTATCGGAACCTCCGCGATGGCTTTCACCATTACTCTCGTTGTTGGCGGTCATTTTTGCACTACTGCTGGGCGCCGCGCTAATTGCAGTAAAAGGCGGCGATCCATGGAGGGCTTACAGCCATATTGCCAAGGCTTCTTTTGGAAGCCTGGGAGTCTTTTCAGATACCCTGGTAAAAGCGACCCCCTTAATCCTGGTGGGGGTTGCCTGTTCACTGGCGTTTCGCATGAAAGTTTGGAACATTGGGGCTGAAGGACAATTTTTTGTGGGAGCTTTTGGCGCAAGCGCTGTTGTGCTTACACCTTTGCTTCCCCTCGATGCTCCACGCTGGCAATTTATCATCGCTATGATCCTGGCCGGTATGTTTATGGGAGCCCTGTGGGGTTTCATTCCCGGCCTGTTGAAGGCGAAATTTGGCGTCAATGAGATTATTACTACATTGATGTTGAACTATATCGCTGTTGAGTGGAACAACTACTTTATCTATGCGATCTGGTCTGAAGGCGGTTTCCAGATGTCGCGCATGTTCCAAAAGAATGCCTGGCTGCCCCGCCTCACTGAATATGCCAAGCAGTTCAAGATATTCAGTGGTTTAACCACTCACATGGGCCTGTTTTTTGCAGTTGTGGCAGCGGTGGTGGTGTGGTTCATTATTTATAAAAGCAAATGGGGCTATGAAATCCGTTTAATTGGCGACAATCCTCGCGCCGCCAACTATGCCGGCATTGGAATTGGCAAAAATATTGTATTTGTGATGATGCTCTCGGGCGCCGTTGCGGGTTTAGCTGGCATGTCTGAGATTGCAGGTGTGGTTCATCGTTTGCAGGGCGCCATATCTCCCGGCTATGGATTCACGGGAATTATCATTGCTTGGCTGGCTGAATTAAATCCACTGGCTGTGATCATCGTTTCCATTTTGTTTGGTGCGCTTATCCTGGCGGGACGGGAAATTCAACCAACGGGAGTGCCCACCATGATCCAGGGCGTTATCATGGTCTGTTTAATTGCAGCTCGATTCTTCCTGCGATACCGAATAATCTTTGGGGCAAAGAAGGAGGAATAAAATGGACATTATCCTTGTTTTGGCAGCAGGAATCGCAACTGGAACAGTATTGCTTTTTGCCACCCTGGGAGGAATTTTTTCGGAAAGGTCTGGCGTGCAAAACCTGGGCGTGGAAGGGATGATGTTGTTTGGCGCCATGACGGCATATTCTGTATCTGCCAGCACGAAAAACCCCTGGTTGGGGTTGCTGGCAGGCATGTTTGCCGCGGGGTTGATCAGTCAAGTTCATGCTTTCATTTCCATCACCTTACAGGCTGACCAGGTTGTCAGCGGGCTCTCTTTGAACTTCCTTGCCACGGGTGTAAGCCTGGTGCTTGGAGAAGGTCTAAACAGTATTAAGGGCGTCCCAAGTTTGCCTTTTTATGATATTCCCCTGTTAGCGCAAATCCCGATAGTCGGCCGAATTTTTTTCACCAATCAGAATATTCTGGTGTATTTTGGCTATTTGCTCTTCCCGCTTGCCTGGTATTTTATTAATCGGACAAGACCCGGCATGCATTTGCGCGCGGTGGGTGAGTTTCCAGCCGCGGCTGATTCTCAGGGCATCAATGTCTATCTCACACGCTATTTTTACGTGTTTGTGGGTGGTCTGTTAGCTGGTTTGGCAGGGGCGACCATCAGCCTGGCAGTTTCACCGGGTTGGTTTGCTGAAAAGACCAGCGCCGGGCAGGGCTGGATTGCCGTTGGTCTGGTCATCTTTGCTCAGTGGAATCCATTACGCGCCGCATTCGGTTCTTACGTGTTTGGCACACTGCGCCGCCTTGTGTTGGATATTCAGGGCCCTAATCTGTTGTTTTCATTTCCAAACCCATTTTTCTACAATCCTTACCTGGCGTTTTTCCTCAAAATGCTTCCTTATGCATTTACGGTGATCGTTTTAATCATTGGCTCGCACGAGGCGACCCGCAAACGCATTGGTTCACCAGCCGCGTTGGGATTGCCGTATATTCGCGGTCAACGCGGTTTGTAATATAGACATGAAAAGGTGCTAAAAATGGCAAAAAACAAGTTTGTTGGCTATCACTGTTCGCTGTGTGGTAAAGAATATGGTCCTGATGAAGTAACGTATGTGTGTCCCCAGGACGGCGGGAACCTGGATGTGGTTCTTGATTATGAAGGGATACGCAAAAAATTCCGGAAAGAGGATGTCACATCACGGACAGAGTTTTCCATGTGGCGCTACCTGCCGCTTCTCCCGGTTGATGATCCTGAAGCTGAAGGAACCAGCATGGGCGTGGTGGGTTGGACGCCGGTTTACACGCCGCAGCGCCTGGCTGACAAACTGGGATTGCAAAAGCTGTGGATTAAAGACGACGGGAGAAATCCATCGGCGTCCTTCAAAGACCGCGCCAGCGCACTGCTGGTGGCGCGGGCGCGCGAAATCAACGCTGATGTGATTGTGACCGCTTCAACCGGCAATGCCGGCGCAGCGCTGGCGTGCATGGCGGCGGCAGTAGGGCACAAGGCAGTTATTTTTGCTCCCAAAACCGCACCGCAGGCAAAAGTTGCCCAGTTACTGGTGTTTGGTGCGCAAGTGATTCTGGTGGACGGTAACTATGACATGGCCTTTGACCTTTCCATCCAGGCAGCGCAGACCTTCGGCTGGTATTGCCGTAACACGGGCTACAACCCCTTCACGGCAGAAGGAAAGAAGACTGCCGCATTTGAGATCTGGGAAATGGTTATGGAAAATGGTTTTGATTCCAACCGTCCGTTGAATGTGTTTGTCTCCGTTGGAGACGGCAACATCATTTCCGGTTTGCACAAAGGATTCAAAGATTTGCACGCGCTGGGTTGGATGGAAACCATGCCGCGAATATTCGGCATCCAATCCGAAGGATCGGCTGCGGTGGCAAATGCATTCCATGCCGGTACAGAAACAATTACACCGGTCTCAGCAACTACCATCGCTGACAGCATTTCGGTTGATTTGCCGCGCGACGGCGTGCGCGCTGTGCGGGCTGCCACGCAAACCGGCGGGAAATACATCACGGTGAAAGATGAAGAAATCATTGCTGCCATTGCCGAGCTGGGCAAAGTGGCCATTTTTGCCGAACCTGCCGGGGCGACAGCCTATGCTGGTTTGTGCAAAGCCGTGGCAGACGGGCATATTGGACCCGAAGATCCCGTGCTGGTGATGAATACTGGAAGCGGATTGAAAGATGTGCGTGCTGCCATGCAGGCGGTGAAGGAAGCGCCCATCATTGAACCCACGATGGATGCTTTAAAGAAACATCTGGGAATTTAGGTTTTTTATGGCTGAATTTTGTAAGTTGCCGGGTTGGCAGGTAGGTGAGGCATGAAGCCCACAATTACGATCATTGCACCAATCTTCAATGAACATGACTGCCTGCATGAACTTCACCGGAGGATTCATGAAGTGATGGATTCGACTGGTGAACCCTGGGAAATGGTTCTGGTTGACGATGGTTCAACCGACGGTTCCACCGAAATCATCCGCGAGCTGGCGGCAAAGGATGAGCATATCCGCCCGGTGATTTTTGCGCGCAACTTTGGGCACCAGATTGCCGTTACAGCCGGGCTGGATTACAGCCGGGGCGACGCAGTGGTCATCATTGACGCCGATTTGCAGGACCCGCCGGAGGTCATCCTTCAATTAATTGATAAGTGGCGTGAAGGTTATGAAGTGGTATATGCTGTGCGTGCAGAACGCGAAGGCGAGACCTGGTTTAAGACTGCCACGGCATCAATTTTTTACCGGCTAATATTCCGCATCACCGATGTGAACATTCCACTGGACACGGGTGATTTCCGGTTGATGGATCGGAAAGTGGTTAATGTGATGAACCAGATGCGCGAACGCCACCGCTTTTTACGCGGCATGTCTGCCTGGGTGGGATTTCGCCAGATTGGAGTCAGTTATAAACGGGCAGCCCGTTTTGCCGGAGAAACCAAATACCCGTTAAAGAAAATGGTCAAACTGGCGTTAAACGCCATCACCAGCTTTTCGTATTTCCCATTACAGATGGCCATGTACCTGGGATTTATCTCAGCAGGATTGAGCATCCTGGCGATACCCGTTGTTGCGCTGCTGCGCATGGTTAGCGCGCAGGCCTTTTTTGGACAGGCAACCACCCTGGTGGCGGTTCTTTTCCTGGGAGGAGTCCAGTTGATTTCGCTGGGAATTCTGGGAGAATATATCGGCCGTATATATGATGAAGTCAAGGGACGACCCTTGTATATCGTGAGCGAATCACCAAATATTGAGAGGAATTCATCTAATTAGAGGAGCAAAAAATGGCAAAAATTGATTTAACAATACATGAGGATCGACTGAAGCGTGCAGTGAACCGGGCAAGAGAACGGAATATTATCATTCCGACCTTTGCTCAACAGAAAAACCCCGATTTGGTCCCGGCAAAAATCAAAGAAGAATTAAAAAGCATTGGCCTGTGGGATATCCATCCCCGCAACCTGTTCCGCATCACCTGGAAAAATGAACCTGTTGCCAAAGGCGGCGGTTTTGGCGGCGTTAATTACCTTGAACTTCCCAGCAGCCTGACCGGTGTGGACGCTCGCATCATTATGCTGGTTGGCAAGTGGTTCCCCACCGGCGCGCACAAAGTGGGCGCGGCGTTTGGCTGCCTGGTTCCGCGCCTGGTAACCGGCCAGTTTGACCCAACCACGCAAAAAGCGGTTTGGCCTTCCACCGGCAACTACTGCCGCGGCGGTGCCTATGATTCCACTCTGCTGGCATGCGATTCCATTGCCATTCTGCCTGAGGGAATGAGCAAGGAACGCTTCAACTGGTTGGCCAGCGTGGCGGGCGAGACAATTGCCACCCCCGGCAGCGAATCAAACGTGAAAGAAATTTTTGACAAATGCTGGGAACTGCGCAAGAGCGGTCAGGATCTGTTTATCTTCAACCAGTTTGAGGAATTTGGCAACTACCTGTGGCACTATGAAATGACCGGGCATGCCATCGAAGAAGTACTCAAGAAAGAAATGGGCAAACTGGATAATTATGCTGGTGTGGCGTTGACCACCGGTTCGGCTGGAACCATCGGCTGCGCCGATTACCTCAAACAAATTTATCCGACCAGTAAGGTGATTGCCAGTGAAGCGCTGCAATGCCCCACCTTGCTGCAAAACGGTTTCGGCGCGCACCGCATCGAAGGCATTGGCGACAAGCACGTACCGTGGATTCACAACCTGAAAAACACCGATTTCATCACGGCTATTGATGACAATTCAGTGGTGAACGTTATGCGCCTGTTCAACGAGCCGACTGGTCGTGCTTACCTTGAGAAGAAAGGCGTTCCTGCCGATCTGGTCAATCAACTGGATTTGATGGGCTTCTCCGGCATTGCCAACATGCTGTCAGCGATTAAGTTTGCCAAATGGAATGAACTGGGCAGCCACGATGTTGTGGTTTCTGTTTTGACTGATTCCATGGAGCTGTACAATACCCGCATTGATGAATATCGCAAAGATTTCGGTGAATTTACATCGTCTGATGCAGCCGCTGCTTTTGCCAGCGATTTGTTCGGAGAGACCACCGACGACATGATTGAATTGACTTACCCCGAGCGCAAACGCGTTCACAACCTCAAGTATTACACCTGGGTTGAACAACAGGGCAAGACCTATCCTGAGATTCTGGCGCAGTGGGATGACCCGGACTACTGGACTGAATTGCAGAGTGAAATCCCTCAAATGGATAAATTGATTGAATCCTTCAACGAAGCTACTGGTTTGTTGAAGTAAACCGGACATGAAAACCCAAAAAACTGGCTGTCAATCTGGCAGCCAGTTTTTTGCTTAACTGGCTTATTCTATTGACTTGTTTTCTGATTTGACACTGACGGTCTTGGGGGGACGTTTTCTGAATAGTAGAATCAGAATTATTACAAAACCAATGCCCCCCATACATAGCGGACATCCGCAGCATAAAAGCGTGGTATATGGATCACCTGACTCAATCTCGTCTGTGTCGAGCGATTGGAATTCATCGGGGTAATTGTTTTGTGAATCGGTTCCTTCCGGAAGTCCCATGGCAGTGGACATGTTTTCCCCAGTAATACTGAAAGGTTCGATGGGTGATCCACCATCAGGCGGAAGAAAATTCGATAAATGTCCGTCGCTGGAGACGCTGGCCAGGATTTGCTGACCTTTTGATATGGGTTGAGGTCCGTATCCAGAAAAGCCATTGGGCGTGGCTAGCAATAGATGAAAGTTGCCCTGTGCATTGCCGGTCATTTCAACAGTGAAATTATCCTCGGGAAGGAAAAACAACCATTCTACTTCACCGGGTGAACCAGATTTTGGCGCGCCATAATATTGGACTTTCCCCGGCAAATCGTTAATCTGGGTTCCATCAGGCAGCACACCAACCCGCCGATTATCTCCAAAGTTGATCAGGACTGAAACAGGCGACCGTACCAGAAGGATGCGTGTTGGGCGTGCCAATCCATAGCTTAAATCTCCTTGAACCTCAGTGGATGCAGGATAAGAAGCTGGATGACCATTCAGATGAGGATACAGGTTACCGCTGTCCATATCCGGTTCAGGCGCAACGCCATACGCGCCATACAATGGAACGGTGGCCCACCAATCTTTGATGGGAAATATTTCAGGCTTTTGGTTTGGCCAGGGATCAAGCACATAACCAGATGTGCGCCAATCACCTCCGCTGCGGTAGATGACCACCGAGCGGTGCCCGCCGTGAGCAGTTTGTACTGGACCGTAATCTAGGCCGTCCAAAAGAGATCTCACTTCAGGATCGGGGCTGGTGCGAATACCATCCAACCAGCGCATAACCCTGCTCTGATAGTCAGAGCAGGTGAAGTTGCCGCCATTGAAGAACGCAGTGAGATGATTATTAACCGTTCCAGCCGATAGGATTTCAATTCCCAGAAAATTAATTGGCGCTCCCATACCACTGGGAATTTCATTTTGATAACGAACGAATAAAGCCTCCAGGTTGATTTGCGCCTGACCGGGATCGGTTTCGCTTTCTGGCTCCAACCTGCGCTGAACTTCCAAAGAAACCCTGGTGCGTTGTCCCGGTTTCCAGAGGTATTCTGCACAGGGATCTTTTCCACTGCGGTAATCTTCTCCATTCGCCCACCCGGCGCTAATGTCCACCGGTGTGTTTCCTGGCAGGCAAACTTTCAGCATGAGTGATGGTTCACCATAATTCGCGACCAAATCTCTGGCGTCCTGTTCAGTGATGATGACCTGTTTGCCAAAAAGTTCGCCCATATCCACTTTGGCGCCGCCCTGGGTGGCGGCCTGCAATTTTTTCCAGAAATCGTCCAACTGGGTGGTGTCTGCTTCAACGTTCAGGGTGTAATAAAGATAATCATTGTCGCTGGTCTCGATTTTATAGTGCATATCTTTTATAACATCAGAGAGATGTGGATCATCCTCTTCAGGGCCAAACGGGTGTTCCGCCGTGATTCTCATGCGCCTGTCGTCGATGTACTCCGTTTTAATATTTATCCAGCCCTTTTCTTGCAAGGATGAATTGATGTTATTGGATGAAGTGGTGTTTTGGGAATTGAGCTTTTGCGGGGCAATGATTTCCAAAAAAACTTTTCCATCCCCCTTGCCCTCGGGGAAAAATTGCACTGTATAACTAATGTTTATGCAGGACAGGCAAATTCCCAGTAGGACAAACAAGTACAACCAGATTAAATGCCGCCGGTAAGTTTTTCGATTATGGATTTGCGGCATATGCAATGAAGGGTTCATTTAGCCCTCCTTTTGAATCAATAAAAACGGTAATTATTAAATACTTCTTGTTCACGGTCTCTTGAACGCCGTGTGCTATCCGTGTTTTTCCCCCTGGCATTGATCTGGTTGATTATTTGATTTCATTGTACAGCAAAAAAATGTCCACTCAAAGCGGTGGACACAAATTTGAATTGATTAGTTTTTCACAAAATGGATTTCGGATTGGTTTTTAAACGGCTGTCCAAAGAGACTCATGACTATTATGCGTAATTTTTGCCTCTCTGGACAGCATTTTTTGTATAAGTTCAGGCTATTTTTGCCAATTCTTCGCGCTGAATGGGAATGCGGTGAACGCGAATGCCGGTGGCTTCAAACACGGCGTTGGCGATGGCGGCGGCTTCTGGCACGGTGGCAATTTCTGCAATCCCTTTCACGCCGAATGGCCCTGTGCTTTCGGGATATTCCAGCATGATGGTTTCCATACTGCGGGGCATATCTTGCGTGGTTTGCAAGAGATATTCTGAAAGTCGGCTAACCCATTGCTGGTTGCCTTTCAGGCGCATTTCCTCGGACAAGCCGTAACCCAGCCCCATGGCAATTCCACCTTCAATTTGGCCTTCGGCGAGGATGGGATTGACCACTTTCCCGAGGTCATTGATGGATACAATGTGGGTGGGTTCGATGATGCCCAGTTCAGGATCGACCTCGACGCGCGCGGCCATGGCCGCCAGGCAAAACTTGACATGCGGCATGCCAATGGGCAAATGATCGGGAATCTCCGGTCCATAGGGGAAACTGAATGTGCCAGACGCAGTGATTTGTTTATCTTCTTCCGCCAGGCGGCCGGTGATGTCGGCAATTGAAATGGGATTGGCGCCGTCTTGATCGGTGCGAATGAGTGTGCCCTTCTGATAACGCAGTTTTTCACGGGGAACACCTAAGAGGCGGCTGGCTTCATCCAGAAGCGAATCAACCAGTTTTTGGGCAGCCATTTGAACCGCATTGCCTGTCATGTAGGTCATGCGTGAGGCGCAGGTGACGCCGCCGTCTGGGCTGAGGGCGGTATCGACCAGGGCGGTTTCAATTTGCGAATATTCCATACCCAGTGCTTCGGCGGCCATTTGCGCTGCAACTGTGTTGAGACCCTGTCCCAGGTCGGGGGCGCCGACCCGCACCAGAACTTTGCCGTTGGGCAGCCACTCCAGTTGATGTGTGCTGTCATCGGGTACACCGCGTCCAAGTCCCATGGTTTGCACCGCAAGAGCCAGGCCAACGCCGCTCTGTTTGCCCGGCGCAGCCGGAATTTTCTTTAAATCTTCGACTGATTGGGCAGCCCGGTTGAGCATTTCTTCCAGCGCCTCGGCCTGGTTGACAATCACGCGTGTATAATTGCGGTCTCCAGATTTCCAGATGTTTTTGCGGCGAATTTCTACCGCATCCATGCCCAGGCGGTGGGCAAGCATATCCATCAGGCTTTCATAGGCAAAGTTGGTTTGCGGGCTGCCAAATCCGCGCATGGCGCCGGAGATCGGGCTGTTCGTGTAGATAACATAGGTATCAGCAGAAACATTGGGAATATGGTAAGGACCGGGGACGGTTTCAGTCAGCAACTGTCCAACAGCGGGGCCGTAAGAAGAATAGGCGCCGGTGTCCATGTAAACCCGCGCTTGCAGGGCGGTTATTACCCCGTCGTTTTTGACACCCACTTTGTAATAGAGGCGGGCCGGGTGGCGTTTGGGATGAGCAAGCAAGGATTCTTCACGCGTGTTGACAATTTTTACAGCGCAGTGTGATTTCCAGGCAGCCAATGCGGTCAGCACGGCCATATTGGAATCTTCCTTGCCGCCAAATGCGCCGCCGATGACGGCCATTTTCACGCGGATATTTTCCTCGGGCATTCCCAAAACCTGGCTGATGGTGTGGCGGTCGGCAAACGGTTTTTGTGAGCTAAACCAGACAGTCAGTTTTTCATCTTCATCCCAAAGAGCCAATGCGTTTTCGGTTTCCAGGTATCCGGGATAAATTCGCGGAACAGAAAAAGAATCCTCCAAAACCAGGTCGGCCTGTGAAAAACCACTTTCGATGTCGCCGTCTTCCACGTGAAAATGAGAGCACAGGTTTCCGTCAGGATGAACAGCAGGAGCATCAGCCTGTAAAGCCTGTTCTGGATCAAAAATGGCAGGCAGGGCTTCATAATTCACCAGAACAGCCTTGCGGGCTTGATTGGCAATTTCCACGCTATCAGCGATGATGATTGCCACCGGTTCGCCAATGAAACGCACACGGTCACCTGCCAGGGGAGGGCGGTCAGCAATAATGGAGCCGTATACTTTTTCTCCGGGGATATCTTTGGCGGTGACGATGTCAATCACTCCGGGAATTTGCATGGCGTTAGCTGTTTCAATGGATAAAATGCGGGCGTGATGTTGGCTGCTGCGCAGCACAACGCCGTGCTTCAAATTGGGAACCTGGATGTCGGCAACAAATTTGGCCGAGCCGTTCACCTTTTCCCAGGCGTCAACGCGGATTTCTGATTTGCCAACTGTTTTAAGATTGTTCATGGGTCATTTCCTCGGCTGCTGACTGCACGGCTTCAATGATTTTCTTGTAACCAGTGCAGCGGCAAATGTTGCCAGAAAGCGCTTCGCGAATTTGTTCTTCGTCGGGGTGGGGATTGCGGTCGAGGAGCGCCTTGGAAGCCATGATCATGCCTGGTGTGCAAAATCCACATTGCACAGCGCCGTGTTCCACAAAGGCTTTCTGCAGGGGATGGGGTTTTCCGTCTTTTGCCAGCCCTTCAATGGTTTCAATTTTGCTGTTATCTGCCTGACCGATCAATACCAGGCAGGAATTAATCGGTTCATCATTCATGATTACGGTGCAGGCGCCGCATTCCCCTTCACCACAGCCTTCTTTCACGCCGGTCAATCCAATTTCTTCTCGCAAAACTTCCAGCAAGGTTCGATTGGGATAGGTTTCAAAAAGATGGGTGTGACCATTTACAGTTAGTGTAACGCGGATCTTCTTCATGTTTACATCCTTGTTTGCAAAGATTGAATTGCTGTGTTCAGGGCGCGTTTGCTCAATATAAACGCGGCTCTGCGGCGATATTTGGCAGTGCCGCGGATATCGTCAATGGGTGAAATTTCTTCCTGAATGAGACTTGAAACAGACTCCCAGAGCTGCTCAGACGGCAGGTTGCCAACCAAAGCCTGTTCGGCGCGTCGGCAGCGGATGGCGGTGGGGGCTACAGCGCCAATGGACAGACGCGCCTGATTGATTCGACCTTCGCTGTCCAGTTCCACCAGGGCTGCTGCGTTGACTATGGCGATGGTCATTCCACGGCGGGGACCAATCTTCACGAAGGAAGCGCCGCAATTGAAAGGCGGTTTTTCAAAAAAGATTTCGCTGAGAACTTCATCAGGATGCAGGTCTGTTTTACCGGGGCTTAATAAGAATTCACTGAGCTTTTGTGTCCTTTGACCGTTTTGGCTGCTCAATGTGACCGAGGCATCCATAATCAGCAAGGCGGGCAAACTATCAGCAGCCGGAGAGGCGTTTGCCAGGTTTCCCCCCAGTGTGCCGCGTGAGCGAATCATTGGCGAACCAATTTGACCGGCAGCCTGCACCAGCGCGGGAGCCGTCTCAAAGAGAATGCGGCTGTTTTGGATATCGCGAAAGGAAGTCAATGCGCCGATGCGGACTGTGCGGTTATGCTCGCGAATGTAGCGCAGTTCACGCAGGCGGCTAATGTCGATAACTTTGGCAGGCGAATTTTGATTTTGACGGAGAGAAGGGATCAAATCTGTTCCTCCTGCAATCAATTTTCCACCAGGGGTTTGAAGCATAATTGTCAGGTGCTGCAAATTGGCGGGGACAAGAAAGTCAAAAGCTTCCATGTATGATCCTTTAATTGATGTGAATTGAATGATTAAAAACGGTCAACGCAAATTAATTATATAATGGCTTAAAGTAAATATCACAGTAAAAAGCATCTTATGCCAGATATTCTCTCTTCATCTGCTTTGATATTGATCTGCATCACGCCAGCTCCGCGCGACCTGGAGATTGCGCGTTTATTTGGCTGGTACCGCATCCCGCTGCGTTTTTCTCCCAGGGTGATTGATGTGGACTTCCTGGCATTTTATCAAACGGCTGCGTTTGGTGCAGACCACCAGTGGCGTATTGAAAGTTATGCTGAAGTGCGCGGCCATGAATTGACCACCAGGGCGCAACTTTTTAATGATGAACCGAACCATCCCAGGGCAAATGAAGAATACTACAAAATTCAACTGGGCGAACTGAAAACACTCCCTCAGCCAATTCTGGCTAAAGAGTGGAAAAGAATAACATTTTTATACACCACCGGTGAATTATTCTCGAAGGCCAGAACACTGCATGACCTGGTGGTGGGCGCTGAAGAGAGACGCGACCTGTGGCGGGCATTGTGTGAGAGAGCCAGGCGCGATGAGGAATATCATACCGGTAATGAACAGGAACTGGATTTCGATCTCGACCCCGCATTGCTGGCATTCCTGGGAAATTCGAATTTGTTTTTCGAACAGAATACCCCCTCGAATTCTTAGAAAGTTCATTTGAAATGGTACCCGCATGGCTGGTAGAATCATCTTGAAACGTTCTTCATCCCAATAATTGTGAAGGAGGAGCATTATGGCTGTATTACTCAGATCTGGAAAAATAATTACGGCATCAGAGACCTTTGTCGCTGATATTTTGGTGGAAGATGAGAAAACTGTTGCAATTGGGAAAGATTTGCAGGTTGATGGTAATGTCCGGGTTATAGATGTGCAGGGAAAAATCATCATGCCCGGGGGTGTTGATCCGCATGTACATTTGAACCTGCCCATGTTTGATACTGTTTCGTCAGACGATCATTACACAGGACATAAGGCAGCCGCTTTTGGTGGAACCACCACGGTCATGGATTTTATTCCTCATTATCCGGGAAGTATGGCTGCCTCCATTCAGCTCTGGCACGAACGCGCCGACTCACTGGCGGCGGTTGACTTTAGTTTTCACATGAATGTGGAACGTTTTGACGAAGAAGTTGCCAGAGAAATTGCGCAACTCCCCCAAGAAGGTATCACAACGGTAAAGGTTTTTACGGCATACAACAAACGCATGCGCCTGCAAGACGGCGACATCTTCCGAACAATGCGCGTAGCCAGGGAAAATGGGTTGTTGACCATGCTGCACGCTGAAAATGGCGATGTGATTGAAGTGTTGGTAGAAGAAGCGCTGGCGGCCGGGCACAAAACGCCCGAATGGCATGCGCTGACCCGCCCGGGTTGGGGCGAAGTGGAAGCGGCTTTACGGGCCGCATCATTATCGGCACAGGCTGATGCACCGTTATACATCGTGCACATGAACATGGCTGGCGAGGTGGATATGCTGCAATATGCCCGGGAGCACGGGGTGAAAGTGATGGGAGAAACCTGCCCGCCTTATTTATTCTTTAGCATTGAAGAATTGCGCCGACCGGACGGCGCCAAGTGGATTTGTTCGCCGCCCATGCGCAGCAAAGAAGATAACGCACGTTTGTGGAAAGGCCTGGCTGAAGGCACCATTCAAACCATGGGAACAGATCATTGTCCGTTTTTCTTCGACGGCACCAAGCCCATTCTTTATGAAGGAAAATCGGTCGCCATTCCAGGAAAAGAGTTGGGGAAGGATGATTTCACCAAAATTCCCAACGGACTGCCCGGTGTTGGCGATCGGCTGCCGGTTTTGTGGACCACCGGCGTGGGGGCAGGAAAAATTACTCCCAACCAGTTTGTGGCTCTAACCAGTACGAACCCGGCCAAAATATTTGGCGTTTACCCGCAGAAAGGCGCCTTGCTGCCTGGATCGGATGCTGATATTGTGGTGTGGGACCCGGAGAAGCGTGTCAAATATGGCGTAGAGGTTGCCAGGCACCGCACCGATTACAATCTTTATGAAGGTTGGGAACTGGTGGGATTCCCTGAAAAGGTTTTCCTGCGCGGTCAAATGATTGTTGACGGCGACCAATGGTTGGGAAAGGCGGGCATGGGGCGATATCTGCATCGGCAGCCATTTGCGCCTGTCCTGTAAACAGATAACCATGCTGGTTGTATTACCGGTACTTATTCTACTGATTTCCGCCCTGGCTATTGTGATTATTCAGCAGGTGAAGCCCAATTATGGCGTTGCCTGGCTGATTGCCATAAGCGGTTCATTAATCGCGTGGTTGTATATTCTGGCTTTGCGATGGATCCCGGTTTCTCCGTTAGTTGTGGATCCATGGCAATTGCTGGCCAGCGGTTTTGATACCTTTGAATTGCGGGTTGATGATGTTGCCTGGAATTACGCCTTCAGCCTGGCCAGTCTTATGCTGGGGGTGATTCTCACAGCGTCGGCGCGGCTGCAATTCCAGTTTGTTCAAAAACCTGAAGTCTGGGTGTCAAGCCTGGTTGTGACGGCATTTGGTTTGCTGGCTGTTTTTTCCAACACGCCGCTGCTGTTGGTCCTGTCATGGACTTTAATCGACATTGCCGATTTTGTGATCATCATTCGGAGCATACACCAGGCACGCTTGAATCAACAAACTGTGGTTGCCCTGGGGTCAAGAGTGGTTGGGTCGCTGCTGGTGGTCTGGTCGATTGTGCAAAACTATTCGCAGGCAAGTCCGTTTCAATTATCCAATATCAAACCTGAAACCGGGGTTTACCTGTTGTTGGGAGCTGGTTTGCGCCTGGGAGTCATCCCGCTGCACTTGCCTTACAGCGAAGAGATACGCCTGCGGCGGGGAATTGGAACGATTATCCGACTGGTAACCGCGGCGACAAGCCTGTCGGTTCTTTCAAGGCTGCCTGCTGCGGTGGTGCAACCCGAGCTGGCTGTGCCGCTGCTTATCCTGACCACCCTGGCTGCCCTTTACGGCGCAGTCATGTGGTACGCGGCAAAAAATGAACTGGACGGCAGACCTTACTGGGTGATTGCCCTGGCAGCCCTGGCGGTAGGCAGCGCCGTTCGCGGACAACCCATTTCTGCGATGACATGGGGCGTAACAATGGTTTTGTCCGGCGGGTTGATTTTTCTGTATTCCTGGAGAATACCGGCGTTTCTGTTTCTTCCCATGCTGGGTTTGCTGGGGCTGAGCGGCCTGCCGTTTTCGCCGGCAGCCAGCGGTTGGTTTGGTTTGATTGTGTTTCCTGTTACCTTGCTGGATTTCCTGTCCATTCTGGGGCATGCCATTTTGATGATTGGCTTTTTTCGTCACGCTTTGCGCAGAGACCAGTATGATTATGAACTGGAGAACTGGGTGCGCATCGTATATCCCATCGGAATTGGGATTTTCCCTGCGGCGCAATGGATAATTGGAATCGCTGGATGGAAAGGCTCGTTTACCCTGGGCGTGTGGTGGGGAGCTTTGATTTCTGTGTTGTTGTCAATCGGGTGGATACTCTTTTTGCACCGCCGTAAAGTACTGACCGCTGATCTGGATAGTGAAGACTGGCTGTCCGTTTATTCTCGTATTGTGTGGTTGAAAATCGCCAGTGTGCTCAGCCTGGACTGGTTGTACCGCTTAATCCTCATCATCTACCGGATGTTGCAAAAGCTAATCCAGTTCATGGCCCGGGTTCTGGAAGGTGATGGTGGAATTTTGTGGGTGTTGTTGTTCCTGGCGTTATTATCGTACCTGCTTGTACCAGGAGGGGCAGGATGAATTTCTCAGACCTGTCAACTATCCCTGTGTTAATCATCATGGGAGCATCATTGATTGTCCTGGTCAGCCAGGATTGGCGCAGTTTCATCATTGCCATGGCGATTCAATATCTTGGTGTTTTCTTTTTGACAGCCTCGGTTTGGCCATTGGGCCTGGCTGCCATTAAATTAATTGTGGGATGGATTGCCGGTTCAGTGATTGGAGCTTCGCAACCGAATTTTCACCAGCAAGAAGACGCGTTCCTGGGGCCGTCTGGCAGCCTTTTCAGGGTTTTGGCAGCCGGCATGATGTGGCTGCTGGTCTTTTCCATGGCGCCCATTTTGACTGAATGGTTCCCGGCTGATTTGCGGATTATGTGGGGAGGATTAATCCTGGTCGGGATGGGGCTGCTGCAACTGGGAATTTCCACCTACACTGTGCGGGTTGTAGTGGGGCTTTTGACGGTGTTGGCGGGTTTTGAAATTATCTATGCAGCGGTCGAGACTTCGGTGTTGGTTGCCGGCTTGCTGGCCCTGGTTAACCTGGGCCTGGCATTGACGGGTGTTTATTTGTTGGGCAGCACCAGAGAAAGTGAAGCATGAGCGCACCTTTCCTGTTTATTGGCATTCCACTGATTGCAGCGACTTTGCTATGGTATTACCCGCAAGATCGAATACGTGCTTTTCTTGCAGCCGGCATTTTTTGCCTGGGCATGATGGTTTTTGCTGCAGCGGCACCAATTGACCGCGGGTTTGAATTGGGGCCGTTGTCCATTCCATTGCCTTCTGTTTTTGTAATTTTTGGACGGCGATTCATCCTGGCTGCCAACAGTCGTTATTTTTTGATGTTGGTCTTTTTCTTTAGCAGCGCCTGGTTCTTTGCCGCCTGTCTTACCCGTGCTCAAAGAACCTTTGCCGCTGTGGGAATTGCCGTAGTGGCTTTGTTAATAGCCGCCACAGCCGTTGAACCGTTTTTGTATTCAGCGCTGCTGATTGAAACGGCAGTGCTTTTCACCGTGCCGCTGCTGGCGCCTTTATCTAAAAGACCTCGCAAGGGAATTTTACGATACCTGATTTTTCAGACCCTGGCAGTGCCGTTTATTTTGCTGGCAGGCTGGGCTTCAGCCGAGGTTGAAATTAATCCAACCAACGAGCCGTTGATGATCCAGGCAGTCATATTTTTGGGGCTTGGATTTGCCATCTGGCTGGCGGTGTTTCCTTTTTATACCTGGGCGCCAATGCTGGCCGGTGAAACGTATCCATTGTTGGCTGGCTTTGTGTTCAGTATTTTTCCACTGGTTGTGTTTAACAATCTGCTGGATTATTTGAATGCTTATGGTTGGTTGTGGAACAACGAGATGCTGACCTCGGCGCTTCAAATCAGTGGGGTGCTGATGGCGGCGAGCGCCGGACTGTGGGCAGCATTTGAAAAGAACCTGGCGCGAATAATCGGCTATGCGTTAATTTTTGAAAACGGCTTTTCGCTTCTGGCGATAAGCGCTGCCAGGGATAGCGACTTGAAATTATTTGCCTTTTTAATTCTCCCTCGCATGGTTGGTTTTCTTTTCTGGTCTCTCACGCTTTCACTGCTGGAAGAGACCAATTCATTGGAACTGGATGCGTTGAATGGGCTTTTCCGCAGAAAGCCGACCTATGCGATTATGATTGTGGTTTGCTGCCTGTCTATGGGCGGTTTTCCTTTGCTGGCGGGTTTCCCGGCTCAATCTGCGCTGCTGGCAAAAATTGCACAGCAATCGGCAACCGTTGCCGGCGTTAGCATGCTTGGAAGTTTTGGAATGCTTGTGGCTGGTTTTCGTGCCCTGGCGGTTTTTGTGAACAGCAATTCTGAAGAATGGCTTTTCCAGGAAAATCGGCTTTCAATGATTGTTTTAGGTGTGGGTGTGCTGCTGCTGTTGGGATTGGGCTTTTTCCCGCAATTGTTTTCGGCAAGTATGACCAATTTGCTGCAAGCCTTTGGCAAAATTGCTGGAATATAATTCACAGTAAACAGAAACACTTTACTGGTAAAATTTCAAGGTTATCAAAAATAATGTGACAATCTCAACCGCAGTTGATCAGTTCAAACGGTTGAATATGTGAGGTTTCCATGGAAGAAGAAAAGATTCAAAAGAAAGTTGAACATCTGGATAGTGAACGAAAGAAAGACCAGGCGATGATCGCCACACTGGAAAAACGCCTGGAAAATATCGAAGCCTCATTTGGTATGCAGAGAGAAGAAATTAATGAACTGAGCAGTGAGCTGATCCGCACGAAAGCCATGATGGCAAGAATGGATTCGATTGATACAGCCATTGCTGATGTTCGCGTTGAGTTTGGCAGAAGCCTGGAATCGATTGAAAAGATTCGCCAGGAGCATGAACGCGAACAGGAAAAAGTCCGCCGCCAGGATCAGGAAGTGATCAATCGTGCGCTTGCTGATTTAAAAAAGGAACTGGATGTCTTTCCTGAGATACGCAGCAGTATTCAGGCGCGTGTTGAAGAAAACATTCGCCTGTCTCGCGCGCTGGAAGAGTTGGAAAAGAACCTTGATCAAAACATTCAGGCTGACGAAGAGAGCCGGCGCAGCCAGAGATTGTTAACCGAATCACAACGGCAAGATACGAAACGCCTGGCTGATGTTCAGGCAGAAGTGGCTGCCATGCGAAAACGCCAGGATGAAATTCGTGGAAAGTTGGATGTGGCAAGCGGCGATCTGCGCAAGATGGAATTACGTTTGAATGAATATCAGGCTGCTGAAATGGAACGGCGTCAATCTCAGGTGTCATTTATCGAGAAGCAAACGCTGCTTTCGATTGAACGGGAGCGTACCTGGAAAGAGTGGGATGGCCGCTTCTCCGAGTTTACCAACCAGGCGGTGAACCTGGACGCACAGATGCAAGAGTTGGATTCAACTCACCGCACGGTCAAGCGCTCACTGGAATCCTTTGAAGAGGTAAAACAGCGGTTTGAACGCCGTGTGAATGAGATTACCGAAATGCAGCGTTTGCTGGAAGAGCGTTTCCGGCAGGAATGGGTGGCGTTTAAGGCCGATGACCAAAAACGCTGGACGAATTACACCCTGACTCAGGATGAGCAAATGCGCGAAGCAGAAAGAAAATTTGAAAAACAAAATGAGCGCCTGGTGCACCTGGAAGACTTGACGCATGAAATTAGCGACCTGATGGATCAGATGATGGATGACACTAAAAAGCGGTTGCAGGTGTTCTTAGGTTCGCTGCACCAATGGGCTGAAGAGTACGACAAGACATTTAATCGAAATGCTTAATGGGGATTGGAATGCACGTTATTGGCACTGCGGGGCATGTTGATCACGGCAAATCAACGCTGATTGCTGCATTGACAGGCATTCACCCCGACCGCCTGCTGGAAGAGCAGCAGCGGGAAATGACCATTGACCTGGGTTTTGCCTGGTTAACTTTGCCCGGCGATGAGGAAGTGGGTATTGTCGATGTACCCGGTCATCGCGATTTTATTGAAAACATGCTGGCCGGCATTGGGGGAATCGATGCGGTTCTATTTGTCATTGCCTGCGACGAAGGGGTTATGCCGCAAACGCGCGAACACCTGGCGATTGTCGATCTCTTGCAAATTCCGGGTGGGGTGATTGCCCTGACAAAAATTGACCTGGTGGACGATCCGGAATGGATTAACATGATCGAAACGGATATTCGTGAGGTAACCCGCGGAACAATCCTGGAATCTGCGCCAATCATTCATGTCTCGGCCAGGCGCGGTGACGGCCTGGATGAGTTGAAAAACAGGCTTTCAGAAATCATCCAGCAAACCCCGCCCAGGGCAGATTTGAAACGCCCGCGCTTGCCGGTGGACCGGGTTTTTACCATGGCGGGTTTTGGAACCGTAGTAACCGGCACATTGAGCGACGGCAAATTGCATGTGGGCGATGAGGTAATTATTTTGCCAAAAGGGTTGAAAGCCCGCATTCGCGGTTTGCAAACACACAAACGCAAAGAAGAAGAAGCCATCCCGGGCAGCCGAACTGCCATTAACCTGAGCGGTATTGATGTCAGCCAGGTTAATCGCGGAGATATCATATCCCTTCCCGGGTTATACCAGGAAACCACCCGATTCGATGTCAATTTCAGGCTGTTGAAAGATGTCAGTGCTCCGCTGAAGCACAATGTGGAGGTGAAATTGTTCACCGGCGCAACGGCGGTAATTGCCCGTGTGCGGTTGTTGGGCGAAGATGAATTGAAACCGGGAACCCAGGGTTGGCTGCAACTGGAGACAGAGGAGCCGGTTGTTGTCGCGCGGGGAGATCATTTTCTGCTGCGCCGGCCTTCTCCCGGTGAAACATTGGGCGGTGGCACGGTGGCGAATCCGCATCCCGAGGCGCGCCACAAACGATTTTCCAAAGAAGTGCTGCAGAATCTCGAAAAAATGATTAAAGGATCACCGGCAGAGATTCTTTTACAGGCAGCCATAGAGGTGGGCGCCACACCTTTGAAAGAGTTGATTTCCCGCTCCCGGTTGTCAGTTGAAGAAGGAATGCAGGCTGCCGATGAATTGTTTGACCAAGGTGAACTAATCTGGTTGGATGTTGAGAACAAATCACATTTGGGATGGGCGATTGCGCGCATCTTGTTTGAAGATGGATCGCAGCGTTTGACGGCAGAGATCAACGCTTTCCACCAGGCTAATCCGCTGCGCCAGGGGGCGCCCAGAGAAGAACTGCGCAGCCGCCTGAAGTTCACCGGAAAATTCTATCAATTCCTACTGCAAACATTGATGGCGGATGGAAAAATTGCGCAAAACGGCAGCCTGGTGTGGAGCGCGGACCATCAAATCCGGTTTTCCACTGCACAAAAACAGAGCGTCGATAAATTGTTAAACCTGTTCAAAGCAGCTCCTTTTGCACCACCCACGATAAGTGAATGCCAGGAAGCAGTGGGAAAAGATGTTTATTTTGCCATGGTTGACCTGGACTGGTTGATTCCAGTGTCTGATGAGGTGGTTTTCAGGCAGGAAGATTACAGAGAGTTGTTAGGAAAAATTGAATCAACCTACGGTTTGCAAAAATCGTTCACCATTGCTGAAATTCGCGACCTTGCCAGCACCAGCCGCCGATATGCGCTGGCTCTTTTGGAGCATATGGATGAGATTGGCTTGACGGTGAGGCAGGGAGATGCCCGAAAATTGAAGAAATTGCCTTCTCAGAGTGGTTTAAGCCGTTGACAGACTTTGCAGCACCCTGTATAATACTTCCTGCATTGCCCCGGCAATTGGAGCTGGGGCGAGTTTATCTATGCCAACTTCCCCGCAGCCGGGCGAACTCTTTCGCGTGGTATGCGGTGAAGTGAAGATTGGAGAAAATATGAAGTATGCAATTGTAGAAAGCGGTGGAAAGCAGTACCGTGCCGAAGAAGGCGCCACAATTGATGTGGACCTTTTGACTGTGAACAAGGGCGATCAAGTTACCCTTGATGCAGTACTGCTGGTTTCAGACGGCGAAGACATTGCCGTTGGTACACCCCAGGTGAAGGGCGCTGCGGTGAAAACCACAGTGGTCGATCATGTCAAGGGGCCGAAATTGACTGTGTTCAAATATAGACCCAAGAAACGCATCCGCGTGAAGACTGGTCATCGCCAACAATATACCCGATTGCTTATTGAATCGATTGAGAAGGAGTAGAAATTATGGCTCACAAGAAAGGCGGCGGCTCCAGCCGCAACGGTCGTGACAGCAATGCCCAGCGCCTGGGTGTAAAACATTACGGCGGCGAACAGGTAATTTCTGGAAATATTCTGGTGCGCCAGCGTGGTACGCGCATTAAACCGGGTGAGAATGTTGGCATTGGCAAAGATGATACCCTTTTTGCAACAGCCGACGGTGTGGTTGTTTTTGAAACCTTGCCGACCGGGCGCAAGCGCGTCAATGTTATGCCCGCTGAGGAATAGAAAAAACTTTTAGTGCAGTTTCAACTTGAAACTTGCTTTTTGAAAGGCAAAAAGTTGTTATGAAGAAAGACATTCATCCCACATATTACCCGGATGCAACCGTGATTTGCTCTTGCGGCAACACCTGGAAAACCGGTTCAACAAAAAAAGAAATCCGAACCGAAGTCTGCTCAAAATGTCACCCGTTCTACACCGGTGAGCAGCAGCGTATTCTCGACAAAGAAGGGCAGGTTGACCGCTTCTACCGCCGTTTGCAGGCTCGTCAGGATTATCTGCAAGATCAGAAATCACGCGAAGATGAACGCACTTCTCCGAACCGCCCAATCGCTGAGCTAACTTTAACGAAACGCTCCATCGAAGCCCTGGCAAAAGTGGATATCACCACCGTTGGGCAGGTGATTGAAAAACTGGCCGCCGGAGAACAGGCTGTTCTGGATATCGAAGGCTTTGGACGCAAATCTCTCATCGATTTGAAGAAACAACTTCGCCAGATGGGTTATGAGCTTCCTGCTGCTGCTGATGATATTGCAGTTTAATTAAGATCGTGAAAAACCGCCCCTAAACCGGGCGGTTTTTTTGTTTTAAACAGAATATCAAAATTCGTGTAGAATCGAAACAACTTATTATGGAGGAGATCAGTTATGAAGCATGTTACGGGATCGCTGGAGGTGATTTGCGGTTCAATGTTTTGCGGAAAAACCGAGGAATTAATCCGGCGCCTGCGCAGGGCTGTTATTGCCAGGCAAAAGATACAGGTGTTTAAGCCAGCGATTGATAACCGTTATGCAGAAGAAAAAGTGACCTCGCATGCCGGCATGGATATTGACGCCACTCCGTTGAGGGACATTAAAGACGTTTTTCAATACATTCAACCTGATACAACCGTGATTGGTTTTGATGAAGCCCAGTTCTTTGGACCTGAAATTGTTGATATTGTGGAAAAGTTAGCCAATGACGGCATTCGCGTGATTGTGGCGGGGTTAGACCTGGATTTTCGAGGTGAACCCTTTGGCAGTATGCCTATTTTGATTGTGAAAGCTGAACGCGTTGATAAATTGCAGGCTATTTGCATGGTTTGCGGTGAACCCGCCAGCCGTACGCAACGATTGGTAAACGGCAAACCGGCCCGATATGATGACCCGGTTGTTATTGTTGGGGCGGCAGAGATGTACGAAGCGCGCTGCCGTCAACATCACGAGGTACCCCGAAATTAGCAAAAGGAGTGAATTGTGATTGATTATCACGAATTTCTTGGAGAAGTTTTGATTTCTGAAGAGAAACTGCACCAGCGCATTGCTGAACTGGGGAAGGATATTGACCGTGATTTTGCCAACCTGAGCCCAATCTTGATTTGCATTTTGCGCGGCGGTGTGATGTTTATGACTGACCTGGTGCGGAACATCAATACCCCTCATTCCATTGAATTTATGGCGGTCTCCTCCTATGGAGCTGGCAAGAGAGAAACCAGCGGCAGAGCGCGCATCACACTGGATATCAATACCGATATCAGCGACCGGCATGTAATCATCGTGGAAGATATCATTGACAGCGGATTTACGATCAAGTCGGTGCTTGAGCTGCTTTCAGCGCGTAAGCCGGCCAGCCTGTCTGTTTGTACTTTGCTCGACAAGGCAGAGCGGCGCGAGGTGGATGTTCCCATCCGCTATACCGGCTTTGTTATTCCGAATAAGTTTGTTTTTGGATATGGCCTGGACATCGATGAGTTTTATCGCAACCTCAACTTCATTGGTGTGGTTGATTTGGAGAAGTACGAAAAATTGATGGGGAGCTAAACAGTTCATGCTTGGTTCCATTTTTCGGCATTATCCCGAAGTTCTTCATGCACTTACGCAGCAGTCTGAAAGGACAGATCATCTTTACCTGGTGGGTGGGTCGGTTCGAGATGCCCTGTTGGGGCTTTCGGGAAAACACGACCTGGATTTTGTGCTGGAAGCCGAAAAGGTTAAACCAGTAGCGCGTCGTGTAGCCGATACTCTGCACGGCGCTTTTTTTATGCTGGATGATGACCGGCAAACCGCCCGTGTGATTGTTCGATTGGACGAAGACCGTGATGTAATGCTGGACTTTTCAGCTTTCAGAGCTGATGGGTTGGAAGAAGATTTGCGCGGCCGTGACTTTACCATCAATGCCATGGCTGTGGATGTTTTTCATCCTGACCAGATGATTGACCCACTGGGAGGGGCTCAACACCTGCATGACAGGCAACTGGTGCTTTGCTCACCCTCATCGTTTCTGGATGATCCGGTTCGAATTCTGCGAGCCATCCGATTGTCCTTGAACCTGGAATTGAAAATTGATAAACCCACCTACCAGTTGATGCAACAGGCGGTGATATTTCTGGCCAATGTTTCGGTTGAACGCCAGCGCGACGAAATTTTTCGAATCCTGTCCGGGAAGAAAATCAGTACTGCGGTGCGGTTGATGCAACAGGTTGGTGTTTTACCGATTGTATTTCCTGAACTGGGAGACTTGCAGGGTGTGCAGCAATCTGCGCCGCATGTTCTGGATGTGTGGGACCACACCCTGGCAGCCGTGCAAGAACTGGAAAAAATCACCCATGTTTTAACCGGGGAATACTATGAGGGTTCGGCTGATAATTTTCGCCTGGGCATGGCAACCATGCTGCTGGGAAGGTTCCGGCAAAACTTTACCGCACATTTAAATCAAACACTCAGTTCCAATCGCTCGGTTCGCGAGCTGCTATTCCTGGGAGCGCTGTATCACGATGTCGCCAAGCCGGTAGTGCGTCAAGTTGTTGAAGACGGGCGGATTCGGTTTTTTGAGCATGATTTAGTCGGCGGGCGCATGATGGAGGAAAGAGCGCGGTTGATGGCGTTGAGCCAGGTGGAATGCCGCTGGTTGAGCCAGTTTGTTGCCGGTCATATGAAGGTAAATTACCTGGTGCGAACCGGCGAGGTACCCGATAGAAGGGCAATTTATCGGTTTTTTCATGAACTGGATGAACTGGGGGTGGATGTTTGCCTGTTTTCGATGGCTGATGTGCTGGCAACCTACCGCACGACCTTGCCGCAAGAGCGGTGGAAAAGGGAGCTGGATACTTGCCGTGCTCTTTTGGAAACCTGGTGGCAAAACCCCGAAATGGTTCGGCCGGATCGAATACTCAATGGAACTGATTTGCAGGATGAACTGTCACTGGAAAGCGGCCCTGTGATTGGTGAATTGTTGGAACTTGTGCAAGAATTGCAGGCAATTGGAGAAATTTCAACCCGCCAGCAAGCCCTGGACCGATGCCGGCAGTGGTTGAATGAACGTAACGGCAGTTTTAATCACCAGGAGAATTCAGATGAAAGCGACTGTTGATTTGTTCTTTGAGCAAGCCGGGCAGGGCATCCCGTTAGTCCTGGTACACGGTTATCCACTGGATCATACAACCTGGCAGCCGGTTATTCCATTTTTGCAAACGGGAGTGCGCGTCATTGTGCCCGATTTGCGCGGCTTTGGGAAGTCGCCTGCCGCCGACGGCGTTTATTCGATGGATCTACTGGCGGGGGATGTTTGTGCGCTGTTGGATCAGCTTAAAATTCCCAGGGCAGTGATCATTGGTCATTCGATGGGCGGCTATGTAACACTGGCGTTTGCCCGGCTTTTCCCGGAGCGGTTACTGGGATTTGGACTGGTGGGCAGTAAGACCGCCGCTGATGCCCCTGACAAGCAAGCAGGACGAAAAGAGATGGCGGAAGCCATTCAACAGAGGGGAATGCAGGTGGCCGTGGAGCGTATGCTGCCCAGTTTGACGCGTGATGCCGGGGTGGCAAAACAAATTAGCGGCATTATGTTATCGACTTCTGTGCGGGCTGGGGCGGGGGCATCGCTGGGCATGGCAGAGCGCGCTGATTCAACTGATCTGGTGAGTGAAATGAATGTGCCGGCTTTAATTGTGGTTGGAACGGATGACCCGTTCTCTCCACTGGATGCTGCACATGAGCTGGTGCATAGAATGAAAAATGCCCGGCTTGTCATAATTGACGGCGCCGGGCATATGATGATGATGGAGCAGCCGCAAACTGTGGCGGCTGGTTTGAATGATTTTCTGGTCTTATTTGCCTGATTAACCTACCGCTTCGGGTGTGGGTGTTTCTTCCAGGGTTTCTTCAGGTGTGGGGGCGAAGAAATCATCATAATCATATTCATAATCTGGATAGCTGAAATCTGTGCCTGCACCGTTAGAAGCCAGCGGGCAAACGGCGATGTTGTCTTGAATGGCACAGCCTGAAAGGTCGCCGTAGGCAACAAAGTCAGCCAGCGCACTCAGTTGTGTATCTGAATCGGCCAGCAGCACCAGCGTGGAACGCGCATTTGATGAATCGAGCAAGATTAATCCCATATCCTGGGCTTCAATTTTGTCGAATCCCGGGACTGTGATTTGTTTCACCGTTAACTCATCTGAAAAATCGTCCAGATAGCCGTTTATCAGCTCTTCCATTTCCGCATCCATTGTGGGGGCGGCTTCGCTGCTGACCGGCTCGTCTTCCTCTTTGCTGTCCTCGGCAGTGGTTATTTTGTCGCTAAATTCAAGGTCGAAAGGTTCCAGGTAATCTTCCAGCTTTTCATATTGGCCAAAAGTGCCGATGATCAGGAGGTCGTTGCCTGATATTGGTCGGTGATAAATTTTGGAACCAACACCAAATCTTTTTAAATTGGATTGAATCCGGGCGAAATCTTGCAGTGTTTCCTTGTCGAGTGGTTCTTCATTTTCAGTCAGGAATACAACCTGGTTGGTAAAGACGTAGGGAAAATCGGCCAGTGTACGTGACCTTTTTTCGCCACCCAGGAAGGCGGCAATGTTGTTGACCAGGGTTGAATTGTCAGCCACTTGATTATAAGGAGCGGTCATGAATGAAACATCGCCCATGGCCAGCACGCGACCGTTTTCCCCGGTTGCCCCAAGGATCAAGTTTCCTCCTTCATCGGTTGTGGAGGAAAGCGTGTTTTCATCGCCCTGCAAAAGGACGGACTGGTTGGTTTGCAGGGAGTGTGCGCTGAAGAGCACAACCTTTTTCAGTCCTCTGGCGATGGGGCTGTTCACCGCCATTTTGGTACAAATGATGTTGCGGAAATTACTTTCGTTTTCCACCAGATTATAAACATAATCACTCTTGAAATGGATATTGAAAGGTTCCAAAACAAGGTTGGTCATGTCAACGCTGGATAACCCACTGTAAGAATAGTCGTAATAATCTGACGACAGGTCAATTTCTCCGCGGGTCGGATCGGCGATAACCAGCAACTTTCCACCCCGGTCGACGAAATCGATTAGCAGGTTAATTTCATCCCTGGTGTGGTTGATGGTGGGAGATATGATCACGTATGAATCGCTGGATTTCAGTTGTTCGCCCAGTTGAGAATAATCGTAATTGATTTCGATTTTTACACCCATTCTGTTCAATTGACTGATAAGCGGTTCAATTTCTGACAGCGTATATTCATTGGCGTGCGATTGATCGAAGAGCACCTGTGTATTCACTTTTTTGATGCCTGTCTCGGTGAGATCATCGGGTTGAGGTGTTATGGCTGGTTCGGGCATCTCGATTTCTTCGTAAGCCGGAGTTGAAATGGGCTTCGCCGGGCGATAAATCCCTTGATAAAACCACATAGCCCGAAATACAACAGGGGCTGCCATTACAACAAGTGCGAGCAGAATCAGATTTCGTTTCATGGCTGCTTCTCCATGGAAGGGATGTAGAGCAGGTAAACGCCGGCTTCATTGGGGTAGGGGGAGATTACACCTTCTTCGGAAGTCTGGAAAAAGTATGGGGAGTATGTATACTCTGGTAAACCCGAGGCTGAGCGCAAATCTTCAACTTTGAAATGGGAGACTTTTGCCATGGATGCAGCTTTCTGATAAGCATCAGTGCGTGTACCAATGGCATCAATCAAACCCTTCCTCAAGGCTACAGTGCCTGCCCAAATTTCACCGCGCAGCACTTCTTCCTTTTCAATCTTCAAACGATCATCCCTGCCCAGCAAAACTGCCTGAATAAACCCGTCCTTAAGCATTTCCATTTCCCGTATGTATGTTTCACGCGGATTTCCCCACAATTTGTAGGGACCGGTGGAGTATGTTTCTTCTCCGACGCCGGGAATGCTGGGCAAATATCCAATGACGCCAACATTTCCGACCTCTGAAGCAGGCTTAGCAAAGATGTAGTCTGTTCCAACTGCCAGATAGTATCCACCTGAAGCAGCCATTCCTTCAATTAAGGTAATGACCGGTTTGGTCTGGCGTAAGCGCGCCAGTTCCATGTATATAGATTCGGTATCTGTGACGGTTCCACCGGGACTGTTCATCACCAGGACGACCGCACGCACTTCTGGATGTTCCCTTGCATAAATGATCTGAGTGATCATTTCATCGGCAGATGTGCTGTAAATGGCGTCATCCAGTTTGATGACGCCGATCACTGGTCTGGGAATGAGCAGGGACAGTAAAATCCCGGCCACCAAGGGAAGGAAGATAACCAATAACCAGGTTCCGACTCCCCATGATTTGGTCTGTTCGGTTTCGCTCATAAAGTCCCTCCAATATTCGTATGAGAATCCAATAATAAACCCCCCACAATACAATAATTTTATTGTACTACATTGTGCAGGGGCAAAAATCTACCTGTGAATCAGGCAAGGGGGTTAAGTGATATTTGGTCGAAAGAATGTCGGGGTTTCGAACGACGTAAAAGGGAATTGATGCGGGTGCACAGCATTGCGCTGGAAATGGGTTTGGTAATAAAATCGTCCGCGCCGGCATCCAAAGCCCTGGCAATTAATACGGGGCTGTCCAATGCAGACAGGATCAATATGGGGGTGTCTGCAAAGGACCGAATTCTTTGGCACACCTCCCATCCGTCCATATTCGGCATTGTCAAATCCAACGTAATCAAGTCTGGGTTTGTGGAGGGGATAAGATTTATACCATCGATCCCTGAATTTGCTGTGAAAACCTGTGCCCCCAGAGGTTTAAGCAGCATCTGCATCAGATCAGTCGTTGCCGGATCGTCATCAATTACCAGTATATTCAAAAAAACCTCCAACCTGTGGATGCGATTCTAGCTTAATTATGCAGAGATAGCGGTTGTTTTTACCTTGCAAACCCTTTACAAAAGAAAATGCCATTGTTCAGACATTTTGGTTGAAAAAGTGACTAAACTTACAAGAGCTGTTGATCTTTTATGGTAAAATTCAACATTGCGAAAAAATTTGAGGGCTAAAAAACCTCGTTGAAATTAATATGGAGGATGGGATGACAGCAAAAAAATGGGTTTTTCTATTCCAAGAAGTAAAAGATGCTGAGAAGTATGTGGGCGGCGAGTGGGATAAAGTGCGCGGTTTGTTGGGCGGCAAAGGCGCCAACCTGGCAGAAATGACCCGCATCGGAGTACCGGTACCTCCCGGTTTCACCGTTACCACCGAAGCCTGCAATGCCTACTCGGCAGAAGGCAAGTTCCCTGAGGGACAATGGGACCAGATGATGGATGCCTTGAAACAGGTTGAGAAGGATTCTGGGAAGAAATTTGGAGATGCAACCAATCCATTGCTGGTCTCCTGCCGTTCTGGCGCAAAATTCTCCATGCCCGGCATGATGGACACTGTTTTGAACATTGGTTTGAATGACGAAACTGCCAAAGGCATGGTCAAACTGACCGGCAATGAGCGTTTTGTGTATGACTCATACCGCCGATTGATCCAGATGTTTGGCTCGGTTGTGCTGGGTATCGCCGACGAAGCATTTGAAGAGCCAATGGACGAGTTCAAGGCTCAAAAAGGCGCCAAAGCTGATACTGATCTTACGGCTGAAGACCTGAAAGAACTGACCGAAATCTTCAAGGGCGTTGTGCGCAAAGAAAAAGGATTTGATTTCCCGCAGGATCCATTTGAGCAGATGCGCCTGGCAACTGAAGCGGTCTTCCGTTCCTGGAATGGCAAACGCGCCGTGGATTATCGCCGCGCCGAGAAAATTCCAGATGATTTGGGTACCGCTGTCAATATTGTGACCATGGTGTTTGGCAACATGGGCAACGATTCTGGCACGGGTGTAGCTTTCACTCGTAACCCTGCCAATGGCGAACGCAAAATGTACGGTGAATATCTGCTCAATGCCCAGGGTGAAGATGTGGTGGCCGGTATTCGCAACACTGAAAAAATTGATAATTTGAACAAAGAAATGCCGGAAGTTTACAAACAATTCCTGGACATTACCTCCAAACTGGAAAATCACTACAAAGACATGCAGGATGTGGAGTTCACCATTGAGCGCGGCAAGTTGTGGATGCTGCAAACCCGCAACGGCAAACGCACTGCTCAAGCAGCCGTAGCCATTGCCGTTCAACTGGTGAACGAAGGTTTGATTACCAAGGAAGCGGCTGTCAAACGCATTTTACCCAAAGATGTAGATGCACTGCTTCATCCCATGTTCGATGAAAACGGAAAAAAAGCAGCCAAAAAAGAAGGCCGCTACCTGGCTTCAGGCGTCAATGCCTCACCAGGTGCCGCGGTTGGTCAAATTTATTTTGACGCCGATACCGCTGAACGCATGGCGAAAGAAGAAAAACAAGACGTCATCATGGTTCGCCCGTTCACCAAACCGGATGATGTGCACGGTATGCTGGCTGCCAAAGGTATTTTGACCAGCGAAGGCGGAGCAACCTCTCATGCTGCCGTGGTAGCCCGCCAGTTTGGCGTACCCTGCGTGGTGGGTGCATCTGCCATTCGCATTGACCTCGACAAACGTGTAATGATGGTTGGCGAGACTGTTGTGCATGAAGGCGCCTGGATTTCAGTTGACGGTACCACCGGTGAAGCCTATCTGGGCAAACTCGATCTTACTATTCCCAATCTGGAAGAGCAAAAAGAACTGTTGATCTTGCTCGACTGGGCTGATGAAATTTGCGCCCGCCCTGATGTCCGCAAAGGGCCCAAGGGCTATCCCACCCGCGGTTTGCAGGTGTGGGCAAACGCTGATTACCCGAAAGATGCCCGCCGGGCGCGCACCTTTGGCGCGGTTGGCATTGGTCTGTGCCGCACCGAGCACATGTTCTTTGAACAGGAACGCTTGCCCATCGTGCAGCGTATGATTCTGGCCAAAACCAGCGAAGACCGTGTTGCTGCCCTGGATGAGCTGCTGCCTTATCAGCGCGCTGACTTCGATGGTTTGTTTGAAGCCATGACCGGCTACCCGGTGATTATTCGCCTGATTGATCCGCCATTGCATGAGTTCCTTCCATCGGCTGAAGATTTGCAGGAACAGATCATTTCAAACCGTCTTGAGAACCTGGCTGATTATGTGAATGGTAAAGCCGCCAGCAAAGAAATTGTGCGCCTTGAAACACTGCTGCATGCTGTTGAAAGCCTGCACGAAAGCAACCCGATGATGGGCTTGCGCGGCGTTCGTTTGAGCGTTATGATGCCAGAAATCGTTGAAATGCAGGTGCGTGCGATTTTTGAAGCTGCTGCAGATGTGAAGCTGCGCGGTTTTGAACCCAAACCCGAAGTGATGATCCCGCTCACTGGTCATATCAATGAACTCAAATTCATCCAGCCGCGTCTGGAACGAATTGCAAAAGATGTTATGACCGAGAAGAAAGTCACCTTCTCATACAAATTTGGTACCATGATTGAAATTCCGCGTGCTGCCGCCACTGCCGGCGAAATTGCCAGCGTTGCCGAGTTCTTCTCCTTCGGCACCAATGACCTAACCCAGATGACCTTTGGCTACAGCCGCGACGACGCTGAACGCAACTTCCTGGTGAAATATGTTGAAGACGGCATTTTGCCGGTCAATCCCTTCCAGACCCTGGACCGCGACGGTGTTGGCCGCCTGATGGACATGGCTGTCAAAGATGGCCGCGCAGAACGCCCTGAATTGGAAGTGGGTATCTGCGGTGAACACGGCGGCGATCCTTCTTCCATCGAGTTCTGCCACCTGGTTGGCAACAACTACGTGAGCTGCTCGCCGTTCCGTGTGCCGGTGGCCCGCCTGGCGGCTGCCCACGCAGCACTCAACAACAAAGCGTAAATTTACAAATCATTTGAATCAAAAGACCCTCGCAGAAAAATCTGCGGGGGTTTTTAGTTGTTTAAAAAGCGGCCAAATCATACAAAATAGATGGGAATAGGTAAGGAATTTGTGGTTCCATCCGTCCAATTTAACGAGATAAAAATTGACTGATTGAAAATGAGGTTCGTTATGGACAAAATAAAACAATTGGACCTTTTTACCCAAATGGTGTTAATTCGCCTTTTGGAAGAAAGAGCGGCTGAACTGTACCAGGAAGGAAAGATTGGCGGTTTTTTGCACCTGTATATTGGACAGGAAGCCGTCAGCACCGGTTTAGTGGCAGCACGGCAGCCGGTTGACCGGATTATCACAGCTTATCGGGATCACGGCGTGGCTTTGAATTGCGGAATTGAACCGAAGGTGATCATGGCTGAGTTGCTGGGCAAGGCAACTGGCACATCAAAGGGTAAAGGGGGGTCGATGCACATGGCTGATGTCAGCAAGAATTTTTGGGGTGGGCATGCCATTGTGGGTGCACACCTGCCCATTGCAACCGGGCTAGCCCTGGGAGATTTATACCAGGAGAATAAAGCCGTGACTGTTTGTATGATGGGGGACGGCGCCACCAATATTGGCTATTTTCATGAGTCTTTGAACCTTTCAAAAGTTTGGAATTTGCCCGTGTTGTGGGTGGTTGAAAATAACCAGTACGGCATGGGTACGTCGATTGAACGTGCTTCAGCAATTTCGATGATGTGCAAAAAAGCATACGGGTATGGTATCAAAACTCAGCGCACAGATGGGATGGATGTGATCGGTGTGCAGCAAGAAGCCGAGCGTTTATTTGATGAGATTCGGAATGGCAGCGGGCCGCAATTGTTGGAAGCCATTACGTACCGTTTCCGCGGGCATTCGATGGGTGACCCGGAACGCTACCGTAAGAGTGATGAAGTGCACCAATGGCAAGAGAACGACCCAATCGGTATTTACCGCCGTTCACTGATCGAAAATGGCACTGCAACTGCTGCCGAATTGGATGAATTGGAAGATAAAGCCGGGTTGGAAATTGATGCTGCTGTGGAGTTTGCTGAAAACAGCCCAGAACCTGCGGCAGATGAATTGTTCAAGGATATTTACGTGGAAGAAACAGGGGAGGTGAACCATGGCTAAGATTACCATGCGGGAAGCCATCTCCCAGGCATTGTGGGAGGAAATGGAACGCGATCCAGGGGTGTTTATCCTGGGTGAAGAGGTGGGTGTGTGGGGGGGCACCTATGCAGTTACCAAGGGATTTTATGATCATTTTGGCGAGAAACGTGTGCGCGACACGCCTATTGCTGAAGCAGCCATTGTGGGAGCAGCAATTGGCGCCGCCTTAACCGGACTTCGCCCGGTGGCGGAATTGATGACCATTAATTTTGCATTCTCTGCCATGGATCATATTGTGAACGAGGCAGCCAAACTGCATTATATGTTCGGCGGGCAAATGGTGCTACCTATGGTCATTCGCACCCCGGGTGGCGGAGGGCGCCAGTTGGGAGCCACACATTCGCAAACTCCGGATGCCATTTTTGCGCACTTTCCCGGGCTAAAGGTTGTGGCGCCCGGGACGCCGGCTGATGCCAAGGGTTTGTTGAAATCAGCCATCCGGGAGAATAACCCGATTCTGTTTATTGAAAATGCCACGCTTTATCAAATGAAGGGTGAGGTTCCCGATGGCGAGTACCTCATCCCAATTGGAAAATCAACTGTTCAACGCCCCGGCAAAGATGTGACCCTGGTGACATATAGCAAGATGCTGCCGGTATCTTTGGAAGCCTGTAATACGCTGGCAAAAGAGGGCATTGACGTGGAAGTGATCGATTTGCGGTCACTGCGCCCGTTGGATATGGACCCGGTTCTTGAATCCATTCGAAAAACCAACCGGGCGGTTATTGTGGAAGAAGGCTGGAAATCATTTGGGGTCGGATCTGAAGTGTCTGCCCGGATTTATGAAAATGCATTTGACGACCTGGATGCGCCAGTAAGGCGCGTTGCGCAACTGGAAGTACCGCTTCCTTACAACCGCACACTGGAACAATCTGCCATCCCTCAGGCGGCTGATGTGATCCAGGCAGTTAGAGAGGTGGTGCAATAATGGCTAATCTGGTAAATATGCCCAAACTGGGCTTTGATATGGCTGAAGGTACCCTGATTCGCTGGGATAAGAAAGTGGGAGACACGATATCCAGGGGCGAGGTGCTGGCTGAAATTGAAACCGACAAGGCCACGGTTGAGGTTCAATCAACTTATGACGGCGTACTGGCAAAATTGCTGGTTGAGGAAGGTCAGGCTGTTCCAGTTGGTGAGCCAATTGCCTGGGTTGCAGAGCCGGGAGAAGATGTTTCTGCGCTGGAGGCGCCGGCGAGTGGCTCACCTTCACAGGTTGAACCGGTGAAAGAGACGGCATCACCACCTGAATCACGGCAGCCGGTTCAACAAGCACCGCTCACATCAACCGGGCGCGTAAAAGTCTCTCCACTGGCGCGGAAAATTGCGTCTGAACGCGGCATCAGCCTGCAGGATGTGCAGGGCAGCGGACCGGGTGGAAGGATTGTCAAACGGGACCTGGTAAACTTGTCGAATACTCCACCATCATCAACCACTGAAAAAGAGATTAGACCGCTGCCATCCCCGAGTGCGCTTGTGGATATGAGCGCCATACCCAGTGATGAAGCGGTTAAAACAAGCCGGCTGCGCCAGGCAATTTCCAGGCGAATGACGCAGTCAAAACAACAAATACCGCATTTTTACGTTGTGCATGAATATGATTTTGCCCCGATTATGAAATTGCGCAGTGAGTTGAATGCGCTGCTGCTGCAAGATCAAAAAATTTCGGTGAATGATTTCATCATCAAAGCGGCTGCCATGGCACTTCGTTTCTACCCCAATTTGAATGCTTCACTGCAAGAAGATCAAATCGTCCGGCACGGGCATGTCAACATAGGCGTGGCGGTGGCAGTGGAAGGCGGGCTGCTGACGGTGGTGAGCAAAGATGCAGATGTAAAACCACTGCGGTTGATCTCATCTGAAGTTCGCGAAATGGCTGCAAGGGCGCGAGAAGGGAAAGTGCGCCCGGAGGAGATTGAAGGCTCCACTTTCTCCATCAGCAACCTGGGCATGTTTGACGTGGAAGAGTTCAGCGCTATTGTCAATCCACCTGAAGCAGCAATTTTAGCCGTGGGATCGGTCAAACAAAAGCCGGTGGTGGTTGACGGTGAATTGCGGGTTGGCACACGCTTGAAAGCCACCCTGTCAGCAGACCATCGCGTTACGGATGGCGCAGAAGCAGCCCAGTTTTTACAGTGCATGGCAGATTTTCTGGAACAACCAATGCGTTTGTTGCTGTAATGTAAGTTTGGGATAATTCCAGACGGTCAAAGCAGATGTGTTTTCAAACGGAGCGAAGCAGTCTCACAGGGTAAATGAGATTGCTTCGCTCGTTGTGTTCACTCGCAACAACATCTCATTAATTATCCTGAACTTACTTGAAATCAATGATTCCCCAGGGGAATACGGCACAACTGCAAATCGGGTTCTTGTGAATTGGGCTCTTCGGATTGCGGGCACAGGAATTCCAGATTGTCGATGGTCATTTGCCATTGAAATGGACGCTGCGAAAGATCGCTGAGAATTTCTCCCATATTTTCTGGCGAAGGATCAATATTCACCAGGGTGATATGCGGCTGCCAAAAAATGGGGTTGTAGAGCTGATAAACCTGGTTTTCCGGGATGTGGGTTTGCCCAATTTTCCATATTTGGTGATGAAGAGAAGTCAGGACATCGTCTTTAATGACAGAAATATAGATGACCGGTTTGGGGCGGGTGAAAATACCGATTCCACTGGTTCGGATGGTTAAAGGGTTAGTTTTTGCTGCCAGTGATCTGAATTCCGTTTCCAGGTTTTTCAGGGGATAGTCGTCAATGGTGAGCCACGAGATGTGCGGTGGGTATTGCCCGACCTGGGTGGTTTGTACTCTGAAACGACTTTGCAGGTTTTCCCACAGTTGCTTAACCTGGTCATATTGGGGTTGCGGAAGTAAAGAGACCACACCATTCATTGAAAAAGTTATCCTGGTGTGGCGCCGCCTTCATACAAGCGGCGGTAAATATGCATGATTTCTGAGATGGTTTTTACATATTCACGGGTCTCATCATATCGTATGGCTTCAATGAAAAGATCAGTATCTCCATTGGAAAGGCCATTCCAAATGTTGGCATTACCGGGGCCGCCGTTGTATCCGGCCAGGGTTAGAACCGGGTCGCCGTTGAAATAGTCGCGCAGGCGGGAAAGATAATGCGCGCCAAATTGGATGGAGATCACGGGACGGTAAAGGTCATCGGCGGTGTAATTGGCTGATACACCCAGTTGACTGGCGATTTCGGTGCCTGTGTCGGGCATAATTTGCATCAACCCACGTGCCCCGGCGGCAGATTGGACAGATCGATCAAACAGACTTTCTTGCCGTAGGACACTAAACAGGAAGAGAGGATGAAAATCCTCTTTCTGGGCGGCTTTCAGCACACTGTTTTTGAAAAAGATGCCAAAACGAATGTGGTTGAAATAAATGGGTGCGGTAAACGTGCCGGCATCATCCAGGTTTGCCAGGTCAAGGATTTGCCGGCTGGCAAATGCGGCAGTCCGGTATAAACCCAGGCTGACCAGGTGATTCATCAGCCGGTAACTGCTGGCAGCATCCTGTTGAATCTCGCTGCGCAGCGAATCAAATTCTTCGCTGGCTTCAGTGTAAAGCCCCAGTTCCCAGAATGCATTTCCCCGCACAGTGCGCGGGTCGTAATATAGCGAGCCGAGCGAGGAAAGATCCTGTTCGGGAGCAATGGCAAACCGTTCACGCAGCCAGGCTTCGGCAGCCACGCGCTCCTGTTTCAAATCAATATCCAGGTTATAGAAAGGCGTGGCGCTGAATGGTTGTTCGCCTAACAGCAGTTCAAGGGCGCGCCCGCTGTAATAACCGGTTGGGTCGATGCGGTTGGCCTGATCCCAGGATGCGCGTGCCTCTTCGACAAGATTTTGAGCCATCTGGGATTTTCCAATCCAAAAATGGGACATGGATTGATCTTCATTGTCGATGCCCAGCACCAACGCACGTTGAAAGAGTACCTGCGCGGCTTCAAATTCGTTCAACCGATAATGGGTGATACCGGCCAGGAACAAACCCCGGTAAGCCAGCTCTGACGATGGGTATTCGCTGGCCAGCCTTTCCCAGGCGGCAGCCGCTTCAGGTAATTTAAAACCCCTTTCATATATGCGCGCGGCTTCAAACAGGAAAGAAGGCGCCTGTGTCGCGGTGGAATAGCGGTTTACAAAATCGATGAGTAGTTGTGCGGCTTCCGGGTATTTATCGTATTCTGTCCAGAGGGTATAAGCTTTCTCATCCCAGGCATCAATATAGAAGCGATTTTCTGGATAATTGGCAATCAGCAAATCCCAATCCATGATTGCGTCAGCGATTCGTCCGTTGGCCCGCCGCGAGAGCGCGCGATAATGGAGGGCGCTGCCGTCGTGGTCCAGGTTATCTTTGATATAACGGCTGAGCGCATCCTCAGCCAGGGCATATTCGCCAACGTAGTAATCAATCATGCCGCGGTTGAGATAATTGACCTCAACACCAGAATTGACCAATGTAACCAGGGCTGTGTACGAATCGTAAGCGATGGGAAAATTGGTAACTGAATCTTGAAAACGTGCATAAGCCTGGTCGGGAAGCCCCAGAGCTAAATAACTTTGACCGGCCAACAAATTGGCCTGTGCTTTCTCATAATCATTGGCAGCAATGTCATACAGGGACATAAACTGGCGGATGGCTGATTCATGGTCACCCTGAGCGGCATCCATGCTGGCAATTTTGAACAAGAGTGCGTTATCTTCTTTCAACTCCGGGGCATTATATGCGGCCTGGTAGGCTGCTTTTGCTGCGGCATAATTGCCTGCCTGACGCAGTGAATTTCCGCGTAATTCATTCACATACGCATCCAATACACCCGGCCGCAAGTTTAAATAATTCTGATAAGACTGGGCGGCCAGATCAAATTGATCGGTCAGTGAATAACATTGCCCTAAAAAGAAATAGGCATTTGCCAGGTATGTACTATCTGGAAAACCATCCACCATGATGGTCAGGTTTTCAATGGCGCTTTTGTAATCGCGGGAAAGAAAGTAAACCCTGCCGATGCCCAGGTAGGCAGCGGCGCGAGTTTCCTTATCTGTGGTTTGATTGATGGTATCCTGGTAGCCCGCCAATGCTTTCGTGTAGTCACCGGAGAATAATGCTTCGTCAGCCGCGTGCAGGTTTTCCAGGGGAAGCGGGGTTGGCGAAACCTGGGGAAGTGCAGTTGGCTCCTGAAGAAATTCCTCAGGTTGTTGAACTGGCTGCTCGTCAGAGGTTGACTGATTTGCAGCAAGGTTAAAGGGCAGCCCGCAACTCAGTGTGATGCCAAGGGTGATGATCAGGGTCAAAGCATGTTTAAATTTTTGCATAATGTGGCTTATACTGGATGAAAGATAAAATGTCAATATTATTCTACCATCCCAATCCCGTCCTTTGACAAACCCATGATTGCATGTTAAACTTGATCGCGCTTTTAGATGAAGAGCGCTCTCCCGAGAGGGCGATTTTTATTGTAAGGATGATGAGATGCGTACACTGGAATGGAATGATGAAGACCAATCGCTGCAAATGATCGATCAGCGGATTCTGCCGGGGCAATTTGAGCTGGTAACCTGCCGCGATTATCACCAGATTGCCGAGGCAATCCAGAACATGACTGTACGCGGTGCTCCTGCCATTGGTGTTGCTGCTGCTTTTGGCATGGCAATGGCCGCGGCTGGTTCAAAGGCAAGTGATCTGGACGCTTTGCGCAACGATTTACAAAAAGCGGCTGATGTATTAATTGCATCCCGCCCAACCGCGGTTAACCTTGCCTGGGGTGTTCAACGAATGTTGAAAACCGCGCAGGATTCTTACCTGCCGGTTGAGAAAGTTATTCAAAAACTGGTGGCTGAAGCCAAACGCATGGCAGATGAAGATGTTGAAATCAACCGGCGCATTGCCCAGTTTGGTGAAGCACTGATCGACGACGGCGATACCATCATTCACCATTGCAACACCGGCGCACTGGCCACCGTTGACTGGGGAACGGCGCTTGGGGTTATCCGCATGGCGCATGAGAACGGCAAGAGAATCCAGGTTTTGGTGGATGAAACTCGCCCCCGCTTGCAGGGTGCGCGCCTGACTGCCTGGGAATTGCAGCAATATGGCATCCCATACGCCATTATCCCGGATAATGCGGCTGGTTATTTTCTGCGCAAAGGGGAAGTGCAAAAGGTATTCTTTGGGGCAGACCGCGTGGCGGCAAACGGCGATGTTGCCAACAAAGTTGGGTCGTATATGCTGGCGCTGGCTGCGCATGCCAACCAGGTGCCAGTTTACTCGGTATTTCCCGCTTCTACGGTAGATCTTGAATTATCCAATGGCGATCAAATCCCCATTGAAGAACGCGACAGTGATGAAGTGCTGGGGATTCGTTTTCATGAACAACAGGTTGCACCCGACGGTGCGGCAGCCCGCAATCCAGCTTTTGATGTGACTCCACATCATTTATTAACCGGCCTGGTGACAGACAGGGGGATTGTTCGGCCGCCTTTCGATATCAACCTGAAAAAAGCGATTCGTTAGAATCACAAGTGGAGTTTTGATATGTCAATTGTATGCACTGGATCCATTGCTTTTGATTATTTGATGACATTTCCAGGCTATTTCCGTGATCACATCATTCCTGAACACCTGGAAAAGATCAGTTTGTCTTTTCTGGTCGATTCGATGATTCGGCAAAAAGGCGGCACAGCCCCCAACATTGCCTATACCCTGGCGCTGCTGGGGGAACGCCCCAAGGTGATGGGCACAGTTGGAGTCGATTTTGATGAATACCGCGAATGGCTGGAACAACGCGGTGTCGATACAGCCCTGGTTCGTGTCGTCTCTGGTGAATACACGGCATCATTTTTTGCCAACACTGACCTGGCTAATTCGCAAATCGCCAGTTTTTACACCGGTGCAATGTCGCACGCTTCCGAATTGTCCATTCGGTTTATTGATAACGAAAAGCCAGACCTGGTAATCATTTCGCCCAATGACCCCAAAGCCATGGTGAAATATGCCCGTGAATGTGCAGAATTGAAAATTCCTTACCTGTATGATCCAAGCCAGCAAATTGTGCGCATGGATCCGCGCGACTTGCGTAAAGGTGTTGAGGACGCGCAAAGTCTTTTTATTAATGATTATGAATTTGAATTGGTGCAAAAGCACACGAAGATGACCTTGAAGGATTTGCTGGGGTACCTGGACTTTATGGTGGTGACCCGCGGCGAAAACGGCGCCAGTATCTATACAAAAGAGGATGAGGTAAAAATTCGCGCGGTTAAACCAGATAAAATTGCCGACCCAACCGGTGTTGGCGACGCTTTTCGCGGTGGTTTTGTGCGCGGTTTTACGATGGGATTGGACTGGCAAACCTGCGGACAGATGGGCGCGCTGGCAGCCACCTATTGCCTGGAACGCCGCGGTACGTTGAATCACGCCTATAGCCGTGAAGAATTTATTGAACGTTATCAGAATAATTTTGGAAACGCGGACAGTGTAAAGAAAATTCTCGATTAATGAAAAAGGGCAAAAAGCCCGGAGGAATAGATGTCAAAATACGATATTAAAGATGCAAAGCTGGCGGAAGGTGGTCGCCGACGAATTGAATGGGCTGAACGTGAAATGCCCGTGCTGCGCCTGGTGCGCGAACGTTTTGAGAAAGAAAAACCACTCAAGGGTATTCGTATTAGCGCATGCCTGCATGTGACCACGGAAACCGCCAACCTGATGCGTACTTTGCAGGCGGGCGGCGCTGACCTGGTTTTGACTGCATCCAATCCGCTTTCCACCCAGGATGATGTGGCATCTTCCCTGGTAACTCATGATGAAATTCCTGTCTTTGCCATTAAGGGCGAAGATAATGTTACCTATTACAAACATTTGAATGCCGCGCTTGACCATCAGCCTCAAATTACCATGGATGACGGCGCTGACCTGGTAAGCACCATGCACAAAGACCGCCGCGACTTAATTCCGAACATGATTGGCAGCATGGAAGAAACCACCACCGGTGTGATTCGCATGCGCGCTATGGCAGCCGACCATGCCCTGGAGTTCCCGGTCATTGCGGTTAATGACGCCATGACCAAACATTTCTTTGATAACCGCTACGGTACCGGCCAATCGACTCTGGACGGTATCATTCGCGCCACCAACATTTTGCTGGCTGGCAAAGTGTTTGTGGTTGCAGGTTATGGTTGGTGCGGTCGCGGCCTGGCCATGCGCGCACGCGGCATGGGCGCCATTGTGGTGGTGACCGAAGTTGATCCCATGCCTGCACTGGAAGCAGTGATGGATGGTTTTCAGGTGATGCCGATGGAAGCTGCCGCCCGCATTGGCGATGTGTTTGTCACAGTCACCGGGGATAAAAATGTGCTGGATGAACAGCATTTTGCCATCATGAAAGACGGTGCCATTGTTGCCAATTCGGGGCATTTCAATGTTGAAATTAACATCCCGGCATTGGAAGAAATGTCTGTGTCCAAACGGCTGGTTCGTCCCTTTGTGGAACAGTATGAAACCAAAGACAACCGCCGCATTAACCTGCTGGGTGAAGGCCGGTTGATTAACCTGGCAGCCGCTGAGGGACATCCTGCCTCGGTTATGGATATGTCGTTTGCCAACCAGGCGCTCAGTGCTGAATATTTGCTGCGCCACGGAAAAGAACTGGAAAAGAAGGTTTACAGTGTTCCGCAGGATATTGACCATGAAATTGCCCGCCTTAAACTGCACGCCATGGGTGTCAACATTGATACCTTGACCCCCGAACAGATCAGCTATCTGAATTCCTGGCAGGAAGGCACCTAGCCAAACGGATTGTCCAATTGAGGCATCCCTGGATTTCTCAGGGATGTCTTTTTTTATGGATTCACCAGGATGGCCATATTCCCCAGCACACTCCAAGAATCGAGAAATTGTGAGATGCTGCGTTGGTAAACATTGCCGCCGTCTTGAATGGTCACATAGGAAGAATCATAGCCGATGATGATAACGGTGTGTTCAAAATGGGCAACCAGGTTGGTTTCACCATCAGAGCTGGTGTATTCTATCGCATAACCTGGCAGGGTATTATTAATAACCCAGGCCATAACGGGTCTGCCCGCAGCAATTTCTTTTCTGATGCGTTTCCAGGTTAATCCTTTTTTTGCGGTAACTTCCAGTCCATATTCACGAAGCAGGTCGGCCACAGGAGCAGCGTGCACGCCGTAAGACGCCGGGGGGATAGCTCCTTTGGGATCTTGATAATCGCCGACAAAGCCTTTTTCCGGGTTGTCAGAGCGAGGTAGTCTTTCCAAAAATTCCATCTCATTAATTTCAATGCCATAATATGCTGCCAAATCAATGGCAGAGCGCGCTTCACAATCGAGGTTGAACCACTGGGCATTGCCGTAAAAACTTTCAATGTATGCTTCTGACGGAAGAGCAGGCTGCGGTTGAGTGGGAGTGGGGCTGGGGGTGATGGTGGCCGTGGATGTGGGTGTTGATGTAAATGTTGCAGTGGGTGTGGCGGTGAAGGTGGCTGTGGCTGTGGCCGTAGGCAGAGGTTGAAATGGAGTTGGGCTTACCGTAAATGTAGCTGCGGGGATAACCTCTGGTGCGGGCGGCATGGAAGGCGCCGCCTGGAAAAACTGATCCATGTACGGTATGGGATCAGGCAAGAAACCTTGACCAATTAGCACAACGGTCAGAATAATGGAAAGTCCACCCGCCAGGGACAGTAGGAGTAGGATGACGATGAGCCATTGCAGGGGGTTGGAAGACTTGGTCATTGAGGATTTTTTAATCAGATGATGAAGGACCTTTGCCTACGATAATTTCCATGTAAATGGCTTCGCCAAAGGCATTCCCCCTGGGATCAACCGCCTTCCAGGAGGACAAGTAGCGGCCTTCTTCAGAAGGGGCAATAAAACGGATGAGAATTTCAACCTGCGCACCGCTGCGAGCCGGGAAAAGGCTCTGTTCGGTTTCAGCGCCCAACGCATCACCTTCGATCAGCTGCAACTTATAGTTTTTGTCCCAATCGCAGGTTCCATTATTCTCCACGCTCCATCGCTTGTCAATGGTTGATCCTGGGCTGACGATCATGCCATCCGGAATGGTTACATCCGAAAGAAAATGAAGGTTATTCAAGCAACCTTCGGCTTCTCCTTCTGCTTCAGCAGTAGGTTTCTTTTCGGGTTTGGCTGTGGGCACAATGGATGGTGCAACAAAAGGTGTTGCGTTGATCGAATCGGGGGCGGGGCGGTTTGGAGTGAATGAACATCCGGTCAAAAGAATGGCTGATATTAAGATTGCCAGGATACATTTTGACCAGGAGTTTGGTTTGCGGTTGATCATTGTAATCATGAAATACACCCTTTAATTCCCCGCCTCAATTATTTCGGCGGGGAATGTATGGAGTGTTGTTGCAAGATTAAAACCAACGCGGGCTGATTGATTAATCTTCCGAGAAGCTGCCGCCTTCATCATCTGAGCCTGAGAACGGCAGCGGGATTTCACCACCCAGCGAGCGTTCACGAACGGCCAATTCAATTTCATTGGCAAGGTCGGCATTTTGTTTGAGGAATTCTTTGGCATTTTCGCGTCCCTGTCCCAGGCGGATATCACCGTAGGAATAGAAAGCGCCGCGTTTGATAATGATTTCGAGCTGAGTGGCAAGGTCAAGAATGTCGCCCGCTTTGGAGATGCCTTCATTGTACATGATGTCGAATTCAGCGGTTCGGAACGGCGGGGCGACTTTGTTTTTTACCACACGCACACGCGTGCGGTTGCCAATGATTTCAGCACCCATTTTGATGGATTGAATGCGGCGGATATCCATGCGCACCGAGGCATAGAATTTTAGCGCCAGACCGCCTGTGGTGGTTTCGGGATTGCCAAACATGACGCCGATTTTCTGGCGCAACTGGTTTGTGAAGACAACTGAAGTTTTGGTCTGGTGAATGGCGCCGGAGAGTTTGCGCAGCGCCTGTGACATGAGACGCGCCTGCATGCCCATGGTGGCGTCGCCCATGTCGCCTTCAATTTCTGAGCGCGGCACCAGGGCAGCCACCGAGTCGATGACCACCAGGTCAACTGCACCTGAGCGCACCAGTGTTTCGGCGATCTCGAGTGCCTGTTCTCCGGTATCGGGTTGTGAAACCAGGAGATCATTGATGTTGACACCGATACGTGATGCATAAACTGGATCGAGCGCATGTTCCATATCGATATAGGCTGCCGTTCCCCCGGTTTTCTGTGTTTCGGCGACTACGTGCAAACAGAGTGTGGTTTTACCTGAAGATTCAGGGCCATAGATTTCAGTAATACGTCCGCGCGGGATGCCTCCCACTCCAAGCGCAATGTCCAACGAGAGGGAACCCGTGGGAATTGCAGAGATTTCCATTTGCTGGGCTTCACCCATGCGCATGATTGATCCTTCACCATATCGTTTCACAATATCACCCAGGGCTTTTTCGAGTACAGCACGGCGTGCTTCATCCATCTGAAGAGATGGTTCAGACGGTAATTTATCAGTGGACGTGGAGGATTTTCGGGCCATGTGGTCATTTCTCCTAAAAGTGTGTGAATATGAGTTGATTATAAAGATTTTTTTATTTTTTACAAGGTAATTATAGTACATATGTTCAATTCGTCAATAGAAAAAGTGTTATTAATTGAAAGTAAAGGATTTGTTAAGATATTAAATTACCCATTTGGGTAACCCTATTGATACTTGACAATACAAATTCAGGTTGGTATTATTCTTGTATTAATAAAGCACTTCTGAAATTTAAAAATGAATGGTGGAAATAGCGGCTGAGTCTCAATGAATTGAGATTACGAGGTGGAGGTTCACTTCTGCAAAGAAGTTGCTAACCCTTGATTAAAGGGAAAAATCGATTGATCAGCGGATGCCTCTGAAGTCCGATCACAGACTTCTTTTCACCTTCCATCGAATCCAGGGATAAAAACCATCAGGCGACTGCTGGCACAAGTTCCCCGGTAGTGATCAATATCAGGTAGTGCTGATATTGGGAGTTTAACATGGAAGGGTTTATTCCCTGATGGTATTGCATTTGATTGGTTAATCAAAGAGTATGATCGAATCATGCTCTTCTATCAATATATTAAAAAGGAGGCAGAAAATGGATAAAAAAGAATTGTTGGCGAGGGTAAAAGAAGATCAGGTTAAATTCATTTCCTACCAGTTCACTGATGTGAACGGTTCGGTAAAGAGCGTGGATACCCCCGTCCAGCAGCTCGAGGGCGCCCTTGACAACGGCATCTGGTTCGATGGTTCTTCAGTGGAAGGGTTTGTCCGTATCCAGGAAAGCGACAAGCACCTCCGAATCGATCCCAATAC
>CAZOKH010000002.1:118152-129831 GCA_964580315.1 uncultured Anaerolineaceae bacterium | reverse complement strand
GACTCACCGCTTTTGTTAAGGTTCGCTATTTTACAGAAAGAATGTTACACCAACGACCGAAGTGGAAAGTATGATTTCCAAGTATTTGCGAGATTATAAACGCCTTAAGATAGATATTCGTCATGAATACGAGCAAAAAACGCTCGCATTGAAACAAAGATTAGAGAATGACATATATGAGAATGAATTAGCAAAACCGCTTGCAGAACTTTCAATACCAATTCAACCTTCCGCTCTGCTTTCAATTCCTCATAACACAGGCACAATCAATGTTTCCTTTTCTAATCAATCAAACCAACTAATTCAACAAAAGATTGACCAAATTGTAAATGGCGATATTACTTACAATGCAGAAGACAGTCAATTAGTGGCCTTATTTGAGAAATATGCTGAACACCTTGAATCTATCCGTTTGAAATCGGCTCTGGATGAGTTAAAAGACAATTCATCACCACGGGAAAATCGCCAAACTGCGCGACAGAAGATTGCAGAGTTTCTTTATAAAATTGCCCCCATGGTTGGTGAAAGTGTAATCAAAGTATTAATAACTTATATAGAGCAAAAAGTTTCTGGACTGTAAAGCAATTTCAAAATAATCAGAAATTGATTGTAGCAAAGGCCCGTCCAACACTGCGTGCAGCGGATAAAGTGCGGGCGTGACCCAACGGCAAATTCGGCGTCTGTTGGTTTTGTCCGCCAAATCCCCGCGCGTGCCGGTAACGCCTGCCGCTAGATTTCCACTCTCATCTCCCCAACGCGGACTGAGTTGGATGTAAGGGTACCCACAGGGCTCCCTTCGGTCGTAAGTTCAGGCCGGTGTTTCGATAGACCACATAACACACGAATGACGAATAAGCGCCCTCCAGAAATGGGGAGCGCTTTTTGGTTAAACTCACCGACTAATCCTCCCCGATTTTTCCCCTACGGGAAGAATCATCACATCCATCTGCATCATTTGATGGATGTGACGATTTGAATGGGAAGTTCGTTATGTCATACTGCCTAGAAAATCCAGTAATAATTTAACAAACGTATCGGGCTGCTCGTAGCTGGGAACATGCCCGGCGGATTCAATCAGGGCTTTTCGGGCATTGGGAATCCGCTTGACCATTTCATCAGCAGCGCGCAGTACTTCAGGGTGGTCAAGCGATCCAGCGACAATCCATGTGGGGCAGTTTACCGATTCCAATCGAGTAATGGCAGGTGGGTCAAGCGGATTGATCGGCTGTGTATCGGCGATGAAAAATGTACTTTGCGATACGGAAATGCGATTCATTTCCAAAGCCTTTTTGCGCAATGTTGAATCAACCTGTTCTGGATCCCGAGTTTCGCCATCCAGCCAAATTCGGATTTGAAGTTCATTCGAGCGATCGATATCACCTTTTTGCATCGCGTCGAACATTTCAAGCATGTAACGGGGAGGCTCTCCGTGTAATTCAAAGCCGCTCGGGGTTGAGTCAACCAGGGTCAAAGATTTGAAGCGTTGAGGCTGTTCAAGTGCCAGGTCTAGGCTGATCTGTCCGCCATTGGAACATCCAACCAGATGCGCTTCTGTTACTTCGAGATGCTTGAGCAGTTGATTTAGATCGTCGCGGCGGCAAAGCGGACCTGTCACAGGGCTGGATTGCCCAAAGCCGCGCATATCGTATCGAATCACGCAGAAATGTTTTGCCAGCGGTTCCCAAACAGCATCGAACATTCTGCTGTCGAGGAACGCCGCGTGCGAGAACACAAGCGGCATTCCTTTGCCTGCCGTCTCGTAGTACAACTGCCCGTCCCCCAAATTCAAATGACCTTTCTTTGTCTGTGTCATTTCGTTTCTCCTCTTGTTTTTGGTATATTCTTATGATACATTCCATTGGGTGACATCTTGTGTCACCCAAAATTGAGGAAAACGATGCGAGCAGACCGACTATTATCGATCATTCTATTGCTGCAAACACGCGGCAAGATGACCGCCAAAGCGTTGGCGGAGGAATTAGAGGTTTCGCGCCGAACGATCCTGCGCGACATCAACGCTTTATCATTTTCGGGTGTGCCTGTTTACAGCGAAGGCGGGCACGGGGGCGGGTTTTCGCTTGCCGAGGAGTATCGCACCACGCTGACAGGTTTAAATACATTGGAAGTGCAAAGCCTGTTTGTCAGCAGCAACAATGAAGCCTTGCGCGACGTGGGTTTGGGCGACGCCGGAGAACGCCTCTTACTTAAGCTGTTGGCAGCTTTGCCGAATACACAGCATTCCACCGCCGATCATATTCGCCAACGCTTGATGATCGACCCAACGTGGTGGTGGCATGATGCTTCGATCTCACCTTTTTGGGAGGAGATGCAACGGGCTGTGTACGAAGACAGAATGATCAAAGCGCAGTATGAGAATTTTGACGGTAAAATTGCAGAGCGTACGCTAGCCCCGTATAGCCTGATCTGCAAGTCAAGTGTGTGGTATTTACTCGCCGAACGCGACGGGGAGCTGCGTACCTATCGCGTCAATCGTTTTCATTCAATGCAACTGCTCGATGGATCGTTTTCACGCCGTCCCGATTTTGACCTGCCGACCTATTGGCGCACGCACACCCAGAACCTGGAAAAATTTTCATCCGGTTACCAATGCATCTTGCGGGTTCACCCTGACCGGATATCGTTTATCAAAACGCTAATGCCTGGACGTTGGGAAATGGATGCCGATGCAGAGGATAGGGGATGGAAGACAATATCCCTCTCCATGGATTCTGACATGCAGGCGAAAATGCTCGTCTTTGGCCTGTCTGGGTTTGTGGAGGTGGTGGAGCCCATGGAGTTGAAAGAAGCGGTTGCGACTCAAGCACGTGAGGTGCTGGAGCAATTCACTTTGTAAGGCATTCGTCCACACTTGAAGAAGTTGTTGGATAAGTGAAGGGAAAAATATCAGACAAACGGTTGCAAGGTAAAGACGGCTGCCGCTTATAACTGTGATACGTCCTGCTCCCAAGCAGAGGCCATGCCCGTCAGCGGTGTTTCCAAAAGAGCACGATGTCGCAAGCTGTTAGGTGGTGCAAGACCGTTATCATATTTTGGTCATCATTCAATAGGAGAATACCATGAGCTTTTCTGAGAAACTGATGAAACAAGGGGGCATGCCAACCGGCTTATTGGGCAGGTTGATCGGCTATCTGATGAATTTAAGCCACAAAAGCATTTATCACTGGGGGCTTGATGCGGTTTCATTGGATGGCAATTCAAATGTACTTGACATTGGTTGTGGTGGGGGAGAGGTGATCAAGTTGTTGGCGGCGAAGATTCCTGAAGGAAAAGTGTATGGTATCGACCACTCACCAGAGATGATAAACCTCTCAAAGCAAGTTAATAAGGCTCTAATTGATGGCAACCGTGTGGAAATTGATCACGCTTTGGTATCATCTTTACCATATCCAGACAATATGTTTGAGATTGTAACGGCTTTTGAGACAATACAATTCTGGCCCGACCTGAATAATGATTTGCTGGAAATAAAACGTGTTCTAAAGTCATCGGGAAAGCTGCTGGTTGTTAACAGGTATCCCGACTTACAGGGAAAGGATGCTGCTTGGGCTGATGTTTTGCAAATCCATTCTGCTCAAGAATATCGAGAAAAACTTAATGCTGCAGGTTTTGTTGACATTTCAATTGATGATAGATCCAGGCCGGGCTGGATTTTGGTGTTATCGACAAAACCGTAGCGTGATGCATAGGAACTTCATCAACCGCTGCTTAACACAGCGCGCACCCCGTTTTCGCAGTGCTCGACGGGGCGAGCGGCTGGATTGCGGGGACCACTTGCCGTTATCCCCAAAAGGGAACAATGTCGCCAACCATTAGGCGGTAAGTTCAAATTCCACATAGGTAATCAGTATTAGAATATACGCAAGGGATCAAGCAATAATGAATACCTATGTAATCCTTTTGCGCGGTATAAATGTCGGCGGCAAAAATATCATACCAATGGCGGGCTTGAGAAAATGCCTGGAAGAACAGGGATTTTCCAATGTTTCGACGTATATTGCCAGCGGTAATGTAATCTTAAAATCCGACAAAAGCAATAACGATGTAAAAGCTCAAATTGAAGGGGTTTTACCTGAGAACTTCAAACTGGATGACGGGTTCATCAAAGTTTTGGTGTTGACCCACAACCAACTCCAGGTCATCATTAATAACAAGCCAAAAGGTTTCGGTGAGCAGCCCGAGAAATATCACAGCGATGCAATCTTTCTGATGGGTATTGATTCGGCTGAGGCTATGGCTGCATTCAGTCCCCGGGAGGGAGTCGACCAGGTCTGGGCAGGTAATGGCGTAATTTACTCACAACGTCTCAGCTCCCAACGCACCAAAAGTCGTCTCAATAAAATTTTGGAAACACCACTCTATCAATCCATGACCATCCGCAACTGGAATACAACAACGAAATTGCTAGAAATAATGAAAAAAATGGACACAGATAACGCAGCATGAGTGTTGCCTGAAAGTAACGCACATCAATCCAGACGAGCAAGAAAGATGTTCTTTAGCTTTAAAAATAGGCTTTGATTGTTGGCGTGGTTTCGTTGAGTTATCATTTCGGTGGGCTCAAAACTACTCAACAAAGCGTGCATCCCGTCTTTGCTCCGCTCCGCGGGACGAACGGCCTGATGTGTGGGATTGCCCTTCGGGCGTGCGGCACGCTTCGCGTCGAGCATTTTCTACGCTTTGAGTTTTTCCTGCTCCCAAGCAGAATCCACGCCCGCCCCACCCGCCGCTATCCCCTAAAGGGGACGATGTCGCAAATCGTTTGTCGGTAAAAATTTTTCAATGGAGACTAAACGTGATTAAACCAGAATTTCTTCTCGCTTCACTTATTGTTGTACTTATCCCAGGAACAGGGGCTGTTTATACAATTACTACTGGGCTTACTCTCAAATGGCGAGCCAGCATTGCCGCCGCCATCGGATGTACACTTGGGATTGTCCCCCATATCTTGGCGTGCATTTTAGGCTTGTCAGCGTTACTGAATATGAGTGCGCAAGTTTTTTCGGTGTTGAAGTTGGCAGGGGCTGCATATTTACTTTACCTGGCATGGAATATGTGGCGTGAAGCAGGAACGCTTGAAATCAACCCGAGAAGTGTAGATACTAGTCCATTAAAAATAATAACAAAGGCTATTACAATTAATTTGCTAAATCCCAAGTTGACAATTTTCTTCTTCGCTTTTTTACCGCTTTTTATCTCTAAAAATTCCTCTTCACCTACTCTTGAAATGATAATGCTATGTATTGTTTTCATGGCTATGACATTTATTGTGTTTGCATTATATGGAATTTTAGCGAGTGCAATTAGTGTTTACTTAACAAAGTCATCAAAAACTTTCAAGCGAATTCAAAGGGCATTTGCTGTAACACTTGCCGGGTTTGCTGTTCAACTAGCATTTAGTGAAAAATAAGTTTCGCCTTATAGATGAAAGCCGAGTCGAATAACCGGTTAGTGCCAAGCCAGATGCCTGAACGCTCAAGCGCTCTCCGCACGGAGGGCGGTTTTTTTGTTGTAATCGATACCGGGAATCTGTATAATTAAAATTGAGGGCGAGAAACCTGTTAATACCATAACCATTTTTAAACTAAGACTTATTCCCAAACCTCATCCACACCTATCCCACCGCAATAATACAAATCGTTGGCAAGTTCAACATTGCCAGGTACTGCAAGGCTCACTCGTTCGTTTTCTAAGGTAACAACTTGGGATAATTTGTGCTGGAGAGTAACCATGAAAAAAAAAACGGATACCAAAGCAATCATTGCAGGAATTTGTTTTCTGCTTATCATAATTTTCGGCTGCATCAATTTAATGGGCGGCTTAACCAGAGAAAGGGATGTTGCTGAAGAACCAGTGACACCCTTGCCGCTTCAAATTCCTGGACAGGAAAGTGCATTTGTAAAAACATTGTGCCTTGAAGTATCCCAGGTTTATCCTGATGAGCGGTTTGGTTTTTTCAAAAAAACGCTTGTTAATCTTGGGATGAATATTACTCCCAGGCAATTTTCATTTCCTTATGAATCGACCATAATTGAAGTGTTGCAGGGGATTGGCGTGCAGGTTGTGGAAGAAGATTCCCAATGCGATGCCAGATTAACCATCGAAGTAAACGGGACGTCTAATGGAAGGATTTACGGAAACATTCTAACGAAACAAGGAGAGAATAAATGTTACACCGATTCTTATATTAATGGAAACCTGGTAATTTCCTTTAAGGATAATGATTCATATCAAACCAAAATCTCTGGTCAGGTTCAATCACCCGATGCGATTACTTCCCGCAATTGCCCTGACCAACCCTATAAAGCTCCTTTTTTAGATTCCTCGGCTGAAACGCTTACGGATGCTCTTGTAAGTCTTTGGGGTCCTGATATTGCCAAAGTGATTTACGACAGATATAGAAGATATGACGGCGATATTAATGAGGCGTTAACCACTGCTGCAAAAAATGTATTAAGTAACGATGAAGAAAATGTCCCAACAATGCCAGCTGCGGAACCCACAACGAAGCCGCTTCCATAACATTCTGAATCACAAATGAATGCTCAAGCGCTCTCCGCACGGAGGGCGCAAATCGTTGGGCAATGATCAAAGTAGTGCTAATTATTGTGTGAAGATATATCTCGACCTTTGTGCCATTCAAAGACCGCTGGATACACCGAATCAGGTTCGGATCGCACTGGAAGCTGAAGCCGTCCTGGGTCTTATCGCTTTTTGCGATAGCGGGCAGGCAGAAATTCTTTCATCAGAAGCATTACTCTATGAAGGTGAACAAAGTATCATAGCTGCCCGAAAAGAACACACCTTTGCATTGCTGACAAAAGCCAAAGGAGTTATCAGCGTTACCGAGAAGGATAAAAAGCGAGCGGCGGCATTAATGGAATTTGGCATCAAACCGCTCGATGCACTTCACCTTTCACTGGCAGAATCAGGTAATGCCGATTACTTTTGCACTTGTGCTGATAAAATTCTGCGAAACGCCAGCAAGGTAAAGGATTTATCCGTAAAGATCATTGATCCTGTGAGTTTGGTTCAGGAGATTGAGAAATGATTACAGAAGTTCGACCACTGGTAGAAATTAATCAGCAAGCCATCCGCCTGCTGTATAAGGAATTAGGCGTTGTTGAGGCTGTTCGTTTTTTAAAGCAATTTACGCAGGGTTTTGGCAACTATACCCAGGAGCGTGAAACTTTATTTGCCGACAGGTCTTTAGATGAACTTGTGAACGAAATCGAGAAGCGGCGAAAAATGGCGAAGTGAAAAGTAAGCGCAGGTACTGTTCAGGTGCAGGCTGCGCCCCGATGCACCGATTTATGAACGCTCAACCGCCCTCCACACGGAGGGCGGTCATCTTTCATTAACATGTTATTTACCGAACGGAAAAAGAACAATTAACCAGCCTTGATGACGCCTTAACACAGCATGAATAGAATCTAGGGTGGAAATATTTAAGCAAATCAATATTTCTGAAAGCGTTAACCGCCAAAAACCATAAACGGTTGAAGGAAAGAAGATATGGGCAAGAATATTTTGTTTATCTGCGGCACGTTAAATCAAACCACCCAGATGCATGCCATTGCGCGCGAGCTGCCCGAGCACAACTGTTTCTTCACCCCCTACTATCTGGAAGGATTCACAGCCATCCTGCACCGCCTGGGCTTGCTGGAAAACACTGCGGTGGGCGGCAAATTATCGCAAGTCGTTACCCGCTACCTGACCGAACAAAATCTGCCCGTGGACCCCGGCGGCAAGCGGGACGATTATGACCTGGTGGTGATGTGCACCGACCTGCTGGTGCAAAAGAACCTGCGCGGCAAACGCCTGCTGCTGGTGCAAGAGGGCATGACCGAGCCGGAAGGCTTGCGCTATGCCGGGGTGCGCCTGCTGGGGCTGCCGCGTTATATCGCCAACACCGCCTCGTTCGGGCTTTCGAATGTCTATCACCGTTTCTGTGTGGCTTCGCCCGGCTATCGCGACCTGTTCATTGGCAAGGGCATCCCGGCTGAAAAACTGGTGGTGACCGGTATTCCCAACTTCGACAACGCAGCCTCGTTCCTCGATAACGATTTTCCGCACCATGATTATGTGCTGGCTGCCACTTCGCCCACCCGTGAAACCTTCCAGCGCGATGACCGATTGGATTTTATCCAGAAGGTGCTGGAGATTGCCAATGGCAGGCAGGTGATCTTCAAGCTGCACCCGGCAGAGCAAGAACGCCGTTCTCGCCGCGAAATTAAACGGTTCGCTCCCGGGGCGCTGGTGTTCCAGGATGGCAATATCAACGCGATGATTGCCAATTGTTCGGTGCTGGTGACGCAATTCTCAACAGTGACCTATGTTGGACTCGCCCTGGGAAAGCAGGTGTATTCCTACCTGGACCTGGAAGAGCTTCGCCGCTTGATGCCGATGCAGAATGGGGGCATATCTGCCAGCCTCATCGCCGACGAGTGCCGCAGTTTACTGGCAACCCCGCTGCGGATTTCAGACATGGCGCTGCCCCGCACTGGCTGGTTCTCCGGCAGGCTTCAATCGCGCTGGCTGCAGCGACCGCGCTTGAGCGGGTTGGAGCACGCCTGAGCGCGAGTTTCCGGTCAGCAGGGTGTCAATTTTAAATAACCAGGCGATTTCCATTTGGAGGGCGTTTTTTGGTGTAATTTGGATAAATAAACTCTTGAATATCTTATTAAAAACTGGTAATATAAAAGCATGAACGCTATTCAAAGCCAGAAAAAACAATTGACACCAGAGCAGGTTGAAGAGCTGCTCAAAACATTGCAAGCCCGTTTTGAGCAGAACATAAACCGCCACAACAGCCTTGAATGGGTGCAGGTGCAGGACCGGCTGCAAGCCAACCCTGAAAAGCTGTGGCCGCTGCATGAAATGGAAAGAACCGGCGGTGAACCCGATGTGGTTGGCACGGATGAGAAGTCGGGCGAAATCCTTTTTGTCGATTGTTCAGCCGAAAGCCCCGCCGGTCGCAGAAATGTTTGTTACGACCATGCAGCGCTGGAAGCGCGCAAAGCCAACAAGCCGCAAGATTCAGCCCTGGACATGGCAGCCGCCATGGGCATTGAGCTTTTGACAGAAGCAGACTACCAGGCATTGCAGCAAATGGGTAATTTCGACGCCAAAACATCGAGCTGGCTGCAAACCCCTGCCGACATTCGCAAACTGGGCGGCGCCCTGTTTGCCGACCGCCGCTACGGTCACGTCTTTGTGTATCACAACGGCGCGGATTCATACTACGGCGCCAGGGGCTTTAGAGGCTCGCTGAAGGTTTAAGTTCTGACCAGCATTCGTAGGGTGTGCTTCAGCGCACCGATTTTGAACAAGAAAGCGCTCCCCACGCGGGAGCGTTTTGAATTATAGTAATCCTTTAGCGTGAATAGAAAAAATCACCATCTTCCCTAAAGCGAGGTTGCCATGACCACACCCAACATCTTGATTCGAGACGAAACACATGCTGATGCCGACACCATCAGTGAAGTGACCGCCGCCGCCTTTGAAACCCTGGAGATCAGCAGCCACACCGAGCAGTTCATCGTGACCGCGCTGCGCGCTGCCGGGGCATTGAGCGTGTCGCTGGTGGCCGAGGTGGACGGGCGCGTGGTGGGGCACATCGCCTTTTCGCCCATCGTCATTTCAGACGGCGCTCAAAACTGGTATGGACTGGGTCCGGTATCGGTATTGCCGGAGTGTCAGCAAACGGGCATTGGCAAAGCGCTGATCCGCGAAGGGCTGGCGCGCCTGAAAACCCTGGGCGCCCGGGGCTGCTGCCTGGTGGGTCACCCGGGTTATTACACCAAATTCGGCTTTGAGAACGTCGCTGGATTGGCGCACGAAGGCGTGCCGCCCGAAGTGTTTTTTGCTCTATCCTTTGACGGCAGCCATCCGCAGGGCACGGTCACGTTCCATGAGGGGTTTGGTGCCAGTGCGTAGGGTAGGTGAATGGATGGTAATGTGTAGCAAAGCCGAAAAGCATCCAGAAGCCATCCCGAAACCCTTTTCAAGGGCTTTCCACCAACATGCGACATATTTCAATTCGGTGGGTTGCGGGGCGAACGACGAGCATCAAAAACCAGAGCGTTTACGCCCCTGCACCCACCCTACTTGAAAAACGCTTGTGATTTTTCCCTGTCGGATTAAAATAATTAAAGATCGAATGGATAAATTCTAAGGGTGGGATTGTTCTTTCGGGTAACGGTAAGTCCAAAGCAGGTTGCGTTATCTGCGCGGTTATTTGGGCAAGGAACATCTGATGAAAAAAATCTCCCAGGCTTTTCTGTTGTTATTATTCATCTTGATCTCATGCGCTTGCCTGATCGGCAGCCAGGACAGCGAGTTGCAGGACTCCTCTGACCAGCCGACATCCGGATTTGAACTGCTGGCGCAGGGTAACCCCATGTATATTTTATTGGATGAGGGAAAAGAAAACCTCAAGAACTACCGCGAGCAACTCCGCATCGAACTATCTGGTGTGGATGAAGCGGGAACCAGCGCCAGCGGTTTCATGGAATACCTGGTTGAAATGGATAAACCTGCTGATTTGCGCCGGGAAGTTTCGACCATGCAAACGCCGAATAAATACATGAACGGCGTGTCTGAATATGTTGTCTCCAGCGGTTTAATCTACCATGTGGGCGATGCATCATCGGGAGGGCGAATTTGCACAAAGGAAGAAGTCTCCGCTGAGACCCAATCTCACATCAGCGACTACGTCATTCGTCCGCTAACCTCCATTACCCCCGGCAAGTTGCTTGAAAAGAATGTGCGTGTGAACAATGTGGTGGCGGATGTCTATGAAATTGAAAATTTAACTATGCTGCCGGTCAGTCGTATTACAAATATTGATGCGAAAGTATGGATTGCTCAAGATCCGGCTTTTTTTCTTAAAGCGGAAGGTACGCTTGAAGGGGATATTGACTGGGACAATCGAATCTACACCGGGCAAGTCAATTTCACCTATGAGGTTAAGGATTTTGGTCAGGTAAAGATCCAGCTTCCACCATTATGCGCTCATCCCCCTGAAGAGATGATCCCCATGCCGGCCAATGCCGCCGATATCCGTAATAATCCGCCCATGCTCAATTTTGACAGCCCGGACACTGCCGAACAGGTAAAGGCTTTCTATTTGGAAGAGCTGGCAGCGCAGGGTTGGCAGGTATCTGAAATTCCTTCGGGAAACTTTGGGGATCTTCTGCAAGCCAGCCTAACCAGTCCACAGGGTGTACAGATTTCGCTTCAAATCAGGATTCACCAGATGGGAGCAGGTGGAAGTTCAGTGGATATTGACTGGCAAGCGCAATGACCCTGGATGAATATTTCGGCGACCAAGCCGATTCAAGACTGCTGTTCGATGCCCTGCACAGCCTCATCAACACGCTTGGAGAGACAACCTGCCGGGTGACCCAAAGCCAGATCCCGCCTGAATTTCCATCGCCTTTCTTCACCCCGCAAACCTTGCCTTGAATCCGGCTGTTATCGGTCAATGGGAGGCAGTGCCATTGGCGTTAAGGCTTTTGGAAAATTGAAAAAATCCAGGGTATTTTGAGAGATTGGCCGGATTCTTTGTTGTCTCTCTGTTCGATGGATAAAGATATTTGATTTAATTCAAAACCACATTTCAACAGCTCATCCTTCCATTCCTCCATTTCATAATAG
>CAZOKH010000002.1:0-118142 GCA_964580315.1 uncultured Anaerolineaceae bacterium | reverse complement strand
AGGCAAAAAATCGGCCGTCCCGGTCAATTTCTTCTCCGTTTCCCTCTTTCATTGAAGTTATCAAAAACCCCCGGGGCTTTAATACCCTGTAGATTTCCATCAGAGATTTGCTTAGTTCAGCTTTTTTTACGTGCAGCAAGGCGGCAATTGCCCAGACCACATCATACGCTTCATTTTTAAATGGTATGGCCCGATAATCTGCCAGCACTATGGGTAAATGAGTGTGACGATGTGCAAGATGCGCGAGCTTCAAAGAAAAATCTAACCCCACAACATGCATATTCCTTGTTGAAAAGAAGCGCATGTCGCGTCCCGACCCGCAACCAAGATCAAGAAGGGTTGCACTCCCCCCTGTGCTGCCCAGGGTAACTTTCCAGAGTTCATCTAAACTTCTATAAAATGTGGCTTTGAAATAGTTATCCGCTTGAGATTGATAATAGTTTAAGGTTCCACTATCCATAAAAAAAGTATAGCAAACTCTATTCATTTTTACCGAATCCCCCAATTGTTACCCTGAGAAAGAAAGCTAATTGCAGCAGCCGGGTTTTGAGCACGCCGGTTTATCGAAGAAAGACACCTCGAGAATATGTGGAATGTTTATTGGTCAGAATGGAAAAGCGCCAGTTGTGTCTTAACCAGGTTATAAATCGGGCAACTGCCAGTCGATGGGCGGCAAGCCTTCGGCCTGCAGGGCGGCGTTGGTTTTGGAGAAGTGCCGGCAGCCGAAGAAGCCGCGGGTGGCCGAAAGCGGCGAGGGGTGCGGGGCTTTCAGCACCGTGTGGCGGGTGGTGTCAATGCCCTCAGCTTTGCGCTGGGCATAGCTGCCCCACAGCAAAAAAATCACGCGGCTGTCTTTGGCATTCACCGCGCGCAGCACCGCATCGGTGAAAGTCTCCCAGCCTTTGCCCTGGTGCGAATTGGCCTGGTGGGCGCGCACGGTCAGCACGGCATTCAGCAGCAGCACGCCCTGCTCGGCCCACGGAATCAGGCAGCCGTTATTGGGAATGCGAAATTGCACATCGGTTTTCAATTCTTTGAAGATGTTTAATAACGAAGGAGGCGCTGCCACACCCGGGCGCACGGAAAATGCCAGCCCGTGCGCCTGGTTTTCATCATGGTAGGGGTCCTGCCCGATGATCACCACGCGCACGCGCTCGAAAGGTGTGAAGCGCAGCGCGTTGAACACATCGGCCCCTTCCGGATAGACTTTGTATTTGCGGCGTTCCTCGCCGACAAACTGGTAAAGCTGCTGATAGTAGGGCCGGGTGGTTTCCTCGCTCAAGGCAGGAAGCCAGCTGTCTGGAATGGGCATCGCGTTATCTCCTGGCGACCGCCGCGGAAACAAACCAATCCGCAGCGAGGATAGGCTGGTCAATGGTGGAATGACTTTATTTTATAACCTGTTTTACCGCTCCTGGGAACGGGAAACGCGAAATTTCCTGGTTTTTAATTTGCCGTCACAAGCGGATAGAGGATCTCGGTTTCCAGTTTGTCGGGGGGCGTCACCTGGGGGTCGTTCAGGTAGAAATCATAACTTACACCGGTGGTGACATAACCATTGGCGTGAAGCCACTGTTCCAACGCGGCGCGCGCTTGCGGCAGTTTTTCATAGCTGCCCACATGATGATGGACGGCGGTTTTTCCGCCGGGAATTTCACTGACCTGGATATTGTCTTTACCCTCAATGCCGGGCTGGAAGGGAAACCCGATTTCAACATCCAATGCCTGCCCGTCAAAACCGTGATAGGCAACAAACAGCGCGCCGGCGGGGGCGTAACCCTTTTGGTTGGCATATTGAAAGACCGCCATGGCGCATTGACCAATGGCTTGCGCCACGGCAAGCGGAGACACCTGGCTGCGAATGGTGAGGGCGGGCCGTGCGGGGCGGCGCTCGACAATGCTGCACTCAAATTGTGCTCCCGGTGCTTGCGGATGCGCAGCAGCCTGTCGGGGTTGGTACTGCTTGCCAATGCTCCAACCCGCTCCCAGGTACTCACCCAAGGAGAGGTATTGGTTCTGTATGCCGGAATAGTAAATTGGGTTGGCTTTGCGGATGTCGATTTTTCGGTTCTCGTCTAAAACCTCTTCATTAACATACACCTGCACAACCTCGCCGAAGTAAACGGTGTCCATGTCGAATTCCACCTTCTGCCCGGTGTAGCGGCATTCGGCGGTGATGGGAAATTCTTCGATCATGGGCGCGGTCTTCAGTTCGCCGTAAAACGTGGTGAAAATGCTGCACTTGTCGGCGTTTTTGCCACTGACCAGCCCGCAGTAGTCGGTTTCGACAACATAATCAGCCGAAGGTATGTTGAGGCTGAAGGTGCCATTCTCGATGATGCCCTGCGGCGTGTGGTGTTTCTTGTTCAGGCTGACGTACACGATGGCCGGCTTGATGTTGACGCCGTTCACAAAACCCACCGTCACATAGTTTGGTTTTCCATCCACATTGGCGCCCACCAGGGCAATGGGCGCAACCGGCAGGGGATTGTAGGCGCCTGTCTTGATCTTTCCCATCGAATAATCTCCTTTGCTTTTATAGAGCCTTTTGTTCCGCATCAATGAAACTCGAAATCAAAATATATGCCATGACGGCAAAAAAAGCGAGTTTTTTTCGCTTATATACGCCTTTCGCGTTATGGGTGTCTCAACAGCTATTATTACATGATTAAAAATTTTTCGGGCGCCGGCTTAAAAATTTCCCGGTGCTTTGCAGCACACACGCGACAAGGAGTGTGGTTTGAATAGATTTGGCTCTGATCCGCTGGCATTTTTCAATTCGGTTTACACGGTTGATGTTCCGTGGGATATTGGCGCACCACAACCTGCCATGGCAGCACTGCTTGCCCAATATCCCCCCGCAGGGCTAGCCCTTGATTTGGGTTGCGGTTCCGGCGATCTCTCGATCTGTTTGGCGCAGTTGGGTTGCCGGGTGGTGGGCATTGATTTTGTTGAAAGCGCCGTGATGCTTGCCCGGCAAAGAGCCGCCTCTCTGCCGCTGGACACAGCACATTTGCTGGAATTCAGGGTGGCAGACGCCTTCAAGCTCTCACGGTTGCAACAGCAGTTTGACACAGTTGTAGATTCTGGTTTCTTTCACCTGTTCGACCCTGAGGAATGTGACACGCTGGTTCATGAGCTTGCCCTGACCCTGCTCCCGCATGGGCGCTATTACATGCATGAATTTTCCATCGAATTTCCGGTACCCAATGTTCCGCGCAAAATCACTGCCGAAGAATTGCAGGCGCATTTCACACCCGAAAAAGGATGGCGTATTTTGGAAATTCAAACGGTGGAATTTTTAAGCCGCGTGGCGCCGCCGGTGCCGGCGGTTTGCGCCTGCATTGAACGACTTCCCATGTGAAACCGCGCTGAGCCATGATCTTTTGATTTTTCCCCGGGCGCAGTTCGATTTTCCACACGCGCTATTCAGCCAGACGTTGAAGAAAAAAAGCCGGTTTCGTCTCACCCGCAGGCCGTTACTGATCGAACCAACGGGCGCGGCGGTTCGATTCCAGGTATCGTTTTTCATCCATTATCTCGTTGTAACTTGAACCCGCTCCTTCAGTTGCCGGGGGCAGTTCTCTGCTGTGAATTTCGGCGAGAATGGAAGCGGCCACAATGCGCGCGTCTCGCTCAGCAAACACGCCTGTTTTGGGCACTCCTGCGTCTGTAACGTCACCAATGGCGTAAACATTGGGGTAAATGGTCTTGAGATTAATCGGGTTAACCGAAATCCAGCCGTCGCTGGTCATACCGCTGGCCGCAACCACAGCCGGGGCTTTATGCTTTGGAACACCCAGAAACAGGTCGTAGGGCATTTCCCTCTCATTATCCAGGACGGCCACATGGCGGGACGGATCAAGGGCGCGTACAAACCGGTTGGGAATAAAGGAGATATTTCGCCCCGCAAAAGCAGCCAGCAGCGCATCGGAGTTTGAGGGTGAAGAAGGAATGGGGACGTCAAAAGGAACAACCAGGCTGATTTTGCATTGATCGCGAACACCGCGTTCTGTCAGATATTCATGCAGCAGCAGGGCAGCTTCACTGGGCGCTGGCGGGTTCTTGAAGGGAATTGAAGTTACGCCTATGAGGGCATGCCCTTTTGAAAAAGTGGGCAGTACGGTGCGCAGGCGTTCAGCCCCGGGGAAGGAATAAAATTCGTAGCCGCCTTCGATAAGTCCGGGGGTGGCCTCCAGGTCGTAATCAGCGCCCAGCGCAATGACCAGGATATCGGCGTCATACGCCCCTTTATTTGTGATGACGTGGCGGGTAAGCGGGTCAATGGCGGTGATTTCTTCCTGGTAAAAGCGCACGCCGGGTTTTACGATATTGCGGTAGGAAAGCCGAACGGCATCTGTGGATTTGTGGCCAAACATCACATCGAATTTTGAAAAACCGAAATAGAAGAAGGTGCTTTTGTCGATCAGGGTTATGTCGAGACGATCACCAAACGTTTCAGATAGGATTGTGCTGAGTTCAAGCCCTCCAAACCCTGCGCCTAAAACAACAATTTTGGGTTTCATTTTTCTTCCTTTCACATCAAGAACAAACCTGTGCCAGGATGATTGGATCAATGTTATTAGCCTATCCCCTTACTATTATTATGACCATTTTAGTCGTATTTGTCAATTGTGTTCTATGGCTGCTGCAGTGGATGACAAGCAGATGTTTGTTGCACAAAGGGGGGCAGCGCATATAAAATGTATGTATGAGTGGGAACTGTGTGCAAAGCTCCATTGCAGGCAGCGCAGCCTACAGTACTGGTGAAGTGAGCGTTGAGGTTGAGCAGAAAAAATTGCCTATAAAAACAAAGGCTATGGACTTCTTTAACGGGGAACGATCGGCTAGTTTTGTGGTTCACCGGGGCGGCGGGTTGGCAGGTGAACTGCCTGCCTGTGCCAACAAATTTCAATTGGAGGATTCATCATGGAACCATTCCACCAATACATAGACGAATATAAACAACAGATGGAAAAAGGCGCGATCCCCAAAGCCTACCGGGGATTGATGGAATATGTGATGGCTTTGAAAACACACATTCAAAGCGAACACCCCGATTTCTTCGTATCCGGCAGCCTCTATACCGGCTACATGGACATGACTTATTTCTCCTGCATGCCAAAGCCTTTGAAAGAGCGCCAGTTGAAAATCGCCGTCGTGTTCATTCATCAGCCGCTGCGCTTCGAGGTGTGGCTGGGCGGATACAACAAACAGATTCAAGCCAAAACCTGGAAGCTGATTAAGGAAAGCGGCTGGAATCAGTACCACCTGGTGCCCACCATCCAGGGATATGATGCCGTCCTGGAGCACGTGCTGGTTGAGAATCCAGATTTTAGCGACCTGGACGTGTTGACCAGCCAGATTGAAAGCGGTACCCTGAAGTTTACCGAGGACGTGGAAAGTTTTTTGAGGACAAATGTTTGACGACCCCGCTGGCCCCATCGAGCATTTTTCGTGGGGCAAGTTTTTCATTTGCGGCAAAGAGCATTCTTCCACCGAGGAGGGGCAAAGCGGCGTTGGCAAAGATATCCGGCTTATCGGCCGGGACGTGACCGAGTGGGCTGAGCGAAAAGGACACACCCTCACCAAAGCCATGATCACCGGGGTTTATGAGCGGGGAATCGAAATCTTGATCATCGGCATTGGCGTGAACGGAGCGCTGGAATGCCCTGATGAAGTGAAAGAGAAAATCCTCTCGAAGGGCATCAAAAAAGTGAAGGTGGTACGCACCCCGCAGGCCTGTGAACTGTATAACAAATTGTTCCACCAGGGGAAAAAGGTGGCTTTGCTGGCGCACGGCACGTGTTAGGCGGGGATGGAATTTTCCTGGCGACGCCCGCTGGATGGTGGTGAGGGGCAGCAGTCCGGAATTATCTGTACAAATCTGCAATAAGATTGCAGATTTGTACATTTAGTGCTATGATCGAATTGCCTGTCTGTCATGCCCCGGCAATTGGAGTGTGCTGCCATGATCGAAAGAAACCTGTCAACAAAAATGCTCGCTCTGGCGCAGAAATTCCAGGTGATTACTCTCACCGGTCCGCGTCAGTCTGGCAAGACCACCCTGGTTAAAGCCGTTTTTTCAACGCTGCCCTATGTCTCCCTCGAGGATCCGGATATCCGCCAGGTGGCATTGACCGACCCGCGCGGGTTTCTCTCCAATTATCCCACCGGCGCAGTTCTGGATGAAATTCAAAACACGCCCGAATTGTTTTCCTACATTCAAACAATTGTAGATGCGAACCGGCAGGTTCAATTCATTCTGACCGGCTCATCGAATTTCCTGTTGATGGAAAAAATCAGCCAGACTCTGGCGGGGCGAACCGCAATTTTGCATTTGCTCCCCTTCTCGTTTTCTGAACTTCCGCCAAAGATGGAATCTTACGAACATCTGATTTTCAAAGGTCACTATCCTCGTATATACGACCGCGATATCGCCCCCACCGATTTTTATCCGGCTTACATCCAGACTTATGTCGAAAAGGATGTGCGCTTGATGAAAAACATTGGTGACCTGAATGCCTTTATCCAGTTCATCCGGCTGTGCGCCGGTCGTATTGGGCAATTGCTCAACAGCACCAGCCTGGCAAATGATGCTGGTATCAGCCCGAACACCGCCAGAGCCTGGTTATCCATTCTGGAAAGTTCCTATATCCTTTACCGTTTTCAACCCTACCATCACAATTTTAATAAGCGGTTGGTCAAATCACCCAAGCTCTATTTTTATGATACAGGTGTTGCCTGTTCGCTGCTGGGCATTCGTGATGAGAATCAAGTCAATTTGCATTACCTGAAAGGCGCTCTCTTTGAAAACTTAATCATCAATGAATTTATCAAACGCAATTTTAACCAGGGAAAGAATCGCCAACCCTATTTCTGGCAGGACAACCACGGCAAAGAAATGGATTGTTTGTTGGAAAATGGCAACTCGATCACGCCGGTTGAGATTAAATCTGGCAAAACAGTGTCCACCAGCTACTTTGAAAATCTTAAATACTGGCAATCTCTTACAAACCTGTCAGAGAAACAGGGTTATGTTGTGTACGGCGGAGATCAATCGATGCAAACCAGCGCCGGCGCCCTCATCAGTTGGCGAGAGTTGCACCAGATTCCAGGTTAACCATTGTTTTTGCTGATGGACTGCCCGCCGCAAACCGCACCGATTCACAGTGCATCTATAATGAACGAATAAATACGATCATGCCAGAAACCGATGAATTTTGGGATTTTTACTGGGAAACACGCCTACAGTCGATGGAAACCCTGGGCAAGCGTTATGCCATCCTGGCAGCTTCCAGATTGATTCGCCGCCTGGCACAGCAGGGCGACCGCCGCTTGCGCTTGCTTGAATTAGGTTGCGGCGAAGGGCAGGTCATCGGCAGCCTGTTGGATGCCCACTACCAGGAATGCAACCTGCAAACCTCGGTCGGCGTGGATAACAACGCACAATCACTGACGCGCTGCCGGCGTGATTACCCGGGTTTGGGTTGTGTGGAAGGCGATTTCACCGATGCGGGTCTATTGGCCGGGCTGGGAAAATTCGATGTGGTGCTGCTGGTCAATGCTTTGCATGAAGTATTTTCGGATTGTTATTCCCCCGAGCTGGGCGAGATTGATGTTCCCATTGCCAAACAGCGCGTCGAGCAGGCGCTTGCCGCTGCGGTTGGCTGCCTGGAACCTGGTGGATGGCTGATTTTGTTTGATGGATTGGAACCTCCTGGAGATCCGCAGCAAACTCTGCGCATACGCTTCCGAGATTACCCGATGCGTCTGGAATTTCAGACCTTTGTGGAGCAGTATCACCCTTTTCAGATTGCCTATCAGGAGACCAAAGCCCCGTTATGTGTTGAACTATCGCAGCGCGATTTTACCCGTTATATAACCAAGTCCATTTTTCTTGGAAAAGGACTGTGGGAATCTGAACGGTTGCAGAGCTACCAATATTTCACACAAGAAGAGTTTCGCGCAGCATTTTCCCGCCAGGGGTTGGAGATCATTGAATTGCAGACCCTGACCATGAACGACGAAAAATGGCGCTACCGGGTGGAGATTGAGACGCCAGGAGTCAATTTTCCAGACGAGCACATCTTAATCCTGGCTCGCCGGGCGGCATAATCTTATTGCACTTCATAATGTAATTTTCCACTTGACAATATAGTACATATATTCTACTATTAAATTCCATTCCATTGTTTTTTGATCATCCATAGGAGGAACCCATGACCCCTTCCAAAAATGGTCAGGTGCAATACCTGAATCCCGAAGGATTATCCAAAAATCCGGCATTCAGCAATGTGATTACGGTGACCGGCAATGTCAAAACCGTCTATGTCGGCGGGCAGGATGCCGTGGATGTTTCCGGCAACATTGTGGGCAAAGGCGACATTGGGCGGCAAACCGAACAGGTTTTGCACAACCTGAAAGTGGCGTTGAAAGCTGGCGGCGCCGAACCCGAACAGGTCATCAAATGGAATATCTACATCGTGCAGGGGCAATCTCTGCAGGCTGGTTTTGAAGCCTTTCAGCGCGCCTGGGGGCGCACCCCCAACCCGCCGGCCGTCACGACAATGTTTGTGGCAGGGCTGGCAAACCCCGATTTTCTGATTGAAATGGATGCCGTGGCGGTGGTTCCTGAATAATGACAGACTGAGCATACCCTCTGCCATGCTTCAAAACGAGTACTGCCATTTTCCTGTATAATCGATTTATGAAGACAATTGTTCACCCTCCACGCCACATTGTGTGGAGCACGGATGAAGTGGATGTTGCTGACCCGTTTCAGCGGAACTGGTTGCTGCAGCAAATTCTGACACACGGAACGGCTGAAGATATTCGCTGCCTGGACCTGGATGAGGTAGCCGAGCAGATCGATCATCTTCAGCTACCCGCCGATATTGAGCGGCTGTGGCGCACTTTCTTGAATGTTCGCAATGGCTAACTCCATCTCTCCCCAACCCCACGGTTTGCTCACCTCGCTGCAAAAATCATTTTTACAGGTTTTTGCAGAGCTTCCAGATAATGAACAGTTCTATCTGACCGGCGGTACTGCACTGGCTGAGTTCTATCTTGGGCACCGCCTGTCTTTCGACCTGGATTTCTTTACAGGAATCGACGGGTTGGTGCAGCCTGTATCCTACCAACTGGAGACTCTTGCCCGTTCACATGGTCTTTCCATCCAGGTTGTGCGGCGTTTTGCCACATACGTTGAATTTCAAGTGGTCCAAAATCATGAAACGCTAAAAGTTGATCTTGCATTGGATTCACCTTTCCGCCTGTATCCTCCGATTCTGTGTGAACCGGGCATCCGGGTTAATCATTTCACCGATTTGTGTGTGGATAAGCTGCTGGCATATTTTGGCAGGGCTGAACCGCGTGATGCCGTTGATCTTTATTTTATTTTGCAATCTCAATCGCCAGAAACCCTGCTGGAACTGGCAGCGCAAAAAGACCCCGGTTTTGATCTCTATTGGTTTGCCATTGCCTTGAATCGCTGCCTGGATTTTCCAGATGAATCCGACCGTTGGCCGGTTAAAATGCTGATCGATTGGAGCCCTGGTGAAATTAAAGCTTTATTCCAAAGTTGGTCCATTCGGCTGATGGAAAGCCTGAAAAAATAATCCGGCCGTACGAAAAAAGAGTTATTTATACTTTTTACTGAAAGCCCTGTACAACCCCTACTCTCATCATGTTAAGGAAATCCTCATGCAACAATCCATCGTCCACATTGCACTGGTGGTGCGCGACTATGACGAAGCGCTCGATTTTTACCTGAATAAACTGAACTTCGAGCTGATTGAAGACACCTACCAACCCGAACAGGACAAGCGCTGGGTGGTGGTGTCGCCGCCCAATTCGAAAGGCGTCACCCTGCTGCTGGCCAGGGCGTCCAAACCCGAGCAGGAACCCTTCATCGGCAACCAGACCGGCGGCCGGGTTTTCCTGTTCCTCAACACCGACGACTTCTGGCGCGACTACCACGCCATGCAGGCCAAAGGCATCCAGTTTGTGCGCGAACCCAAGCAAGCCGATTACGGCATGGTGGCAGTGTTCGAAGACCTGTACGGCAACCTGTGGGATTTGCTGCAGCTCAACCCTGATCACCCGGTTGCCCGGCGGGTCCAATAAGAATTGCGTGCATGGTGTGCAGGGGCGGCATGTCGTTAACTCTAAAAATCACCTTTGCGCCGCCCCAAAACTTATCAGCATGCGGCATAGTAGTCTGGGTCTAATACCATGAAATTCCACCACCTGGTGGTGGAATTTCATGGTATGAACAATCAGCACATTGGGGTGAAATGTAAACGCGTGGACGCCCCTCGTCTAACACTGTCCATGCGCACGGCGCTGCAAGACTTGGAATTGTCAAAATTATGGGTGTTTTACCCGGGTTTAAAAGCTTATCCTCTGGCAGAGAATGTTTTTGCGGTTCCCCTGTCAAAGCTATCCGAAGATCAAAGTAGTGATATTTTTAAATAAGCGGAGCTTGCTGTCAATTTCCAAAAGTCTTTTGTAATGTCGTGCAAATTTTCATCATTTTGAATAAAACGGTTTTTAAGAAGATAATCCAATATAATAAGCAGGCTGTTTTCGCATTTTTGTCCACGCTGCATACTAAATCATGGAAAAGAGGGATTAAATGAGCGCACCGAAAAATATGCGAGTCCAAAATTTTCCGCAAAAAAATGGCGGGGCTGTCCATATTTACAGCAATAATGAAGTGATCCTTCTTCAAATTCGGCATTCCACACCGACTGAAGAAGATGTCTTACAACCCTCCTTTAAAGTTGCGGTCAGTTTAACCCCGGCGGAAGCGCTCGCCATTGCCGGTGAACTGGTAACTGCTGCATCCCGCCATTTTCAAGAATCTCCTCAAAAAACAGAACCAACATTGTGACAAATACTTTAAAAAAACGGTGCGCTCAAAAAGCGAGCACACCCTACGTTTTCATACTTCACTGGCAGCCCAATACGTTGTCATCGCGAGTGAGCAAAGCGAACGTGGCGATCTTATAAAAATGGAATGGGGTTTGCTGCGTTGGGTTGGCTTTCTCCTTGCAAAAATGAAGCATTTATTAGACTCTGGTTTCGGTAGGTTCCGGGGCGGGAAAATATTAATCTGAGAATTGACTTTGCGACGCCCCTGCACCCCATCCTACGTCTACTGCATGTATAATAAACAAATTGGGGAAATGCGAATATCCTTGCGACTTTCAATGAGAGGGGAGGATGTTTATGGATTACGATCAAGAGAAAGTGGATGAAATGGTGCTGGCGCTGCTCCACCTGACCTCCTTCCGCGAGGAAAACGTCACCCGCGCCTGGAAAAGTATGGACTGGGACGCATTGGACAGGTTATTTCAAAAGGGCTACATTCACAATCCAAAAAGCAAAGCCAAATCGGTTTTAATGACCGAAACCGGTGAAAAATTATCCCGGGAATATTTTCTCAAACATTTTGCTACACAATAATAAGACGCCCCAAAAATCGTTTCAACCAGCCGCCGTTTGCCTTTGTGAAGGAGCAAAAAATGAAAAGAATAATGTGGGTATTGCCTGTGATTCTGGGAATGTTCTTCATCACTTCTTGCAGCGCCCCCTCTTCCGACGACGGCCTGGTGACCGTCGAAGCCACACCCGAAAACGCCCCGGCACAGCCGCCCACTGACGCCCCTCCACCCGCCGCAGACACTCCTTCATCTTCTTCCGCGCCAACCGAAAGCGCCCCGGCCCCTGCGCCCGAATCGTTTGCGGTGGTGCTGATGCCCAATGCACAGGACGAGCAGCAGACCGATGTGGTGCTGCGCAATACACAAACCGGCGAAGAGAGCCTGTTTCTCACGCTGGAGCAGGTTTACCGGGAACATTATCATGCGGCTGAGTTCAACAATCAGAACCTCTATATCATCAAGCGCATCGGCGATGTGAACAGCACAGACGGCAATTGGATGGACGAGCTGTGGCGCTATGACCGGCAGGGCGGCGGCGAAAAAGTGTTTGCCGGCAAGGGGCTGGACTTTCGCGCCGCACCCGATGGGCAGATGATTGCCCTGCAATATGCCGCAGGGTTTGACTTGAAGATTGTTTTCCTGAAACCGCCCTCCGAGATGGTTAATGAATTTGACCTCAGTCAATTGGATGAGAACGGCGCGTATTACCCGAGCCCCGAAACCTGGAACACGCAAAGCAGCCAGTTTTGGGGCGCGCTGCACGCCGGATCCAAAATCATGGCTTATTTCCGCATTGACACAGCTACCTGGGAGATCGAAAAGTTCGATATGTCATCCCTGCCCATCAACACGTCAAGGGAATGCGCCTTGAACGGGGATACCGGCAAACTGGCATTCAGCGATTACCCGGCCATTTTCGACGCCGCCACCCACCAGGAATTTGTGAAAAGCCAGAAGCCGGTCAACCTGTTCCTGTTTGACCTCAACAGCCAGGCTTCGCAAACCATTGCCACTTCGCAGGCCAAAGAGTTTAAGCCCGTCTGGTTGGATTACGAAACCGTGGAATTCAATGACCCCAACAGCAGCGGGAGAATGACATACACGCTGCCTTGAGCGGTTTTTCAACAACTGTTTAGGGGGGGCGGGGTGATTTTTTGCCAGATGTTCGCCAGGTAACCCGCCGCATCTTCACTGCCAATCTGGTCAAGCAGCTTTGGGCTGCTATCTACGCATTGCCAGCCGCAGATGGTGTTATGCATGGTTGCACTTCTGAGGATAAACTCCGCATCCAACGGCATGGCTGTGCAGCAACCAGTGTTGAGGTTTCAGACGTGCTATAATAATTTTACCCAAACATTGTAATTAACTTCATAGACTGATCAGGGCTGGTTCTATTATCAGTTGAAAATTGAAGTTCCCCATTCTCTTAAAAATTTTTTATCGGTTTGTCCGCTGAAAACTTGCTGGGTGAAGACGACATTGTTGTGATGTATCCCACTTTCAGGAAAGCAACGCTTATATTATATGCCTGTGATCGGCTAGAAGTGAAATTCTTCACTGACGATGCAGGATGAAAAACCGCCCCTGGTTGGAACCCAGATCGCCAAAGATCATCTATTTACCATGTTGTTACAGATAAGTTGAAAGGAGAAATGACATGAATAATAAGAGGATTAGCATTTTGGGTGGGTTTCTTCTGATGATTAGTCTCGTTTCGTGCTCATTTTTCATCAAGGGGGAGACATCCAATCAGCAAAGTTCAGAAGAGCAAAGCGCGTCTGATGTTTTGGAAGAAGAAAGCGAAGAAGTAACAAACGATAACGGTTTTCAAGACTGCGGAACTTTACCTGAAACCAATCAAGCTTCCGATTCTGAACTCATTCAACCCGGTTGTTTTATGGGAGAACTGGGTAGTGATCTCCCCAGCGGCAATCGGGATAATGAAGATTGGTACACTTTTAACGTCAATGCCGGACAAATCATTACTTTGATGATCACTCAACCTGAGAATTCAAGTATAACGTTGGGGCTTTATCGCCCCGATTCAAAATCTGTTGGATCAGTATCCACTGTTGGCAATATCCGCACATTGAAATACGTGGCAGATGTTGACGGCGCCTGGTGGGTAAAAATTATCCGCAGCAGCGGCGGAGGAAAGTTTAAGCTGGAATACTCGCTTGCCAACCAGGATGATGCCGGCAGTGGTATGGATGCCGGGAATGCATCTGCGGCAATGAGCATTACCCCCGGAACCATCCAGGGATTCCTCAAACGAGCAGACGATGAAGACTGGTACTCCTTCAATATCGATGTCGGGCAGAATATAAGCCTGGAACTTACTCAGCCAGAAGAAGCCAGCATTACCATGACGCTGTATCGACCTAATTCAAAGAGCGCCGGTTCGGTATCAACCATTGGCAATGTGCGCACATTAAAGTATCTCTCTGATATGAAGGGTAACTGGTTTGTAAAAATCATCCGCAGCAGTGGTGAAGGAACATATTCATTGAAACTTGACCTCACAAATGAATAAATTCTTTCAAATTGGCTAGGCAGTTGCCAGTTAGCTATTTAGTTTGCTCTAGGGCGTACCAGTTATTCGCCAGGTGACCCGCTGTATCCACACCGGCAAGCTGGTTGAGCGGCTTTGGAGTGCCATCCACGCACTGCCATCTTTGGATGGTGTTATGGCTGGTCACGCTTGTGGAAAAGAATTTAGAATTTGGTGATGCTTTCCATTAATCCTGCACAGCCCGGGTGGGATACTGGCTGGTGCTGGCTTTGAAATCGCAGGGCGGGTTTGCGCCGAAGTTACAGGCGAGAACTTTGCCCTTTTGTTTGTTTTCTTCCCACCTAATTGCAAAACAGAAGTGACCGTCTATAATTGTTCTTTAACGATTTAACATCAATAATAATAAAAATGATGGTTTTAAAATCCATTGCCTCAGGTGGAATGATGACCGACATGCAAAATCAAAACAATGACATGAACAAGGATATGGCACCTTCCAGTACCCCAAAAGAGACAACATCAGAAAACAAAAACCTGGAAAAATTCGCTGCTTACGCAACAATTTTAGGTACCATCATTGCTTTAATCACGTTTTTGAATCAAAGGCCTGCTAGCATTCCAACCCCATTGCCGACCATTGAGACTCCATTTACTTCAATAGCCATCACTGCTGAAGCAATTACGACTGGTTTGAATAGCACAGAGGTGCCCCTGGAGAATACCAACACACCGGTTATTCAGGAATTAGGTCAAACAAAAATTTCTGATATCGATGGAATGACAATGCTGCTGGTTCCAGCCGGAGATTTCATTATGGGAGACACTTGGCCTGAAGAACTTCAATCGCATACAGTTTACCTGGATGCATACTATATCGACCAGACTGAAGTATCCCTTGGTATGTATAAAAAATGCGTGGATGCTGGAGTGTGCAAGGAATTGAAAACGGATATGTATGTCACGAACGGGTCATACTTTCCGACCGATTATTTTAGCAATCCCCGGTACGATAATTATCCGGTTTCTGATGTTTCATGGATAGATGCCCGCACATACTGCGAATGGGCAGGCAGACGTTTACCAACTGAAGCGGAATGGGAAAAAGCAGCCAGAGGCAGGGATGAACGGGTTCTTCCCTGGGGAACGAAGGAGTTGAATTGCAGCCTGGTCAACGGTGAGGGCTGTACAAATAATATGCCTGACCCGGTGGGCAGTCGTCCCGCCGGCGCCAGCCCGTATGGCGCATTGAACATGCTCGGAAATGTCTATGAGTACGTCAATGATTGGTACGGCGAAGATTATTACATCAATTCTCCCCTTGAAAACCCGCGCGGGCCAAATTCAGGCAGCAGCCATGTCTTTCGCGGACAATGCTGGAGGCTGCCGTTGGATATCGCCTTTTTTAATGTTTATGATCGAATGAGCGGCGGTGATTTGGGAGATATTACAATCGGTTTTCGCTGCGCAAGTTCAGTGGAATAAAAAAGGTAAACAACCAATTCTCTTTGAAAAAATTGACCAACCCTTATTTCAAATAGCGGTCATAAAAATCGATGGTGCGCTGCATGGCCGTGTTGAACTGGTTGGACAGGTTGTGGTTGTCGTCCTCGTAGATATAGTATTCCACCTCGCCGCCGGCGGCGTCGATTTGATTGTAAAGGGTTTGCGAAAAGGCTGTGGGCACCTCGCTGTCGGCTGTGCCGTGATGCAGTTGCACCGGGCCCGACAGGTCAGCCAGGTAGGCATTGGCTGAAACCGAATCCCAGAACAGTGGGTTTTCTTCCGGGGCGCCGAATTGCTGCACCCAGTCGCTGCGCCAACCGCCGGGGCGCACAAATGCGAACGGCAGGTCGTTGTGCCGCCAGTTGTAGAGCATGTCAGCATAGGGCGCCACCACTCCCGCCCAGATTACCCCCACCTTCACCGCGTCTGAAACCACCATGGCGCGCAGGGTCAGAAATCCGCCCATCGAATGTCCCCACATGCCGATCTTATCGGGGTTGGCCTGCGGAAAACGCTGCAGCGATGACACCGCGTTGAGCACATCCACCGTGTAACCGGGGCTGCTGTAGGCGCCGCTGGGCGAGCCTTCCGAGCGGTCGTGGCCGCGATAATCGATGCGAAAGACGATATAACCGCTGCGCGCCAGGCGGTCCACATAGGCCACATAGCGCTCGGTGGTGCGATATTCGTCCGGCGGGATGTAGCCGTGGTTGAACACGATGGCCGGGAAGCCCCCGGTGGGCATTTCGCCGTTTGGCACGGTCAGCAGGGCATAAATTTTCAAACCTTCCGAGAGATAGTATGCATAATAGCGCCTGTAATTTGCGCCCGGTTCCAACTCTTCTTCAATGACGATATCGCTGCCGGGGTAAGACCCGGCGCGCTGGGTATCAATCTGCATGGGGTGCGGGGTGGGGGCTGGCGTGGGGCTGGGCGCCGCTGTGGGCGGCAGGGTGGAGGCAGCGGCGGGCGCCTGCTCAACGGTTAATTCGGGCTGAGGCAGGCTGTCAGCCGCCGGGGCGGGGTCAACCGCAGCAGCCACCGGCGCGCAGGCTGTCAGCAGCAGGGCTATGATCACGATCGGGAAAACATGGCGGTGCATGGGCTTGACTCTCCAGTATTTTTTGGACGGATCGTTCCATCCAAATCTTACACGTTGACACCGCGGGGGAATATCAGCACAATGGGATACAATAGCAAATTCATCATCATTTTTGCCGCCAAAAAACTGCAACCGGTCACTGCGAGGAGGGCGGGAGCCCGACGCGGCAGTCTCAACCCAAAACCTGGCGCCACGCCCCGAAAGAACATCGCGGCTCGCAACGACCGATAAGCAGCAACGGGTGATCATTAAAGGATAATTTCTATGCGCGCACATACGCTCCAACATGTTCCCTTTGAAGGATTGGGCAGCATTGCCCCCTGGCTTGCAGCCGCCGGGTATGACATCACTGCCACCCGCTTCTTTGAATCAACCGTTCTTCCTGATGTAAACGACGTCGATTTGCTGGTGATAATGGGCGGCCCCATGAGCGTGAACGACGAAGATCGGTTCCCCTGGCTGGCGGAGGAAAAGCGTTTCATCCGGGCTGCCATTCAGGCCGGCAAGCCTGTGCTGGGCGTGTGCCTGGGGGCGCAGCTCATTGCCAGCGCAGCCGGCGCCCGGGTGTTTGCCAACCCGCACAAAGAGATCGGCTGGTTTCCTGTACAGGGCATTGATAGCGGCAGTCCGGCGCATTTTCGCTTTCCACCCTCGGCAACCGTGTTCCACTGGCACGGCGAAACCTTTGACCTGCCCGCGGGCGCGGTGCGCCTGGCGCAAAACAAGATTTGCCCCAACCAGGCGTTTCAACTGGGCCGGTCGGTGATTGGTTTGCAGTTCCACCTGGAGACCACACCCGCCTCAGCCCGCGACATGGTGGCCAACTGCCGCGATGAATTGATCCCGGCGGAATATGTGCAAAGTGAGGAGCAGATCCTGGCTGCAGACGCGCAAACCTACCAGTCCATCAACCGCCTGATGAGCGACGTGTTGACTTTTCTATTGCAAAAAAGCGAAACAGTTTAATTCGGGTGGTCGTACACGCGGTCGGCGGGCTGCCAGCGCTCCAGCACGTGCGTGACGGCGGTGGTGGCGGCGCCGCCCAGCGACTGCACCAGGGCGAGGCGGGCGTTTTTCACCTGGCTGGCGCCGGCCTGCCCGCGCAGTTGCTGCACGGCTTCCACCAGTTGATAGGCTCCGGATGCGCCCGGCGGGTTGCCGCGCGCCTTCAGCCCGCCCAGGGTGCAAACGGGCAGTTTGCCGCTCAGGTTCAGGCTGCCGTCTTCGACCAGTTTCCAACCCTGGCCGCGCGGGGCAAAACCGGCCGCTTCCAGCGACAGGGCGGCATAAATGGAGAAGGCGTCGTGCAGTTCAAATAGGTCCACGTCGCCAGGCAGAATGCCAGCTTTGCGGCAGGCGCGTTCCACCGACAGGCGGGCGGCTTCGAAAGCCAGCGGGTCGGGGCGGTCGTGCAGCGAAACAGCGTCGATGACGCAGCTTGAGCCTAGCACACGCACCAGCGGGTGCGGCAGGCTGGCTGGCACCAGCTCGGCGCGGGTGATCAGCAAAGCGGCTGCGCCGTCGGCGTAGGGCGCCATATCGAACTGGTTGAGTGGGTCGCTGAGCATGCCGGCGCGCTCAACCTGCTCGCGCGAAACGGCGCGGCGGAACATGGCGTTGGGGTTGGCTGCCGCGTTGGCGTGCGCCAGCACCGGGAAGCCCGCCAGCGCAGTGCGCGGCAGGTCGTTTTCATATAAGTAGCGCTGCATTAACAGGGCCGCCTGCGAGGTGAGGGTGAGCCCCTGCATCTCTTCATAGTCGTAATCCAATGCCTGGGCGGCGGCGGTTTCCAACTCGGCGGGGGTCACATCGGTGCATTTTTCCACGCCCAGCGCCAGGGCCACATCCACCACGCCCGATGCCACTGCCAGGTGAGCCATGCGAAAAGCGGCCGCACCGGAGGCTCCGGCGGCTTCCAGGGTGATGCCTTCTGCACCCGAAAGGCCGGCGTTTTCGGTGAGCAGCGCACCCAGGTTGGCCTGCCCCAACAGGGAGGAAGCCAGGAAGTTGCCAATATAAACCGCCTGCGGCTTCAATTCGCCGGCGTCTTTGATGGCAGCCAGCATGGCGCGGGCTGCCAGGTTGCGCAGTGAAAGGTCCCAGTGTTCGCCCACCGGGGTTTGACCAATGCCAACAATGACTACATCGCTCATGGGGTTCACCTCGCGCTTAAAGGGTCAGCTTACCGCGCATGCGCGCGTAGCGGGCGTAGTCAATTTCGGTGCGGCGCTCGATGTACTGGGCGGTGGTGGGCGCCAGGCTGCGGCGAGCTTCAATGGCGTCGGTCACGCGCACGGCAAAGGCGTCTGACCCGGCGCCGGAACCAAACGAGGTGACCAGGATGCGGTCGCCGGGTTTGGCAATGTCCAGCACAGCCGCAAGGCCGATCAACGAGGCGCCGGCGTAGGTGTTGCCGATGATCGGCGAGAGCAGGCCGGGGGCAATTTGCTCTTCGCTGAAACCCAGGCGTTTGGCCACCAGGCGCGGAAACTTGGCGTTGGGCTGGTGGAACACGGCATAGGTGAAATCAGCGGCAGTGGCGCCCAGGGCTTCCATCAGGGTCTGCGCGGCTGAGCTGATGTGGTGAAAGTAAGCGGGTTCGCCGGTGAAGCGCTGCCCGTGCGAGGGATATTTCTGTCCCTCACGCCGCCAGAAGTCGGGTGTGTCGGTCACATAGGAATAGGAACCTTCCAGCTCCGCCAGGGCTTCTTCCTGCGGGCCGACGATGTAGGCGGCTCCGCCGGCTGCGGCGGTGAACTCCAGCGCGTCGCCGGGGCGTCCCTGGGCGGTGTCCATGCCGATGGCCAGGGCATAGCGCGCCATGCCCGAACCCACCAGCCCAACGGCGGCGACGAAGGCTTCGGTGCCGGCTTTGCAGGCAAATTCCCAGTCGCCCGCTTGAATGGAGGGGGTGGCTCCGATGGCTTCAGCCACCAGGGTGGAGCTGGGTTTAACCGCGTAGGGGTGCGACTCGGAACCGACCCAAACGGCGCGCAGGTCGGCGGGGTGAATGCCCGCCCGCGCCAGCGCGTTGCGCGCAGCTTCGATCGACATGGTGACCACGTCTTCATCCAACCCCGGCACCGATTTCTCTTTGATGGGCGCGCCGCCCTCTTCGCCCGACCACACGCGGGCCACCTCGGCGGCGGGCAGGCGGTAGCGCGGCACATAGGCGCCGTAGCCGATGATGCCCACCTGTTTGTCGGGTTTTAATAACGGGGAATATGCCCCGGATGTTTCCTGTTCAGCCATGTTGTATACCTCCTGCTAATGTTTTGCTGTGTTTACGACTGATTCCAATTGCGCAGAATTTCCTCGGCGCGGTCAATGCGCACCACTTTTTCTTCGACCAATTGCTGCGCCAGGCGCTCGATTTGCTCACCCTGCGCCCCGGCGGCAATGGCCACCTGGCGGGCGTGCAAACCCATATGCCCGCGCTGAATGCCCTCAGTGGCGAGGGCGCGCAGGGCGGCCAGGTTTTGCGCCAACCCCACCGAGACGATGATCTCGGCCAGTTCGGCAGCGGTCTTCACGCCCATCAATTTGAGGGCGGCTCCCACAGCCGGGTTCGAACGGGTGGCGCCGCCCACCGTGCCCACTGCCAGGGGCAGTTCCAGCGTGCCGGTCAGGTTGCCGTCAGAGTCGCGCCCCCAGGTGCTCAGGCTGGTGTAATGCCCGCTGCGCGCGGCATAGGCATGCGCCCCGGCTTCCACGGCGCGCCAGTCGTTGCCGGTGGCAATTACCACCGCGTCAATGCCGTTCATGATGCCCTTGTTGTGCGTGGCGGCGCGGTAAGGGTCGGCGGCGGCAAACGCCCAGGCCGACAGGATGTTGTCGCGCACATCTTCAGGGGCAAAGCGGTCAAACGCCAGCTCGTCCAGCGGGATGACGCAGCGCGCGCGCGCCAGGCGGCGGTCAGCCAGGTTGGTGAGGATGCGCAGCAGCACGCGCCCGCCGCTGATTTGCTGCACCAGTGGGGCCAGGCGCTCGACGGCGGTATTGACCGCGTTGGCACCCATGGCGTCGCGCACGTCGTAGATGAGGTGCAGCACGAGGAACCCGCCGATGGGTGAATCGTTGATGATGCGCACTTCCAGGTCGCGCGGTCCGCCGCCCAGGCGCTGCAGCACGGGGTCAATGACGGCGGCTTCGTCCAGCAGGCGCTGCTTTTGCTCCAGCAGGCGCAGGCGAGCCGCCGGCAAATCGTCCAGGTCAAGCACCTGCATCTGCCCGATCATCTCCGGCGCGGTGGTGTGGGCGCTGAACCCGCCGCCGGCGCGCGCCAGTTTGGCCATGAAGGAAGCTCCCGCGATCACTGAAGGTTCTTCCACCGCCATAGGCACGGGCACCTCGCGCCCGTTGATGACAAAGTTTTGCGCCACGCCCAGCGGAAGGGCAAACACACCCACCGCGTTCTCCACCATGTGGTCGGCCTGTTCAACGCTCAACCCGCCCTCACCGCTCAAAGCCGCCAGTTCGGCGGGGGTCAACCCGGCTTGCTGCGCCAGCAGTTCAAGCCGCTCGGCGGGAGTCAGTTCGTAAAATTTCTTCATGCGCGCTTTCCTGTCAGAATTGATTCGTGAATCAAAGTTGCATCGATCCGATGATAAAGGCTTGCCAGTGGCAAAAACTATCAAATGTTAAAATTGCAGGCTTTGCCCCGGTGAAAGCAGGTGCACCTGCGCGCCGCTCTCGGCCTGCACACGGTCAGCCCATTGCGGCAGGTCATTTTGCTGGATGATCTCCCAGGTGTTGTAGTGCACCGGCAGCACATGCTGCGGCTGCAGCAGTTTGACGGCATGCAGTGCGTCGGCCGGGCCCATGGTGAAGTTGTCGCCCACCGGCAGCACGGCCAGGTGCACGCCCGCTTCGCCAATCAGGCGCATGTCGCCAAACAGGCCGGTATCGCCGGCAAAGTAGATTATTTCGCCCTGCTGCGTGGTGAGCAAAAAGCCCGCCGGGTTGCCGCCGTACGAGCCGTCGGGCAGGCTGGAGGTGTGCAGCGCCAGGGTCATTTTTAGGTGTCCGAAGGGAAAGGTGTGCCCGCCGCCGATTTGCTGCCCGTGGGTTTGCACCCCCTGTTTCTCCAGCCAGTTGGCAATTTCAGTGACGGCGATCACGGTGGCGCCGGTGCGCCGGGCAATTTCCAACGTGTCGCCCAGGTGATCATCGTGTCCGTGGGTCACCAGGATATACTCAGCAGTCACATCCTCTGCGCGAACCGCGGCGGCAGGGTTGTCTGTAAAGAAGGGGTCAACCAGCAAGCGGCAGCCGCCGGTTTCCAAACCCAGGGCTGCATGTCCATACCAGGTGAGTTTGTAAGCCATTTGAGGAATCCTCCGATAACTGTATTGTACATCAGCATGATGTGACGGCGGTCACATGCATTGGTGACCGCTTGCATATAGCCGGAAACCTGCTTGCCTGATATAGTCAAAATAGATGGAGTATCTTTTATCAGTGTTGCGTGAATTTACCAATTTGATTTTGCCTGCATTTTCGGCTGTTGCGCCTGTTTTGCAAAAGCTGGGCGCACCACATTTCGAGTCGCATGTGGTGACCGCCCCGCCGGATCCCAACGTTCCCTTCTTGCGTTTATCCAATCTGGTTAAGGTCTATCCTTCCGCCCAGGGCGGAGTGACGGCTTTAAAAGGCGTCAGTGCTGAAATTGGGCGCGGTGAGTTCGTGGGAATTTTGGGGCGTTCGGGGGCGGGCAAATCGACGTTGATCAACATGCTGACCGGTGTGGATAAATTAAATGAAGGGGAAATCTGGATGGAAGGCACGCCGGTGCATACCCTGAATGAAGACCAGATTGCCTTCTGGCGCGGGAACAAAGTGGGCGTCATTTACCAATCGTTTGAGTTGATGCCCAGCCTGAGCCTGCTGGACAATGTGATGCTGCCCATGGATTTTTGCGACCTGTACCGGCGCGGCGAGAGTCGCGAACGCGCCATGGATTTGCTGCGCCAGGTGGAATTGCAAGATCACGCCCTGAAACTGCCCTCGGCCATTTCGGGCGGGCAGCAGCAGCGTGTGGCCATTGCCCGCGCCCTGGCCAACAACCCGCCGTTGATCATTGCCGATGAACCCACCGGCAGCCTCGACAGCGCCACGGCTGAGATCATTGTGGAATTGTTTGAGAAGCTGGTGAACGAAGGTAAAACGGTGATCATGGCCACCCACGATCATTCAATGGACGAATGTTTTTCGCATATCCTGACTCTGGATGACGGTGTGCTGGTGGATGAAAAATATGCCGGCCAACTGGAGGCGCAGCATGCTTAGACCGCGCTGGCGCAAGGTGTTGGCTGACCTTTGGGAGAACAAATCGCGCACCGCGCTGGTGGTGGCTTCCATTGCCATTGGCGTGTTTGCCGTGGGTATGATCGCAGGAACCTACCTGTATTTATTGGAAGATATGCAATCCACCTATGTGGGATCGAATCCTTCCAATATTCGCCTGATCACTGATCCCTTTCAAAGCGATTTGATGGATACCCTGGGCAGGTTGGAAAGCGTGCAGGCTGTGGAAGGCAGGCGCACGGTTAAAGTGCGCGCCCTCGACAGCAAAGGCAAATGGACCAGCCTGGAATTGATCGCGGTGGAAGATTTCAGCCAGATGAGCATCAATCTCCTGCTGCCGAAAACGGGCGTCTCCACCCTGGCTGATCAGCAGGTAATTTTGGAGAGCAACAAAAAGCTGGACCGCTTTGGCGCAGCCGTGGGCGATGTAGTGACCCTTGAGCTGGCTGACGGCACCCGGCGCAGCCTGCCGGTGGTGGGCACCGCGCAAGATCAGACCGGCGGCATCAGCAACATGGTGGGCAATGTGAAGGGCTACGTCACCTTCAACACCCTCGAATGGCTGCATGCGCCATCCAGCTATAACACGTTGTTTATCACGGTCAGTGAAAACGCCAACGACCCCGCGCACATCCAGGCGGTTTCGCAGGAAATCCAGGACAAACTGGAAAAAGGCGGCCGCACGGTGTACCGCGAGGAGCGCTATCGCAGCGACGAACACCCCATGAGTTCGCTGATCCAGGCGCTGCTGGCAGTAATGTTTTTCCTGGGCGTGCTGGTGGTGTTCCTCAGCGGCTCGCTCATTTCCAACACCATCTCGGCGTTGTTGAAGCTGCAGCAGCGCCAGATTGGCGTGATGAAGCTGGTGGGCGCGCGCAGCAAACAGATTGTGATCATGTATATGGTGTTGATCCTGATCTTTGGCGGGGCGGCGCTGCTCGTTTCCATTCCCCTGTCGGCGCAGGCGGCCTACGCGCTGGCAGCTTTTGCCGGTACTATGATCGGGTTTACTTTGCAGGGTTTTCGCGTGTTTCCGCTTGTGACCACCTTGCAAATTTTTATTGCACTGCTGGTGCCGCCGCTGGCCGGTCTGCTGCCCATTTTCAAGGGTGCGCGCACCACGGTGCACCAGGCTATTCACAGTGAAAATATGTCCGAATCAACCAGTCAGAAAAGCCCCATTGACCGCCTGCTGGCGGGCATTCGCGGGTTGTCACGACCGCTGCTGATTTCACTGCGCAACACTTTTCGCCAGAAGGGGCGGCTGGCGCTGACCCTGTTCACGCTCACACTGGGCGGCGCCATCTTCATTTCTGTGTTCAATGTGCAGGAAGCCCTGAATGTGAAGATTGAGCAATCTTTGAAATATTTTCTGGCTGATGTGAACCTGGATCTTGACCGCGATTATCGCGTGGAACAGATTGCCAGCCTGGTGGGAAGCATCCCCGGCGTAGAACGGGTGGAAGGCTGGCAAATTGGCTCGGCTGAAGTTTTGAATGATGACCAAAGTGTGGCGGGCAACATCACCCTGTTTGCCCCGCCTATTGAAAGCAACCTGGTGGAGCCGGAACTGCTGGGGGGGCGCTGGCTGCAGCCCGGCGACAGCAACGCCATAACCGTCAACGAAGCTTACTGGAAAGATTACCCCGACCTGAAGCCGGGTTCCATGATTCATTTGAAGATCAATAATCATGAACAAGACTGGCAGGTGGTGGGTATTTTCCAGTACACCGGGGCCGAGGAATATTATGCGTTCACCGATTACGACAGCCTGGCTGAAGCTACCAAAACAGTGGGACGCGCCTCAACCTACCGGGTGGTCACCAGCAGCCACGACCCGGCAGTTCAACGCGAAATTGCGGTTGAAATTGACAACCTGCTGCAAGCCAGGGGCATCAAGGTGAGCAAGGTGGAAGCCGGCAGCACAACCGTGCAAACGGTCACCGACTACATCGGCATTCTGACGGCAGTGCTGCTGGTAATGGCCATCCTGACCGCCCTGGTGGGCAGCATTGGCCTGACCGGTACGCTGGGTATGAATGTGATGGAACGCACACGCGAGATCGGGGTGATGCGCGCCATCGGCGCCTTCAACCAGATCATCATGCGCCTGGTGATTGTGGAGGGCCTGGTGATCGGCATGCTTAGCTATGTGATGAGCATGGTATTATGCCTGCCCATCAGCTCACTGCTCTCCAACGTGGTCAGTCTGGCGATTTTCAATGCGCCTGCACAGTTGGCGCTCACCTATAAAGGCTTTGTCATCTGGCTGCTGCTGGTGGTGGCGCTTTCGGTGGTGGCCAGCATGGTGCCGGCGCGCAACGCTTCGCGCATGACCATCCGCGAAGTGCTGGCTTATGAGTAGAGATATTTTAGATTACTCCCCTTTGTCCTCTGAATAAGGTCCGAGGAAACGTTCTCCATCAAAGTGAATCAGATGTGAAGGTGATTCAGCCACCCAGACATCCGTTTCCCAAGAAATGTCACGCAAAAAACGATTCATTGTTTTTCTAGTATCAAAGGCAGTGATATAAACTAATCCGAAATTACCTTTAAATAATTCCTTTAATTCATTGTGCCTTTTTATATCAATAGGTCCGTGACTAGTTACTGCTTCAATTAATACTAGCCACTCTCTGTCCATTTGATGAACAATTACATCAGGCATTTTTCCATGTTTATCAATATGCAATCCCAGGTTCTCCAGATATCCAAATTCCTTTGCGTTAAGCTTTTCTCCTGCGTCGCCTATGTAAACAACTTTTCCGCCAGGAGTGAACCGAGGACAAAATTCTTCTAAGATTTTCTTAATTAATTCGTTTTGACCACCACTTGAAATCATTAAAGAATTTCCATCAGGCAGTGTTACGGGGATCATGGGCATGGATCTTTCTCTTACCTGAAGATTTTGAAGAGATGGGGTGTTTAAAATAAAGGAAGAAATTTGCTGATTCCATTGTGGAGATTCAAAATTCCGAATTTCTTCCATTACCTGTGTTCCAATTACATACCGTGTCTTGGGACTATTAATTGGTCTTGTTATATCATCAGGATTAGGAATAACCAAACCTAATTGTATAAATTGATGAATTGTCTGCCTTCTAACGGTTTCACGAGTATTTGGTGCGTAATCTACACCATAATGTTCACGAAAGAAATCCATCATTTCTGTGATGCCGATTAGATTCTGTGAAGCATGATTCCAAGAAGTGTCCGGTCTGATATTCAATAGTGCCAACAATGTGAGTGCAGACCGGTCATTTTGTTGAGCTCTTGGAACATTTAATGTCTTTAGAATGCTAAGAGCTTCTCTGATTTTCTTTTTCGCTAGAATGGGGTCTTGTGATTTTGAATCGTTTTCTTTATTCAATTCTAACTCCTTTGAAACAATTCGATCAATTTCGTCCTGAACAGGAAAAAAATTGCTTATCTTTCGGCCCATTGCAATTAATTGGGCCTGGCTGGGATATTTTAGTTTTCTTAAATCGGATGCATTTATTTGCGTATGTCCACTAAATTGTCTGAAGTAATTATCAACCAAAGTTGAATTAAGATAGACAGTAAGACCTTTCGCAAAATCGGTGGATATTTCTTTGTTTGGATGATAAAAATAATTTAAGTGGTTCTCGATGCCAATTTTTTTGGCATTAATAGCAGCGGGATCGTAGAATGCAGCTTGTACTCTACGTTTCTCCTCTTTTGAAGAGAACCGTTTTACAAGTACATAGTTTTGAGAAGGTACCAAAAGGGAGTCAACTTCACGAGATGAAATAATGGCACTTGGTTTCTTTGTCCCTTTTGGAGACCACGTTACACGACTATTTTTAATATTTAATGGATATATAAGCGGTACTGTTTCTGGAGTGGATTCTAATCGAAGCCACTCCTCTGCTCGAAAATCTACAACTCTACCGGTTGACACTTCCAGTTCAAGATCAATCAGGGTAGTGTTTAAATCATTAATAGTGGAACTAATTTTGTGTTCTAATCCATTTGATATTAGCCGAATAAAAAAATCTGGATCATCTGGTTGAACGAGTTGTTCGTAATCCATAAAATTTATCGTACTGTCATCATCTGGATCATTGCTTTGGGTAATTAAAACTTTTTTTATTTGTTGGTCACTCTTTTTTGCGCTAATAATCACATTTTCTTGTAATACGTTGTTTTCTTTGAATAAATTGTCACGCGAATCAAAAATATGAATTTGTTTTATAGCCATTGTTTTTAAAAAATGGACTCTAAAGTTTTTATAGTAAGAACCATTACAAAAACTACGTGGAATGATTACAACCATTTCTCCTTCAGGTTTTAGAATCTCAGTTGCCAGCCAGACAAAAGCAGTATAGAGGTTGGTGGTTTGAATTCCTATTGAATTTAGAACTTGCCTCGTTTTTGATTGGCTATTGATCTTCTTATAAGGGGGATTCATAATTGCATGGCTGTATTCAATATATTTTTCATCAAAAAGGGTATGCCTTTTTGAGAGAGAATCAGTGATATCTAAAATAAAATCTTTTTGTTGGATTTTATATTGGAATTCAACCCCCGACTTGATGCAAAGTTCGGAACATTTCTTTAAGGTTATGTTGAGATCGTATAATAAATTTTGATCTAATTCGTAGGCTGTTACACAAATCTCCTTAACACCGCTTTTCGATTCTATGACTTGAGCAATAAATGCGGCAGTAAGTGTCCCAACTCCAGCTCCAGCGTCAAGAAGATGAATTTTTGATGGGAAGTTTGTGAACATATTTCCCATCATGGCTGCGATTTTTGGCGGGGTGAAAAACTGCCCCCAATCTGATTGTTTGTTTTTGTTCAGACTTCTTTGAGCTTGTAGTCGAATGCCATCGAGTTGTAGTAGAAACTCGAGAGGATATGATGAGTTTGCATCCTTGAAAGCGAAAAAATCTAAAACGTTCATATGAAGAAATAATAAGCGAACAAGTGATCTACTCATATTATACATAGCATTGGAAAGAAAGATTGATAATAGTAAGGATTGAATTACTCGTGACATGGGTGTGATATGATTCATTTTATGGAACATATAAATATCGAGCCGGGATTGCTGCGTATCTTCCGGTTATTCTCTGTGTTGGAAGCCATTGTGTTGTTTGGCGTGGTGCTTTCGTTTGAAGGCGCCAGCGTCACAACATCAGCGCTGCCCCAGAATCACTATTTCATTATCCTGATTGAAGCCGTCGCGCTGTTTTTTTATCTTTCATTTCCCTGGCTGCGCGAGAAACTGAAGCAATATTACCTGCCGCTGGCGCTGTTCATTGCCACGGTGGCACCCATTCTCAGCAACCGCCTCTACCGCAGCGGGCCGGCGCAGAGCGACACCTTCACCATGATCGCCTATGCCTGGGAATTGATCCCGCTGCTGCTGGTGCCGCTGGTGTTGATTGCCTGGCAGTATAGTTTTAAAATTGTGGTGAGCTATTCGGCCCTAACCGCCCTGCTGGACACCATGCTGGTGCTGCTGGAACGCGGCGGTGTCGAGCGCAGCGTGCTGCCGATCATCGCGGTGTTGTTCATCCGCACCATTTCAATGGTGGCGGTGGGCTACATGGTGACGGAGTTGATGACCACCCAGCGCGAACAGCGCAAGGCGCTGACCCAGGCCAACCTGAAGCTGGGGCAATATGCCATCACGCTGGAGCAACTGGGCATCAGCCGCGAGCGCAACCGCCTGGCGCGCGAACTGCACGATACCCTGGCGCACACGCTCAGCGGCATTGCGGTGCAATTGGAAGCCATGAAGACCATCCTGGAGCCCAAACAGGGTGAAGCGCAGTCTATGCTTGATCAGACTTTGCAGGCCACCCGCAATGGGCTGACCGACACGCGCCGCGCCTTGAAGGATTTGCGCGCCACACAACTGGACGACCTGGGTTTGAGCCTGGCTTTGAAGACCATGGCACGCAAAGTGGCTGACCGGGCAGGCCTGCATCTGGAATGTGAAATTCCGGACGCGCTGGAAGGAATTTCACCGGCAGCCGAGCAAGCCATTTACCGTATTACCCAGGAGGCGCTGGAAAACGTGGTGCGGCATGCCGAAGCGCGCAAGGCGTTCATTCAACTGGGATGGTTCAATCAACAACTGGTGCTGGTGATCAGCGATGACGGGCGCGGCTTTGATCCCGCGGTTTTGAACGACAGCGACCGCCTGGGCATGAAGGGCATGCAGGAACGGGCGGCCATGGTGGGCGGCGAGTTGAAGGTGGTCAGCCAGCCCAATCAGGGCACAATCGTACGATTTACACTGGACGGACGACATGATAAAAGTTTTGATCTGTGATGATCAAGAAATCGTATGCGAAGGGTTGCAAAAAATCATTGACGGCGACCCCGATATTGATGTGATCGGCATTGCACATGACGGGGCTGAAGCCCTGGAAATTACCGAAATGGCGGCTCCCGACGTGGTGTTGATGGATTTGAAAATGCCGGGCGTCAACGGAATTCATGCCACACGGCGCATCCGTGAGAAATTTCCATCTACGCGCGTGCTGGTGTTGACCACTTATGATGAGGATGAATGGGTGTTCGACGCCATTCGCAGCGGGGCGTCAGGTTATTTGCTGAAAGATACTCCCCGCCAGGAACTGATCCAGGCCATCAAGGGTACAGCGGCCGGTGCTTCTTACATTGATCCTGCAGTGGCGGGCAAACTGCTGAACAGTGTGGTGCAAAATGCACCGCGTGTCAAGCGCGAACCGGGCGACCTGTTTAGTGAGCGTGAATTTGAGGTGCTGCAACTGCTGGCGCGCGGATTCTCGAATGCTGAAATTGCCCAGCAGCTTTTTCTTTCCGAAGGTACGGTGCGCAATTACACCAGCGTCATCTTCACCAAACTGGGGGTTTCTGACCGCACCCAGGCCGCCATTGCCGCCTTGCGCTATGGACTGGTGGACTTAAACGAGATATAAATAGTCTCCATGCGCGAACCTCAAGAAAATTCGACCTCAACCTCGTTGTTGCAGATGAAATGGTTTTGCCTGGCGGCGGCGCTGGAAAGCGTGCTGGCGTTTTTGGTGATGCTGGTTATCCCGGGCGACCCCAAGAACGCCTGGCTGCTCGGTTTTTCACGTACACGGGTTTTCATCATCCTGTTGTTCCTGGTCTTCGCATTGATCTTTGGCGGGGCGTTCCTCTGGCTGCGCAAAGGCGGCCAACGCGCTGCAGCCTGGCAGATGCAAATTGCGGCGGGTCTCACCCGCCCGGCGCCGGCCATTTTGCTGACCGTTTCGGCGCTGCTGGGAATGGGTGCGGCGTTATGGGGAATTGCGCCGGCTTTTCGCCGCATGCTGGGCTTTGACCTGATGACCCGCCTGCTGCCGCCGCTGGTGTGGGGGTTGTTTTTCTGCCTGCAATTGCTGGTCTTTTCGGTTTTTGTGTGGCGAAACCATTTGAAAACCCGACAAAAAAGCCGCGCCGGGTTGGCGCCCATTGACCCAAAAGGTTTGCATTGGGTGCTGGTATATTGCGGCGTACTTTTGTTGCTGGTGGGTACAGCGGTACAACTGGCAGCTCATCGCATGTCACCCGATTTGCTGGAACGTTTTATTTCAGCCAAAGATTTTGTTACCCTGCACATCAAGTTCAACCTGGGATTTGAAAACAACCTGCCCAACACCTACGCCGCCTTGATTCTGCTGGTTCTGGCTGTGCAGTTGTTCTGGATCGCCCGCGGATGCCGGCAGCAGAATAACCCGACTGCGGGACGCTGGACTGCCCTGGGGATTGTCGCCCTATTTTTTTCGTTAAATGAGATTGCCTTTCTGCAAAAACACGCCATTGCACCCATTCGCAGCGCCCTGCATTTGCAGGGGATGTGGCAAAACGCCTGGTATTTGCCCCTGCTGCCGGTGCTTCTGGTGGTGATTTTATGGAGCCTGCCGGCGCTGCACGGATTGACCCGCTCGCAGATGCGCCGCCTGATCGCTGGAGCGCTGATTGGCGCCGGCGGGGTGATTGGCATGAACCTGTTGGGCGAGTTGGCAGCGCTGCAGTTCGGGATGTATGATTTGAGCACCGCATTGTGGCGCTCTGCTGAACGTGCTGCGGAGTTCATCAGCGTGTGGTTGTTCAGTTCGGTGGCTGTTGAACTGATGCCGGTTTTTCTGCCGGGGATAAATTTTGAGGTAACTCGCAAGGCTCAAACCCGCGGCCAGTTACCGTCCGATGAAACGGTAAATCTTTCAGTTCGCAATTTGCCTTCAAAACTGGCGGCTGCGGCGGGTTTCTTCGTGCTGGTGAATGTTGTTCTCTATCTAATCGATTACGCTCCCAAATTTCAGGGGCTGCAAAACGTGCTGTCGTGGGAAATGCGCCAAACCTTGTTTGACGCATTCAACCTGGAAGTCGAGTCAGCTATTCCGACGTATTTTTCCTTCCTCCTTCTGCTCATTGTGACCACCTTGCTGTATTTCATCGCTGTGCAGCGCGGGGCGACTGACCCCGGCTGGATGGGGCTGGCGATTGTCTTCCTGTTCCTGTCTATCGATGAAGCCTCCAGCCTGCACGAATTGTTGTTCGATGTGGTCACGGCTTCGGGGCAGCCCAGCGGCATTTTGCACTATGCCTGGTACATCCCGGTGATCCCGGCGCTGGCGGTGTTTGGATTGATTTACCTGCGTTTCTGGCTGCGCCTGCCCACCTTTGAAAAAATCTTCTTTATTGTCTCTGCAATCATTTACCTGGTTGGCGTGATCGGCATGGAGGCAGTCAGCGGCTGCTTTGACGAATTGCAGGGTGTCAATTCTCTGGCTTACAACCTGGCCATGCTGGTGGAAGAGATGATGGAAATGGGGGGCATGATTCTCTTCATTTTGACGCTGCTGCATTACATGGCTCACTGGCAGCCGCAATTCAAGGTGCTTATAACGAATCAATCGCAAGCGCTGAAGGAAGCTGCCTGATGTGTGGGCTTGTGAACCGGTATAATCGGATACTGCATGCAAACAAAACCCGTTGAACCAACCTTATCGATGTTCTTAAGACTGGATATTTTCTGCCTGGCGGTTGCGCTGGAAAGCGCGCTGGCGTTGGCAGTGATGATGGCTATTCCCGGCGACCCGAAGAATGCCTGGCTGCTGGGTTACTCTTCCACACGGGTGGCTATCATGGCATTCTTGCTGGGGGCGGGGCTGGCTTTCGGACTGGCTGCGTTGGGCTTTTACCGGGGCGCTGCCCGGGTTGAAGCATTGCGGCAGGCGCTGCGGCGGTGGCTGTCAAGACCATCGCTGGTGCTTGTCGTTTTACTGACCGCGCTGACGGCAACCCTGCTGGCGTTGTTTGCCATCCTGGCGGTGTTGAATATTCATGAGGCGGAACTGCGCCTGCGCCTGCTGCCGCTGCTGGTGTGGGGACTGGTGGTCTGCCTTCAAACCCTGGCGGCGGCAGTGGTGTGGCACAGCCGCCTTAACCGGCAAAGGCTGGCTTCCGCCGGCGCAGATATCCTGCTCGATTTTGGACAGGTTCACCTGGCGCTGCTGTTTGTGCTGGCGCTGCTGGTGATTGCCGCCATCGGCGTGGTGCTGCTGAGTTACCGGGTTCCTGTTGAATTACTGGAACGTTACCTGACACAGCGGGCCATTAATGATTACATCATTAAATTTAATATGGGATATGAGAACAACGTTCCCACCTTTTTTAATGCTTTGCTGTTGTTATTCTGCACCGGTTTGCTGGCATGGCTGGCGGCGGGGTATGCCAGGGACAAATTGCCCTTTGCAGCCCGCTGGCGGGTGTTAAGCATTGTCTTTTTCCTGCTGGCGATGGATGAAATTGCCGATCTGCATCGTTATTTGATCCTTCCACTGCGCCAGGCGCTGCAATTAACCGGAATGTGGCGCAGTGCCTGGTTTGTGGTGCTGCTGCCGCTGCTGGTTTTGCTGGCCTGGTGGTGTTGGCCGCTGTTGAAGAGCCTGCCGGCGCGCATGCAGCGGAACATCTGGCTGGCAGCCGGGTTGTATGCGGGCGGGGCAATGGCTGCCAATGTGTGCAGGCTGGCGCTGGTGCAGGCGGCCGGTGATCCAAATTTCATCACCGAACTGGTAAAAGTGTTGGAAGAAACCCTGGAAATGGGTGGTATTCTGCTGTTTTCATACACGCTGGCAGAAATACTGGTTGAAAAGATTTCGGTGACCCGTTTTGCCATTCTGCCGCGCGGCGCAATTGCAGCGCTGGCTGAAAAACCAACCGTGCGGCTGAAATTCTGGCAGCCCGCCGCGGCGCTGGCAGGCATTGCCCTGGCGCTATTGCTAATTAGCCTGGTAGTTGAGCTGCACAATCTCTATCCGCCGGCTCGTGAATTGCTATCCAAAAACACCTGGTCTCTACTCTCCAAAATATTCGATATGGATATGGAAACCGCCTTTCCCAATTTCTTTTCCACTTTCCTGCTAATTAGCGTAACTGTCGTTTCGGCCTGGGTTTCGGCTGTTGATCAGAAAAACAAGGGCGGCTGGCTGGGAATTGCAGCAGTTTTCTTCATCCTGGCGCTGGATGAAGCTGCCAGTCTGCATAATTCACTGGTTTATGTTTACCGCCTGGAAAGCGTCTCGGAGGATTTGCAAAATTACTTCTGGTTTGTGCCGCTAATACCTGTGCTGGCGCTGCTGGGCCTGGTTTATCTGCGCTTCTGGCTGCGCCTGCCCGGTTATCAGAAGGTTTTCTTCCTTGTTTCTGCGGTGGTGTATATTGGCGGCGCAGCGGGCATGGAAGTGGTCAGCGGTTGGATGGGGGTGCTGGAAGGCGCCAATTCGCGCTACTATAACCTGACCATGATGATGGAAGAAATATTGGAGATGGGAGGAGTGATCCTGTTCGTCCACACCATGTTCCATTACCTGGCTGGCTGCAAACCTGAATTCACCCTGAGAGCTATCCAAAACGGCTGGCAGGTTGTTGCCAGGTAGCATTTCTCGTTCAAACCCCATGAGAGTATAATGAATATGCAATGATGTTTGCATAACAACTACTCATTCCAAGCAGGAGGAAAGGCTTAATGCCCCCCAAGGGAAGAATTGAAGTCAATGAGTTGTACTGCAAGGCGTGTGAGTTATGCATCGAATCGTGTCCACAGCATGTGATCAGGCTGGCGATGGACCGATTTAATGCGCGCGGATTTCACCCGGCGGAGTTGTTCACCGACGGCTGCACCGGCTGCGGTGTGTGCGCGGTGGTCTGCCCGGAAGCGGCCATCACGGTTTTCCGTGAAGTGGCTGAACGCAAGGCAGACGGGGGATAGGTTAGCATGCCAAAAGAACTGATAAAAGGAAACATCGCTTTTGCTGAAGCCGCCATCCGTTCAGGATTGCAGGCTTATTTTGGCTATCCCATCACCCCGCAGACCGAGGCGCTGGAATGGATGTCGCAGCGCATGCCTGAACTGGGGCGCGCTTTTGTGCAGGCTGAAAGCGAGCTGGCGGCTATCAATATGGTGTACGGCGCAGCCTGCACCGGTGCGCGGGTCATGTCATCCTCTTCCAGCCCGGGCGTCAGCCTGATGATGGAAGGCATGTCGTACATTGCCGCCACGGAAGTGCCCATGGTGCTGGTGGATGTGGTGCGCGGCGGCCCGGGGTTGGGAAACATCGCCCCGGCGCAGGGCGACTATAACCAGATTGTGCACGGCGGCGGTCACGGCGATTATCATCCCATTGTGCTGGCGCCCGCCAACATCCAGGAGTTGATTGACCTGACCGCACAGGCGTTTGACCTGGCGGAGAAGTACCGCGCCATTGTGGTGGTGCTGATTGACGGCAGCCTGGGGCAAATGATGGAACCGGCTGAACTGCCGCCCATGCGCCCGGTGCGTTCAACCGTGCCCGAATGGGCGGTACACGGCGCACACGAAAGACCGCGGCGTATTCTTACTTCCATCTATATTAATCCGCCTGATATGGAAACGCTCAACATGCGCCTGCTGCGGCGCTGGGAGCGTATCAAGGCGGCTGAAGTGCGCTGCCGCGAATATTACCTGGATGATGCCCGTTTTGCCGTGGTGGGGTTTGGCACCGCCGGGCGCATTGCCCTTTCAGCCGTGCGCATGGCGCGCGCCGAGGGTATCCCGGTTGGTTTGCTGCGGCCGATCACGGTCAGTCCCTTTCCCGATGCAGCCGTGTCTGAGCTGGCAAAGCAGATGGACGGCCTGCTGGTGGTGGAAATGAACAGCGGACAGATGTTGGAAGATGTGCTGATCAACACCCAGGGACGCACACGGGTGGAGTTCTATGGGCGCGCCGGTGGGGTAGTGCCTATGCCCGATGAGATTTTGGACGAAATTCGCCGCCTGGCTAAATTGGCTGGCACTTCCGTTCAGGTGGAGGGGCATCCGCGCGACCGCTGGCTGCACCGAATGAAAGAATTGAACCTTTAGGAGCTGGATGGGATGATTACCCTGGAAAACCAGATCGAACAGATTGTATATTCCCGCCCCAAGTCGTTAACGGATGCCATCACGCATTATTGCCCGGGCTGCACGCACGGCATTGCTCACCGCCTGGTGGCTGAAGTGATCGATGAAATGGGCTTGCGCGAACGCACCATTGGTGTGGCTTCGGTGGGCTGCAGCGCATTTTCTTACAACTATTTTGACGTGGATTTTGTTGAAGCCCCGCACGGGCGCGCCCCTGCCATGGCCACCGGCATCAAGCGCGTGCTGCCCGACAATATCGTATTCACCTATCAGGGCGACGGCGACATGATGTCGATTGGTACGGCTGAAATTGTGCATGCCGCGGCACGCAGTGAAAATATCACCGTGATTTTCATCAACAATGCCAACTTTGCCATGACCGGCGGGCAAATGGCGCCCACCACCCTGCCGGGACAAAAAACCAGCTCGTCGGTACAAGGGCGCGACACGCACCTGAGCGGCTTCCCGGTGCGCGCTGCCGAAATGCTGGCCACCCTCGACGGTGCCAGCTATGTGGTGCGCCGCAGCCTGCACGACCCCAAAAATATCCGTAAAGCCAAAAAAGCCATCCGCCTGGCGTTTGAAACACAGGCGCGCGGGCTGGGCTTTTCGATGGTGGAACTGCTTTCATCCTGCCCGACCAATTGGGGTCTGACGCCCAAACAGGCGTTGGAGTGGGTTGAGGAGATGATGGTGCCTTATTACCCGCTGAACGACTATAAGGTTCACCCCGAAGTGGCGCGCCTGGCGGGCGAGCGGACGGGAGGTTAAACAATGCAGACCGAAATCATTCTGGCTGGTTTTGGCGGGCAGGGTGTGCTGTTTGCCGGGCAAATGCTGGCCTATGCCGGCATGGATGCCGGTATGGATGTGACCTGGATTCCATCCTACGGACCGGAAATGCGCGGCGGCACAGCCAACTGCACCGTGATCATTGCCAACGAAGAGATTGGCTCGCCCATGGTGGCGCACCCGCAGGCAGCCATTGTGCTGAACCTGCCGTCACTGGATAAATATGAAGACGCGGTTAAACCCGGCGGCGTGCTGGTGGTGGATTCATCCATGACTGACCGCCCCGTGCAGCGCAAGGATATCGAGGTGATCGAAATTCCGGCCACTGAGATAGCGGAGCAAATGGGCAACCGCCGCATGGCCAATATGCTGCTGGTGGGGGCGCTGCTGGCCGAATTGCCCGTGCTGCCGCTGAAAGTGGTTGAAAAGGCGCTGAAAGATCACACGCCCGAACGGCACCAGTCCATGCTGCCCGCCAACATCCAGGCGCTGCACAAGGGCATGGAGTTTCGGGCTGGAAAAAGCCGCGCGGCTTGATTTTGCAGCACCAGTCGCTGCAAGGAGGGCGGGAGCCCGACGCGGCAGTCTTATTGAAAAATGATGAAGCCACACCTCAAAAAACAGTACGGCTTGCACTGGTGAGTGTGGATAATTAATCAATCAGGGTGGATGGCGATGGATCGCATTGAGGCCTGTTTTCAGGAGGTGCGTGCGTTTTGTCAGCAGCATGCTGACCCGGCGCACGCACAAAAATACCAGCGTTATTTTGTCGAAGGCTACGATGCTTACGGGCTGGAGCAAAAATTGATGGAGCCGCAGCGCGATGCCTGGCTGCGCGCCTGGAAAGCTGAATTGGGCGCCGAAGGGCTGCTGAGCCTGGGCGACCGCCTGATGCGCACCGGCAAATACGAAGAAGCCAGCTTTGCCCTGTGGTTTGCCGATGCGCTGACCAAGGAATATACCCCCGCCATGTTTGAGCGCCTGGGCGGCTGGCTGGACGACGGCGTGCGCAACTGGGCGCACAGCGATACGATCAGCGGAACCATCTTCTTTCAGTTCATTCGACGCGGCGTGGTGAGCCTGCCGGACTTCGCCCCCTGGCTGACGGCAGAAGCAAAGTGGAAGCGGCGCGCCGCGGCGGTGAGCTGGATCAAGCCTGCCAAAAAGATGGACGATGTGCAACCGCTGTTGGATTTTTTTGCACCCTTGATGAGCGACAGCAAGAAGGTGGTGCACCAGGGCATGGGCTGGCTGCTGCGTGAGGTGTGGAAAAAACAACCCTCGCCGGTGATGGATTACTTGCTGAAGTGGAAAGACACCTGCCCGCGCCTGATCATCCAGTATGCCTCGGAGAAGATGACGGCGGAAGACAAGGCACAGTTGAAGCGGACGAAGTAGGGGGGTGTTTAAAACCACCCAGAAGATTTAAATTTATACTTCGCCCCTTATGGCTCGGATCTCGCACGATTGTAATCCACAAGTACGATAGTTGTTTTATTGTATAATGAAAAAAGGAAGTCTTTTGATTCTAAAAGTGTTTTAAGTTACTCTGGATTTTAATATGGACCAGGAACAAATTTTACAGGATTTCGACACATTACCACCTGATGCTCAACAGCAAGTGATCGATTTTATTGCTTTTCTGCAAACGCGTTATCAACGCTCAGCTCGAAAAAAGATACGCACAATACAGCTTGCTTCCGAGCCCTTTTTGGGTGTGTGGAGTGACCGGGACGATATGCAGAATAGCACAGAGTGGGTGCGCCGGCTTCGTGAATCGGAGTGGAAAAAATCTGAATGAATGAAAAATATCTGTTGGTCGATACGGATATTTTAATTGATGTTGGACGCGCAACACTTGAAACTGTTGCTATGCTGGAACGGCTTGAAAAAGAATCGCGATTTTTGTGCAGTGTAATTACCCAGATGGAATTGATTGTGGGATGTCGCAATAAAACTGAATTACGCGCGTTGGAAAAATTCTTACAACGTTTCCAGGTTGTGCAAGTTAATGAGCCAATTTCAAGCAGAGCAGTCCAGTTGTTGAAGACCTACCGATTAAGCCATGGATTATTAATTGCCGATGCATTAATTGCATCGACTGCATTGTATCTGGATTGCTCTTTTCTAACCAGGAATCGCAGAGATTACAGCTTAATCCCTGAAATTCAATTGATATAAAAACAGCCATCCGCCTTACAGCATCTACTTTCATTTCTTATAAAAAATTAACGCATTTCCCGGTAAGAAGCCGGGGAATGTGCGGGTCTATGTTCCTGAAAACACTTGAAAGCAGAGGAACACAGACCATGAGCTACGACCAAATCCCTTCCCCCGAACGATTGAACGAGACTATCCAGGCGGTGCAAGCGCGCGGCATTGACGTGGTGCTGGTGAATACCAAAGAAGAAGCCCTGGCGAAACTGAAAGAACTGATCCCGGCGGGCGCCAGCCTGATGACCGGCAGCTCGATCACCCTGCAGCAGATCGGCTTTGAAGACCTGCTGATTTCCAAACAGCACTCCTGGAACAACCTAAAAGACGCCATTTTGGCGGAAAAAGACCCCCAAAAGCAGGCTGATCTGCGCCGGCAGAGCGTACTGGCTGACTACTTTTTGGGCAGCGTGCACGCCGTGGCTGCCAGCGGCGAGCTGCTGATCGCCAGCAGCACGGGCAGCCAACTGCCCGCCTACGCCTATTCCAGCCGCAATGTGGTGTGGGTGGCGGGCGCGCAGAAGATTGTGGCTGACCTGGATGAAGCCTTTCGGCGCGTGCGCGAACACGTCTTCCCGCTGGAAGACCAGCGCATGAAAAATGCCGGTTACAAGGGCGCCACCCTGGGCAAATGGCTGATCTTTGAGCGCGAAAGCGCCTTTTTGGGGCGCGGCGTGACCCTGGTGCTGGTCAACGAGCCGCTGGGATTTTAAGATTGAGTTTGTTCACAGCGCCCGCCGTTCGGCGGGCGCTGTTTAATTTGTGTTATTGGGGGTTTTGAATAGAATGGTTGTATGTGAAAGCGAGAGCAACAGTAGCGATATAGGGGAAAATCCTGTTTCATGGTTGACGAATAGTACTAAATGCGATACTATATAGGTGAAAGATGAGTAAAAAAGAAAAAGCCATTTCCAAGTTGCGTCAAAATCCAAAGAATATTCGCTTTGAAGAAATTGAAACCATTCTTATTGGTCTTGGCTTTTCCAAACGACAGCATGGTACCAGTCATGCTACTTTTACATGCGGAAAACTCATTATTACGGTGCCGCGGCAAAAACCTTTTGTTAAACCAGTTTATGTCAAGTTGTTGCTGGAAATATTGGATGAATTGGATGATCTGTTTGAGTGAACTTGATTTTGGATGTGCAAGATGAATCAAAAAAATCTTGAATATTATTTAAACCTGCCCTACACCATTGAAGTGCTGCGCGAAACTGACGCGGACAACCCCGGTTGGGCGGCGCGCGTGGTGGAACTGCCCGGCTGCCTGACGCAGGCTGACACTTTTGCAGAGCTGGGCGAGATGATCCGCGACGCCATGCGCGCCTGGCTGGAAACGGCGTTGGAACAGGGTATGGCAATTCCCGAACCGCGCCCGGCGGAGGAGTACAGCGGCAAATTCGTGGTGCGCGTGCCCAAATCGCTGCACCGCGAACTGGCAGAGACGGCCGAACGCGAGGGGGTGAGCCTGAATGCGCTGGTCAATGCCGCGCTGGCCAGGGCGGTGGGGGCTGCCGGTGTCGGGATGAATGTGATGGGTAATTATTCCTATCAGATAGCCGACAAGAAATAATTATTGTCAATTCGGGACAAGAAAGATATTGAAGAAAACGTCTTTGCGAACCCCACAAAGTGGGGTGAAGCAATCTCATTTACCCTGTGAGACTGCTTCGCTTTGCTCGCAGTGACCCCCGTTTATATCGTTTGGTATTATTCCAAACTCATGTCAAGAATTTTCCGATCATCTCAAACATCAGCAAGTGAACTTAAAACCAGGGCAAGATGTCTCTCTCGCTCCCCCGGGGAGCTTCGTTCGACAGGACAGAGTGGCAATGAGTGTGGGTTGTGTTGGTTTTCGGGCAGGCAAGGATGGATATGGGTAAGGATTATTTCTGCCCTCAACACAAACCTGCTTCTAACTTCCCCCATATTCCTCAAAAATCCATTAGAATAAGCCAATTCTTTTCTGCGAGGCGCACATTGCTGCTTTATCTTTCTCAGGGCGCGGTGCTGGGGCTGTATGCCGCACTGACGCCGGGGCCTTTCCAGGCTTACCTGTTCGCTGAAACGCTGCGCATTGGCTGGCAGCGCGCGCTGCGCCTGGCGCTGGCGCCGTTGTTCTCTGACCTGCCGGCCCTAGTTGTCATCTTCGTGGCCATCTCCAACCTGCCCGACGCGGCCATCAGCACTTTGCGCATGGTGGGCGGTGGTTTCCTGCTCTACCTGGCGTGGGGCACATTTCAAAGCAGCCGGGCGCAGGTCAGCGCCGCTGCGGCTGACCCCAAAGCGGTGCCGGCGGGTTTTTGGAAAGCCGTGCTGATGAACCTGCTCAACCCCAATGTGTACATCTTCTGGGGCACCATTGGCGCGCCCATTGTTCTGGAAGCCTGGCAGAAAGCGCCCACCCTGGCGATTGGTTTTGTGGCCACCTTCTATTCCATCCTCATCCCGGTGACGGCGGGCTTCATTGTGCTGTTCGGCATTCCGGGGCGGCTGAAACCCGGCTGGCAGAATAAACTGCTGGCGGGGTTGTCGCTGCTGCTGGCTGCCATGGGCGCCTATCAAATATGGAACGGCGTCAGCGGGCTGCTGGGGTGAACAAATTATCAGCCCGCCAGGCGCATGAATCCTTGAAAATGGGTCTATAATAAGCTCAGTAATTTTCGCTACATCAAACCCGCAATTTTCCGCAGTATCTCCAACGTATCAAACAAACTGAATAGGACTTTTAAAACCAATTTCTTAAGAAATGGAGTCTATGCCATGTCACGGTTTGAAATGAATCCTGCTTATCCCATCTCTCAACTGGAGAAGGGCTATGCTGCGCTGGCCAAAGCCCTGGGCAGCAAAGGCGCCTGGCTGCTGGAAGGCGCCGCCGCAGCCGACTGGGACGCCCTGCGCGCCGGCCTGGAGGCCGCCCTGGCCGCTTTAAAGGTGAAGGTGGAATGGCTGGATGCCCGCCAGGCGCTGCTTCCACTGGAAGCGCGCTGGGCGGTGCTGCGCCCCAGCCTGGGCATCGGCGACCTGGAACACGGCCGCCTGTTTGACGGTGAATTGAAGTCATTGTTTAACGAAGAAAAGTTGAAAACCCTGGCAGAGAAAGCTGAAGACGCCAGCGACCTGTGCATTGTGTTCGGCCCGGGCAGCTCGCTGCTGCCGCTGTTCTCGGCCAAGCTCGGCTTTGTCGAGCTGACCAATGAGCAGGAGCTGGCCCTGGTTCCGGCGGGCAAGGGGCGCTCGCTGGTGGGCGTTGAGCCTGCCACGATGCGCCATGTGGCCAGCGTTGACTGGCAGGTGATGGACCGCCTGGCGGGTGAGCTGCTGGCAAAGGTTGACCTGTACGTCAATTTGGACGACCCGGCAGCCCCGGTGGCGGTCACCGGCATGGCGCTGCGCGCGGCAGCCAAAACCCTGCGCCGCCAGCCGTTCTGCGCGGTGCCCACCCTGCGCCCGGCGCGCTGGGGAGGGCATTACCTGAACAAGGTGCTGGGGCTGGAAAACCCGCCCGACACCATTGGTCAAATGTACTTGCTGCACACGCGCAAGAACGTCGTGGCGCTGCGTAGCAAAGATGCTGAATTGCGCTTCCCTTTCACCCGCCTGCTCAATTTGGAACCGGCGGGCATCCTGGGCGAGGTGGGCGTGCGTTCGGCGGGCGAGAAGCTGCCGGTGCACTTCAACCTGGTCGATACGGTGGGCAGCGCCAGCCAGCTTCCCATCCAGGTGCACCCCAACTGGGAGCAGGCCTGGCGTGAATACAACGCCACTGCTTCCGAAGATGAGTCGTACTACATTTTGCACAGCGAAGGCGGCAATGTGAACCTGGGGCTGCGCAGCGACGTGGACACGCAAAAGTTCATCGAGGCGCTGCGCCTGGCGCGCGAAGAGGCGGTCAACTTCAACCAGCCCGATTATGTTGACCTGTACCCCACCCGCGCCCACGACGCCATCCATGTGCCGGCGGGCGTGGTGCACGATGTGGGTCCCGGCAACGTGCTGCTGGAGGTGTCGCTGGCGCATGACGCGCACATCTACCGCCTGTTCGATTATTTGCAGCGCTTCCCCGACGGGCGGCTGCGCCCGGTGCAAGTCGAAGAGGGTTTGCGCTACCTGGACTGGGACGGTGACACCGATTTCGTGCGTCAAAATTCCTTCCAGCCGGCGCGCCTGCTGAGCCAAAACGCCGATGCGACCGTCTATGTGGTGATGGACACCGCCTGGTACGGCTTTGAGATGCAGCGCATCGAGCTGCAAGGCACGCACGCCGACGACACGCAGGGGCGCAGTTTCCACGCCATCATGCTGATCGAAGGCGAGGGCGTCAGCATTGAGGGTGAGGGCTTCAAGCAGCCCCTGCACACCTACGAACTGGCGCTGGTGCCGGCGGACTGCGGCGCCTACCGCCTGGTGAATCAGGATAAGCACGGCTGCAAGGTGTTGAAGACGTTTATGAAGTGAACCCCCACCCAGCCTCCCCCAAACCCCGTTGGATTTTAGGGGAGGAGTTTGTTGGTTGATGAACAATGAAGGGGCTGTCTAAAAAGTGGGCAAACACATAGGTTTGCCCCTACTCGTAGGGGGCGACCCATGGGTCGACCCGAAGATATGGCGGTAAAACCATCGCCACGGGTACTTTTTAGACAGCCCCTATTGATGTTGTCAATAGTCTAACCAGCGAATTGCGAGGCAAATTACGAAGTTTGATCGATCTGGTTCATCCATTTTTCCAAGCCTCGCTATAGTTTTACTGTATAATTAATTTTGCAGATCAACAAATTTGGATTATTTTATGCCTGACTATGAACTTTCTTCTCATGCCAGAGAAATGTTGACTGAGCGAAACATTCCCGAATAATGGATTTGGCGTGTATTACAGAATCCTGATAAGACAAAGTTGGGCGAGGATGGTAATCGTCATTTTTATAAATCGATTCGGGAACAAAATAGTAAAAATTTGCATGTAGTGGTTAATCACCATGTGCATCCCAATCGTGTGATTACCCTCTTCTTTGACAGGCGAGCTGGTGAAAGGTGACGATATGAGAATTAAAGTAGATAAAGCCAATGATACGCTTTATTTTCGCCTTGACGAAAGTGTGATTGTGGAATCGGAAGAAGTGCAGCCCGGCGTCATTTTGGATTTTGACGCAAAAGGGAAAGTTGTGGGCGTGGAGATTTTGGGTTTAAGCACACGCGTCGATGCGGATAAATTGAATACATTCCAACTGGAAACGGTTTAGTACAGTAACCCTTACCCGACCTCCCCTTTAGGGGAGGAGTTTGTTGGTTGATTTACAATGAAGCGCCCTCCGTGCGGAGGGCGCTTTTGTGTTGTTTACAGGCATTTGAGTGTAGGGTGGGTGGAGGTGTGGCAAAAGTACCTGGCAAATAGTTTTGTAGAGCCGCACCGCAACCCTTTTCAAGGGCTTCCCACCGAATGGCTCCCGAAGCACCACACTGTTTACCCCCACCCAGCCTCCCCCAAAATCGAAAAACAGATTTTAGGGGAGGAGTTTGTGTGTTAATTACTCGTACACGTTGATGCTGAGGTAGAGATAGCAGATGATCTCGTCGTCGTGCATCAGGGCCCACGAGGCGGTGTGCCGCCCGGCTTCTTTGGGGGCCACCATGTCAATCACAAATTCGGCGGTTTCTTTGGGCTCAATATCTTCACTGATATAAACCGCATCTTTCTTGGCCTGGAATTCGGTGCCGGAAAGATATTTCACGGCTACTTCGCCGGCTTCCCAATCGTCGTCGCTGGTGTTTTTCAGCTTCCAGCGGCCGTCAAAATCGGTGCCGATTTTAATTTTGGTGCCGGCTTCGGGCGAATAGCTTACAATTGCGCAGCCCGATGAGAGGGTGGGGGTGTTGTAAACCGGCAGGGTGGGAACCGGCGTGTTGGTGTTTGTAGGTTCGGGTGTGGCGGTTTCGGTGGGGGTGACGGTGACCGTGCTGGTGGGCATGGCCAGGGCGGTCTCGGTCAGGCTGGCTGCCACGGTTTGCTGCACCTGCGTGCGCAGCAATTGCAGGTCAACGGTTGGTTCAAGCGGGGTGGCGGTGGCGGCGGCCAACGGCACGCTGCACGCGCTGCCGGTCAGCAGCAGGAACAATGCACAAATCATTAGCACAGGTTGTTGCCTGAACATTTTTACCTCGTTTTTGGAATGATGGATTCTGATTATTGCAGGTTGCCGCCTGCCTGTTATTGCAAGCCCCGATGTTCTTTCGGGGCGCGGCAATCCCAAAATTTGGCATTGAGACTGACGCGTCGGGCGTGCGCCCTCCTCGCAATCACCATTGTGTGAGTTTCTGAAGGTGACAACCTGGAATAATGGATCGTTGTGGTGTGATTCTACCCCAGGTTGTTTATTTGAAAAGAGGCACAATCAACAGGGCGGTCATGCCCACCAGTTTCATGAAGATCAGGATGGACGGTCCGGCAACATCTTTGAGCGGGTCGCCCACCGTGTCGCCGGTGACGGCGGCAATGTGTTCGGGGGTGCCTTTCATGCCAGTTTGATCTTCAATCACTTTTTTGGCATTGTCAAAAGCGGTGCCCACGTTGTTGAAGAAGGGTCCCAGCAGGGCTGAGCAGGCCACCGACCCCACCAGCACGGCGCCCAGGGCGTTCATGCCGAAGAAATAGCCCACAGCAATCGGCACCAGGATGCTGACCGCGCTGGGTAAGATCATTTCTTTCAACGCGTTACCGGTGGCAATATCGACGCAGTGCGAATAGTCGGGTTTGGCCTGGCCTTCCATGATTTTGGGGTTGAGATGGAATTGTTTGCGCACCTCGTCCACCATCAACTGGGCGGTTTTGGCCGTAGAGCCGATGACCAGCGAAGAAACCAGGAACGGCAGCGAAACGCCAATGAACAGGAAGCCCAGATTAAAGGGCGTGGTGACGTCAATGGACGTGATGCCGGCCGATTTGTAGAAAGTGAGAAAGATGACGAAGGCGGTGATGGTGCCCGAGATCATGGCATAGGCTTTGGTGATGGCTTTCATGGTGTTGCCCACCGAATCGAGCCTGGCCAACTGGCTGATCACCCCTTCTGATTCGTTGGACATGCCCGCGATGCCGGCGGCATTGTCAACGATGGGGCCGAAAGCATCGGCGGCCATGATGTAGGTGATGAGCAGGTCGGTGCCAATGTTGACGCCCACCAGCGCCAGCAAGTTGCCGTTCGAGAAGGTGTAGATGGAAATGATGACTGCCACCAGCACAATGACCGGGAATACCGGGCTTTGCAAGCCGTATCCCAGGCCTGTGATCAGGTTGAGGGCGGCGCCGCGTTTGGAGGCAATGGCAATATCCTTCACCGGCTTGCCGTCCATGCCGGCGTAATAGCGCGTGCTGACCGAAGCCACGGTGGTGATCAGCACACCCAGGGTGGCGCCAATGCCCACAATCCAATCGTTCAGCAGCAGGCGCGAAAGCAGCAGGGCAATGCCAATACTTAAGATGGAGCTGACCGCCAGCCCGATGTTGAACTGGGTGGTGGGGTTCATGCCGCGTTTCCATTCCCGGCTGGCAAAGATGCCGGCAGTGGAAGCAAACAAACCGGCGCTTTGCAGCAAGAAGGGGAAAAATGCGGCGCGCGACCCATAAATCGAGATCATGGCTATGGCCACAATCGAACCGGTCACCAGGTCGTCGCTGAAGGTCTGGAACAGGTCGGCGCCGCGCCCGGCGCAGTCGCCCACGTTGTCGCCCACCAGATCGGCGATCACGGCGGCATTGCGCGGATCGTCTTCGGGGATGTTGGCTTCAATTTTGCCCACCAGGTCGGCGCCCACATCGGCCGATTTGGTGAAAATGCCGCCGCCAATTTGTGCAAACAGCGCCGCCAGGCCGCCGCCAAAGGCAAACCCGATCATTGACTCGGGAGTCTTGAAAATGCTAAACAGGATGGAAAGCACCACCAGGCTGAAGCCGGTGATGCACAGTCCCATCACCGAACCGCCGTACAGCGCCACGCGGAAGGGGCTGCTTTTGCCTTCTCTGGCGACATCGGCGGTTTGCAGGTTGGTGCGCACGCTGACCGACATGCCCACATAGGCTGCCAGCAGCGAGGTGAGCACGCCCATGATGGCGGTGACGGCTGCCTGCCAGCCCAGGATGAAGTACAGCAGCGCGGCGAAGAAAGGCGTCACCAGCAGCACGGTGCGAATTTGCCGGTTCAGGTAGGCACTGGCGCTGATGCGAATGTCGTCCGCCACGATTTGCATGTGGGTTGCCAGGATGGGACGGCGGGTGATTTTGAGGATAAAGACCACCGCCAGTGCTATCCCCAGCACACCGCAAACCAGCGAAACGGCATACAGGCGCATATCCAGCGTGGCGATGATGACCGCCACAGCCAGTGCTACGGGTATACTGAGATAGAGCAATCTGTTTTTAAGTAAGGAGATTGGGGATGTGCGGGCGGAGCTTTGTGCTGAGGAACGATAAGCGGTTGATTGTTCAGAGGGCATAAGAATTTTGGAAAAGGAGTTTTCCGGGGGTTCCTTCCCGGTTGACCGGCTTAAGCCGGGCCGATAAAAAAAACCTGTACCAAAGTATCAAGGCAAAGGGTATATCCCTTTGCCTTTTGAATGAACCCAGAAGCAGATTTCTATTATACAACTTTTTTGGGAAATCAACGCATTTGTTCGAAGGCAAACAATAATACCAGGTCGTTGACGTTGGTGCCGGTGGGGCCGGTGATCAGCACATCACCCAGGGCAGAGAAAAAGGTGAATGAATCATTGTCGCGCAGGGCATTCTCTGCCGTCAAACCTGTTTGACGGGCGCGCTGCAGGGTGCTGCCGTCAACGGCGGCGCCGGCGGCGCCGGTGGTGCTGTCTTCACCATCGGTGGCCAGGGTCAACAGGGCTGCATCCTCCGCACCGGCAAGCTGCAGGGCGGCTCCCAATGCCAGCTCCTGGTTGCGCCCGCCCTTGCCGCCTCCGCGCAGGGTGACGGTGGTTTCACCGCCGGCCACAATGCAAACCGGGCGCGGCAGGGGACAGTCGCGCTCAACAGCCGAGCGCAGCATGTTTCCCAGGGCGGCGCCCACCTGGCTGGCTTCGCCCTGCAGGGGTTCGTTTAGCATCAGGGTGTGAAAACCTTCCATTTGCGCCTGCTGCAGTGCAGCGTGCGCGGCCACCGTGTTATCGCCCACGATGGTCGATTGCACATGCTGCAGGCAGGGGTCGCCGGGTTTCACCGTCTCGGGCAGTTTGCCTGCCAGGCCGTCGCGCAGCGCGGTTTGCACAGACTGCGGGATGGAATCCCACAGGCCGTAGTGATCCAGGATGGCGGCGGCGTCGGCAAAGGTGGTGGGGTCGGCGGCTGCCGGGCCCGAGGCAATGCTTTCCAGCGGACTACCCAGCACATCCGAGAGGATCAGCGACAACCAGGCGCCGGGATTGCCCAGGCGCAGCAAACCGCCGCCTTTCACCCGGTCGAGATGGCGGCGCAGGGTGTTGATTTCGGTGATGTCGGCCCCGCAGGCCAGCAGGGCGCGGGTGAGCTGTTGCAAATCATCCAGAGTCAGCCCGGCTGCCGGGCTGGTCAGCAGGGCTGAGCCGCCGCCCGAAAGCAGGCAAATCACCAGGTCGCGCGGGGTGGTGGTTTGCAGCAGGCTGATGAGGCGTTCTGCGGCTGCCTGGCTGCGCTGGTCGGGCAGGGGGTGGCCGGCTTCGATGATTTCAAAGTTTTCAATCGTTTCATCCCCGGCGTGCTTGGTGACCACCAGGCCGGCGGTGATGCGCCCGCCCAGCACGCTGTGCATGGCCTCTGCCATGGGAAGCGCTGCTTTGCCAATGCTGACCAGCAGCACGCGGTCGAAGTTGTTCAGGTTGTAGCTGCCGTCAAGGGTGCGCAGTGTGCTGCCGGTGAAGCGCACCGCCTCGCGCACGGCTTGCCGCGGTTCGACGGCGTTTAGGGCTGCCTGGCAAATGCCCTGAACAGCCCGGGCTTCACGGCGCCGGCTGAGGCAGCCGGGTAATTGGATGGTATCAAGATTCATGGTTTACCCCAGGTTGAATTCGTGTCAATCGTTTTAGAAAAAAGCTTGCAGCACATGGTCTATGCGCTGCATGGCGTGCAGTGCACCGGCGGCTTCGGCCGGTGGAAGGCTGGCGGCGTCCAATTTTTCCAGGCGTTTGGAAACGGCATCCACCGCGCCGCGCAGGTTTAAATCCTCGTCCATTTTTGCGGTGAAGAGGGCGGTCAGTTCTTTGCCCAATCCATCTTCCGCAGGGGCGCTGCCGGCGGCGCGGGCGCTGATGGGCTCAATTCTCTTTTGGATCGAACGCAGGCGTTCGGCGGTGCGCTGCATGGCCGCCGCTGTAAAATTCAGCCGGGCGCGGTAATGCCCGGCATACAGCAGGAAGAAACGCACTTCTTCAGCGCTGTAACCTTGCTGAATGAGATCGTGGGTGTAGATGATGTTGCCGCGGCTTTTGGACATCTTGTTACCGTCCACATACAGGTGCCCGCCGTGCAGCCAGGTGAGCGCCATGGGGTAAGGGCGCACTGATTCAAGAATGGCAATGTTGTAATCGTGGTGGCGCACCAGGTTATCGATGCCGCCGCAGTAGATGGACAGCGGCTCTTCAATGCAGTCCACCACAATGCTGCCGTCCTGCACATTCCACGAGGGGCGGCCGCGGCCAATGGCGGTGTCCCACCACACCGGGCCGGCGCTGCGCTCGCCGTGCCACAAAATGAAATCGCCGCGATTCCAGCGCATGTCGGGATAGGTGTCTTTGTGGAAGCGTTTGGGGTTGGCAGGCCACTGGCTCATGTCCAACTGGTAGAGCTTTCCAAAGCCGGGAACCTTGCGCGGATCAAAATACACATTGCCGTCATGCCAGTAGGCAATGTCCTTGTCCAGCAGAGCCTGGATGATTTTGACCGCACTGTCCACGTGGTTGCTGGCTTTTTCAAAATATTCGGGTTTGCGGATATGCAGCAGGTTCATTTCCTGCTCAACCAGGCGCAAGTTTTTATCGGTCATGCTGAAAACGTCTTGTTTCAGCAGTTGCGCTTCTTCCACGGCTTTATCTTCGATATCGGTAATGGTCATGCCGCGGCAAACGGAGTAGCCGCTGTATTCCAGGTAGCGCACCAGCATATCTTCATAGGCAAAGGTGCGAAAATTGCCGATATGCGCTGGTTTATAAACCGAAGGCCCGCAGGTGAACACATTCACCATCTGGGGGTTGGCAGGTTTAAACGGCTCCAGTTTTCGTCCCAATGAATTCATTAAGTGCAGCATGTACGCTCCTCCACTTCAATCAATAAAAAACCCTGCAAGGGATATTAGAAAGCTAGACGCACATTATATTCGATTCGATGGGCTTGCGAAAATGAAAGCATAGCGCCGATGTCTTGTATTTTTAACATCGGCGCTCCAGGCATTGTATGTGTTTTACGCGGTAAAAGAATTACCGCACCAATTTTTTGGCCAGCACCTGCTCGGTAATCAACACGTTGAGGTAACCTCCGCGCAGGCCGCCCAGCAGGGCTTCGTATTTTTCGGGTCCGCCGGCAATGCCGACCACGCGCTTGATTTTTTTGATCTGCGCCAGGGTCACGCCTATCACGCGTTCGTCGATATCGGATTGGATGGGGTTGCCCATGATGTCAAAATAGCGCAGGCCAATGTCGCCCACAGCGCCTTTGCGCAGCAGGTCGTCCAATTCTTCATGTGAAATGATGGTCCCATCTTTCATCACCACCGAGGTGGGGGTGGGTGCGCCAATGCCGATGTAGGCTACATTGACTTTTTTAATCATTTCCAGCGCATTTTTGACAAAACCGTCGGCCAGAAATGCGCCTTTGGCTTCCATGTTGCGCACGATGCCGGGAGAGGGGATGATGGTAAATTTGCATCCCAGCATTTGCGCCATGCGGCTGCAAATGGAATTGGCGTGCACTTCTGATTCGGGAGGGCCCAGGCCGCCCAAAATCTGGGCGATGTGCATATCACGGGTTTCAACCGGGTGCATGGAGGCAGCCATGTAGTGCAGGGTGGTGCCCCAGGTCATGCCAATCACGTCGCCGTCGCGCATGGTGCGGTAGAAATAATCGGCGGCGGCAATGCCCAGTTGACGAGATACAAGCGACTGGGTGTAGGGCGGGTCAACATCAACCACAATGGCTTCTTTCAAGCCGTATTTTTGTTCCAATTCATATTCGAGATCGGAAAAAACGCCGGCAGGTGGCAGCACATTGATTTGAACAATGCCTTCCTGGCGGGCCTGTTTAATCAGGCGTGATACCATGGGGCGCGAGACGCCCAGTTTGTCTGAGATTTCTTGCTGAGTAAGTCCCTGGTCGTAATACAGCGAGCCCACCTTGGAAAGCATGCGCATTTTTTCTTGCTGGGGGTGTCTGGGCATTTTGCTTTCTCCCTCAAACGAATGATGGCGAAATGAGGTTACATTTGTTCAATAATAGCACATATGTAACCAAGATTCAATCATCAATTTATTAGAATGGAGATTTTTGGATAGGTTTGCCAGGGGTGAAACAGGAAAAATCCTCAAAACAGGAACGAATCCGACCGGAAAATCGAATGCAACCATCGGTGGTTAAAAAAATAGAAAACATCACCCGAAAAAGTGAAACCGTAATAAATTACACATAAAGAGCGATTGAGTAGAAAAATATACCTGCATTAAGAGTTTTTTTCGCCAAAAACCGTTTGGTAGATGATGATTTTTTGCGCAATGACAAAAAAGTGAGCAAACGCCATCGATAATCGAAGTTGCCTTCTTGACAAAGGTTTTTGAATATTGTACAATGATTTTGGTTCACACTTAATCACCAATGAACAAATGTGCATAATTGACGGTTGCAGGACAGGTAGTTTGAATGTTTTTCTTGTTGGTGGAGAGCTTTAATGAATAATGTAACCATCATTGTGCTGGGGTTGGCTGTCGGCTGGTTTGCCCAGCTTTTGCTTACTGGCAGGCAGACCCAGCGTTTTTATAACCGTATGAAGGTCTTGCGCAAAGACGGCACTGCTTCAATCGGCACGACAGGGGGCATCTATAAAGGCCGAGTGTACGTGGTGCTGGTGATTGATGATGAGGACCGCATTGTGCATGCTGAACAGTTGTCCGGCTGGACAACTTTTTCTGATCTGAGGCCGGTGCCCGAATTGCAGGGTAAAAACCTGTCTGAGCTTATTGATGAACAGAATCCCCCGCCCATAAAACCCAAGGTGTTGCAGGCGTTTCGCAACGCTGCCAGAGATATTTATAAAGCCAGGGAAGCCAAGACTTCTTCGGAAGAAAGTGGTCAGGAACCTCAAAGCGCGCTGGACGAGGGTGCAGCGGACTCTGCGCTTTCTGACTAGTTGGCGCGGTTTTTTGGTTTGGGTTATATGTTTTTAACACAGGGAAAAAAGGAAAGGAGAGGCGCTTATAAGCAGGATGTTGAACACAAGCATTTTTTAACCATTTTGCTATACAAAACCACATTCATCTTTATTCAGGAGGACTAAATTATGGCAGGACTTGCTGCATTTGCCGAGTGGTTCATCGGTTTGTTCCAGGCAGGCGCTTCAACATTCTCTGGTTTGGTGTCTGGTATCGTGCCTTTGCTGGTTGTGCTGATGACCGCTGTAAACGCTCTGGTCGCTTTGATTGGACCCGAAAAAATCGACAAACTGGCTGAAAAAGCCGGTCAGGAAGGCGCTATTTATTATCCGCTGCGCTACATCATCATGCCGTTCCTGGCTTGTTTCTTCTTGACCAACCCGATGGCTTACACCATTGGTCGTTTCTTGCCCGAGAAATTCAAACCCGCTTTCTACGATGCGGCAGTTTCTTTCGTTCACCCTCCGCTTGGTCTGTTCCCGCACATCAACCCGGGTGAAATCTTCGTGTGGGCTGGTATTGCCAGCGGCGTCGAAACAGCCGGTTACGGTCTGGGCGATCTCGCCATCCGCTACCTGCTGGTCGGCCTGGTGGTTATCTTCATCCGCGGCATCGTCACTGAATGGATCTCCGCTGCCATGTGGAAGCGTCAATCAAGCGCGGTTTCAGCCTAACAGGAAAGAGGAGACTAAACAATGGACGCTATTTCTAAATTCCTTGAGAAAATCGGTCGCTCAGTTGGTGGTGTGGTGGGCGCGTTGTACCAGGCTGGTCGCGATTCAATTGACCAGGTCATCACCAATGTTCTGCCCTTCATGGCTTTCATCTCGGTACTCATCGGTATCATCCTGAAGACCGGCATTGGCGATATTATTGCCAAATTCCTCTCACCGCTGGCTTCTTCCATCGGTGGTCTGCTGGTTCTGTCTGTCATCATTGGCTTGCCGGTGCTCTCCCCGCTGTTGGGACCTGGCGCTGTGATTGCTCAGATCATCGGCACCCTGCTGGGCGTCGAAATTGGACGCGGTAACATCCCCGTGCAGTATGCTCTGCCGGCGCTGTTCGCCATCAACCCGCAGGTGGGTTGCGACTTCATCCCCGTGGGTCTTGCACTGGGTGAGGCTGAACCCGAAACCGTTGAAATTGGTGTGCCTGCTGTGTTGTTCTCCCGCATGGTCACCGGCCCCATCGCTGTTGTGCTCGCCTGGTTGGCCAGCTTTGGGTTGTACGCCAAATAGTTCTTGTTAAAAACCGATCCGGAATGAGAAGGCAACAGAAATTTAAGCCTTCTCATTCCGGCTCACACACACACAATTTTACCAAACTATTGCGTCAATACCCAAACTAACAGGAGGTATCAGGATTATGGCAGAGTACAAGCGTGTCAAAATTAATCGAGGTCCCAGCGGCTGGGGTGGACCACTGGTGATTGAGCCTAAACCGGGGCGCGAAGTGATTGCTTCGATTACCGGCGGCGGGATTCACCCGCTGGCGTTAAAAATTGCCGAGATGACCGGCGGAAAAGCAATGGACGGTTTCCGCGGCGGCGTACCTTTCGATCAGATCGCCTGCGCTGTGATCGATTGCGGTGGGACGGCTCGTGTGGGAGTCTACCCGATGAAAAAGGTTCCAACTGTGGATATTTATCCCACCAAACCGGCTGGACCGCTCTTCCGCTTTATTAAAGAAGAGTTCTTTGTTTCGGGAACGCGCTTGGAAGACATCGAGGCGCTTGACTGATATATAAGCATTCAAAATCTGGTTTTCGCGCAGGTGTGTTGGTTGTACCCAAAGCTGATAGTCGCACAAGGATCAAACAGGTTCAGACTCTTACCAGAATAATCTGACTGACGGCTTAGAACAGACTGGATCACACCGCCAAATTTACACCTGGCATAGATTACTCGGCTGGAAATTTCTTTCCTTTAGAAGCCAGCCATTTAAATGCGCTTATTTTTGTCAGTCGCCACAGCGTATCAACAGGGCTTTTGAAACAAAAGGCCGGGATGATTTGTTGATTATGCGTAAAAAATATGACAGTTTAACAGGAAAGCGGTTGTTATCTGTCGAGGGAGTTATCCTACATGATTAAATACGAAGCCACAGTTACCGCTGTTGGACCCCTGGTAACTGAGTTTATCCAAAGCAGTATTCTGGTCTTTTTTGCAGAAGGAGCGCCTGAAGAATTGGCGGAGTTCTCCATTCTGCATGATGGTAAAGAATTAAAAGCAGATATTCAACCTGACGATGTTATTTACCTGGACGATCAAAGCTACCGTGTTCTGGCGGTAGGCGAGGTGGCAAATTCAAACTTTGCCAACCTGGGGCACCTGATTATGAAATTTAATGGTATGGATCAAGTGGAACTGCCGGGGGATGTGTGTGTCGAAGCAAAACCTGTTCCGCCAATAGCGCCTGGGACAAAGCTGAAGATTGTTCAGGGAGAATCTTGAAAGTAAAGAAAGAAGGATTTTATAAATGGCAAGCCTGAAGGAACGTTTAATCGAACGTGAAACCCAGCATGGACCTTATCGCATAGGTCTGGTGGGTGCAGGGCAAATGGGTACCGGGCTGATCTCTCAGGTGGAGAAGATGCACGGTCTTAAAATTGTGGCAACTGCTGATGTACTCCCTGGACGAGCAGCCGCAGCTTATCAAGAAGCCAGTGTTGACCCGAAAATTGTGCATGCGGTGGATGACGATGTTGCCAAAGCTGATCGACTGATCCGCGAGGGTCAGCGCGTGGCGACCACTTCTTCTGAATTCCTGGTCAACATCCCGGCATTGGATGCTATTGTGGAATGCACCGGTATTCCCGAGATTGGTGCAATCATTTGCCAGCAGGCAATTGAGGCTGGCAAACCAACCATTAACATGAATGTTGAAACGGATGCCACCATTGGCTACATCCTCACGCATAAGGCCATGAAAGCCAACGTGGTATATACCCTGGTGGCTGGCGACGAACCCGGCTCGATTCGCGAGATTTTTGATTTTGCCGATGCGCTGGGTTTTGAAATTGTGACCATTGGTAAAGGTAAAAACAATCCCCTCGACCGCACCGCCACTCCCTCTGACCTGGAAGCCCGCGCCAAAGGCAAAAATATGAGCGTGAAAATGCTCACCTCATTTGTTGACGGCACCAAAACCATGGTGGAGATGACCTCGGTGGGCAACAGCACCGGTTATGCACCTGAGGTGCGCGGCGCTTACGGTCCTGCTTGCAAAGTGGAAGACCTGCCCAAGATGTTCGTCCCCAAAGCCGACGGCGGTATCTTCAGCACCAAAGGCGCCGTCGATTATGCCGTGGGACCTGCCCCGGGTGTGTTTGTGATTATCACCACCGATCAGCCCAAAATTAAAGCCGACTTGAACTACCTGGGCTTAAGCGGTCACGGCAACTACTGGTCGCTGTACCGCCCTTATCACCTGGCCAACCTGGAATGCCCGATCACCATTGCGCAAACCGTGTTGGACCGCCACGAAACCCTCAACACCAAGCGTGTGCCGGTTTGTGAAACCATTGCTGTGGCGAAGCGCGATTTGAAACCCGGCGACAAAGTGGACTACCTGGGTGGTTACACGGTTTACGGTATGATTGAAAAAGCCGAAGTGGCGCGCGCCGAGAACCTGGTTCCCCTGGGTCTGACGATTGGCGGCACCATCACCCATGCAGTGAAAGCCGGTGAAGCGGTGAAATACAGTGATATTGAACTGGTTGAAAGCCAGACCATTGTCAAACTGCGCCGCGAACAGGACGCCATGGTTTACGGCAAATAGCGTGAACCGTCGCTGAACCAAAAAAGAGAAAATGGAATAGACCCTAAAGGTTGATGGGTACCTTTAGGGTCTAGTTAATCAATAGTCTGAATAAGGTGATGCTATGCTGGAAACCTACAAGCGGCTGGCGAATCAACTGGTGGGGATAGTGAACACCCAACAGCGCCTGGGAAAGAAAACCCGTGAAGCGTTTGCCTCGCGCGAGGTGCGCAAGGGTTTTTTGGAGGCTGTGCGTTTGCTGGCTGACCAGTCGTTTTGTGCGGGTGTGCTCAGCGAGGCAAGCCTGCGTTTGATGAAGGGCAAAGTGCTGGCGACCGTTAACGGCACATTCTTCCCGGCCATGAAAGAGGACCGGCTGGGTGTTTTTGCGCTGGCTTCCGAATGGAGCATGGAAGGGCAAGTGCCGCCGCTGCACCTGAACTGGCACCGCCTGGTGTATGCCAACACCGACGCCAGGGCGGTTATTCTGTGTCAGCCATCAGCGGCCACGCTGCTGGCGCAGCGCCGGGTTGAGCCGCTTGTGCAGGCGCTGGTTGATGCGGCGGATGCCATTGGCGGCTATGCCTTGGTGGAAGCGGAAGACGCTGCCATGCAGGCCAAAATGGGCGGGGTGAAACTGCTTGCGCTGCCCGGTTACGGTGTGCTGTGCTGGGGCGACGACTTGATGCAGGCCATTGCCCGCGCGCAAGCCTTCGAGCGGTTGTGCGAGATCAGCCTGGCTGCGCGGTAATCACCTGATTTGTGCTGCTTATTTCTGCCGGCAAAATATCCCATTCTTCGGAAAAATCGACCTGGGTTTCGCCTTCATCCTGCCACCAGCGGAACATCAAGTAGTAATAATTATCCAGCGTATTCAAATTGCGACCGCGGGTGATGAGAAAGTGATCGAAAGTGGCGGAGGCAAAGTAATGGTCTCGCGCGGCGGGGTCGCGCCCCCAGGTGGGGTCCATTTGCACCCAGCCGGCGCCGGGTAAATACACTTCAGCCCAGTTGTGCTTGTTTTGCCCCTCGGCATAGCCGTTGACGGTGCAGCAGTTTACGCCGTCGATCATGCGCGCGGGAATGCCCGCGGCGCGGTGCAGCGCAACCAGCAGGTCAGAAAACTCGGTGCAGTCGCCCGCTTTCTTTTCCAGGGCGGCCAGTGCACCAATGTCCTTGGGGTTATAGGTGCTGTACTCCATGTTGTCGGCCACATAGTTATAGATGGCGCGCGAGATTTCACAGGCATTCTGTTTGCCTGCTGAAAGTTCGTTGGCCAGCGCAACAATTTCTGGCGCATCTGACTCAATATATTTCTCAGGATAGATGTCAGTATCCGGCAGGCTGCCCTGGCAGTCATCCAGGTCATATTGGACTAGCGACAGCTCCACTTCGTAGCGCAGGGTGATTAACGTTTCTTCACCCGCGTCGAGTTGATTGATGGTGAACAGGGCATACTGATTATCATATTCATCGGTGATAATATCGTATTCCAGGGGGTCGAATTCCTGCATGTTAATGATCTGGTAGGGCGGCAGGTCTTGAATGAGAGCCACCCACAGTTTGACCGGTTTGGCGGGGTTTTCTCCGGTGTTGATCAGGCGCACGCGCTGTTCCAGTGTGTAGGTCAGGGTGGAATCTGAAACGGATTGGTCAGCGGCTGTGTCGCTTTCCTCTTCGATGAATTCCTCATTGTCTTCTTCTATAGTATCATCAGTATCATCCGCATTGTTCAGGGTGGTCTGTTCGGAACCAACCTGATCCTCTTCGCCTGAATTTGCCAGCACAAAAAAGCCGGCCAGCGCGGCGCAGCTACAAAGGCAAACCAGCAAGACAGCGCCCACAATCAGAATGTAGGGCAGCGCTGATTTTTTGGAGGTGGAAGGCATGGATTCGTTCATGATCTAAGCTCCTTTGTTCGTAACCGGTAAAACAGCAGCAAGGCCTATACTTAAGATAATTTTACAGGAGAATTTCATTGCGCAACATTTTTCATGGTTATCGGCAAATTGTACTGGGTGGGATAGCTGTTTGCATGGCTTTGAGCCTGTCTGCGTGCCGCACTGAACCGGGCGACGATCTCCAGCCCACGCCCATCATTCCAACCTCGGCGGTTCAATTGACCGGTGAGCCGGATGTGACCGCAACCGCAATGCCTGATGGGGTTGAGTTGTTCTTCACCACCCCCGGGCATGGAGAAACAGGCGGACCGGCGCAGGCCATTGTGGATGCCATTGACCGGGCGCAGGTCAGCGTGGACATGGCCATGTATAACCTGAGCATGGATCAAGTTGGCTGGGCGCTGGTGAACGCGAAAAACCGCGGCGTGAAAGTCAGGATTGTGATGGAAGGCGATTCACTAAACCGGCGCGTGCCTGAAATGCTGCAAGACCAGGGAATTGAACTGGTTGGCGACCAGAGCAATGCTTCGATGCACAACAAATTCCTGGTGATTGACGGCGCTGATGTGTGGACCGGTTCGCTCAACTACACTGCCCAGGGCAGTTATGAGGATAATAATGTGGTGCTGCACGTGCGCTCGCGTGAATTTGCGCACAACTACACGGCTGAATTTGAAGAGATGTTCAAGAAAAAATCATTCGGCGCGAACAGCCCGGCAAAGACGCCCTTCACAAGCCTGGAGATCGATGCTATTCCGGTGGAAGTCTATTTTTCGCCGGAGGACAATGATGGAAATGTGGCCGGGCGTATCGTGGAACTGGTTTCCAATGCGCAGCAGGATGTGCGCGTGCTGGCCTATTCGCTGACGCAGGATGAACTGGCCAATGCGCTGATTGATCGAGAACAGGCTGGCGTCGAGGTCAGCGGGGTGTTTGAGGAAGAGCAGGTGCGTTCGAACCAGGGCGGCGAATTTTGCTACCTACTCAATGAAGGCGTGCCGGTGCGGTTGGACGGCAACCCGGGACTGATGCACAGCAAGGCATTGGTGGTTGACGGCGAGTGGGTGGTGCTGGGGTCTTACAATTTCACCGGCAACGCCAACCGGCGCAATGACGAAAACCTGGTCATTTTGCGCGACCGGGCGCTGGCGCAGCAAATGCTGGCTGAATTTGAGCGCATTTGGGATGAAGCGCAGTCAACAAAGGAATCAATGGCTGTTTGCCCGTAGCAGGTTGCTTTCGACACCGGGGGCAAAACACAGGTAGTTTTCAGTAGCCTGGCTGAGATCGGCATATACACCGCGGTAAGCAGGCGGCAGCAGGGCAGCAATCTGGTACATCACTTCGTCGGTGATGGCGTCGCGCACGTCGCGGCTTAGCGCCTGCCCGTGGGAATCAATCGTGAAGGGGCTGCCCACCCGCACATGGAAGGGGGCGCGCCGCAGGCGGCGCAGATTGCGCCACACGGTTTCATTGCCGTAAAAGGCCAGCGGTAAGATGGGGGCGCCGCTGCGCAGCGCCAGCAAAATCATGCCCGGCTTGCCTTTTTGCATTGCACCGTTGCCGCTGCGTGTGCCTTCGGGCGCCACGGTGAGCATTTTGCCCTGCGCCAGGGCGGCTTCAGCCAGGCGAAAGGCTTCCAGGTCAGCCTCGCCGCGCCGGATGGGAATGATTTCCCAGATGTTGAACAACAAACCCAGCAGGGGGTTGTCCCAGGTTTCCACTTTGGCCAGCCCGGTGACAGGACGGGGATGCAAACGGCTGAGCATGATGGGGGCGTCAAGAAAATTGATGTGATTGGCCACCAGGATGACCGGGCCGCTGGCAGGTACGCGCTGCAATTCTTCGCCGTACACACGGCAAACCAGACCGGTGATGGCTTTCAGCATGAAATTGACGGGGGTTTGCAACTGTTTCATACGGCAGTGCGTGGAGTTGAAATCAGTTCGAGTTTGAAAGGCGAGGTCTGGATAACCAGTTCGGTGCCGTCGGTGCACAGGGTTTCGCCGTCGCAGTGGGCGGGCAGCGCGCCTTTCACGGCGCGTACCACAACGCGCGCAGAACGTTTCATTTGAATGGCCGAATGCCCGGCCTGCGAGCCGCGTAAAAAGTGTGCAATCAGAGCTGGAATGCGCCGGCGCGAAATTTCAGCGGCAATGCATAAATCCATGGCAGAGTCGTTCGGCAGGCTGTCGGGGGTCATCAAAAAACCGCCGCCCATGCGCCGACCGTTCATGACGGAGACCATCAGGGTGGGCTGGGTGATGGTTTCATCATCCAGGTCAATTTCCATCACGGGGGCGGGATGGTAATAATTCATGGTTTTAACGGCGGCCGCCAGGTATGAAGGGAAACCGCTCAGGTGGGTCATCTCTTTGGCAAAAAAGCCCACCACGGCGTCGAACCCAATGCCCACACCGTTGCCAAAATAGCGCCCCATGGGGTAAAGACCACCGCTGACGCAGCCGGTGTCGATGGTGATGCGCTTGTCTTCTGCCAACACGCGGCAGCTTTCTTTTAATTCGGTTGGAATGCCCATGCTCCAGGCAAAATCGTTGCCGCGCCCGATGGGCAGCACACCCATGGCGGCGCTGCCCAGCCCGGCTTCGCGGGCAAGCATCAAGCCGTTGAGCACTTCATTGGCGGTTCCATCGCCGCCAACTGAGACGACCACATCGAAACCTAGCACCACGCCTTGCTGAGCCAGTTCGGCGGCATGCCAGGGATGCGAGGTGTGAACTATTTCAAATTCTAAGCCGTGAGAGGTTAATTCTTTCTCAATGACAGGGGCCAACTTTTTGGCTGAACCCCGTCCGGCGGTGGGGTTAATGATGATACGGTGTCTGGTCATTCATTGGTTCCTATTTTGTAGATTTCTTGAATAACAACAGGCTGATATCCGCCGCTGCAATGGGATTAACCCCGCAGAGTACGATTCGATATCCGTAAAACTGGATTTTACAATGGGTTGGTCAAAAATGCCAACCCAAACGCTGGTAAAAACCGGTTGTCATTATAACCTTAGATTGCGTTTTAGTATATTCCTGTGATATAATATGCTTATATGCGATTATGCGAATATAGTGCATATGAGGAGCTCAATGGAAATCGAAATTTTGGAACAAGAGATTAACTTGATGCATGAACGGGTGTGTTATGCCCTGGGTGATCCCAAGCGAGTGTTGATGTTGTATTTGCTGCATGAGAAGGGGCGCTGCGTCAACGAAATTGCCGAAGCCTTGAACATGCCCCAGCCCACCGTGTCGCGTCACTTGCGCGTGCTGCGCGAACGCGGGCTGGTGCAAACGGAACGGCAAGGACCTTCCATCTTCTATTCGCTGACGGATGCGCGCATTATTGAAGCCATTGATCTGATGCGCGGTATATTGTCTTCGCAGCTTCAAGCCAGTGCGGGATTGGTTCAATCATTTCATAAAACGGAATCTTGAGTATATAGGAGATGGACATGAAAGTAGTTATTGTGGGCGGAGTGGCTGGCGGCGCCAGCACAGCGGCGCGGCTGCGGCGCGTTAATGAAGATGCCGAGATCATTTTGCTGGAGAGGGGACCCTTTGTGTCGTTTGCCAACTGCGGTTTACCCTATCATATTGGCATGGTGATTGCTGAACGCGACAAGCTGCTGGTGGTGAAACCGGAAGAGCTGCGCAATATGCTTAACATTGATGCGCGCGTGAACCAAGAAGTGGTTCGCATAAACCGTGCTGAAAAAACCGTGACGATTTTTGACAAAAATAATGGCCGCGGCGAGTATGTTGAATCGTATGACAAGCTGGTGTTGTCGCCGGGGGCGGGTCCCATTTTACCCAACGTGCCCGGGAATGACTTGCCAGGTGTCTTCACCCTGCGCAATATTCCAGACATGGATGCGATTAAAGCCTATGTGGAACAGAAACGACCGGCGCGGGCGGTTGTGGTGGGCGGTGGTTTCATCGGTTTGGAGATTGCTGAAAACTTGCAGCACCTGGGCGTTCAAATCACCCTGATTGAAATGATGAACCAGGTGGTGGCGCCGGTGGATTATGAAATGGCTGCCCTGGTGCACCAGCATTTGCAATTTAAACAGGTGCGCCTGGCGCTGGGCGACGGTTTGAAAGCCATTGAAAAAGGCAGCGAAGCCGGTTGGTTGCGCGTTACGATGCAAAGCGACCGCACGGTGGATGCCGAAATGGTCATCCTGGCGGTGGGTGTGCTGCCTGAGAACAAACTGGCAAAGGAAGCCGGCCTGGAATTGGGCGCACGCGGTTCCATTGTGACCAATGAATTTATGCAAACCAGCGATCCTGAGATTTATGCGGTGGGCGATGCCGCCCAGGTGACCCACCTGGTTGACGGGAAGCCCACCAATGTGCCGTTGGCTGGCCCTGCCAGCAAGCAGGGGCGCATTGTGGCCGATCATATTTCGGGGCGAAAGATGCCGTTCAAGGGCGTGCAGGGCACTTCCATTGTCAAGGTGTATGACCTGACCGTGGCATCTACGGGTATGAATCAACGCCAGCTCGACCAGGCTGGAATTTCATACAAGAGCGTCATTATTCATGCCGCGAACCATGCCGGCTATTACCCCGGAGCCACACCCATGGCGTTTAAACTACTGTTTTCACCTGAGGGTAAAATTCTGGGCGCTCAACTGGTGGGCACCGAAGGTGTGGATAAACGTGTGGATGTGATTGCCACAGCTTTACGCGGCGATATGACCGTATTTGACCTGGAAGAGCTGGAACTGGCCTATGCTCCACCGTTCGGTTCCTCACGCGACCCGGTGAATCTTATTGGATTTACGGCGGCTAATCTACTGCGCGGTGACACTGATGTGATTACCTGGGACCAGATAAATCAACTGGATGGCAGCCAGGATTTTGTTGTGGATGTGCGCAACCCTGAGGAATTGACCCTGGGCATGATCGACGGCGCGGTCAATATACCGCTGCCTGAGCTGCGCCGGCGCTACACTGAAATTCCCAAAAACCGCCGGGTGGTAATCTATTGCCAGGTTGGGCAGCGCGGCTATTTTGCTGTCCGTTTCCTTAAGCAGAAAGGTTACAATGCCACCAACTTGAGCGGCGGGTTTAAGACCTATTCGCACGCCATTGGGCGGCAGTCGAACTTTGACACATTTGAGAATATCACCATCACCAGCCGTGAGGAGATCAAAGAAGTCCTGCCTGCGGTTGGCGGGCATGAGTTGATTGTGGATGCCTGCGGGCTGCAATGTCCCGGCCCAATCCTCAAGTTATACAACAAATCCAAAGAGGCGGTTCCCGGTGACGTGATTACCGTAAAAGCCACCGATTTTGGCTTCACCAGTGACGTGCATGCCTGGGCAGACCGCACCGGCAACAAGGTGCTGTCGCTCACGCAGGAAGGCGGCATCATCACGGCGCGCATTCAAAAGGGCGCAGAAAAAGACGCTGCGGCCGCTTCAGCGGTTGCCACCACGCAGGATAAAACCATGGTGGTGTTCTCGGGCGACCTGGATAAAGCCCTGGCAGCCTTCATCATTGCCAACGGCGCGGCTTCCATGGGACACAAGGTGACCATGTTCTTCACCTTCTGGGGATTGAATATCCTGCGCAAAGATAACCCGCCTGCGGTGAAGAAGAATTTTATCGAGCGTATGTTTGGCTTTATGATGCCGCGCGGCGCAAAGAAATTGAACCTGTCGCAGATGCACATGGCCGGGGCAGGAACTGAGATGATCAAGATGATCATGAAACAGAAAAACGTCGATTCGCTGCCGGTGTTGATTGAAACCGCCCAGCAGAACGGGGTGCGCATCCTGGCATGTCAGATGTCAATGGATTTGATGGGTATCAAGAAGGATGAACTGCTGGATGGCGTGGAGGTTGCCGGTGTGGCCACCTTTGTGGCTTCATCTGACGAGTCGAATGCCACGTTGTTCATCTAGGGGATAACAGCTTTTCCTGCATTTGCCTGGAAATAAAAAAGGTTTCCAACCTGCAAGGGTTGGAAACCTTTTGAATTAATTCGCCATGTGCCAACCGGCGGCGATTTCCAGCTCGCGGCTGAGCGCCTCAACCTGCTGCACGTTATCCACCAGAACCACGCGGGCGGCCTGCCAGCGCGATTGCGCTTTTTCGAGCAGTTCGGGGCGGATGATGACCAGCGCCAGCCTGAATTGTCCTTCATCCAGCGCCTGCAGGGCAGCCGTCCAGCCCTGTCCGCGCACCATCTCCAGCGGTCCCAGTTCATCCACCATCAACAAGTCGGTGGGACAGGCTGTTTGAAAAACGGTTTGTCCCCACGCCATGTTGGCGGGGTCAAACACCCAGCCGGTGGTGGCCAACTGCGCGGTTTGACCGTGGTTGACGCTTGCCAGGCGGCGCTGCTCGCCGGTGCGCAGGTCTTCAACCAGGATGCCTGTTTTGACGCCTTCTTCAAACAAAGCCGGAGACAGCAGCCCGCTCACCAGCCAGCCGGTTTGCCGGGCGGCATGGATCAGCCGCCGGCACAGGGTCGTTTTGCCGGCGCCGCGTGTGCCGGTGATCATCCAAATTTCTCTTTTCATTCCAAAGTCACATCCGCAGGTATTTGATTATCCAACCCCCAAATAATAAACCGCCTTCCATAAGCGCGCAATACCTGAACGGGCACATTGTAAGTTTCACTTAATCGGTCGGCGAGAAATTCCTTTTCCAAACTGCCGGCGTGCTGCACCTGGCCGGCTCGCATCAGCACCAGGTGCGTGGCCACAGCGGCGGCCACTTCAGGTTCATGGGTGGTCAGCAGCACGGTCATGCCCTGGTTTTTTAAATTGCGCAAAATATTGAGCAGCCTGATTTTGTTGCTCAAATCTAGGTGCGAGGTGGGCTCATCCAGCATCAGCAGGCGCGGTTTTTGCGCCAGCACGCGCGCCACCAGCACCAGTTGGCGCTCGCCGCCGCTGAGGGTGGTGATGGAACGATCTTGCATGTGCGCCATGCCGACGGTTTCCAGGGCTTCACGGGCTGCCTGGTAGTCTTTTTGGGCGGGCATTTCCAGGGGGTGCAGGTGCGGCGCACGGCCCAGCAGCACATATTCCAAAAGCGAATATTCAAAACGGGGGTCTTCGTTTTGCGGAACCAGCCCAATCCAGCGCCCCAGCTCACCGGTGGTGTAGCTGTTTAAGGAGCGGCCTGCCAGTTGCACCTGCCCGTGCTGCGGTTTGCGCCAGCCGAGCGCCAGCGACAGCAGGGTTGATTTGCCCACCCCGTTGGGCCCCAAAATGGCGGTGATGGTGCCCGGGCATATTGAAAGGGAAAGATTGTTTAAGACAATCTGCGGGCTTTCGCGGTATTGGAAGGATACTTGTTCAAAAGCAAGCAGCGGAATATTCTCATTCATCAGCGCACCTTGATGGAGCGGCGGGTGATTAACCAGCTAAACAGGGCGGCGCCCAGCATGGCGGTCACTATTCCCAGCGGAATTTCACCCGTCAGCAGGGTGCGCGCCAGGTCGTCGCACGCCAGCACGAAGCAGCCGCCAATCAACGCGGCGCCCGGCAGTGAGAAGCGCGCATCGGCGCCAAACAGGCGGCGGCTGATGTGCGGAACAATCAGTCCCACCCAGCCCACAATGCCCGAAACCGATACCACCGCGGCGGTTACAGCGGTGGCTGAAAGCAAAACCAGCGCCCGCTCGCGTTCTGGGGCGACCCCCAGCGAGAACGCCACTTCATCATCCAATGCCAGCAGGTTCAACCGCCAGCGCATGCGGAGTATGATGAACAAACCCACAGCCACCAGCAGGATAATGCTGCGCACTTCTGTCCAGGTGATGCTCCATAAACCTCCCAGCAGCCAGAAGGTAATTTCAGGCAACTGGCTGAGCGGATCAGCGATATATTTCAACACACCCAGGCCGGACGAAAAAACGGCTGAGATGACGATACCCGCCATCACCAGGCGCAGCACCCAGCCGCCAAAACGAGCGCGCTGGGCCAGGAAATAAGATCCTCCCAGGCCCAAAAATGCAAAACCAACCGCCAACCCTTGCACCAGCCAGGCGCTGCCTCCCAGGATGATGCCCATGGCTGCGCCAAAAGCAGCGCCCTGTGAGACGCCCAGGAAGCCCGGCTCTACCAGCGGGTTGTTGAAGATCAATTGAAAAACCGCCCCGGCGGCTCCCAGCGACATGCCCAGGAATACGGCAGCCAGCAAACGCGGCAGGCGCAGGTTTAACACCAGGGTTTTTGCCATGGGGTCATCAATCAGGCGGTCAGGAGATAGAACGCCGGGGGCGGGGTAGCGACCCAGGAACAACGAAAAAAGGAACAGCGCTGCCAGCAGCAGCGCCAGCAGCGTTATTTTTTTCCTCGCAGTGAGATGGTTGCGGTGTGGTTCGGGTGGTTGCGATTTGACGGAGGTCAAAGGGAATTCCTCAATTCGCTTCAGGGATAGTCGCCTTTGATGCGCGCAAGGATGCTTTCGTCAATGGCTTTGTCGTCCAGGTTGTACAGCGTTTTGTAGAAATCACGCACTTCCTGTTCCATGTTCAGGTCAGCAAAAAGCTCCGGGTTCATTTTAGCAGCAATCCAGGTCAATCCCAAAATCCAGCGTGTGTCAGGCTGATCCCAACTGTAGTAATCAACCGGGAAGGCGTATAGTTTGTCGTTTTGCACAGCGCGCAAATTTTGCCACTTGGGGTCGTTTTTAAGCTGGCTGACAACCTGTTCCACATCGCTCTGGTAAGCTACCAGGTATATCTGGTCTGCATCCCAGGCGGCAATTTGCTCCAGGCTGACCTTGGTCCAACCTTTGCCGATTTCAATATCCTGCCAGATGGGTGCACCGCCGCCCATTTCAACCAGCAAGGTTTGCATCCAGCCAAGCGGGGGAATGCTGAAAGCCACCTCACCATCACGGTCAGAGTAATACAAAACGAGAACGCGCGGTTTTTGTTCTTCATTCAGGTCGGCTGTTTTTTGATTGATGCGGCCGGCGTGTTCCGTGTAAAAGGTCTTAATTTCTTCGGCTCGCTGCTGGTTTTGAAAGAGTTGTCCCAGTGTATCAAGGTCTTTCAAGTATTGTTCCGGGGTTTCAAAGTCCAGGTAGATGACCGGTATATTCAACTCTTCGAGGGGTTTACCCATGGTTTCTGCCAGGTAGCTCTTTAATAAGACTGCGTCAGGCTGCACAGCCGCAATTTGTTCTGTGCTGGAATCAGACACGAGGATGGCTTTACCAGTGAAATTGGGATCAACCAGGTCGGGAAAGCTGCCGCCTTCCTGGTTGCCCTGGCTGATTTTTCCAATTGCGACGATCCGTTCAGAGGCTTCTGGAAATGCATAAACCGGATCGAGCAGCATGATGTGGGCTTTGCCAGTGATGACAATGCGCTGCGGCACCGACTGGAATTCAACTTTGCGTCCCAGCGAATCAGTGACCGTGAAGACGGCTGGTTCGATCTGTTCAATTTCTTCAGCAGCAGGGGGTTGAGCGGTTGGCTGTGCTGAGGGTTCAGCCAGCGGCTGAGCTGATGTCGCGGCAGGTGAACAGGCGGTAAGCAAGACAGCGGCCAGCAGGGTGAAGATGATAAAACTTCGGGCTTTGTGCAGCATGGGTTCCTCCAATGATTTGTGGATTGAATCTGGTGAAAACGCTCACGAGATTCAATTGGAGGAACCAGGTGAGTGTTTCACTTGCTGTTTTTTAAGTCCTCGCCGGTTTTCATTTCTTGCAACCAGCCAAGAATGGGTTCCAACTGGCGCAAGCGCAAATCAAGGCTCATTCGATTGAAGGGTTGGTCGGGCGGCAGGGCGTCTAAAGCACGCTGCAGCCGGTTTACCCCTGATCGAACTGCGTCAATTTGCCGGTCGATCAAAGCCTGTGTCAGCGCAGGGTCCTGCGCAGTGAAGTACAGGCGGGTGATAAATTCAACCCGGATGGCGCGCGCACTGCTTCCAGCGGGGGCAAGCAGCCATTCTTGAAAACGAAGGCTGCCTTTGTGGGTCAGGTGTAAAATCTTGCGCGCCGGGCGGTTGTCTTGTGACTGCGTTTCTCCGGCAATGAAACTCTGCCGTTCCAACCGGGCAAGGATGTTATAAGACTGGCTCTGGCTGATGCGCCAGACGTGTCCCAGGTCGGTGATTAACCGCTGGTGCAGTTCATAGCCGTGCATGGGGCGGCTTTCCAGCAGCCCCAGCAGGGCAAATTCAGGAGAGAGTTCGCTGGCAGGTTTCATAAGTTAGTCCTGTCTGCTATACTCACTTGATGAGTATAGCATAGATCATCAAAAAGTCAATAAATCGTAGAATCCGCGCTCACATTGTCACAATGAAAGTTGCGGCTAAAGGAACAGAAACTATTCTGTTGCTTGATTGGGCGGGATGGATTCGCCGGCCGAACCGGTGGCCGGCTGTTTGAATGGCAGCCACACGGTGAAACGTGTGCCTTTGCCTTCTTCCGATTGCACATCAATGCGCCCGTTGTGGTGCCGCACAATCCAATAGGCGATGGAAAGCCCCAGTCCAAAGCCGCTGCCGGGGCTGCGTTTGCGTGATTTTTCACCGCGATAGAAACGTTCAAAGATGAAGGGTAAGTCTTCATCAGAAATGCCAGGCCCGTTGTCGTCGATGATGAGCTGCGCTTCGCGGCTGGTTTTACGCAGCGACAGGCTCACCACGCCGCCCGCGGCTGAATAGGTGACGGCATTGCCAACCAGGTTCAACATCACCTGTTTGAGGCGGTCGCGGTCGCCTTCCACCAAAACCTGGTCAATTTCTTCAATGCGCATTTCCACCCGGTCTTTTGCCAGCAGGTTCATTTGCGCAAACACTTCCAGCAGCACGGTGTCCAGTTCAACCGGGGCCAGGGCTAGCGGCAAGTGCCCGCTTTCAGCCTGGGCCAGCATCAACACATCACCCACCAGGCGGGTAAGGCGGTTGACTTCTTTTTCGACGCTGTCCAATGCTTCGGCGTCGATGGTGTTCAACTGGCGGATTAACCCCACATTGCCCTTAATGACGGTGAGGGGGGTGCGCAGTTCGTGGCTCACGTCTGCCAGAAAGCGCCGCTGCACCTGGAAAAGATTCTCAAGGCGTTCCAGTGTGTCGTTAAATGCCTGAATGAGGGTGCCCACCTCGTCGCCGGGCGGGCCGTCGTAGGGAATGCGGCGGTGCAGGTCATCGGCGTGGGTGATTTGCGTGGCGTGACGGGTGACGGCTGCCAGCGGCGCCAGGGCGCGCCCAGTGAACAGCCAGGCAGCCAGGCCTGAAGCCACAATGGCGACAAACGATATTGCCACAATAACCCAGGCCAGGGTGCGGCGGGTCATTTCCACCAGGGTCAGGTTCATGGCAACTTGCAGCGTGCCCACCGGCCCGTTTTCCGATTGCAGCGGAACAGAAAGCACCCGCAGCGGCACATCGAGCACCTGCGTGGAATGAAAATGGGTTTCAGTGGTGTTCAACGTGCCGGCATCCAACGGGGTTTGCAAGGCGGCGGGGCGGGCCAGTTTCAAGTCCTGATCTTCTCCCCAAACCTGGAAGATCAGGTTTTCTGTGGGCATGAAATAGGTGACCGAGCGCGGGTCGAACTGGTTGTCGGCAGTTACCTGCAGGTTATCAACCAGTTGGCGCGCCTGCTGCGAAAGGGCGGCGTCCACCTGGTAGAACAGGGTGATGCTGACCAGTCCATAAACCAGGGCATTGAGCAGCAGCAAAACACCGCCCAGCATGAGCGAGTACAGGAAAGTGAGACGCAGGCGCAGCGGCATGCCTACTCGTTTTCGCGCAGTACGTAGCCCACACTGCGCACGGTATAGATCAGGCGGGATTCGCCGTTTCGCTCCAGTTTCTGGCGCAGGTAGCGCACATATACATCGAGCACATTGCTGACCCCGCCGAAATCATAGCCCCACACACGCTCGAATATTTCTTCGCGGGTTAAAACCCTGCCCGGGTTGCGCATGAAGAGTTCCAGCAAATCGTACTCTTTGGCTGAAAGGGATATATCGCGGTTAGCGCGTTTTGCCTGGCGTGTGGTGGTATCTAGGATCAGATCAGAAAAGGTCATGATGGGAATGCGTTCTTCCTGCGTGCGGCGCAGCAGTGCGCGCACCCGCGCCAGCAGTTCGGGCAGTTCAAAGGGTTTAACCACGTAATCATCGGCGCCCGAATCCAATCCCTGGACACGGTCTTCCAGGGTGTCGCGGGCGGTGAGGATGAGAATGGGCACCTTGCTGTGGGTACGTAGCCGCTGGCATACATCCAGGCCGCTCATGCCCGGCAGCATCAGGTCGAGAATAATCAGATCAACATGGTGATCGCGCGCGGTGATTAAACCCATTTCGCCGTCCAGGGCCACGTCCACCAGGTAGTCTTCATGCTCCAGGCTGCGTTTCAGCACTCTCACAATTTCTTCGTCGTCTTCAATGACCAGGACACGTTCGTTCATGCATCCTCCTGTTTGGCTTTTTGCTTGGCGTAACTATTCTAAGTTAATTTTATTGCATTTTTCAATACTTGCCCAAGAAAGTGAGTAAAACCCGGTAATCAAAAATTTTGCGCTATAATCAGCCCATGATGTTTTCTTCATTGAAAAGCCCGGTGTGGGTAGATCATCCCGCAGCCTTGCAGCGAATGGTTGATGATCTCAAACAGCGCAGGCATGTTGCAGTAGATACTGAATCGAACAGCCTGTTTGCGTATAAAGAGCAAGTTTGCCTGATACAGATCTCAAATCGAGATACCGATTATTTGGTAGATCCATTGGCTTTGTCTGATCTCTCACCCCTGGGACAAATATTTATTGATTCAAATATTGAGAAAATTTTCCACGCTGCGGAATATGATCTAATCTGTTTGAAGCGTGATTTTGGTTTTGAATTTACCAATATATTTGATACCATGATTGCCGCCCGCACGGTTGGGCGGGAATCGCTGGGCCTGGGGGCATTGCTGAAAGAGCATTTTGACGTGACGCTCGATAAGCGCAATCAGCGGGCTAACTGGGGAAAACGTCCCCTGCCGCCTTCCATGCTGGCCTATGCCCGGCTCGATTCGCATTACCTGATCCCGCTGCGCTACCGGTTGAAAGAAGAATTGTTGCAAAAAGGACGCTGGGAACTGGCGCGTGAAGATTTTGCCCGCCAGTGCAACGTTACAGTGACTACAAACGGAAGCAACGGGAACGGCGCTTGTTGGAAGGTGGCGGGAGAGATGAATGTGCCGCCGCGCATTGCTGCCGTGCTGCAAGCCCTGTGCGCCTACCGCGACCAGTATGCCCGAACGGCCAACCTGCCGATATTTAAAGTAATCAGTAATGAAATGCTGCTGAAAATTGCACTGGAAATGCCGCTTTCCAGGGAAGACCTGGAAAAGATGGAAGGTGTGCCGAAGTCCATTTTATTGCGGCACGGCAATGGTTTGCTCACAGCGGTGGACCAGGGCTTGAGCGCCGATCCGCCTGCCCGCCCTTCTCCGTCGCGCCGGCCCAGTGAACAATATCTGGCGCGGGTCGATACCCTGCGCGCCTGGCGCAAGCATGCTGCCCAAAGAATGGGCGTGCTTTCAGACGTGATTTTGCCGCGTGATGTGTTATACAACATTGCTCAGGTCAATCCACAACAATTGACTGATTTGCAAGACCTGATGCCTGATTTGCCCTGGCGTTTTCGAGTATTTGGGGAAGAAATCTTACAGGTGATGAATGGATTAAGGAGCGATTCATGAAAATTACTTTCAACGGCGCTGCACAAACGGTTACCGGTTCGCAATATATCCTGGATGTGAACGGCCAACGCCTGATGCTGGAATGCGGCCTGTTCCAGGGAAAACGCGACGATGCGTTTAAACGCAATCGCAGCATTCGCGTTGATGCCGAATCGATTGACGCAGTGATTCTGTCGCATGCGCATATCGATCACAGCGGCAACTTGCCCCTGCTGGTGAAGGGCGGTTACCGGGGAAACATCTATGCCACCCCCGCCACCGACCGCATGGCCGATTTGATGCTGCGCGATGCCGGCCATATCCAGGAATCAGATGTGGAATACGTTAACCGCAAGCGCGAGCGGAATGGTTTGCCCCCCGTGGAACCGCTTTACACGGTGAGCGATGCCGCGGCGGTGAGCGATCAATTTGTCTCGATGAAATATAACCGTGAATTTGAACCGGTGCGCGGGGTAACCGCGCGCCTGGTGGAAGCCGGGCATATCCTGGGTTCGGCCAGCGTTGTGCTGGATGTGCGTGAGAACGGCCGCAAATTCAGGTTGTGGTTCTCGGGCGATATCGGCCGCTACAAGCTGCCGCTGATTAAAGACCCCACCCTGCCCGAAAACGCCGATTACCTGATGATGGAATGTACCTACGGCGACAAGCTGCATCCAGACCCTGATGAAGCCTACCGCGAGTTTCGCCAGACGGTGCAGGCAACCATTAAACGCGGCGGCAAGGTCATCATCCCGGCTTTTGCGGTGGGGCGCACCCAGGAACTGGTGTATGACCTGAACCGCATGATTTCAGCGCACGAAATTCCGGCTGTGCCGGTGTTTGTGGACAGCCCGCTGGCGGTGAATATCACCAATGTATTCAAGGAGTTTCCCCACTATTTTGATGAGGAAACCGACTCGTTTGTGAAATGTTTCAAAACCGTACCGCTGGATTTTAAGACACTGCATTACACCCAGTCGGTGGAAGAATCGAAGGCCATTAATAACATGCCTGGCCCCATGATCATCATTTCGGCATCGGGCATGGCTGAAACCGGGCGCATTTTGCACCACCTGCGCAACAACATTGAAAACCCCAAGAATACCGTCCTGATCGTTTCCTGGCAGGCGCCCTATACCCTGGGCCGGCAGTTGGCTGACCGCGCCCGGCAAATTAAAATTTTTGGCGAGTCGTTTGAACGACGCGCCGAGGTGGTGACCATTGGCGGGCTTTCAGCGCACGCCGACCAGGCTTTGCTGGTGAAATATGCGCGCGCCAGCCAGGCGTCGCTGAAGCAGATTTTCCTGGTGCACGGCGAGCCCAAAGGCGCCTTTCCGCTGATTGAGAAGATCCGTGAGGGGCAAAGCACGCCCATTTCCTATCCAGATCAGTACGAAAGTGTAGAAATTTAAGCGGCAGTCTGCTATAATTGCGTGCGTACGGAGAGGTGCCGGAGCGGCCGATCGGGGCGGTCTCGAAAACCGTTGTGGCGCTTGTCGTCACCGTGGGTTCGAATCCCACCCTCTCCGCCTTTTTTTAATCACCGTGGGCCCCCACAAGGGGGATGTATTGCGAATCCCACCCTCTCCGCCTTTTTTTAATCACCGTGGGCCCCCACAAGGGGGATGTATTGCGAATCCCACCCTCTCCGCCGCTGAATCAGACCTCACAGGTTTCTTTGAAAAACCTGTGAGGTCTATTTTGATTCGCAAAGAAGAAAATTGAAAATCACCGTGGGGCGTTGTACCAGCATCTCCCCCAAAATCCGGTTTTTTGGATTTTGGGGGAGACTGAGAGGGGGTGTTTTAATCCAGGTGATGAAGTGTGCTGGTGATGTTAAAAGCACCCCCACCAGCCTCCCCCATTTTCCCCGGAAAATGGGGGAGGTGAACAGCATACGATTATCAACTGATAAAACATGAAAAGGACTTAAAAATATTGTTGTTTGTAAAAAGTGTGTGCTGTGGATAGCAAAACAGCATCTTCCCCAAAATTGAGGGTTATTCATTTTAAACACATATAAATACGTCGAGTTTGGATAAACCAAATTATTTATATAGGCAGGTAATAATATGTATCAATGCTATAGAAATATGATCCTGGAGTGATTTAAAATCCTCTTTTTTCATTGTGTTGAAATGACCAATGTTATGGCCGAGTAAATTTCGGATTCTTGCAGTTACCAAAACGGAATGTTCTAATGAACGTAGTTGATTATCATTTTTATTAAGATCGGCAAAAACGAAATCATTAGCATCTAGCTTTTCAGTTATTGGTATAAGATTTAAAGCATTCATCATATCTGATTTTTTTAGAATATCACTAATAGTGATAAAGCCTTTTTGGGGGAGCGGCATCTTTGTTGAAAAATCTTTATAGTTTTTAATAAGACTTTCAAAAAGAACACAACCATCAAATAGATGGCGAAAATATAGCTCGGAACTTCGCATATTTATAATTAGTGAATATTCCTGATAGATTTTTTCGCTTTCCAGCGAATAGGACAAAAATTGTGTAGCTAATGTACTGATATTTTCAACCCCTTTTTTCGTTGAAGGATCGAGAAAATCATTTCGGATTGATTCGAGCGTTGTGGGACTGCAATTTGGATATTGAACCTTATTTTGAATTAGCAATGTGTTGTAAACAAGGATTTTTTTATTAATACTGCTCTCTAATTCTCCGGTTATTTTTTTGGCGTACTGTGCAGGGTCTTTTGATTTTACACAAATAAATTTGTAGGATGGTGTACTTTTTAAATCTTTTGCATTCTTAATATCTTCAGCCAATGCGGCATCAAAATAAAATACGGCTGATTTATAGTCATAGACCATAAAAGAAGCAACCGCGATCCAATAGTAAATTGCCCCCTTATGGATTTTCGTATATGAAGATTCGCTGATGTCATATAGACGCTTCAATAACTCTTTTCCGGTAATTATCGCCTCAAAATACCGTCCAATACCTATTAGATCATTAAGAATAAAGGCGTCTAGGAGAGGTTGACTATTATTAGGCTTTGAATCTTTTGAGGCTTGAATGAATTTAGACTCGACATCATCATCCTTGAAAAAAATAAAATCGCTTAAGAGTTCATCTAAGTCGTTTTTTATATTTGGACGCATTCTAAAAACGGGTATCTCTCTCGGAGAGTCTGGTGTTTGAGAGTTATCAATATCATCTAATGAATATTGATGCCCTATACTAACTTGAGCCCCATCTGTGGATGGAGACTTATTATTACCAAGATTTATTAATTTTAAAGATTTTGCTGTACTATTTACATCATCTTTTATTTCTGCAGATAACGTAATTGTCGATGCGCTTGATGTCGTATGAGAGGGAGAAACCATAATTTTAGATTTTTTATGATTTAACAATGAAAAGCAATTTTGAGAATCGATATATTTTTTTGATATCAATGATGCATAAAATATTCCGATCTCGAGGAAATGACCTTCTGCATAAAATATATTTTTAACGTCTTGTGGTGGAGGATTAAAAATAATTGCAAATTTGATTATTTGGCTGGGTGTAGGTTTTGATTTGTTTGAATTCAAGTTTCTAAGCTCATCCATACTGAAACCACATAATTGAGAAAGTCTATTCAAATCAATACCATTTTCAGTGCACAAATATGTGAGATATTTGCCAAATGAGTATTCCATAATTCCCACCTTTCATTTCAAAACCATTATGATTATAGGATATATTGTCTGAACATGCAAAACGAGAGATTGTGATTTTGGATTTTGCGAGCGCTTATAAAAAAATGGTGTGGAAATGAGCGAAAAAGTGGACACAAAAAATGTCCTGATCGAGTAGACTAGAAAAACCGGGAGATCAAGGATGAAGCGTGCTGGTGATGTTGAAAGCACCCCCACCAGCCTCCCCCATTTTCCCCGGAAAATGGGGGAGGTGAACAGCATAAGATCATTTTGGATTTTGGGGAAGACCAAGAGGAGGTGTTTTGATACAATAAAGCCATCAAAGATTAAGCGAGGCAGCCTGTGACCGACCAATCCAAAACCTTCCTGTCCACCGCCCACCAGGTGCTTGAAGATGAAATCAAAGAATTGCAAAACCTGAACGCCATTCTCGACGAGCGCTTTGCGGCCGCCTGCCGCATGATTCTGGAGTGCAAGGGCCGGGTGATCTTTTGCGGGGTGGGACATTCGGGGCATGTGGCCAGCAAGTCGGCAGCCAACCTGGCCAGCCTGACCCGCCCGGCTTTCTTTTTGCATGCCGGCGAGGCAGCCCACGGCGACCTGGGGGCGGTGAGCGGCGATGACCTGGTGATCTTCATTTCCAACAGCGGCGAGACCGCCGAAATTTTGAACATCATCCCGCAGGTAAAACTGGTGGGCGCCAAAACCATTGCCATTGTGGGCAACCCGGGTTCGAGCATGGCGCAGGCTTGCGACCTGGCTTTGCCGCACGGCGCCAAAGAAGAAGCCGGGCCGATCAAATATGCCGGGTCGAGCACAGCCTTGAACTGCATGGCTCTGTGCGATGCCCTGGTGATGGCCACCGCTGTGGCCAGTGGAATGACCGAAGAAAAATACCTGCACTTTCATCCCGGTGGCGCGGTGGGCAAAAAACTGAGCGAGAAATACCACCAATCCAAAGCATAATTTTATTTGCCCTGTTCTGGTAACCCCTCACATTTTGATTTGTAAAAACACAGCAATACCTGTTGGGAAATGGTTGAATGGTTTTTTACCCAACAGGCATTGTTTTTTTTGTTAAAATTTCTTGCATTTCGCCAATTTTGTTGTAATATAAACATGTAATGATTATCGAACAAACATAAACGAACACAATCGTTTGAAATGGTGCGACATGCTGCCAAATCAGAGGCATCAAAAAATCCTGGAGTTGCTTGAGAAGAATGGTTCAGCCACCGTGGCTGAACTGGTGACCGAATTTGGCACCTCTGAGATGACCATTCGCCGGGACCTCGACATACTCGAGAAGCGCTATTTGCTTCGCAGGGTGCATGGAGGGGCGATGAGCGCGCGGGGCAGCAGCTATGAACCGCCCTACATCTCCCGCTGCATGGAGAATATCGATAAGAAACAGCGCATTGGCAAAGCGGCAGCCGCGTTGATCAAGAACGGCGACAGCATCAGCCTGGACACCGGCACCACTACCCTGGAAGTGGCGCGCAATATCATCAACATTCATGATTTGACGGTCATCACGCATAGTTTTCCGATTGCCAACCTGCTGGTTGAATCTTTACGAAACCGGTTGATTTGCACCGGCGGAATTTTGCGGATGGGTGAATTGTCGATGACCGGCGACCTGGCTATTCGCGCCTACCAGGAATTTTTTGTGGATAAATTGTTCCTGGGAGTGGGCGGTATTGACACCAAGTTCGGGTTGACCGAATTCAACCTGGAAGACACGTTGATTAAACGCGCCATGATTCGCTATGCCAAAGAGGTGATTGTGGTGGCCGATTCGTCGAAATTCAATCACATTGCATTCACCAGTGTGGCGCCGTTGAAAGTTGTGTCAAAGATTGTTACCGATAGCTCGCTTGAATCTGCGACCCGGGCGCTGTATGAGAAGGATGGTGTTGAAATTATCCTGGTTTAAACAACCTGGTGAAAAGCGATCAAAGCAAGGCATCTTTTTTTTATTGGTTTTGTTTCAAAAGGAGGTGGTTGCTCCAAAAATGTTGTGTGTTTGCAAACGATCTGTTTTGATAAACCCTAAAGGAGAAAAAGAATGAAAAAGTTAAGCCTGATCGTACTATCCCTGATATTAATCGTGGCTATGTTGAGCGCGTGTGCCCCCGCAGCCGCGCCAGCCGCCGAAGAAGCTGCCCCTGCTGAAGAAGCTGCTCCTGCCGAAGAAGCCGCTCCTGCTGAAGAAGCTGCCCCGGCCGAAGAAGCTGCCCCCGCTGAAGAGGCTGCCCCTGCCAAAGAAGCCAAAGATATGGTCTTCGCTTCCGTGGTGAAATCCATTGGCGATACCTGGTTCATTCGCTATGAGACCGGCATCAAACAATTTGAAACTGACTACGGCATCAAATCCTTCATGGAAGGCCCGTCACAGCCCGATTCGGCTGCCCAGGTGGCCGTGATTGAAGACTTGATTGCCCAGGGCGTCGATGTGATCATCAACGTCCCCTACGGCGTGCCTGAGAACGAACCTGCTCAGAAGAAAGCCATGGATGCCGGCATCATCGTGATGGGTCACGAAGCCGAAACCGCCAAAGAAGGCACCCTCAACTATGACGTGGAAGCCTTTGACAACTGCTCGTACGGCGAAGAAATGATGCGCGAACTGGCCACACGCATGGGCGAAGAAGGCGAATACATCCAGTTTGTGGGTTCATTGACCAATGCCTCGCACAACACCTGGACCGAGTGCGCCCGCGAATACCAGGAAGCCAACTATCCCAATATGAAGATGGTTGAGAAATACGAATCCAAAGAAAACCAGGAAAACGCCTACAACATCATGAAAGACGCCCTCAAGACCCACCCCGAAATCAAGGGTGTGCAGGGTTCTGACTCGGGCGACATTTTGGGCGCTGGCCGTGCAGTGGAAGAAGCCGGCCTGGCTGAAAGCATTGCTGTGGTTGGCACCGGCATCGCCTCAGACGCCGGCGAACTGCTCAAGACCGGTGCGGTTGACCTGGCGATGGCCTGGGATCCGGGCATGGCTGGCTATGCCTGCTCAGTGGTTGCCTACAAGATGCTGCAAGGCGAAGAAATTGTGGAAGGCATGGACCTGGAAACCCCCGGTTTTGAGAGCATCAAAATCGGCACAGGCCCCAACGGTGTTCCGGTGATCTACGGTTCAGCCTGGATCAAGATCTCTGTTGAAACCATGGATCAATATCCTTTCTAAATTGAGTTAAACTTGAGTATGAATGGGCGGTTGAGCCACTCAGCCGCCCAATTTTCAATCATATAGAAGATAGAGAATCAATCGATGACAAAAGAAATCCTGCGGGTAGAAAACGTCAGCAAATCGTTTGCGGGAGTGAGAGCCCTGGACCAGGTTAGCTTAACGGTGCATGAAGGTGAAATTTTGTGCCTGGTCGGTGAAAACGGATCGGGTAAATCGACCATGATTAAAATCATTTCGGGCGTTTACCATCCTGACCAGGGCGATATCATTATTAATGAGCATTCTTATAAGAGATTGACACCCATTGAATCGATGCGTGAGGGGGTGCAGGTAATTTACCAGGATTTTTCCCTGTTCCCCAACCTGTCAGTTGCAGAAAACCTGGTTATGAATGAACAACTTTCCAGCGGCAAACAATTTGTCAACTGGAAAGAATTTGACCGGATTGCCGCCAGAGGGCTGGAAGAGATTCATGTGTCCATCCCGCTGGATGCCATGGTTGGCGAGCTTTCGACCGCCGACCGCCAATTGATTGCCATTACCAAGGCGATTTTGGCTGAAGCCAAGATCATCATTATGGACGAACCGACTACCGCGCTGACCCAGAAAGAAATTCAATCGCTGTTCAGCGTGATCAATAACCTGAAAAAACAGGGCATATCCACTGTCTTTGTCAGCCACAAACTGAACGAAGTCACCGAAATTTCCGACCGCACGGTCATCTTCCGCAATGGCAAAAAAGTGATGGACCAGGAAGCCAAAAACCTGGATATCAAAACCATGGAATTTTATATGACCGGGCGCGAACTGGATTTGAGCCATGTGCAGTTGCCGCAAGTGGACCAGCAGGCTGCCCCGCTGCTGGAAGTGAAAAACCTGACCCTGCCCGGAAAATTCAAAGATGTGTCATTTAACTTAAAGCCCGGCGAGGTGCTGGGCATCACCGGCCTGCTGGGTTCAGGACGCACCGAACTGGCCCTGTCGCTTTTCGGTGAAATGCCGGCTGGTTCGGGAACCATTCGCATTGAGGGCAAGGAAGTTCGCATCAAATCGATTCAAGATGCCATGGACAACCGCATTGGATACGTGCCGGAAGACCGCATTTTGGAAGGTTTGTTCCTGGAACAATCGATCACGGATAATATTGTGGTGCGCATCATTGACCGGCTGGTGAACCAAGTGAAGCTGATCAGCACGCGCAACGCGGTGAAGTTATCGGACGATTGGATTTCAATGTTAGAAGTAAAAACTCCATCGGGCAGCCTGCCGGCCAAAAGCCTTTCGGGCGGCAACCAGCAGCGCCTGGTGCTGGCAAAGTGGCTGGCCAGTGACCCCCGTATCTTAATTTTAAACAGCCCGACGGTGGGCGTGGATGTGGGCTCGAAGGCCGCCATTCACGAATTGGTTCGCAACCTGGCGAGCCAGGGCATGGGCATTCTCTTAATCTCTGATGATATTCCGGAACTAATGCAGACCTGTAACCGGTTTATTTTGATGCGCCGCGGGAGAATTTCCAACGAGTTCAAGCGCGAAGAAATCAGCGAAGACGAGCTGAACCGGGAAATGGTGGCCGATCGCAGCGTTTCGGTTCAATGAAAGAGAAGCAGGTAAGGTATGTTGAAAAAAATTATTAAAAGCAGCGAGTTTATTACTTTTTCCATCATTGTGCTTTTGTCACTGGTGATCGGTTTCATTAATCCGGCTTTTTTCTCATTGGCAACGCTGTTTGATGTGCTGCGCGCATCGATTGTGGTCAGCATTATGGCCTTTGGGTTGCTGTTGGTGATTGTCGCCGGGGGTATTGATATCTCTTTTGTGGCTTTTTCAGCGCTGGCGGCCTACGGCACGCATATGTTCCTGCTCTCGCGCGGCTACCAGGGCGGCATCTTTCTCTATTATGTTATAGCCTGCGCCATTGGTCTGGCGGCGGGTTTGCTGAGCGGATGGATTATCACCCGTTTCAATTTGCCGATTTTTGATGTGTCGCTGGCGATGATGACCATGTGGTACGGTTTCATCCGCTTTTTCATCGGCTCCACCAAGAATTTCAAGCTGCCAGAAGGTGCAGTGGGTTATTATTCCAAATTCCTGGTGACGGTGAAAGACCCCTTTGTGGGTGAGGCCGGGCTGCACGAATCGATTTTGTACGTGCTGATTATCGGTGTGCTGATTCACTGCCTGTTGAAGTACACCACCCTGGGGCGCGGCATTTATGCCATTGGCGGCAACCGCGAAGTGGCCATCCGCTCCGGTTTCAACGTCAAACAAATTTTGATGGTAGCTTTTGGAATCCTGGGTGTGCTGTCGGCGTTTGCCGGGGTGACGCACAGCTTCTTGAGCCGCCATTTTGAACCCACCCTGTTTATGACCCAGAACCTGGACGTGATTGCGGCGGTCATTTTGGGCGGCGCATCGGTCACCGGCGGCAAGGGTTCGGTGCTGGGCACCTTCATGGGCGTCATCCTGATCCAGTTGATCAATCGCGCCATGATTTTGACCGGCATCACCGTGGAGTGGCAGCAGTTGATGATTGGCCTGGTGCTGACCCTGTTCATCTCGATCCCGGCCATCCGCGATCTTCTCAACAAACGAGCCAGCCGCTCAGTTGAAGTTGCCGAAGAAATCTAACCGGGCTATATTGGAATAAACCATGAATAATACGAACGTTAAACCCAAAATTCGTTTTGAAATGCAAACCCTGCTGTTGACCGGCATTTTCATTTTCCTGATGGTTTTCTTCGGGGTTACAGAAAAGGGCTTTCTGACCGGCCGCAGCATTTCATCGATGGCCATTCAGCTTCCCGAAATTGGCATTCTCAGCCTGGCGATGATGATCACGGTGATGATCGGCGGCATCAACCTGTCGATCAATGCCACGGCCAACCTGGCGGCGGTGCTTTCGGGATTGTTTATTTTGCGCTTTATGCCCGACAGCCAGGGAGCCGGCGTTGTTGTGGCGATGATTGGCATTTCGCTGCTGGTCGGCGTTATCACCGGGATGATCAATGGTTTCCTGGTGGCGTATGTTAATGTGACACCTATTTTGGCGACTCTTGCCACCATGAGCGTTTTTACGGGCATTGGCGTGGGCTTGACCAAGGGACAAACCGTCACCGGTTTTCCCGAGTCACTGGGCAGCATTGCCAGCCTGACGCCGGCAGGAATTCCGATGCCCTTCCTGGTATTCATTGGCGTCACGGTCATTTCGTATATTTTGTTGGGTCACACCACCTTTGGTTTTAAAACCCGCATGCTGGGCACCAATCCCACGGCTTCCAAGTTCTCGGGCATCAACAATAAATCCGTCATCATGCAAATCTTCATCTTCAGCGGTGTGCTTTCTTCCATTGCCGGGGTGCTGATCATGAGCCGCACCATGTCGGCTTCCAATGCCTATGGAAGCGCCACCTATGTGATGCTGACCATCTTGATCGGCGTGCTGGCGGGGGTCATTTCGGGCAAGGGCAGCGTGCTCAACATTTTTATCACGGTGCTCATTTTGCAAATCATCTCCACGGGTTCGCACATGCTGCTGGCGGGTGTGCGCGGCAGCTCGTTCTTTAAAGATTTCGCCTGGGGTGTGCTGCTGATCATCATCTTCATCATCAACTACTTCAGTCACGGACGCAAGAAGGAATAGATTTCAGCAGAAATACTTTGACCACAGATCAACACAGATGGACACAGATCAAAAAATGTCATAATTATTATCCGTGTTTATCGGTGTTGATCTGTGGTTTTATTTAACAATTATTGCAAAAATTTGTAGAATATGAATAATGATTCTGCTGCCTGGAAAGGAAGAATGACCATGGAAAAACAATATTTATTAGGCGTTGATATTGGCACCTATTCTTCCAAGGGTGTGCTGGTTGAAGCCGCCTCCGGGCAGGCCGTAGCCGAACATTCCATTGAACACGGGCTGGAGATGCCCAAACCCGGCTGGGCGGAACACGACGCCGACGAGGTTTGGTGGGGCGAGTTTTGCGCCATTTGCCGGGCGCTGCTGGAAAAGAGCGGTGTGAAACCTGAGGAAGTGAAGGCGGTGGGAACCAGCGGGCTGGGAGCCTGCGCCCTGCCCATCGGCGCCGACGGAAAACCGCTGCGCAAGGCCATTTTATACGGCATTGACACGCGCGCCCAGGCGGAGATTGACGAGCTGGAACGCGTGTTCACCCGAGAGAAGATTTTTCAGATCAGCGGCATGCGGCTTTCGGCGCAGTCAACCGGGCCGAAGATTTTGTGGCTCAAGAATCACGAACCGAAGATCTACGAGGAGGCGCGTTACTTCCTCACCAGCCAGGCATATTTGGTGTACCGCCTGACCGGCAAAGCCACAGTAGATATCTTCACCGCCGCCGATTACACCCCCCTGGTTGATTTGCACCACAACCGCTGGCACCCCGAAACCACCCAATACGTGGTTCCGCTGGAGAAATTGCCCGTACCCACCTGGAGCTGCGAGATTGCCGGGACGGTGACCCCGGCAGCCGCCCGCGAAACCAGCCTGGCGGCCGGCACGCCGGTGATTGTGGGCACCACCGACGCCGGGGCTGAGGTGGTGAGCACCGGCGCCAACCAGCCAGGCGACCTGATGATTATGTTCGGGAGCAGTTGTTTCTGTATCCTGTTGGCAGAAAAACTGATGCCCTCCGAACGATTGTGGGCCACCGCCTGGCTGGATTCCAGCGCCTATACCCTGCAGGGCGGCACCTCCACCTCGGGCAGCATCACGCGCTGGTTCCGCGACCAGCTTGCCCCGCTGGAAATGGCCGCGCAGGCTGGCGGCGGCGAGCCTGCTTACGCCGCCCTGGCGCGCCTGCTGGACGATTCACCGCCCGGCGCGCGCGGGCTGCTGGCGCTGCCCTATTTTGAAGGCGAACGCACGCCCATCTACGACGCCGAAGCCAAAGGTGTGTTGTTTGGCCTGACCCTCAGCCACACCCGCGCCGACATCTACCGCGCGCTGCTGGAAGGGATTGCCTTCGGCATCCGCCACATGATCGACGCCATGCGCGAAGAGGGCGCTGACATCCGCCGCATCATCGGCGCGGCGGGCGGCACCAAGAATCGCGCCTGGATGCAAATCGTCAGCGACATTGCCAATATTGATATGGACATTTTGGAGCAGGAGAGCAGCGCCTCCTACGGCGACGCCCTGATGGCGGGTGTGGGGGTGGGCATCTATCCGAGCTTGAAGGATTGCGCCAGCTCGGTGCGCAACATCTTTACCATCCATGCCAATGCCGAACAGCACCGCCAGTACGAGCCGTATTACCGGCTGTTCCGGCAGTTGTATGAGCAGAATAAGGAGTTGATGCACAAGCTCAATGCGCTGCAAAGAGGCGGATGAGGCGGCCCCCTTCCAACCTCCCCCATTTTTCTGCAAAAAACAGGGGAGGCGTTCGCCTGCGGAATTGTAAGATGGGATTCGCTTTGGTGTGAACCCATCTTTTTTAATCTGTGCTAGAATACCTTCCATTCCATTTATTTGTATAGATCACTCTCAGGAATTGCCATGAAAATCTCTGCTCTGCTTGCCGAAAATAAAACCACCTTCAGTTTTGAGTTCTCTCCCCCGCGCACACCTGAAGCGGCGCAGAACCTGTTTGAGACCATTCGCGAGCTGACCCCGCTGGAGCCGTCTTACGTCAGCGTGACCTACGGCGCAGGCGGTTCGACGCGCGACCTGACGCGCGAGCTGGTGGTGCGTTTGCAGCGCGAAAGCGGGTTGACCGTGGCGGCGCATCTGACCTGTGTCAATGCCAGCCAGGATGAGATTCATCAGATCCTTGACGGTTATTCTGAGCAGGGCATTCAAAACATCATGGCGCTGCGCGGCGACCCGCCCGGCGGGGCTGAACGATTTGTGCCGCACGAACACGGCTTCGCGCACGCCGGCGAGTTGGTGCGCTTCATCAAGCAGCACTACCCCGATATGTGCGTGGGGGTGGCAGGCTACCCCGAAGGACACCCTGAGACGCCCAACCGCCTGGTTGAACTGGATAACCTGAAAGCCAAAGTGGATGAAGGCGCCGATTTCATCTGCACGCAGTTGTTCTTCGATAACCGCGATTTCTACGACTTCCGCGAGCGCTGCGAACTGGCGGGCATTCATGCGCCCATCATTGCCGGCATCATGCCCATCACATCGCGCGCCACCATGGTGCGCATGGCTGACCTGGCCAAAGGAGCACGCTACCCGGCCAAGCTGCTGCGCGCCCTGGCGCGCGCCGAAAACGACGAGGGCTTCTTGCAGGTGGGGGCGCACTGGGCAACCCAGCAGGTGCTCGATTTGCTGGATCACGGCGTGCGCGGCATCCATTTCTACACGCTCAACAAGTCGCGCATCACACGCATGATTTATGAGCAAATGGGCGTCAGCCGTTCTTCCAATTTGATCTAATCTAACGTGAGCTTGGGATCATTAAGATGTCATTGCGAGAGAGCGCAGCGAGCGAAGCAATGACAGGTCCCATTATCCCGAATTGATGTTAATTTATTATTATTCTGCGTGCTATACTGGAATTTAAAGATATTCGCCCGGGATATCGTTAAAACAACAAGGACACTGAGAGTATCTTAAAATTAAACTGCGTACTCTGCGCCCGGCGTGAGACGCTTTGCCCGGGGCATTTTTTCATGGGGAGGGAGTGGATATGTCCGACAGCATCAGGTTTCCACGATGGACAGTTATCTTCATCTTGCTGGCTGCGGTGGGGCTGCTGATGAACTGCAACTGGGCGTTCCAGGTGCCCCCCACTGCAACACCGCAAATCACCTATATTCTCATCACAGCCACGCCTTTCCCCACCTCGACCCATACGGCGGATTTTGTAGTTACTCCACCAGTAAGCCAGGTGGAGATTGAATTTTGCAATGATCCGCAGGTGCTGGCAGCGGTGGAAGGTTTCATGAATGCAATGCGCAGTCAGAATGGGGAAGAACTGGCTTACTGGGTGCACCCTGAAAAAGGCCTGGTTATTCGTCATGATTGGTGGAACCCGGAAGTGGCCTTCAGCCAGATCGAGACTGCCAGCCTGTTCAGCAACCCGCAGCAGTATAACTGGGGCATACAGGACGGCAGCGGTTTGCCCATTAGTGGCACGTTTCAAGAAATTGTTTTGCCTGGATTGTTGGATGTTTTTAACCGCGAATATACTCGTCAGTGCAACACATTGGAATATGGACTGGCTACCGGGAATACCACCGGTAAGCCGCAAATACCAACCGAGTTCACTGGCGAGGGGTATTTTGCCCTGTACCGCCCGGCGCCGGCGGGGGTGGAAATGGACTGGCGCACCTGGGCAGTGGGGGTTGAGTACGGTGCAGACGGTCTGCCGTATATTTCTTACCTGGTGCAGTATCGCTGGGAGATATAGAACGGTGCGCCCAGGCACACCCCACATGGAAGTTGATGGTATTCAGCAGGGTGTGCTTTAGCGCACCGCTTTCAACCAGGCGGCGGTCTGGAGTTTTCACCGCAAAGCCGCCAAGACCGCAAAGTTTTTTGTGATTTGCATCCCTCCGCGGCCTCAGCGGCTCAGCATGAGGCTGGTGAGATATTTCCCCGGTGAAATGCTTCAGGCGTTCCCTGCAAGATTCGTTCTGGTGGTGGATTTTTTACGGCAGCAAAAAGCTGCTATTTATGCCTTACAATAGTTTAAGGACATCAGACAGAATAATCGAATCGATAACTTTAGGAGTTAAAAAATTATCATGGACGATTATCGAAATTTATCCAGGGATGAGTTGATCCAAAAAATTGGTGAATTGCAAAACCTGTTGGATGCCTTGAAAGCTGAGAAAGATAATCAGGAATTGTTTAATTTCCCCTGGATTGGTAATCTTGGAAACTGGTATTGGACCGTCAAGAGTAATACACTGATTTGCAATGATCAGAAGATTCTAACCCTGGGGTACAGTAAAGAGGAAATACCGGAAAAACTTGGTTTTGAATATTTTACGGAAAAGTTGCACCCGGATGATTATGACCGGATTATGGATAACATGCGTAGTCACCTTTATGGGAAAACGCCAGTCTACGAAGTCACATATAGAATTCAGACCAAAGACGGTGATTGGAAATGGTTCTATGACAGGGGGAAAGTAACCGTGCGCAGCGACTCGGGTAAAGCAGAGATGGTGGCTGGTATTGTATTTGATGTTACCGAACAAAAACGGATGGAGCAGTTGCTGGCTGATCAGAACCAACAGCTTTTGGAGTTGAGCACGGTTGATTTTTTGACTAAAATTTTCAATCGCAGGGCTTTGTATGAAAAACTTGAATATGAAATTGGCAGGGCGGAAAGGTATTTATATCCTTTCAGCATTTTGATGATGGATATCGACTTTTTTAAAAAGGTCAATGATACCTACGGCCATTTAACAGGAGATAAAATTCTGGTTCAGTTTGCCGAGACAATCGGGGAGATAATCCGGAAAACAGATATCTTTGGCAGATATGGCGGGGAAGAATTCATGCTGATTCTTCCTGAAATTGATAAACAAGGTGGAATCATCGTTGCCGAGAAAATCCGCAAGAGAATTCAAGATTTAACCTTCGCTGATAACCTCAAGATAACGGTCAGTCTTGGCGTGGCGGAGTATAAACATGGTCTGTCGATTGACGATTTGGTCAATGCGGCAGACCTCTTGTTGTATGCAGCCAAGAAGAATGGGAGAAACCGGGTCGAAAGCTAGAGAAAGTGAAATGGTGCACCCAGACATAACCTACGGAACAATAACACCTCACAGGTTTTTTGGGTAACCTGTGAGGTGTTGATTTTTAAGAGGACGGATTATTTTTAGAATCCCTGGTGCTCGGTGCGGGCAATGATCTCGTCTTGCAGGGCTTCGCTCAGGTCGCAGAAATAATCGCTGTAGCCTGCCACGCGCACGATCAGGTCGCGGTAGTCTTCGGGATGCTGCTTGGCTTTGCGCAGGGTGTCGGCGTCAACCACGTTGAACTGGATGTGATGCCCGTCCAGCTTGAAGTAGGAGCGCACCAGAGAGGTGAGCTTGTTGAGCCCTTCATCATCCTGCAGCAACTGCGGGGTGAACTTCTGGTTGAGCAGTGTGCCGCCGGTGCGCACGTGATCCATCTTGGCGGCGGAGCGCAGCACGGCGGTGGGGCCGTGCCGGTCGGCGCCCTGCACGGGCGAAATGCCCTCCGACAGCGGCTGACCGGCTTTGCGCCCGTCGGGGGTGGCGCCGATCACCGAGCCGAAGTACACATGCACGGTGGTGGGCAGCATGTTGATGTGGTATTCGCCGCCCTTGGTGTTCTTGCGCCCGTCCACGGCGCTCCAGTAAACGTCGAACACGCGGCGCATCAGGTTGTCGGCGCGGTCATCGTCATTGCCGTATTTGGGAACCTTGTTGAGCAGGGTCTGGCGCACCTTTTCATGTCCTTCAAAGTTCTTTTCCAGCACTTCCAACAATTTGCTCAGGCTCATGGTTTTCTGATCAAAAACCAGGGTTTGAATGGCGGCCAGCGAGTCGGTGATGGAGCCAATGCCCACGCCCTGGATGTAGGTGGTGTTGTAGCGCGCCCCGCCGTCGTGATAATCTTTGCCTTTGCTGATGCAGTCATCGATCAGCAGGGAAAGGAAGGGGGCGGGCATGTGGGCGGCAAACAGGCGCTCGACCACCTGACTGCCGCGGATTTTGACATCAATCAGATAGTTCAACTGCTTTTTGAAGGCTTCAAACAGGTCTTCAAAGCTGGCGAAACTGTCGGCTTCTCCGGTGGGGATGCCGATGCGCTGGCCGGTGCGCGGATCGATGCCGTTGTGCAGGGTGAGTTCCAGCACCTTGGGCAGGTTGAAATAGCCGCTGAGGATGTAGCTCTCTTTGCCGAAGGCGCCCACTTCGACGCAGCCGCTGGAACCGCCGCAGCGGGCATCGGTGAGGGCTTTGCCCTGGCGCACCAGTTCCTGCACAATCAGGTCGGCGTTGAACACGGAGGGCTGTCCGTAGCCGGTGCGGATGATTTTTGCGGCGCGTTTGATGAAACGGTCGGGATTCTTTTTGCTGACCTGGATGGACGAACTGGGCTGCAGCAAGCGCATCTCTTCGATGACATCCAATAACAGGTAGGTGACATCATTTACACCGTCTGAGCCGTCGGGCTGCATGCCGCCCAGGTTGATCTGGGCGAAATCGGTGTAGGTGCCGCTTTCAGCAGCGGTGACGCCCACTTTGGGCGGGGCGGGCTGGTTGTTGAACTTAATCCAGAAACACTGCAGCAGCTCTTCGGCTTTTTCGCGGGTGAGGCTGCCGTCTGCCAATCCTTGCTGGTAGAAGGGATTGAGATGCTGGTCAAGGCGGCCGGGACAGAAAGAGTCCCAGGTGTTCAGTTCAGTGGTCACGCCCAGGTGCACAAACCAGTAATATTGCAGCGCTTCCCAGAGGTTGCGCGGGGCGTGCGCCGGAACACGACTGCACACTGCGGCAATTTGCTCCAGCTCGGCTTTACGCTGCGGGTCGCCCTCGCGGCCGGCCAGTTTGCGTGCTTTTTCAGCGTGGCGTTCGGCAAAGCGCATCAATGCGTCGGCGCTGATGTGCATGGCGGTGAGCTGCTCTTTCTTTTGATAGGCCTGGGGGTCGTTGATGAAATCCAATTTCTCAATCGAGGTTTCGATCTCAAGTTGAAAATCAAGCATGCCTTTGCGGTAAATCTTGTCATCCAGCACGGTGTGCCCCGGGGCGCGCTGCTCCATGAACTCGGTGTAGATGCCGGCATCATAAGCCGCCAGCCATTCGGGGGTCATTTCGCGCAAGATCAGGTCGCGCATGGAATGTCCCTGCCAGAAGGGGATGATTTTCTCGGCATAAATGGCGCGGGCTTCTTCGCTGACTTTGAAGGGAATTTTGGGGCGCGAATCGAGAATTTCGAGGTCTTGCAGGGTGTGGCAGCATAATTCAGGATAGGTGGGCGTGGCTTTGGGGGCGGGACCCTTTTCGCCCACAATGAGTTCGCCATCGTTGATGCAGATTTTTTTGTGTTCCATCAGGTGTTTAAAAGCCAGGGCGCGCCGCACCGGGACGGAGACAAACCCCAGGTTCTGTTGATAGAAATCCGTCATCAGTTCGGCGCGTTCGGTTGAGATGGTGGGAACGGCATCCAGGCTTTGCTGGCGCAAACGGGTAACACGATCGGTTTTGGACATGGCTATCCTCCAATTTTTACCGTTATTTGAAAAGGCTCAAACAGGGCAGCCAACTGCTGCATGCGCTCGTCGGAGGGGGGATTCACATCAGGCAGGGTGTAGCTGCGCTGTAAACGTTCATATTTGGCGGCAGCGGTATGATGGTAAGGCAGGATATCAACCTGCTCGATGCCCAGTTGCTGCGCGATTTGGGCAATGCCGCGCAGGTTGTCTTCGCTGTCAGTGATGCCGGGCACGATGGGTGTGCGCAAGATGACGTGCGCGCCGCTTTCGCGCAGCCGGCGCAGGTTATCAAGAATCAGCCGGTTGGAAACACCGGTGTATTTACGATGAAGGGCATCATCTATTAATTTTAAATCAAAAAGGAACAAATTGACATAAGGACGAATGCCGTCGAGGGTTTTCCAGCGGGCGTAACCGGCGGTGTCTAGCGCGGTGTGAATGTCGTGCTGGCGGCAGGCTTGCAGCAGGGCGCGGGTGAAATCGGGCTGTATGAGCGGCTCACCGCCCGACAGGGTGACCCCGCCGCCCGATTCGTCGTAAAAGGGCACATCGCGTTCAATTTCAGCCAGCACCTGCCCAACGGTCATCCAGCGCCCCAGCACTTCGCGCGCGTCAGCCGGGCAGGCATCGGCGCACAGGCCGCACCAATTGCAGTCGCTTTCGTTGAATGAAAAACGTCCCTGGTCAATGGTCAGCGCGCCGGTGGGGCAGGCTTCCACACAGGAAGAGCAGCCAATGCAGCGCGCCGGGCGCAGGGTCATTTCGGGTTTGGGAGACTGGCTTTCGGGGTTGTGACACCACCAGCAGCTCAGCGGGCAGCCTTTGAGGAACACGGTGGTGCGAATGCCGGGACCGTCGTGGACGGAGTATTTGCGCAGGTCAAACACCAGCCCGCGCGGCCCGGTTGATGCGGCTTGTTCGAGGTGAAGGTTTTGTGCGAAGTTTGCACCCATAAAATGCGCTGCCAGTAAGCGTAAAACCCGGCCCGGATAGGGGTTTTTCTCTAAAGGGGGAGGGAAGGATTAATATGTAAGTTTATCAGAAGTTGGGGATGTTGGCAATAATATGTTTTAGTTGGTCAAATATATCAGATATATTTTGGCTGCTTGACTCCACGTGATAAAGTGCTACACTTAAATACGTGGAGGATGATATGCAAACACAAAACATTACTTTATCACTTCCTAAAGAAATCATGCAAAAAGTAAAAATATTGGCTGTTAGGCGAGGGACTTCGGTTTCCGCTCTGCTTACGCAAATTTTAAATCAACTTGTTGATGAGGAAACCCGGTATAACCGCGCGCAGCAGCGCCAGTTGAAATGGATGCGGCAGGGTTTTGACCTGGGAATCGGTGATCGGGTTACAACGTCGCGCGAGGATTTGCATGAACGCCGCGGTTGAAAAGGAATTTATCGATACCAATATTTTGGTTTATGCTTTTGACCAATCGGCAGGGAAAAGGCAACAGCAGGCCATGCAATTGTTGGAACGGTTATGGCAATCTCAGACGGGTTGTTTGAGCGTGCAAGTGCTGCAAGAATTTTTTGTTACAGTGACACGCAAGGTTCCCCGTCCGCTGGATACTGAAACAGCAGAACAGATTGTGAGTGACTTATCAAGATGGAAAGTTGTCACTCCTACTGTAGAGGATGTGTTGGAGGCAATACAGATTCACACGCAGCATCAAATTTCTTTTTGGGATGCCATGATTATTCAATGTGCAGGCTGCGCGGGTTGTAGGGTACTGTGGTCAGAAGACTTAAACGCAGGGCAAGTTTATGGCGAAACGAAGGTCGTCAATCCTTTTATCAATTAACGTCAATTTGGGATAAATGGATCTGTCATTTCGCTCGCTGCGCTCACTCGCAACGACATCCTACTTACTCCGAGCTCACGTTAACATAGCAACCTTGAATTCATTTTTTGCGAATGCCCTGCACCATGTTCTGCGCAGCTTCGGCCATCAGCCAGATGTCCATGCTGTTGGCGATCAGGGTGAAACCCTGGGCAATGTAACGGCGGGCGCTTTCGACCCCGTTGGCGAAAACCGACAGCGGCATGCCGCGCCGCTGGCAGGCGGCCCGCACGCGCTCAATGGCAGCCAGCACTTCGGGGTCTTCCACCTGCCCGGGTTTGCCCAGGCTGGCTGAAAGGTCCCACGGGCCCACAAACACCCCATCGACCCCCGGCACGTTGATGATTTCTTCCACGTTTTCCACAGCGCGAATGTGCTCAATTTGCACGATGACGGCGCAGGCTTCATTGGCGTGTTGGATGTATTCGGCGGCGTTCAGCCCGTAGCCGTGCGCGCGCGCCAGTCCCACACTGCGCGTGCCGACGGGCGGGTACTTGCTCCAACGCACGGCGCGTTCGGCTTCTGCTTTTGAATTGACCTGGGGGATGATGATACCGGGTGCGCCGGTATCCAACGCTTTCTTGATCCAGATTTCATCATTCAAAGGCAGGCGCAGCACGCCCGCGACGTGGCTGCCCACGGCCTGCAAAATGTTCTGGGCCTGTGGAATGCCCAGCGGAGAATGTTCCAGGTCGATAAACAGCCAGTCCAGCCCGCTGTGCGCCAGGGCTTCAGCGGTTTCCAGGCTGTTGAGGGTGACCGAGGCGCCGATCATCACCTCGCCAGCCAACAAACGGGAACGAAAAGAAGGGATCATAAGGCCTCACGGAATTGATGATTTGGATATCAAGTTCCATTCTATCATGTCCCTGGAATGGATTTTTCCCATTTGCGGATTATACTTTGTGTATGCTGCGGGATTTTGTCCTGAAGAAAATATCAACAAAGGATGGTTAACTTCGATGAATTACTCTGAATATAAACAACAGGTTTATGACACCACCATGAAACTGGTGGATGCGGGGTTGATTCGCCTGTCGGCTGGAAACATCAGCATGCGCGCTCCTGATGGAAACATTGTCATTACCCCTTCAGCAGTGCAGTATGATGTGATCAAGCCGGAAGATATGGTTGTGATTGACTTGAATAACATGCGGTTGGAAGGCAACTACCGGCCGTCGTCGGAGAGGGCGCTGCACACCGCCATTTATAAGGCGCGTCCCCAGGTTAATGCGGTAGTGCACACCCACCCGGTTTATTCGATTGCGTTTTCCGCTTGCAATATGGAACTGCCCGTGATCAACCTGGAAATTTTCGCCATTGGCGGTCCCATCCCGGTGGTGCCATTCAGCACCCCCGGTTTGCCTGAATTGGGAGACGCCGTGGCTGATGTGTTGAAAGCCAGACCGAACCTGATGGGCGCCATGATGCAGAACCACGGCATGGTGACGGTGGGGGCTGATTTGCGCCAGGCTTTCACCCATGCGGTTGACCTGGAAACCGGCGCGCAGATTTATCACCTGGCGCTGCAAACCGGCGCAAAACCGCATGTGCTGACCCCCGAACAGCTCGAAGAAACCATGCGAGTTTATCTCAACCCGAAATCAGCAGGATAGCAAGACTGCGTCAGCGCACGTTGACGGTCACGTCAAAGGTCTCGATGGGCGGCACATCCGGCTCGAAAGAGCGGTAGTAGATGAAATGAACGGCTGTGCTGTCCGCCGCTTTGGCTTTGAAGCGGAAGGTAAACACACCGCCGCCACCCACCAGGTCGCTTTCTGATTTGTATTCGGGTTCGCCGCCAGCCAGTTCCAGCACGGCGCTGTCAAAATCGCGCGCTTCCCAGGCAAAGCCGGTGGTGATGTTGCCTTCCAGCTTCACTTCTAATTCGTCGCCGGGTGCCAGGTCAACGGTTTTGCCGGTGTCGGCTTTGGTGAGCGAGACGGTTTGGTTGCCCGCGCAGGCGGAAAGCGCCAGAATGACGAGCATCAAGAGGATGAACAGGGGGGGCAATTTCATTATTCCACCTCGATTTCTCTTGGATAATCACGCATACGATTGATAATGAGTCCCGATTTGTGCAATGGGGAATTTTGCAGGATTTTAAACAAATCGTTCCTGTCTTTTTGAGTGAGCCTGCTAGAATCATCCAATAGAAAAATGAAAAACGCTTTCCCACCGTTGTGAGTAATGATTGGAGAAACAAGCGAAAGCTTTCTTCTGACAACTTCGCCGTATCTACTTTTTCCAATTCGCTTTTGTATGTGGTTGTTCATTTTGCCACCTCAATTCAGGCAAGTCTGAAAAGATTGTAACACTTTGTTAAACTCCCTTACAATCCCATCCAATTTATGGCGATCAGTTTGGCTTATTCAAAATATTCTGAGTAGTAATCTACAACATCATTATTGAGTATATAATAATCAAACACCTTATTTACCACCTTAAGACCCGAGGCTACCATGCTTGATTACCATTTTTAAGTTAGAACCATGGAGGAAACCACAGGTTATTAACTCATTTTCCTATCTACTCTCTATATGATTGGTAAGGTTAGCATATTAACTAGTCAAAGATAAAAGCGACGCTTCTTAGTTAATTATTTAAAAACTAATAAGTTCTTTTCGAACCAATCAAAACCGAAAATGTTTAACAAAAAATTATTAATTTATTCATGAAAGTTTCAACAAATAATAAGATATGAAGTAATTTCTCAAACAGGTTATAACTCGCATTTAGCAGATGGTTGAAGAGGTGATGCAACATGAAACTCTCGCTTGAAGACCAAAGGTTATTAGAAGAACTTTGTCAGCAGCAGGGTATCTGCAATGAAAAAGTACTCCGATTGCTAGCTATCGAACAGGAAAACGAATTCAGGGAACGACGTGTTGGTATATATGATGCCTTGCGAGAAGTGTTAAGAAGCAAATCTATCTATGAACCCGAGGGGAAAAACGAATTATGACAACAGTTGAAGACTTTGCAAAAAATCCAGACGAACTTCTTGATCTTGTACGTCAAGTAATTGAGCATCTTGTTGCTGAAGATCATCATAGCGGAATTGCATCGATGCAAGCACAACTGCATGAAATTTCCAGGGCTATAGAAAATTTGGAGAAACGTAGTATTCATATTCCTGACGTATTACGAGCTGAAAAAACTCGACTTGCTGCAGCTGTCTCAGTACAATCAGAGTCAGCCTTGGCGCTTAATCATCTAACTGAAGGACTAATGGAAATTTTAAACAAGAGCAAACCTGCCACAAATCGCATTATACAACTAAAAAATTCAAAACGAACTGGCAAGAAACGCTCAACCTCGCCCAAAACAAGCGGGAAAATTATTCGAGAGCATATTATTGAAGCATTGCGGCATTATGGTGGGTCAGCTTCGAAACGTGAGGTTCACAAATATCTTGAGGAGAAACTAAATGAGATACTTCTGCCTGGAGATATGGAATGGCGACAATCGACCGGTAATTACGCATGGCAAAACAACACTGACTGGGAACGGTATCACATGATCCGGGATGGTGTGCTTAAGAAAGGATCCCAGATTGGAATTTGGGAACTTAGTGAGGATTATCGATGAAAATATGTAGACTGACCATCGAAAACTATAAATCCTTCCAATTCCCCACCGAAATTCGCTTCCCTACAACTAGTGATGAAGGACATAATATATTTTTGATCGGCGGCATGAACGGGGCTGGTAAAACTTCTGTTATGGAAGCAATAAGCTATTGCCTCTATGGTGCGCGAACTGAGGAAATTTTTCGTAATATCAACCGACGTGAGAAAGCTCGCGGCAACACTGACGTTTCCTTTGAACTCGTCCTAGAAATGGATGATCTCTCAGAGTTAATCGTAAAACGTTCCTGGTCGACAGGTGATGTCACAGAACCCCGCGCCAAAAATTTGACTGAGAAGCTAGTTGTCGTGCGCGAAGGTAAGCGGGTGTCGACACAGAGTCATGAAATCTGGCAGGATTTTATCCGAGCCGCAATCCCACCGGCTATCACCCAGTTTTTCTTTTTTGATGGCGAGAAAATTCAGGAAATCGCTGCAGATGATCATTCGGAAGTAAGGTTAAAGTCATCCCTTGAGGCGGCATTAGGTATTCAAAATATTAACCAACTCTCGAACGATATCCTTTATATTAAACAGGAAGAACGCAAAGGATTTATTGAAATCACGGATGAGGACTTAGATTTCAAGCAGAGTGAGTTAAAGCGAGAACAAAGCAAACTCGCTCGTAAAGTTCAAGAACGCCAAGACAGTATGAAAGAGTTGGAGGATTTTCGAGCGCAGCTTGATGAGTCCAAAAAGCGGTTTGAAGCTACTTTTCATACTGCACCGGAAACCCGGGATGCCTTGCGTGAGCAGGAGAAAAAGCGCATTCTTGCTGCAAACCGTCTTGCCCAGGTTGAAATGGAAATTCGCAATCTGTGTGAAAAAATTCTGCCTTTTGGCATTGCCGGGAAACTCTTTCAGGGTATCCGCCAGCAGATTGAAATGGAAAGAGAGTCGGCTAGCGGTGAGGCTATCCGAGAACATGCCTCAACGCTTGCAAAGCGTATCGTTCGCGTTGTCGAAGAACCCGAACCCATCTATCAGGAAAAGTTATCCTCCGAAAAAATGGCGGAGTTAGAGCGCCGAATCTACCGGTTACTTAATGAAGGTGATGCGCGAGGCAACATAGAGAAAATCCTCAACCTTTCGGACCGGGATGCGGCGCGCGTGCTTAATGAAATCGAAACGCTTGAGTCGTCAGATATATTCCTACTTCAACCGCTGATTGAAGAAAAGCATGTGTTGTTTGAACAAATTCGCGCACTCGAAGCTCTATCACAACTTGGCGCAGTAGGTGAGTCAGAACGCGAATTGTTTAACCAACTCCAGGCTGAGATGGAAAGCTGTGCGAACCAGATCGGGCGTAAAACCGAGCAATTACGAATGCTCGAAGATGAAATCCTCTCACTTGAGAAACACATTACCGAGATTGAATTGGAAATCGAGAAGCTGTATGAAAAGCATAATATCTCTAAAGAGCGGGCTGATTTTATTAAGGAATGCGACGCTATCACGAATGTACTTAGTCAATTTGTTGTTCGACTGCGTAAAAACAAAGTCCATTTGCTGCAAGAAAAAACCTTTGAAATGTACCGAATGCTTTCCAGCCGCAGTGATTTGATCAAGGATATCACGATTGACGAGACTAGCTATGAAGTGCGTATCTCGGATCGCGGTGGACACGAGATTCGGAAATCCGCACTTTCAGCTGGCGAAAAAGAAGTTTTCGCCATAGCCTTATTGTGGGGATTGGCGCAAACCAGTCAACTGAAGCTACCGATCATCATTGATACTCCCCTATCTCGCCTCGATAGTACCCACCGTGAGAATATCGTTACCAATTATTTTCCTAATGCTGCCGAGCAAGTGGTGATTTTATCAACGGATACGGAAATCGATACAGAGTATTACCGCTCGCTTAAGCGCCATCTGAGAGGAGCTGGACGGTTGGAATTTGATCCTCGACAGGAACACACCGTATTTCAAGAAGGCTATTTTTGGGAGAATTAGCACATGGCTGATCGATTATATACATCTAACGAAGCCGATGAAGTGATTAGCATGCTTCATTTTGAAACTAAGCTAGATAAAGCTATCCTCGCACGAATTGCCTTCACGCTTTCACTGACTAGCGAAGGGTCAGAAGTGGCCCAGAGCTTTAACTTTAGTGGTGGTGAATTGAAGCGCCCCACTTTCGTTGGGGAAGACGAATTATTCTTGCGCTCACTGATCGCTTATACATACCGCAAAACAGATATTTCGGAAGAAGAATTCTTTTCCAACCGTTCGATTGTTAAAAACCATATTGATAATGGCGCAGTAACCCTCTTGCAATTATTTCATGAATGCGGTAAGAGCGCAGACAACCTATTAAGCAAACTTTCGAACTATGTGGAATTCGCAGGCAGACAAGAAACAATTGGACAAGGATTGGAAATTCTAGTAGGACGAACGATCCTTGAAAATAAGGAACTCTTTTTGGAGATTAATAATACCGATAAACACGCTAACTCGCACTTAGCAATTATGGGAAAGCCAGGTGTCGGTAAAACACAGTTCTTATTAAAGATTCTTGCTGATATCCGTACACAATCGAATTACCAAACGAATTTTATCTACTTTGATTATAAAGGCGATGTAGTGGATAACGCCCGATTTTTAGAAGTGGCAAAAGTGCAACCTTACCGCTTGCTACAGGGCATCCAAAGTTTACCAATTAATCCATTTGTACTACCTGCTTATGACGAGCAAACGATAATTGTATCTGCACGTGAAAAAGCAGAAAGTTTTGCCTCCATAAATAGCAATCTTGGCGTTGTTCAGAAAGGCAAATTATCCGATGCTATTCGTGCTGCTTACGCCAAGCGGAAAGATCAGTTATTCCCGTATCCAGATTTTAACGATGTGCTTCAGATCGCAGAAAAAATTTACGAGAATGATAACCGCAAAGATGACAGCCTGATCGAAGTTCTCCGAGACCTGGCTACTTTCGATTTGTTCTGGAAACATGGCACTGAAATACCTCCCATTGATCGTCTCTCTAACCGTAGTATTCTGGTTGACTTGCATGCAATGCCGGTCTTGAAAGAACTAGTTGTATATCTAGTGATTGAAAGATTGTATAAAGAAATGGCCCTGCTGCCTGATAGTCCCTTGCATGATGGCAAACGGACAATTCGTACCATTCTTGTGATTGACGAAGCACATAATTATCTGAACCAAAAGAACCCATTCTTACAACGTATTATCCGTGAAGGGAGGTCAAAAGGAATTGTGGTATTTTTCGCCAGCCAATCCCCGGCTGATTACCAGCAAGATTTCTTCAACTTCCAAGAATTATTAGAATTTGCTTTTATCTTCCAATGCGATGGGGTGACTGCCCCATCTGTAATGAAGATCCTTGGATGTAGCAACAAATCGGCGAGAGACTTGCAAACCGAGATTTCCCGTCTGGAGCCTTGGCAGGTAATTGTTCGCAGTCCGGAAAAAACTAAGGAGTTTGTAAAATTTACAGCGGAAGCATTTTATAAGAGCTATGCGTGAGAACGATGTAACGAATTGCCAAAAAACACATCCCATAGGTAAAGTTTTTTCCCAAACAGCTGTAATTTCCTCATATACTTTATGGGTTATTCTGTCTTACTGAGTGCTGAACTTGAATTCCCTGCTTCCTGAATATAAATTAAACCATGCCCTCCAAAACCCCCATCAATCTGCGCCAGGTGAACCTGTTCGCCGGTCTTTCCGATGAAACCTTGCAGCAAATTGCTGCGCGCGTCATTCAACGCACCTACCCGGCGGGAGACGCCATTTTGCAGGACGGCGACCCGTGCAGCGGCGTTTACTTCATTCTCAGCGGGCAGGTGCGCATTTACCGCCTGAACCCCGACGGGCGCGAGCAGGTGCTGGTGCGCATGGGCGCCGGGCAGGCTTTCAACACGGTGCCGCCGCTGCAAAGCCAGGCCTGCAATCATTCCTACGCCAGCGCCGAAGGTGAGGTCAGCGCGGTCATCCTGCGCAGCGCCGATTACATTCAACTGCTGCAAACCTGCCCCGATTTTGCGCTGACCATTTTGCACGATTTTGCCGACCGGTTGGATCACCTGACCAACCTGGTGGAAGACCTGGGGCTGCGTTCGGTGCGTGCACGCCTGGCGCGCTTTTTGATTGAACAGGCCGACGCCGGCACCCTGTCGCGCGGTTGGACGCAGGATGAAATTGCTGCTCACCTGGGCACCGTGCGCGATATGATCAGCCGCACGCTGCGCGCCTTCAATGATGCCGGCCTCATCCGCAGCCAGCGCCAGAACATTCTCCTGATCGACCGGGGCGGTTTGGAACAAGAAGCCAAAATGTAGTTATGCGACTTTTGTCTTAGACTCGCCGCCGCCTTTCTGCTATCTTTGGGTAAGCAGGCAGAGAGGTTTGGTATGAGCGACTGGATTTTACCGGTAATTGATTTGACGAAATGTAACCGCTGCGGGGTGTGTGTGCAAGTTTGCCCCACCCGGGCGCTGGCATTAACTCCCCAGGGACCCATTTTCGTAAACCCCGACGCCTGCTCCTATTGTACAGAGTGTGAAAAAGTGTGCCCGCAGGGCGCAATTGCATGTCCATTCCAGATTGGCTGGGCGTCAGATAACTAACTTATCCCATTTTCTAATTTCTGAAGGAGAACCTCAATGAGCGAATACATCAACAATTCAGCCAGGCGCAAAGAACTGATCAAAGAAATCTTGCGTCAGCTAAACAGCGGTGAACAGGTGGCTGAAGTGCGCAAGAAATATTCGGATGTGCTGGCGCAATTCACCTCGCAAGAAATTGTGGAAGTGGAGCAAATGCTGATTGATGAAGGCATGCCGGTGGAAGAGGTGATGCGCCTGTGTGATGTGCATGTCGCCGTGTATCGCGATTCGTTGGATCAGCAGCCCAACCCTGAATCATTGCCCGGGCACCCGGTGCACACCATGCGGGCTGAAAATGCCGCGGCAGCCCAACTGTTGGATGAATTGCACGCGGCGGTGGGCGAGGTGGTGAAATCGCCCACGGAGAGCGCCCTGGGTAAGGCGCGCGGTCTGGTTGAGCGTTTGCATCCTTTTGAACGCCATTACCTGCGCAAAGAGAATTTGTTGTTTCCCTACCTGGAAAAATACAAGTTTTCGGGACCTTCCACGGTGATGTGGGGCACTCACGACGAGGCGCGCAGCGACTGGAAAGCCCTGCTGGCGCTGCTGCAAAGCGGGCCGGGAAATGATGCCGTGACATTTAATTTCAAATTGAACACCCTGTTCAATAAACTGGAAACCAACATCCGCGAAATGTTTTACAAGGAAGACAAGATCCTGTTTCCGGCGGCGTTGGAGCGCTTGAGCGAAGATGATTGGTCAACCCTGCGCGCGCACGAAGATGAATTCGGTTATTTTGAAGTGCAGCCCGGCAGCCAGTGGCAGCCGAAGTTGTTTCGGCCTGTGCAGGCGCAAGCACAGCCCGAACCCGCGCCGTCAGCGCCGGCAGCACCCCAGCCGGCTGCTGCGGGTGGCGGCGATTTGCCCCTCAAAGTGGGCGCCATGACCCTGGAACAGATTCAGATGATGCTGACTCATTTGCCGGTGGATATTACCTTTGTGGACGAAAACGACACGGTGCGGTTTTATTCTGAGACGCCCGAGCGCATTTTCAAGCGCACCCCGGCGATCATCGGCCGCAAGGTGGAAAAATGCCATCCGCCAAACAGTGTGGACAAGGTGGTGCGCATTGTGGAAGATTTCCGCGCCGGCCGGCGCGACACCGCCGAATTCTGGATCCAGATGGCAGGCAAGTTCATTCATATCCAGTATTATGCTGTGCACGATGAGCGGGGCGCCTACCGCGGCACATTGGAAGTGTCGCAAGATTTGACCCATTTGCGAGAAATTCAGGGTGAGAAACGCCTGCTGGACGATTAGTCCAGGGCGGGGATCACGAAAAAAACGGGATGGCTACCATCCCGTTTAATTTTATTCGCCGGGGGTTAATCCTAACTTTTGGGCCTGTTCATAGGTGAGTGCGTCGGGGCGGTCGGCTTCGAGCAGCGTGTTTTCGGCAGCCTGCCAGAATTGATCGGCATTGGCGGCGGTTTGATTGAGGGCGGCTTCAAAAGCCCGCAAGTCGGCGCTGGCGGCCTGGTCCATTTCGGCTGGAGGTGCTGCCTCTTGCATAACAGCCTGCAGCGGGGTTGCCTTGCGGGCAACCAGCGCGGCAAACAAAGCTTGCAAGGTTGCGCGGGCGGTTTTAATGCTGACTGCGATTTTCTCGTCGTCGGTATCGGCGGGCAGCGCCAGCAGGAGGATATTCTCTTTCACCAGCAAGGTTAGCAGGCGCGCCTGCGCGTTGGAAAGCAGCAGGACGTTTTCGGTGTTGCCCAGGGTGTTCAGCGCCGAAGCGGCAGAGACAAGTGTGGGGTGCAAAAGGCTGATTTTTTCAGGCGGAAAGCCGGCCTGTTCCAGGTCACCTGCCGCGGCGGCAATTTCCCTGAAGTCATCCAGCACCCAGGCGGCTAGAGCCCCGCTTTTGGCGCGAATTTCTTCCACCAGAAGCGATAGCGAATCGGCAGGCGGCTGGATGTTTTTCTCGTCTGGCGCACTGGCAGAGCCTTCGGGCAGCAGTGAAAGCACTGACTGTTGAAAGGTGCTCATTTCAATGGGCTTTTGGAGGAATACATCCACCCCCAACTGCTGCGTTCTGTGCTGAATTTCATCACCGGGCAAACCGGTGATGATGATGATTTTGAGGTTGGGTGTTTTTACCCGCAGACGTTCAACCAGATCAAGCCCTGAAATGCCCGGCAGGCGCACGTCGGCCACCAGCAGGTCAAAGGGGCGGCGGCCGGAAAGGAGAATGGCTTCTTCGGCAGATGGTACCACAGCCACTTCGATGCCTGGATCAACGGCAATAATGGCTGCTTTGAGTAGCTTGCCCAGGTCAAGGGCATCATCGGCAATCAACACACGGCTCATGGGTCTATCCTATCTATTGACAGCCTTCTCCATAATCAAAGGCTTCAATATTCCACAGGTTGCTGCGCGCGGTGGTGTCCATTTCCATGCCGCAGAAATCGGGACGGGCGGCTGCGGCGCGCACGCGGAAGAACAGGGGAATGACTGGCAGTTCTTCAGCAAAAAGGCGCTGCACTTCAGTATAGCGTTGTTGATAATTCTCCGCATCAGCGGGATGGGTCTGGCGGGCAGCCTGGCAGGCAGCATCATATAATGGGTTGTTATAACCTGCAATGTTGGCGCCCAGCCAGTTGTTTTGCGGGTTTGGAATCTGGCTGCTTTCGTAAAACTGGCAGGGAGGAATGCGCCCGCTGCTCCAGGCAAATTCGGCCAGGTCGAACTGCCGTCCGAACAGCGGACCCTGCGGGCCGGGAGCGTATAACTCGCCCTGCGGCAGGGTTTGAACATTAACCTGAATGCCGCACTGCGCCATCGATTCGGCCAGCTTTTGCGCCACTTCAACACGCAATGAGGCTTCACTGGTGATGTAGTTCACGGCCAGAGGGGTGCCTTCAAGGACATTGATCACACCCGAAGCGGTGCGCGGCGTGGCGGGGTCGCCGTCCAGGTCGAGCCAGCCCACTTCTTCCAGCAAACGGATGCCTTCCTGCGGATTAAACGGGAAGGCGGGTAAATCTTTGTTATACAGGGGATGGTCAGGGGGCAGGAAGCTGGTCGGGATGGAGGTCTGGTCATACAACAAATTTTGCAAAATTCCCGTGCGGTCCATGCAAGACGCAAAGGCTTTGCGCATGCGCACATCGCTGAAGAAATCCGGGCGGTCTCCGCCGTAGGGATTATACCCATCGTCATAGCTGGTGGGTAAAATGCCGAAATCAACGTGTTCCCACTCGGGGCCCTGCACGATAAAGGCTTTAGCCTTGCCGCTTTCTTGCAAGGCAAGGACGGTTTCCAATTCGTGCTTGGTGAGCTGCGCGGGAGGTTCGTCCATCAAATCGCATTCGCCGGTTTGCACGGCAATCAGATTGTTGTCGGCCTGTTCGCCCAGGAAGCGGTACACCAGCCTGTCAAATTTGGGCAAGCCCTCAGAGGCGCGGAAATAGGATGGGTTTTTCTTCAGGGTGATATGGTCACCGCTGACCCATTCGTCAATGATATACGGCCCCCAGCCCATGGGTTTCACGGCCGACGCTTCTGCATTCACCAGTTCGGCGGCTGAAAGGTCTTTCCAGGCGTGCTGCGGCAGGGGCATGCGGAACAGGGTTTCGTAGGTGTGGGGAACATAACCGGGTTTGCCCACCCACTGCACGGTGCGATCATCCAGAGCCTGATAGCTGGCGGTGCGGTCATAGGCGGCTTTAATCACCGGGGTGTCGGGATCCGATTCCAGTTGGAAGGTGAAAACCGAGTCGGCGGCGGTTAATGGCGAGCCGTCGGACCACAGCAGGTTTTCTTTCAGGGTGAATTTTACGGTTAACTGGTCAAGCAGCAAGGGAGAAGCGCCGTCCCACACCACAGCACAGTCGGGGCTGCTGCAACCGACGGGTAGCACCTGAACACCGGCCGCGGCGGTCACCAGGTCGCCGTTGATATCCACAATGTTCTCGCCGGCTTTCACTTCCAGCGGGGCAAGCACGGCGTCGCCGTCAGCCAGGCCGGGTAATTTGGTCAGGATGACCGGCTGCACCTGGTATTGGCGTGTGTCAAACGGCCCGTCGTACACGGCTTCCAGCACACTCCAGGCGCTGCGTGAAGCGGCACCCAGCGGGTAGAGCGTGGAAGGTTCCTGCCCCAGGCAGATGGTAAGAACGCGCTCGGGCACTTCGGTGGGAACAGGCGTAACAGTTGGAATGACAGGTTCAACCGTGCTGGTGGGTGTTGGAGCAGCCGGTTGGCAGGCTGCCAGGGTGGTCATAATTACAACCAGGCAGACCGCCTGGATTTTGCGAGAAAGCATCTTCCCTCCTCAGGAATGGTCAATGATCTTTATTATAACGAAGAAATTGTTTCGAAACTGAGGATTGCTTTGGGGTATTCCACATTCCCAGCTTTACGGTAAAATTGATAAATTAATTCATATCGGTATCTTTCCGATTTTTTCCCGGTAAAAGAAACAAGACTGTTTCGTCAGTAATGTATGTGCTTCCGGCCTAATGCTGCCGGGATTAATTTTATGCAACAAGGACGCTGTTATGCCTGTAAAAATACCCGATGATTTACCCGCTTATGGAACTTTGAACCAGGAAAATATCTTTGTGATGGGCGAAGAGCGCGCCCTGCACCAGGATATTCGCCCGTTGAAAATTGCCATCCTCAACCTGATGCCGACCAAAATTGTGACCGAAACACAAATATTGCGCCTGATCGGTAACTCGCCTTTGCAGGTTGATATCACCCTGCTGGCTATGGATACGCATGAATCCAAAAATACGCCGCGCGAACATTTGTTGACGTTTTATCAAACCTTTGATGATGTGAAAGACCAGAAATTTGACGGTTTGATCATCACTGGCGCGCCGGTTGAACAGATGTCTTTTGAAGAGGTGGATTACTGGGAGGAGTTGACCCGGGTGATGGACTGGAGCCGGACAAATGTCTATTCAACCATGCACATTTGCTGGGGGGCGCAGGCAGGATTGTATTATCACTATGGTGTGCCGAAATATCCCTTACCTGGAAAAATGTTTGGCGTGTTTCCGCACAATGTGTTGGACCGGCGCGAGAAGTTGATGCGCGGATTCGATGATATCTTTTATGCACCGCATTCACGGCACACCGAAGTGCGCCGTGAAGATATTTTGATTGTTCCCGAGCTGCGCCTGATTTCCGAGTCGGAACAGGCGGGAGTGTATATCGCCCTGGCGCGCAATGAACGCCAGATTTTTGTGACCGGGCATTCAGAGTATGACCCGCTAACGCTCAAAAGCGAATATGACCGGGATGTGAGCAAAGGGCTGCCCATCCATGTTCCAGTGAATTATTATCCCAATAACGACCCGTCTAAAATGCCGGTGGTGCGCTGGCGCGGGCACGCCAATTTGCTGTTTGTGAACTGGTTGAACTATTATGTTTACCAGGAAACGCCGTATGATTTGAGCCAGCTTCAGTAGATCAACCCTGTTTGAGAAAAAACCACGCTGTTGTGGGTAACAGACCATTAAGTAGGGGTAGATACCATTTACCCCTACTTATTATAATTTTGCAACCTTGCGACGGTTTCTTCGTTATATCTAGTGAAATCAAATGAAAGCGTTTTGGAGGAATTTAACCATGACAAGAAGAACCATTCTTGCGGTTGTATTGTTTACAGCGGTTTTGATGGGCGCATGCAGCTTTAATGTCAACCTGGGCAAAGTGCAAGGCTCCGGGAAAATCGTCAGCCAGGAGCGTGATGTCAGCGATTTTGAGCGGGTTTCACTGCAGGGCTTTGGTCACCTGGTGATCACCCAGGGAAACAAAGAAAGCCTGACAATTAAAGCGGAAGATAACATCATCGATAACATTACCAGTGAAGTGGAAGATGGTGTTCTAATCCTGGGTATCAAACGCCCTGAGGACCTGATTAATGTCATTCCAACCCGCCCGGTTGAATTTGAATTGTCCGTAAAAGAGTTAAAATCGGTGGATCTTGAAGGTGCGGGCAGTATTGAGATGGATGAACTGGAATCTGACAGCCTGGCCATTACGTTGAACGGCGCCGGTAACATGAACTTTGATGACCTGTCGGTGGAATCGCTGACTGCAACGCTAAACGGGGCAGGTAATATTTCAGTTTCAGGTAAGACAGAAAAGCAAACCGTGGTTTTAAATGCGGCCGGGGCTTATGAAGCGGGTGATTTGAAAAGCCAGGATGCCTCGGTGACATTGAATGGCGTGGGCGGCGCAAAGGTTTGGGCTGAAAGCAACCTCAACCTGGTGATCGTTGGCGCCGGCAGTGTGGAATACTACGGCGATCCTAAAGTGCAGCAGAGCATTTCAGGCGCCGGTAACTTCCGTTCACTGGGAGAAAAATAACGGGTTTTTATCGCTCTTCCCCATAGCGAATGCGCAGGTACGATTCGTAGCGCCGGGGATCAATCATTCCATTTTGAGCAGCAGCACGCACCGCACAGCCAGGTTCATCGCGGTGCGTGCAGTTGTTAAACTGGCAGTGCGCCACCAGGCGGCGAATTTCAGGAAAATAGCCGTCCAATTCTTCGGGTTCAATATCCCACAGCATTAGAGAGCGCAAACCGGGCAAGTCTGCCACATAGCCGCCGCCATCCAGCGGGTGCAGTTCGCGCACCACGGTGGAATGGCGGCCCTTGGAGGTTGCCTGGCTGACCTGTTTTACACCCAGCCCAAGCCCCGGCTGCAGGGCATTCAGCAGGCTGGTTTTTCCAACACCCGATGGCCCGGCAAAACCCGAAAGTTTGCCCTGCAAATGTTGGCGCAGGGCTTCAATGCCAATCTTTTGGGCTGCTGAGGTGAATAGAACCGGGTATCCCAGCGGGGGATACAGCTCAAATAATTCCTGAGCCTGTTGTTCTGGCAAAAGGTCAGCCTTGTTGGCAACGATTAGTACTGGAATGGATTGTTTTTCACAGATGACCAGGAAACGGTCGAGCATGCGCAGGTGCGGCGCGGGTTTGGCGCAGGCAAAAACCAGCACCATCTGGTCGGGATTAGCCAGCATCACTTGCTGATGTTCACCGCGCACACCGGGAACCATGCGTTCGAGGGCGCGTGTGCGCGGCAGCACGGTTTCAATGGAGCCGCTGCCGTCGTCTTGCAGGTTGATTTCAACCCGGTCGCCAACGGCCACAATGTCTCCCTCGGTGCGGTTTTTCTTCAAGCGACCGCGCAACTGGCAGGTGACCGCCCCCTGGCTGGTCTGGATAGTGTAGAAACCAGCCTGGAGGCGGATCACCAACCCTTGAAGGGTTGAGGTTGAATCAGGGCTCGGGTGTCTCTGTGGCATTCGGGTCAAACGTTGGCGTGAGGGATGGAATCAGAGTCTCGGTGGGCTCGAGGGTGGGGGTTTTTGTAACGTTCAACTTCGTTTCCCACGGGTAGAGCATGATGGGGCGCCCATCGAAATAAACTTCCATGATGCGCCTAAAAATGGGGGCGCCGGTTTCTGAACCTTCACCACCATTTTCAGCAATGACTACGGCGGCGATATCAGGTTTGTCTTCCAGCCTGGCATCGGTATAACCGGCAAACCAGGCATGCGCGTTGCCAAACGGGTTCTGCGCTGTACCGGTTTTGCCGTAGATGGGAATGTTCTCGCTGACGCCCAGGAACGGCCGGTAGGCGGTGCCGCGCCTGTCGTTGATCACGCTGAACATGGCGTCGCGGATGATTTGCATGTTCTCGGCTGAGATGGGCAGCGTTCCGATGACTTCGGGTTCAAAAGCCATTAACTGCTGGCCGTCGGTTGAGACCACCTCTTCCACAACCTGCGGACGGTAAAGGGTGCCGCCGTTGCCCAGCGCGGCGACGAAATTGGCAACCTGCAAGGGGGTGACCAGCATGGTCCCCTGACCGATGGCCAGTTGCACGGCGTCGCCCTCGTTGGTTGGATCGGGAACAGCGCCGACATCTTCGGGCACCTGCCCAATGCCGGTGGCTTTGCCAAGCCCAAAGGCGCGCGCCATATTGGCAACATCGTTGGGGCGGTTCTGGCGGTAAAGGTCGAGCCCGATGTGGTAGAACCAGGGGTTGCAGGACCGCATCAGGCCTTCCGGCAGGGTTAGTTCTCCGCTGGGGGCTACCTCTTTCTCATAAGTCCAGTCATAGAAAACCTGGTCAGGCAGTTCGCGGAATTCATGCTGGCAGTTGTAGATGGAATCTTTGGTATAGATGCCGCTTTCCAACGCGGCTGCCATGGTGATGATTTTGAAAACCGAGCCCAGCGGGTAACCGCCCTGTGTGGCGCGGTTGACCAGCGGTTTATCATCAGAACCGAAAATGTCGGGAAGCTGATAACTGCTGTTGTAGTTGGCGGGTTCAAACAGGTTGGGGTCGAAACCAGGAGAAGAGGCCATGGCCAACACGCGCCCGGTGTCGCGTTCGAGTACCACAATGGCACCCTTAAAGCCGCTGATGGCATTTTGCATTTCAACCTGAAAGTCTTTGTCGATGGTGGTCGTGATGGAAGCGGCTGGTTCTGATTCGGTTTGCGCCAGGCGTGTGACCACCTGTCCAACCGGGTCAATGACATACAGGCTGGCGCCGTGCTTGCCAGAAAGATAATCTTCGCCCCATTTTTCAAGACCGGAGGCGCCCACCTGTTCACTGCCGTTGTACCCTTTGCGTTTATACTCGGCCAGGTCTTCAGCAGAGATGGCCAGCACATAGCCGGTTACATGGGGGGCAATGCCGTTCTCAAAATAATAGCGGGCGCTGAAATTATTCATTACCAGTCCAGACAGTTCGGAAAGCTGGCTGTAGCGTTCATCCACTTCCTGTTTGGTGGTAGTGCCAATGGCAACATACCACAACGGGGCGGCGTTCGCATATAGTTCCTGAACTCTTTGAACGGTTTGACCGGTGAGGACGGAGAGATAAGTATCTACTTTTCCAAACTGGTTGTAGCCGATATTTCCCGGAACCACACCCAGGGCTACCGCTTCTGTTTCGGCTGCCAGGGCGTTATTGTTCCTGTCATAAATGTTGCCGCGGGTGGGAATGGTGTAATCGAGCGCCAGGGTATTGCCGCCCTTTAACTCGGGCAAAATCAGGCTGTCGTCCCATTGCACTTTCCATTGGCCTTCTTCCAAGGCCAGGTTCATTTGCATGTCACGGCTGATGTCACCAAACAGGGCGGTTTCAAATGTAACCTTATAGGCAACCTGTGAAGCGGTGGGGTTGGTGAGAGTGGACAGCACCTCGAAGTTCAAGGATTCCATGGTCAGTTGAATGATGGCATCGCTGTAAAGCTTGGTGAAGTCATCCTGGCTTTTTGCGTCGCGGCTGACCCGGGTGAGAAGGTTGTACATGCCCACGAAATCTTCTTTTTGCCACGCTTCTAAAAATTGCTGCGCGGTCGCCTGCGCATCAGGCGGGCGGGTGATGGAGACCAATGGTGTGGGAAGCGAAGTGGGTGTAGCTTCTTCCCCGATGTGGATTGGATTTTCCCGACAACCGGCTAATAAAAATACCAGCAACAAGATCCAATTACGGATTTTCATGTAAATTTTTTCCTCCTGACACCTGGCGTAACGCTAACCGATCGCCTGACCTTGTAAAACTGCCCGGTGTATGGGGCAGGTGTAGCCAAGATTTTGCAAGCACGCCTGTGGAATATCTTTCGTCAGGTTAATATTCCATTTTTTTAAGCTGCGGTTCAAATGACACAGCGGCAATCCCATGACGCTGGCAAAACAGCCATTGAAACCGGTTACCGGGTGGAATTGCTCATTTTGAATTGCATATGCCCCGGCTTTGTCCAATGGATCTCCGCTTTTAACGTAGGCGTCAATTTCTTCTTCAGTATAGTTGCGCATGCAAACGTTTGAAACACACAAATCGGTTTGCTGCGGTTGATTGTCTGAGGGCAGCAGCGCCAGCGCGGTGATTACCTGGTGGCAGCGCCCCCGTAATTTCTTTAACATGTTTTTGGCCTGTTCAGGATTGGCTGGTTTGCCCAGCAAAGTTTCTCCGTCACAAACAATTGTATCAGCAGCCAGGATTAATTGATCTGGTGCAACACGGGCTGCCAGTGCGGCGCGAGCTTTGCTTTGAGCCAGGCGCAGGACGTAGGTTTGTGGCAATTCTCCGGGCAGGGGGGATTCATCGATGTCGGCAGGTTGAATTTGGAATTGCAAGCCTGTCCAGGCTAGTAATTGACGCCTGCGGGGTGAAACTGAAGCCAATAGAATAGACAGAGCCATCAGGCTGTGATTCTATCACAACCTTCCTTTTCTTAACTTGTGTGTCTGGTTAGAGATTTTCTTTACAGAAAGATAACGAAAAGGACATTGTGCGAGACATCCCTCAACCAAAAACTAACTTCATCCTATTGACAAATCAATTATGGGATGTATAATGTTTTTAAGAAATTTAATAAAAATCAGTGTGGCGGCGATGACCCGAGTTGTCTTAATCTGGTCGCTTACCCGGTTGTTATGGGAAGGCGCTCGGCGAGCCAGTAGCGAAACCGGCCTGAATGAGCCGGTTTTTTATTTTAATTTTTGTCAGTTGATGTTTTATTGGAAAGTTGTTTAGCGAGAGTCTATTACAGGTCAACTTTTCATTTCTTTCATCACGGCCAATTGAATAAATGCCAGATAAGACTAACAAAGGAAGTATAGCGATGATTAACAACTTTCAAAATTCACATCTCGCACAGGCAAATTCATCCCCGATTGTGGGAGTTGATCTGGATAAACTGGGAGAAGAAGCCAGCCAGAGCGTCTTGATTGTTGAAGACGAACCGGAAACCGTGTTCCTGTTAAAGCAAATTTTGCTGCATGCCGGGTTTAATGTTTCTGGTTCTTATGATGGCAAAGACGCGTTGAAGAAAGCTGCTGAGATTCGACCGGATCTGTTGATCCTGGACTTGATGATGCCTGAAATGGACGGTTGGGAATTCTATCAGCACTTGCGAAAATTCACCGATACACCGGTAATCATTGTTTCGGCGATTGCCGACAAAGAAAAAATTGTACGGGCGTTAAAGATGGGCGCTGATGATTATATTACCAAACCGTTTTTCAACGCCGAGGTTGCTGAAAGAGCCAGGGCGGTTTTACGGCGCGCCCAGAAACGCGCTTTACCCAAAGATAAATTGTATTTTCCGGATGTTGACCTTTCCATCAATTTCGACATCGAAGAAGTGATTTACAGGCAGAAGCGGGTTCAATTAACCGGCAAAGAGTTTGCGGTGCTGGCAGTGCTGGCAAAGCGCGCTCCAGTCGTGGTGCCCTATCGAACCATCACGCTCGAAATCTGGGGAGAGGACAATCCCAACATTCAGAAACGCATCAAATACCTGGTTTTCTCCCTGCGTCGAAAATTTGAAATGGCTGTGCCTGGTTCTGAGCTCATCGCAACGGTGGGACGCCTGGGATACAAATTACAAACTGAATAAAGATATGTGTTAGCAAACCGGGTGATTTTCCGGCTGAATTTGTTGCAGGAATGGTTCATGATTGGTACTGCAAGACATTGTTTTTCCATCTGCTGAAATTCTTTTTGATGGAATGCAGATTTGTGTTGAATAATCTTTATATTGCTTATTGTATTTTTATTAAACATAAAGGAAATCAGGACTGTTCAATAAGAAACATATAACCACGCTCTAATTATTGACTATTGACAGACTAATTTTTTTTCTCTATAATCTTTCTAGTAATCGATACTTGCGGCGTTGAACTGTATTTCTGAAATTGGTCGCTTACCCCGTGTAAAGGGGACAGAAATCAGGGAGCCAATAGCGAAACCGGCAGATGCAGCCGGTTTTTTTGTTTTATCACCATTTGTTTCATCGATGCCGGTCTTAGTGGGGTAGAAGTCATATTGTTATCGGCAATCATCTTATTGTTTCTGACAATTGAATAATCGTTTTCCTTGTCGAAATAGTATTCTGGGGAGGATTCTATGAGATTCAAGACTTCGTGTCTGAATAGCATGAGGCTATTCATTGTCTTCGTGCTCGTTTTTGGCAACTTCATGAGCACAACAGTTGTGGCGCGTGCCGATGATGGAATTATTGTTGAACCAGCGCCGTCCACTGGTGACGAAGTGCCACCTTCAGAAGGTGAACAGCCGGGTGGAGTTGACCCGACGTCGGCTGTTGAGGAGGTGTTGGAACTGCCAGAAGTTGAGCCTCCCGCACCTGAACCTGTTGACGAACCTCAACCAGAAATCTTATTTGATGAAATATCAGGTGATGAGCCGGTGGGCGCCTTAAGCTCTGCTACCGCCACTTTCCAAAACGGCGTATCAAGTTACTCGGGGACAGTGGACTCATTCCTGCGCGCTTCATCAGCCGGCACCAATTACGGCTCCAACGCCGGCATTGAGTGGGACAACGAAAGCGGCTCATCGTCCGATGAGATCGGTTTGATTCGCTTTGACGACCTGTTTGTCTCCGAAGGCGGGCCCATCCCAGACGGTGCGACCATCATTTCGGCGTCATTGAGCTACATGACCACCGATTTGGACTCGGGTTCGACTGCTTATGGCGACCCGGCCAATGTGTATGAAAGTCTGGTAAGCTGGGCGGGGTCGACGGTTACTTACAATAATTTTGGCGGCGACGCGGGTGTAGCGACAGATGAATATCGCACCCCGGCAGTGGCTTCGGCGATTGCCGAAGAATTGAGCACGGTTTACAGCATTGATGTGACCGCCAGCCTGCAGCGCTGGACCGCCAACCCGGCCGAAAACCTGGGATGGATTTTCATTGGAACGAATAATGACGGCGTCACCATCTATTCCAGCAACTATGCCACGGCGGCGAACCGCCCGAAATTGACGGTTGAATATTCAACCGATCCGATTCCACAGTACACCTTAACAGTGAACGCCGTGGGCGATGGCAGCGTAACGCTCGACCCGGCAGGGGGCGTATATAACGAGGGCAGCACAGTTACTTTGACTGCCGTTGCGGGCAGTGGTTATGAATTCAGCAGTTGGAGCGGCAACTTGGGCGGCAGCGACAACCCGGCAACCATCACCATGGATGCCGACAAAACGGTTACGGCGAATTTTGTGGTTTCGCTGTGTACAACCGTCAATTTGACCGCTGCTGAGGACACCTGGTTGCGGTATTCTGAAATAACTCAGAATTATGGTGGTTCAACAACAATCCAGGTCAGCCCGAACAGTGATTGGGGACAGGGGGCGCTGTATCGTTGGAATGTCGGCAGCATCCCGTCCAATGCCACCATTTCAGCAGCCAGCCTGACTTTTCATGTTACCGAGGGGTCGGCGTACGCTTTCAGCCTGTATAACATGCGGCGCGACTGGGTGGAAGGCACCAATAATGGCGCGGATGGTACAGGTGCATCGTGGACCTATTACGGCGCCGGCACGGGCAATTGGGGCACGGCAGGCGCAGCCAACACAACCTCTGACCGTTACAATACCAACCTGTGGGGCGCCGTGGCGGCCGATTTCAATTCCACCGGCAGCCGCACCTTCAACCTGGATGCGGACGGCATTGCGGTGGTTCAGGGATGGGTAGATGGCTCCATCAGCAATTATGGCCTGACCATGCAAAATTACTCGGGCAGCAGCAGTGATTATTGGAAAGTGGATTCGTCGGAAGCTGCCACAGAAGCCAACCGGCCCAAGTTGAATGTGACCTACTGTGTTCCCAGCACCGACCCTACCATCATTACCGGGGGAACGCTGTCGGCTTTCAGCACGCAGCCGGGTGTGCCGTCTGCTGCGCAGACCTATACCGTGTCGGGCAGTAACCTGACCGCAGATATTTCCATTGCCCCGCCAACCGGTTTTGAGCTTTCGGTTGACGGAACGACTTATTACAGCGGTTTGATCCTGGCGCAGGCGGGCGGCGTGGTGGATGAAACCACCATTTATGTGCGTCTGACCGGCGCTTCCGCCGGTTCTTTTGGCGGTAACCTTGCGCACACCAGCAGCGGTGCTGCTGATGTGAATATTCCGGTCAGCGGAAGCGTGGTTGTGTATTACACACTATCGGTGACCAGCGCCAACGGCACGGTGACGCTGGACCCGGCGGGCGGCAGCTACCCCGCCGGCACGCTGGTCAGCCTGACGGCTGAAGCGGCAACCGGTTATGAGTTTGACAGTTGGAGCGGTGATTTGACCGGCAATACTAACCCCGCCAGCCTCACCATGGACGGCAACAAAGCGGTGACGGCAAACTTTGTCGAATCCAGCGAGGTCACACTCACCTTCCGCTACGGAGTCAACAGTTATACCGGCGCAGATGACACTTACCTGCGCGGTTCCACAGCTGGCGCCAGCAATTTTGGCTCGGAAGATGACATTGAATGGGATGACAACTCGGGAACAACCACCGATGAGATCGGCTTGATTCGCTTTGGCAGCCTGTTTGAATCGGAAGGCGGTCCCATCCCCAACGGTTCAACCATCCTGTCGGCCACCTTGACCTACACGACCACTGACTTGAATTCAGGTTCGACGGCAGAGGGCGACCCGGCCAATGTGTATGAAAGCCTGGTGAGTTGGACAGGGTCAACCGTTACGTACAACAACTTTGGCGGCGACGCCGGCGTGCAATCGGATGAATACCGCTCCACGCCGGTTATTTCTGCGCCTGCCGATGCAAGAAGCACTGCCTACAATATGGATGTGACGGCTGCCTTGCAGCGCTGGTCGCTTACTCCCGGTCAAAACCTGGGGTGGGTGTTCCTGTCAACCGGCACCGACGGAGTCAATATCTATTCCAGTGATGTGGCAACCGTAACCTATCGACCGATGTTGTCGGTGACCTATGCGCCCAGTTCGGTTGTTTATCACGATTTGGACGTGAGCATTGTGGGCAACGGCAGTGTGACGCTCAACCCCACCGGTGAATTCTTTGAAGAGGGCAGTACGGTTGAATTGACGGCAGTTGCCGGCAGCGGCTGGAAATTTGGAAGCTGGAGCGGCGACCTGACGGGCAGCACCAACCCAGAATCCATCGTCATGGATGCCGACAAGAGCGTAACAGCCATCTTTGTTGAAATGTCGCAGTACACGGCGACTTATCAATATGGCGCCAATGGTTATACCGGCACGGATGATGCTTACATTCGCGGCACAACCGATGGCGCAAATAATTACGGCTCAGAAACTGATTTACAGTGGGACGCCAACAGCGGCACCACAACGGATGAATATGCCCTGATCCGCTTTGATGATTTGTTCGCCTCTGAGGGTGGTTTAATCCCAGACGGCGCTAACATTGTATCGGCCACGTTAACCTACATGACCACTGACTTGAATTCAGAATCAACGGCAGAGGGCGACCCGGCCAATGTGTATGAAAGCCTGGTGAGCTGGGCGGGTTCGACGGTCACCTACAATAACTTTGGCGGCGAGGCGGGGGTGCAGTCCAACGAATACGACTCAACAGTGATTGATTCGGCGGTGGCGGATGCGCGCAGCACGGTTTACTCGATTGATGTAACCGCCAGTTTGCAGCGCTGGTCAGCCAACCCGGCTGAAAACCTGGGGTGGATCTTCATCGGCACTAACACAGACGGCGTAAATATCTACTCCAGTGACATTTCCACGCTTTCATACCGTCCGCAACTGACGGTTGTTTATTCATCTGATACACCATTGCAATATTCGTTGATGGTGAATACCGACGGTCACGGCAGTGTAACGCTTGACCCGGCAGAAGGCGTGTATAACTCGGGCACCACCGTACAGTTGACCGCGGTGGCGGACTCTGGTTATGAATTCAACAAATGGTTTGGCGATCTGAGCGGCAGCGCCAACCCGACTACCATCGTGATGACCACCAACAAAACGGTGAATGCCGACTTTAGCCTTCCGGGCAATCAACAGCCCGGCGCACCGGTGTTGGTGCAGCCGGCCGATGATGCCACCGATGTTTCACTTTCGCCGACCCTCGAGGTGACAGTCAGCGACCCGGACGATGACGTGGTGAATGTCACTTTCTACGGCAAGAAGAACGGCGGAACCGGCACAGGTGAAACCTTCACCATCATTGCGCTGCCCGATACACAGATGTACGCCCAGAACAACACCGTTCACTTCTCCGCGCAGACGCAGTGGATTTCAGATAATAAATTGGGTGAGAATATTGTGTATGTGGGACACCTGGGCGATATTGTCAATACGGCAAGCAGCACCACCCAGTGGGCATATGCCGATACTGCCATGGATATCCTGGACGCCGGCGATGTAACCTACGGGGTGTTGCCTGGCAACCATGACCAGCCCACCACCAATTACAACACCTATTTTGGTGCTTCCCGTTTCAGCGGCAAGAGCTATTACGGCGGCAATTATGACGGCACCAATGATAATAATTACGTCCTGTTCACCGCTGGCGGCATGGACTTTCTTTTCATCAACCTGCAATATAACCCCAACACGAACATGCTGAACTGGGCAGACGGCCTGTTGAAAACCTACAGCAGCCGCCGCGGCATTGTTGCCACCCACAATCTGCTGAACACCAATAATTCCTGGAGCAATGAAGCCATTTATACAGCTTTGAAAGACAATGCCAATCTGTTCATGATGCTGTGCGGGCACATGCACACATCCTCTGACGGCGCCGCCATGCGCACAGAAACCGGCGACAGCGGCAATACCATCTATGTCCTGATGTCTGATTATCAAGATTTTACCAGCGGGGGTAACGGCTATCTGCGCATTATGCAATTTGCGCCTGATGATGACAAGATTAATATTTCAACCTATTCACCCACCCTGGGCGCTTATGAAACCAGCGATCCGTTGAATACCGTGTCGCTGGATTATGACATGGAAGGCGGCGGAAGCAGCTTCCAGGAACTTGGTACGGTTTACAACCTGGCCAGCGGCCAAAATGCTTCCTTTACCTGGTCTGGGCGCACTGCCAATTCGGAATATGAGTGGTATGCGGTGGTGAGCGATGATCAACTGACCAGCACTGGCGCTACCTGGTCCTTCACAACCGAAGAGCTGGATTGCTACCCATTGACTCTCACCCACACCGGCAACGGTTCCAATCCGATAGCGTTTCCGGCAAATTCAACTGGCTGCGAGGTGGGAGAGTATGTGGCTGGCGCATCCATCACTCTGACCGCCGTCCCTGACAGCGGCTGGCAGGTTGCCGGCTGGACAGGCACCAACAACAATACCAGCACCGCAACCACCAATACGGTAAGCATGCCTGCAGCAGCGCACGAAGCCGGTGTTGATTATGTTGAAGACCCCGATTGTCATCTGCTGACTTTGAGCCACAGCGGAGATGGGGATGATCCGACCGCCTCGCCAACCAGTTCAACCGGTTGCTCGCTTGGAAAATACCTGGCAGGCGAACATATTACTCTGACAGCAGTTCCTGAACTTGGATGGATGGTTGAAAGCTGGACTGGAACGGACAATGCCAGCAGCAACTTGATGACCATGCCCGATGCAGCGCACGATGTCAGTGTAACCTATGTGCAGCGTCAATATACCATCACGATGACGCCCATTGGCGACGGCACAATTAACATTGAACCGCCCGGCCCCTTCTATTACGGTGACTTTGCCACCGTTACCGCCGTCCCGGCGGAAGGATGGAGCTTTGTCGAGTGGGGTGGTCATTTGTCTGGCAGCCTCAACCCTGAAAGCGGCATTGTAACCTTCGACATGGTTGGCACGGCTACCTTTGAACAGGATTGTTATGCGCTGACCCTGGGTCACACGGGCAGCGGCAGCAACCCGACGGCGACACCGGCCAATTCAACCGGCTGCGCGGCGGGAACTTATCACTTTGGCGAAAGCATTACCCTGAGCGGGGCAACTCCCGACAGCGGATGGCTGGTGGCTGGCTGGAGCGGAACCGATGATGATGCCAGCACGGCGGACAACAACACGGTGACCATGCCGGCTGCCGCACACAGTGCCAGCGTGAACTACATTGAAACTCCCACCTGCTATGCGCTGACCCTGGGACACACCGGCAACGGTGCAGACCCGGCAGCGACCCCGGCTAATTCGGTGGGCTGCCCTGCCGGGCAATATGTGGAAGGCGCAGTCATCAATTTGAGCGGCGCCCTGGCAGATTCCGGCTGGCAGATTGGCAGTTGGACAGGCACTGATGATGACGCCAGCACGGCGGACAGCAACACCGTGACCATGCCGGCTGCTGCACACAGCGCCAGCGTGAACTATATTGAAATCCCCACCTGCTACGCGTTGACGCTGAACCATCAAGGCATAGGCAGCAACCCGACGGCAGACCCGGCCAATTCAGCCGGCTGCCCGGCCGGGCAGTATGTGGCGGGTGCAAACATCAACTTAAGCGGGGCTGTGCCGGCCGCCAACTGGAAAATTATCGGCTGGATGGGTACTCTTGCTGATACCAGCACGGCAGACAGCAATGCGGTGAGCATGCCGGCGGCAGCGCATGAAGCCAGTGTGATGTACGAAGAAGTTATCGACACCAGCCAGCCCACGGTGACCATCAACCAGGGCGCAGCCCAGGCTGACCCGGCCAGCGCGGTGCCGGTGGTGTTCGATGTGGTATTCAGCGAAGATGTGACCGGCTTTGAGGCCACCGATGTGGCCCTCACGGGCACGGCCAAGGGCAGCAAAGTGGTGACGGTGAGCGGCAGCGGGGCGGCTTACACGGTGGAAGTGAAGGGCATCACCAGCAGCGGCACATTGACAGCCAAGGTTGCCGCAGGGGCAGCGCAAGACGGGGCGGCGAACCCCTCGCAGGCCAGCACCAGCACCGACAACACGGTGACCTTCAAAATGCCAGCCGCGGCGGGCAAGCCCAAATTGCTGCTGCCAGCCAGTGCGGTGATCATCGACAGCCTGAAACCGGCCTTTGACTGGACGGATTCAGCGCCGGCGGCGGTGTACTACCAGATTCAGGTGGGCACCAGCAGCCGCTTCACAGCGGCCAGCCTGGTGATCGAAGAGATGGGCCTCGTGGAATCGAACTACACGGTGGGGGCAGACCTGCTGCCGGGCATGCGCTACTACT
>CAZOKH010000001.1:0-141787 GCA_964580315.1 uncultured Anaerolineaceae bacterium | reverse complement strand
CAAATTGATTGCTTCAGATGAATCATTTCCATTTTGTGTCTCCCGAAGAGCCAGGTGAACAATAATATCGCCAACCCCGGTTTGCAGGGGAACCACAATACGGGCAAAATCTAATGTTGAAATTTTGACGCCATTTCCCAGGATCACAGTTGGTGTTGAAATGTTTGAATGATAGCCAACACCTTCCAGTTTTACCGTGGCTCTTCCGGTAATCACATTCCCCAGTTCCGCAATTCCACTCTGGGCAAGATTATCAAATTCCTGAAAGTCCTGTCCCAGCATAAGCGCAATGATTTTTAAGGCGGTTGCCTCTGACATACTGTAAAGAACCACCCCCTGCACCTGCCCCACCAGAGTTAGCAAAACAGTAATATCATCAGCCGTCAATGCTGTTTTTTGCAGGCTTAAATTCCCGCGGGTCACTTCCAGGTCAACTTCTGCTTTTAAAACTTCTGTTGCAGCGTCAACAAAAGGATTCAAGAATTTTACATTTACCATGCTTACTGCCTCCCAAAAAGCCCATTTTCCACTTGTATTTTTAAGACTGTGCCAACCCGTTTCGAATGTTAATTTGTTGACTCATGTTTTTTATAAAACGAAATACCATGACTGCGCATATTATACTCTTGTGGTCTTGGAATAATTTCAGTACCGCCCACAAAGAATATTCCGCCTTCCCGGATCGAGTCGCAAAATTTTCGATACAACATTTCTTTTGTCTCTGCAGTGAAATAAATAACAACGTTCCTGCACACAATCAGGTCAAATTTGTTCTCAAACGGATCTTGCAGCATGTTTTGTTCACGAAATGTTACCAAACGTTGAATGTTTTTACCAACGTAGAAAGGAGGTTCATTGGTCGTAAAATATTTTCTCCGCCTTTCAGAAGAAACATTCTTTAAATCATCGGTAATATATGGGCCGCCGTCTTTCGCCCGCTGCAATGCCCCGCGATCATAGTCTGTCGCCAATAAATAATGTTTCTTCATCGGCGCCAGTTCATCCAACAACATTGCCAGGCTGTAGGGTTCAGGTCCAACCGAACACCCTGCGCTCCAGATGCGCAGTCCTTCGGAAGCAGGACGGTTTTTCGGGTTTTCCCGCAGCAATTCGGGCAAAATGTTTTTCGCCAAATAGTCCCAACGTTCAGCATCTCGAAAAAATTCAGTCACATTGATGGTTAGATAATTCCGAAAACGAGTAAATTCCTCTGGATCTTTTTGAACACGTGCAAAGTAAGTATCCCAGTCAGTTTCACGTGCGCGAATCAACCAGGAATCGAGCCGGCGTTTCATTTGCTCATCTTTATAATGCGTCAGGTCAATACCAACCACTTTTTTAACCAGCCGCATAACATTCTGATATACCAGATGATCCATATTTATCGTCTCACAGCCTGCACAATTCCATCAGCAACCTTCTCCAACGGCAGCACTTCATTTGCCGCACCCGCTTCAACAACACTGCGCGGCATTCCCCACACAATACTGGTATCTTCAGACTCAGCAATCACCCATCCGCCAAGGCCATGAATAAGGCTGGCGCCGCTGGCGCCGTCATTGCCCATTCCAGTTAATACCGCGCCAACTGTGCGTTTGCCAAACTGGGGAACAACCGACAGCATGGTCACATCTACCGAGGGTCGAACACCGTGTACAGGCGCATTTTGGTTTAAGGTGACCCGGCCTTCTTTATCGAAAACCATGTGAAAACCACCCGGAGCCAGCAAAATCCGTCCCACCATTAAAGTATCACCCGGTTCAGCTTCTTTCACCATTAACTGCGATGAACCATCCAATCGCTCGGCAAGCGACCGCGTGAAACCTGCCGGCATGTGTTGAATGACCATAACCGCCGCCGGTAAATCAGCTGGCAGCATCGGGATTACCGTATTCAGCGCCCGCGGCCCGCCAGTTGACGAACCAATGATGACAAGGCGGTCATTATTCATCATGGGGCGAATTTGTTTCTTTTTTCCATCCCGGTTTGCCATTACTTTTGGCTCAACAGGCATTCGTCTTGAAAGCGCAGTCACTTTGGCTTTAGACGCTCTTATGATCTTGCTGACCACTTCCTGCAAAATGGAGCCCATGTTGGCCTTTAGCTCCGGTTTGGCAATAAAATCCACCGCGCCAAGCGTGAGGGCTTGAATGGTTTCAATCGCGCCCTCATTTGTAAGGCTGCTCAACATCACCACCGGGCGTGGGTAATGCGTCATGATCTCACGCAAAGTGGAAAGACCATCCAGGCGCGGCATTTCAACATCCAGGGTTACCACATCTGGATTTAGTTTTGGAATTAATTCCAACGCCTCTTGTCCATCCCTTGCAGTTCCAATAACCTGTAAGAAAGGTGACTCGTTGAAATATTTGCTGATGGTGAAACGCATAAATGCTGAATCATCCACCACCAAAACCCGAACCACTGATGAGTCTTTTTGAGGTAAGCTCATGGCTATTTCGCCAGGATCTTGTTTATTGCCCCGATCACCCGTTCACGTTCAAAGGGTTTAACTACAAAATCTTTGGCACCCGATTTGATGGCATCCAACACCACCGATTCCTGCCCAAGAGCCGTCAGCATAATCACCCGCGCAGCCGGGTCAACGCCCTTGATTGTTTTCAAGGCAGTCAGACCATCCATCTCAGGCATTGTGATATCCATTAAAACCAGATCAGGATGGGCAGTTTTAAATGTATCAACTGCCTGAAGTCCATTTTCAGCCTCAATCACCTCGTGACCTTCGGCCACCAACATTTTCGAAATTCGCATTCTCAAAAACTCTGCATCATCCACAATAAGTATTTTTGCCATGCCTCTCACTCCTTAGATTGGGATTGACTATGGGTATAGTACAACCGCGCCATTGTTAGTATGATTATTACAGATCTTCTTCTTTACCACCCATCACCCGAAACGTCATACGCCCATCCAAAACATATAATCGAACCGTCCGACCAATATGTCCTCCAACGGCTTCGCGTTCAATCCGAATACCCATATTCTTAAACACAAGGCGGGCCGATTCGACATTTCGATTACCAATATCGAAAATTGTTGATACGTTTGGAGACCCCATGATGTTTGCCCCCCCCGCCATCCTCACTTTTAACCGGGAGCGGACGCCTCCCGCTTTAACCACTTCTTCAAACAATAACGGAATACCTGTATCAACAAATTTTCCAGAAAGGGGAGCATGCGCATCATTCTGCTTTGGAAGCACAGCATGCAGCATGCCAGCCACACGCGCCACAGGATCATAGACGCCAATGCCGACACACGACCCTAATCCAAATGCAACCAGCACATCATCAGGATTTCGACTAATTCTTATTTCTCCAAGTCCGACCGCAATATTATTTATCATGGCTAATTCTTCCCTGCCGCGATCAATTTTCCCAATGTATTCGGATCGGGGACAATCCAAAAATCAGTCCGCGTCTCTCTCTCAGCAAAAACAAAGGTGGCCTGGAACATCAATACTTCATCACCAATGGACCCCATGGTTGCTATGATAACATCCAGCATGGCGCCCACCATATCCACCATCACAGCCGGCGGCGACGGCCGCATCTCATGCCGGGTGATTTCAGCGACCGCGTTCAAGAAGAAGCTGCCGGTCAGGTTACCCACTTCTGCCAGGGCTGATCGTTCCAATTGTCCCAATTTTTTGGTGGTTCCTTCTGCCTGTTCCATCAACATATCCACGATGGAGTAAGCCTTTTCAATGGGAATGATGAGCATGATCTGGCCGATCATATCGCCTTCGATGCGTAAATAAATCCCTACAGCATCATTTTCTGCCCCACCCAATAAGATGGGAATTTCTTGCAGCGGAACTGCACGCACCACGGGTTGAACAACGGACAATTTTTCACCCACCATGCCTGCAAAGCCCCGGGCAGCATTTTCAAATCCATAACTGATAATTTCTTGAAGTTTTTTTAATAAATCCGGTGACAACTCATTCGTCATATTTCATTTCCCTTCCTGCTGCCGGTTTATATCTGACGCTCATACATCAACCCCGCCAATCGAAACAGATCTTGCACATCCGCAATCAAAATGACATTTCCATCACCCAGAATAGCCGCACTGGCGATGCCAATTACTTCTCCAATTAATGGACCCAGCGATTTAACAACCACTTCTTCCTGACCGATTAACCGATCCACCATTAATCCTAACTGAAGTTTACCAGATCCAATCACTACCACATACCGATGATCCAACTCTTTGTTCTTTTCAACTTCAATAACGTCGGCCATTTCCAACAACGGCAAAACCTTGTCGCGCAAAACAATTACCGGCCGATTATTGACGGTTTTGATATCTGCATCAGTAATTCGCAGCGTGGATAGCACGGTAACCAAGGGTATGGCCAGGGTGGTTTGAGCTGTCCTGACCAACAGGGTGGGAACAATTGCCAGCGTCAGGGGCAGCACAATTTGAAAACGCGTTCCCTGCCCCTGTGTTGTTTCAATCATAATGGAACCACTTAGGCGTTGGATATTGTTGCGCACGATATCCATTCCAACACCGCGCCCAGAAATATCTGACAACTCTGACGCGGTCGAAAACCCGGATGAGAAGATCAAGTTAATGGCTTCATCTTCACTCATCATAGCTGCTTCAGCTTCGGTGATCAAACCGCGTTTGATCGCCACTTTTTTCATTTTTTCACTGTCAATACCCTGGCCATCATCCTCAACTGTCAGGATGATGCGTCCCTGCTCATGCCGGGCTGTTAAGTACACTTTAGCCCGTTCGGGTTTGCCAGCGCGCAAGCGTTCTTCGGGAGTCTCAACACCATGGTCAACAGCATTGCGAACCAAATGGATCAATGGATCGTTAATTTCTTCAATAACCGACCTGTCCAATTCGGTTTCTTCACCCTCAATGATCAGATCAAGTTTTTTCCCAAATTTATTTGCCAGGTCTCGAACTACGCGGGGGAATTTATTGAACACATTTCCCACTGGCAGCATACGAATACTCATCACTTCTTTCTGAAGCTGATCGGTTATGCGGCCAATATGGGTAACCGATTCAGACAGTACATCCACCTGCCCATCGCCGCGGTAAAGGATCTCAAATTGATTGCGAATCTGGTTCAGCCGGTTGCGATCGGTAATTAATTCGCCCACCAGGTTCATCAAGATATCCAGTTTTTCAACACTGGTACGCACCACTTTTTCTGGCGCCGCTTTAACGCCCCCCGCCTGATTTTTTTCGGCTTCAGCGGCAGGAGCTTTCCTGGCTTCATCGCCCTGTGCAGCATGATCTTTTTCCACAGCGGCAGCAGCCGTCGGGGCTAGTTTGTAATTTGCCAGGTCAACCGGTTCAATTGCCCCAACCTGAATTTCATCAACAGCTTCAAGAGACTTTTTGATCTCTTGAAGTGTGTTCTCCGACTGGAAAAGAATCTCCATTTTCTCAACCGGCCTGGCGCTTTCAATTGCTTCCCTGGTCGGAATTACGTCAATAATTTTCCCCAAACTTTCCAATGCCAGCAAAACCTGGAATGCCCGCGCAGCTGACGCCACGCTATCAGGAGCAATGCCAATATGCAAATGGAACCCTGCGCCTTTTATCTTGGGACCTTCGCCATTAATCAGCAATGTGTCAATTTCATCAATACTGGCAATCTCTTCACGAATTTTTTCGGCAGTCCATTCTGTTTCAACATTCGCAATCAGGTGATACACCGGTGCGGCTGTCTCAATGACTGCCTGGGAAGGCTCGATGTACGTGATTTTTCCCATCTTTTCCATGGCAAGAATGATCTGGTAAGCGCGCGCCGCGCTTGCCATGCTGTATTGCGAAATGTTCGCCTCTATCCGTGTGGTCCCACCAGCCTGAACCGCCTGCTCCGCCTGCTGACGGGCAATCTTCTGGTTTAATGTGTTCAGCGCATTGGGTACCGATAAATATTCAGCCAACTGGCTGGTAACACCGATTACATCCACCGGGCTTTCGCGTCCATCAACCACCTCTTCTCGCAAAGAGCGCAAAATATCCAGCGCTTCCAAAGCCAGGTCAATCATGGTGGTATCCACCTGAATCTGGTTGTTCCGAATGGCATCCAGCACATTTTCCAACGCATGAGTCAAAGACACCATGCGTTTGTGGCCGATCATGCCGGACATACCTTTCAAGGTATGTGCAGCACGGAAAAGCTGCTGAACCACTTCAGCATCTTCTCCATAGCGTTCCATGTGAATCAAACCCTGCTCTAGTGATTGTAGATGTTCTTCGGTTTCCGCCAGAAACAACGGGCGTTCATCTTCACTGATATCAAAGTGCAAGTCCATAAGCTCCGCCGTTGATTTAAGAGTATGAACCGGTTGCTTTTTTCTCTCGCAGCCGGTAAACAAATGCCAGTAATTGCGCCACTACCGCATATAAATCAGGTGGAATAGCCTCTTCGATATCCACCTGTAACAGTGCCTGGGTTAAAACAGTATCTTCATGTATGGGCACATCGCTTTGCCGCGCAAGTGCTATGATATTTTCAGCAATTAATCCCCGCCCGCTCGCCACAACACGCGGAGCCTTATCGCTATCAGGATCATAACTGATCGCGATTGCCTGCTTCGGCTTTCCATTGGGCGCCGCGGCGGGTTGAGAAGGTATATTCGATTCCAACGCTTATACCTCCAGGTTGATCTCACCCAGGTTATATGCCCTGGTTTCATCCATAATAACAGTTTCCTGGTTTATTTCACAGCGGCTGAATGAAAGTTGGAACCCCAGCTCTTCCAGGGCGCTTTCCAATGAGGGCAATTCAGCCTCCACCAAATCGCGCCAGCTTTCGTCAGGTACCTTCATCCAGGCGCCCACACGATTTCCCAACATGGACAAATCGGTTTCCATGTATTCACCCTCTCCCAACTCCAGGGTTAAAACCAGGCGGGTATCATGCGTTTTGATCTCCTTATCCTTGCCGCCAGGCCGATAAGCTACACGAAGGTTTGATGGTACCGTGCTGCCTTGCTGACCATTATTCATGACACCCAGCGATAAATTTAGTACCAACCAGGGTGGGTTGGATGGATCTTTTAGCTGCGCTGCATTGAGAAATTGCATCTGGCGGGCCGAATCCAAAAAACGTTCCACCTCTCCAGCCAGTTCTCGATATCCATTTTTATTTAGTGTATATTGTAAATTCGATAATAGCAACAGCCCTTCATTTCCATTGGAACTTTCGGCCAGTTGCCCGCCTTCCATCAATGCCCGGTAGAGTTGCGATTCCACCGATTTTCCGAACAGGTTAACAAACCCGGATAATTGCTGTTTCAAGTTTTCGGGACTGCCGTCCCATTTCACCACCACCTGCTGCAGCAGCGATACAGCTTCTTGCGCCAGTGAACGGATTTCAGGAGGGGTGGTTCGCGAATGCACCAGGGCAGTCAGTTGTTGTTCAAGCTGCTTTGCCCCCAGGCCCATCTCGGGCAAATTTTTCATCATCAATTCAAGCACACCACTTGACAGGGGGTATCCCCCCGCTTTTAAGGCGGCTGCCAGGTTGGCTTCGGTTTGCCCCCAACTTTGCAATCCTTTTAATACATCTTGCATTTCCAAAACCAGGTCTTCGGTCACTGGCAATCCCTGGCTTAACAATGCTCTGCCGATGTTCATATTCTCATCAGTGAGCGGAATTTCAAGCATAGTCAACAAGTTTTTTGCCAGGGTGGACCATTGCACCAATTGCGTCGAAGAAATGCCGGCGCCGGTGTCGGGCACAACCTGAAGCTGCACCACGCCATCCACCATTCCTTGCACAACGAACTGTGCAAACCGGTGCTCCTGTAAAGAAACGGACTGCTCCCCGGGCAAGAGCCTGGCAACCACCCGAACCCCTTGCACATTCAGTTCCACCTGGTCGCCCGAAACGCGCAACACTTCAGCACCAATGCGTTGATTGGTGCGAAGTGTGAGCTGCTGTTCACTCGTGCGCTCAGTTATCCCTATGGGGGGCAGTCCGTTGATGTTCATTAAGTCACTAACCCTGCCATTTCAAAGTCATATATCCTACCGTTTCAAATTGACCAACTCCTGCAGCATTTCATCCGAGGTGGTGATGACACGGGAGTTCGCCTGGAAACCGCGCTGCGCCAAAATCATGCTGGCAAATTCACGGCTCATATCCGTGTTCGAACCTTCCACGTAACCCGAAGTCACCTTACCACGGCCGCCGGTGCCGGCTGCACCAATACGGGCATCACCCGAGTTCAAACCCTGTACGTAGCGGTTGTTCCCCAGGCGGGTCAAACCTGATGGGTTTACAAACAAAGACATTGCCAACTGGCCAAACACACGCTCCAGGCCGTTGGAATACACACCGTAAATTTCACCAGTGTTGGCGCTGATTTTGAACGAGGTCAGGTTGCCTGCTGCCAGACCGTCTTGTGCTGCCAGCGTGGCAGTGCTGCGGCTCGCCAGCATGGTCACATCCGAAAAATCAACTGTCACCGGGAACGGTGAAGTGGAACCTTCGCTACCGACCACATTAATAACTGCATTCCCGTCCGCATCTGTAATGGAGCTGGTAAAGCCGGTCAGTTGACCGGTGTCGCCGTCAAAAGACAAAGTGCCCGATCCGGTTCCAGTGCTGCCAGGCAGGCCGCTGTCTTCCACCGTCCATGCCCAGGTCAGCGCTGATGTGCGGGTGAATTGAACCGGCACAGAGTGGAGTACACCCAGTGAGTCGTACAAGCCCAGGGTCGCCGTGTGAACCACACCCGGGCTGGGGAACGCTTCAGTCGCATCGAGGTTGCCAACGACGGTGGTGTTCGAGGTAATTCTGGAAAGCGTGGCATCAATCGGGATGGAAACACCTTCCAGGCGGTTACCGGTGTCAATGGCTCCGGTGCCGTCAGCCCGCCACCCGAGAACGCGATCGCCGGTACCAGAGTTCACCAGGTAGCCGTCGGCGTCAATGGACAAGGATCCATCGCGAGAATAATATTGTGAGGTGCCGTCGGTATAGACGAAGAAGCCGTCGCCCTGGATAGCCAGGTCCAAATCACGACCAGTATCCTGCATGGCGCCCTGGGTGAAGCGCGTGGCAACTGCGCCCACATTCACGCCCAGACCAACCTGGGTCGGGTTCGAACCGCCAGTCAGGCCGTCGGGTGAAGGCGCTGCGCCCGATTTCATTTGCTGCGCAAACTGATCTTTAAAACTGACAAAACTGCTTTTAAACCCGGGTGTATTCACATTCGCCAGGTTATCCGAAACCACATCCATAAAGGTTTGTTGAACAAACAAACCATTGATTGCTGTAAACATTGAACGTATCATATTGTTACCCTCCGAAATCCTTTTCGTTTTCAGGCTTCCTCCAAGAGGGCCAGCCTGTGTTAATCTTTTCGCTAATCACTTCCCTGCGTTTTATGCGCGGGATTTGCCAGCACAACACTATCGATTTGAGTGAACACGCCTTCACTACGCTGGTTCACATTCACCGTGGTAACCACTTTGCGTTCGGTTACATTGACGATGAAAGCCAGGCCGTCCATCAGGATCAGCGATTCACGCGCGCCGTGTTTTTCAGCTTTGTCCACTGCTTCCGATAATCGTTCCAAGCCATCCTCACCCAGCTCAATGGAGCGTGATTCAATGCGTTTCTGAGCATGGTTGCTGAACTGCACATTGGCGCGGGCCAGTTCATCTGCAAATGAAGCTCCGCTGGTTGCGGCGCTCGATTGCGATGAGCCTTTTGCACCGTTGGCAGTGTTGCGCTGGACGGAATTGACCTGGAACGAGTTACTCATTTTCGGTCTCACTTATCTGAGATACAAAAGCGATTGATTCAAAATCGACAACTGAATCTCCAATTGTAAGAAGTAGAGAATCACCATCCATCTCAAACGCTTCCACCACACCGCTCTGCAAATCTTCATTGTCATCATAGTATCCAACGGTTTTACCAATCAACCCCGTACCGGATTGGAACAGGTTTGACTCGTTGGTTTTTTCAATGGCAGTGCTGATGTTTTGCAATTGGGTCAGTGAATTGAGTTGAACCATCTGAGAAACCATCTGGTTGGTGTCCATCGGCTCCAGCGGATTCTGGTATTTCAATTCAGCCAGCAGCAGCGCCATGAATGATTCACCAACATCGGTGGTTGAGCCTGAACCGCTTGAAGTGCTGCCTGCACTCGATGTGCTCGATGTACTGGATGTCCCGGATGGCGAGTAAGCATACATGTCATAAATGGTCGACATCTTCTCTCCTTTACGCTAAATATTCCAGGCCAACCGGGGCTGCAACGGTTCTGGCAGAGCTGTAACCCAGTTCAGTTTCCCAGTCAATTGTTCCGATCCGATTGGTTTTGTTGAATTTGTTTTTGTTTTCGGATCCCTGCGAGGGTTGGCGCTGCTGGTTCTGATCGGCCACCGACATGGAACCAATTTGCACACCCGCCTGCCCCAATGAATTTTGAAGCTGGCTCAGGTTTTGCTCCAGCAAGCGGCTGGTCGAGGGATTATCGGCTGAAAGGAAAATCTGCGTGCCGTTTTTCCCCGATACCAGGTGCATATCAACCCGTCCAAGTCCCTCGGGATAGAGCTGCATGCGCAGGCTGGTTTCACCATTTTGCACCATTTCTTTAATGCCGGTGTTCACCTGCTGCATCACCGCCGTTTTTTGGGTAACTGTTGGTTGTGATTCTACCGAGTAGGCCTTCACAACATTCTCTTTATACACAGCGGTGGTTTCCGTTTCTGTCAACACGGTTTTTTCAACAGGCTGTTCTTCCACCATCTTTGCGTTCTCAACAACCGGCTTGGTTTCTGAGGCGCTGATGTTTTTCAGGGCATCAGCCTTTGTGGTTTGCGCCGAAACCTGCACATCGTCTGCAGCCTCAGTTGAGGCGGACTGGCTGAGATCAACTGTCTGGTCGAGAGTGGATGCTTCCTCGACAACCGGAGCAACGGTTGATTCAACCTGCATGGCTTCTACGGGTTGAGTGGTCACAGTGGCCTGTGATTCAGTCATGCTGTTTGCCATCTCCACTGCCATTGCTGAAGCGGTGTTGGCAGCCATTTCAGTGTTTGCAACCTCTGCCGCCGGCGTCTCAACGGGCGCAACCATCTCAACAATCACCTGGGGATTTACAACAGCAACCGGAAGAACATCGGTGAGTGTTTCCTCTGCCGGTTTTTCTTCCTCTTTTGGTTTCGCCTCCGCTTCATTCGAGGTCTTTGATGCCTGCTTTTCATTGTCAGCATTCATGGCTCTATCAATGTAAGCCTCGAACTTGGAGTCTTCTCCACTTTCTGCGCGTTGAGATTTCGTTTCCGAAACCTGCTGCGTCGGACCCGCGCGTGGAATTGTGTTTACTACGGGTAATTCCATTTAGTTCTCCTTTCTAACGTCTAACTAATTTCCCTGCGAAATGGATTTCAGCAGGTTTAACTTTTTGCTAACGACCTGCGAAATTGCCTGGTAACGGAGTCCGGTTTCCGTCTGGCTGGTCAATTCCTGGTCGATATCCACATTGTTACCGTCTGCACGTAAGGTTCCCCCACTCTTCTGGCTGATTTGAATGAAACGGGTGAAATCGGTTTCCGAGCCCTGCAAATGTTCTTCACGGGTGTTCTTTAAAGGCAGGTTCCCGTCATCCTGCAGTGCGCGTCTCAAAGTAGATTCAAAATCAGCCTCCATAGCACGATACCCGGGAGTATCAACATTGGCAATATTCTGAGCAATCACCTCGTTACGCTGCGACAAACCTTGCAGCGCCAGTTTTGCCACCTGGTAAGCCGGATCAGAAAATAATAAGTCGGTCATCTTTAACCACTCCAATCGTTGGACGATTGATAGAAATCCAGCACCCGTGTAACATACTTTTGGGTTTCATTGTAAGGTGGAATACCGTCATACTTTGCCACAGCGCCGGGCCCGGCGTTGTAGGCTGCCAGGGCCAGTTTCACATTGCCGTCATACTGGTTCAATAACTGGCTTAACAACTTCACCCCGCCGTTGATATTCTGTGCGGGGTCAAAGGCATCGGTCACACCCAGGCTTCTGGCAGTGGCAGGCATCAGTTGCATCAAACCCTGCGCCCCTGCGCTTGATACGGCATCAGCATCATAATTCGATTCAGCCTGGATCACTGCCTCGATCAAATCGGGATCCACTCCATATTTTTCGGCTGCCTGTTCGATCAACTGGCTAAATGAACCGGTGGCGGCCTCCCCCTCTGTACTTTGTTCTGCCATTAAACGCTCTAGCAGTTGTGACATCAATTGAAACATCGTAATCTGGACCTGACTCGAGAAAACATTATTTACCATTCTGAAGCTCCTCTAACCATCAATTACCATTATTGCCAAATTTTTCATCCAGACTACTTCCACTAAATACTATCGGTTGTTTTCCCTCATCCCTGAAGTACTAAATAAATAAAAAGTGGATAAATTCTGTGTTCTTCCTTGAAAATGCTGTGATGATGTAGTCTTGTTACACAGCTACTTCTTCATCTCGATTGTTTTTTGTCTCGCGCGACCTGAAATGCTCTTTGCTGGTATAAATGTCGTCCTGCTGCTGCTTCTCTTGCATGTTCAGCTTTTCTTTGAAAACCTCAATTTCACGATCACGCAAGTTTTCAAGCACAGCTTCATCTTTTTTCGCCTGCACAACCTCCAACCGTTTGGCTTCAATTCTCACATCCAGTTTGGCAAGCTCAGCCTCCATTTTCTTCAATTGAACAAACAATGAGCTGAGATACCGCTGGGTTTGCTGCACAGCCAGAAGATCAATTTCACCACTCTGATAGACGCCCATCTGGTGATAGGCGCGTTCCTGGTTGGCAATGTTTTGCGCAATCGCATCCAGCTTCTCCTGGCGGAGTTGGTTCAATCGTCCTAATTCCACCTCCAACACTTCAACTCGTGAATGCCGATAATCCAAAACGGATTGTAAAGAAAACTTAGGCATCAGGCATTAACCCGGAAATCTCAGAAATAGAACTTAGTTTTTCAACCGTCTCTTCAAATGGAGAAAACGTCGGCCCTTGAAGCAGAAAATCATTAATTGCCGGCAGAGCCTTGATGGCGGCATCAATTTCGGGGTCAGACCCCTTGACATAGGCGCCGATGTTGATCAGGTCGCGCCCTTTTTCATAGGCAGCCATCAAACGCCTGGCCAGTCCAGCCATGCGCAAATGCTCGCGATCAACAATGGAGGGCATGACACGGCTGACACTGCCCAGGGCATCAATTGCCGGGTAGTGATTGCGCTGCGCCAGTGTGCGACTGAGGATGATGTGCCCATCCAAAATACCGCGCACTGCATCAGCGATCGGTTCGTTGAAATCATCACCATCCACCAAAACGGTGATATAACCCGTGATGGAACCTTTTCTGCCGGTGCCGGCGCGTTCGAGCAGTTTGGGCAGCATGGCAAAAACGGACGGGGTGTACCCGCGGCTGGCCGGTGGCTCGCCAATTGCCAGGCCAATTTCGCGCTGCGCCATGGCAAACCGGGTCACCGAATCCATCAAGAAAGTAACATCCATTCCCAGGTCGCGGTAATATTCAGCAATGGTCATGGCCACCCAGGCAGCTTTCAGGCGCAGCAGCGCGGGCTTATCGGATGTGGATACCACCACAACCGAACGCTCCAGGCCTTCTTTGCCCAGGTCGCGTTCCACAAATTCGCGCACTTCGCGGCCGCGCTCACCAATTAATGCAATCACACTCACATCTGATTTTGAACTGCGCGCAATGGATCCCAGCAGCGTGCTTTTTCCAACACCGCTGCCGGCAAAAATGCCCATACGCTGTCCTTTGCCGGTGGTTAACAGTCCATCAATTGCCCGCACCCCGGTAACCAGTTTTTCATGAATAACCTCGCGCTCCAACGGGTGTGGAGCTTCGTTATAGATGGGCCGCCGATCCACATCGCCCAGTGGCCCCAGGTTGTCAATGGGTTCTCCCAGTCCGTCCAGCACCCTTCCCAGCATTTTTTTGCCCACCGGCGCGCGAAAAACGCTGTGCGTCGGCAGCACCTGGCTGTCGGGTTGAATACCTTCCATGGCCCCCAGCGGCATAAGCAGCGTAATGCGGTTTCGAAATCCAACCACCTCCGCCAGGATTGAGTCAGACGATTGCGATTGAACCTCACAAACCTCGCCCACCTGGCAATCTAAACCAACTGCTTCAATGGTTAAACCCACCACCTGCGTCACACGTCCTGAAACCCGCAGCGGGTCAAGCCCATTCAAAGCATTAAGATAGTTTCCAAGGGCGGGGATGGGAGGCGGCTCAAGCATTTCCGCTCTCCCGTTGATTGTTGCTTAACGTCTTGTTTAACGAATCCTGGATCAGTTTGAGTTGTGTCTCAACACGTGAATCAACCGAACCATATTCACCCTCCAGGTAGCATCCCCCCGGCTGAATGGTCTGGTTGGGAATAAGCTCAATTTTCTGACCATTGTACATAATTTCAGATTCTTGCCACAATGAGATTAACTTTTCGGCATCTTCAGGGTTGAGGTAAACACGCACGTTTCCAAGGCGGTTGGCTTCTTCAATTGCCCGCCCCACCACTTCCTTTAGCGTCTGGGTATCCAGCGTCACCCCGCTGCCGAACATCTTTTGAGCAATCGCCTGAATGGTTTGAACAACTTGCGGCTCGCTCTGGGCAATCATATTTCTCCACCAGTTTTCCGCCTCGCTAAAAATGGTGTTGGTAGATTGAATGATCTGTGCAGCTTCAATTTTTCCTTCGTTCAGTCCTTCTTCAAAAGCGGCCGAGCGAATCTCATCAATCTGCTTCTCAATCTGCTCTTTCTGAGCGGTCAATTCCTGCACGGATTGATTTGCTTCCTGCAGGATAGCTTCAGCCCTGGCTTGAGCTTCCTCCAAAATTGCCTCCGCCTGCCTGCGCGCTTCATCCAGGATTTTTCTCTCATTGCGAACAGCTTCATCCAGCAACTCTCTGACAGCCTGACGATCTTTTTTATTTTGTTTTTGAATCTTTTCCAGGTCAGCCAGGTTGATTTTGGGGGCTTCCGGTTCGTCAGATTCGATTTTTAATTCATCAAATCCAGCAAAAACCACTTGAGGCGATTCATCGCCCTTTTGGGATTGCTTAATCCCCAACAACCGTTTGACTTCCTCTTTCTTCTCGTTGGGAATTTCATTAAAACTTGTTACAGACGAGGTTGAAGCAGCAGATGGAACGGAAGGAAATTCAAATTTTGACAGCGAATCTTTACCTGAATTCGTCGCCAGGGAAGGCCAGATTTCCTTAAAATCGGCAATATTGCGTCCCCGCTCAGGCATGTGATGGGCAACCGTTTCTGCGCCGAGCTTAATCGGCTCCCAGCTAAACGAGGCCGCTGACTGCGGCGATGATTTGATGAGACTAGTAGATAACTTCTTCACCGCCACCACCTGCAATCACAATCTCGCCCGACTCTTCCAGCGCACGCACAGTATCCACAATCTTGCGCTGGGCAGAATACACATCTCTGGCCAATTGCGGGCCCAGAATTTCGATATCTTCCAGCAGGCTTTCGCGAGCACGACTGGACATATTGGTCAAAATTTGATCGCGCAATTTTTCGGGGCATGCCTTTAGCGCCATGGTCAAATCGGTCTTGTTTACATCGCGCAACACGCGCTGCATGGTGCGGTCATCCAGCTTCATCAGGTCATCAAAGGTGAACATGTTCGCCTGGATTTCCTCAACCATCTTGGGATCGCTTTGTTCCATGGCTTCAAAAATGCGTTTTTGCACATCACGGTCAACCTGGTTCAACATTTTCACCAGGAAATCAACGCCGCCTGTCGCGCGGAAATCGGCCGCCGAAAGCACGCCCGATAACTTTTGCTTCAGGTTGCGTTCAACCACCTGCACCACTTGCGGCGAAACCCGGTCCATGCGCGCCAGGCGCAGCGTTACATCCACCTGCATATCATTGGGCATGTTGGTCAAAATGTCTGCTGCCAGCTTGGCTTCCAGGTATGACAGCACCAGGGCAATGGTCTGCGGATGTTCCTCTTGCAGCAGGGTTGCCACCTGGGCGCCGTCGGCGTTGCGCAGCATTTCGAATGAAGAAAGCTGCTGCCGGGCAGAAATGCGTTCCAAAATTTCGGCGCCGCGGCGCGGGCCAACCGCTTTCGCCAGCAACTGGCGGGTATATTCCGCACCGCCGCCCAGCGAATCAACGCCAGATAAGGACAATGCATACGCCTCTTCAAGGGCATGCACACGCACATCAGAAGATATGGATCCCGTATCGCTGATTGCCAGCAGCAAACGCTCCATATCCGCTTCCGGGATATATTGCAAAACGCGGGAAGAATTTTCCACGCCCAGCGCCAAAAGCAAGGCGGTTGCTTTTTCTATCCCTTTAGCCTGCCTGGCTCCGAAAGTTCTCTCACTCATTTTCCTGTTTGTCCTGATTCAGCCAGAGTTGAATAATTTCTGCGACATTCGCGGGATTCTCCGCCGCCATGCGCGACACCAGGCGCATCATTTGTTCTTCTTCAGGCGTAGGAACAGCAACCTTGGGTTTAATTTTTGCCAAATCCGGCAGCTTGGGTGGTTCAGCAGGTGTCGGAACAGCTTGAGATTCGGCCTCTGGTCTTCGTTCAAATTCGGGCCCTTCGGGTGAAACTGGCTGCGCCATCTGTGAAAGATATGATTGGAGTTGTTCTTGTGAAGGCATCATCGCCGGGCCCACTTCTCCAACACCAGGAGATATGGTTGCCATCTCTGATACCGGTTTTAAGACAGGCGTCCACACTTCAGCCGAGGCCATGCGCAAATTCCGCAAAAGGCGCTGCACATACCACAGGATAAATCCCAGCGCCAGCAATACTGCAAGAATTTCAGCAATCATAATAAACAACTCTCTTTGTTCCATCTTTTCCAATTCTTCGGTCTGTGCATCTGAGAAAGTGCGGTCAAAGGTCAGCGATTGCACAGAAATCAGATCGCCGCGGGTATTGTCAATTCCCACTGCAGCGGTGATGGCAGCCTGCAAAGTCTGCAACTGTTGCGTGTCGGTAACACCGTCTACCAGCACAGAAAGCGAAACCTGTTTGATGGCTCCCGGCGGGATAATCTCTTTGGATTCGGTTTTGGATACTTCGTAATTATTGGTTTCTTCACTGCGTTGATAATAGGCGTTGCCGCCTTCAGTTTGCTCAATCGTTTCAATAGCATCGGGCAAATTGGTGGCAGCGCCCGGAACCCCCGAAAGCAGCTCGCCGTCGGTGGCATAAGATTCGTTGATGGTCTGAGAACTGCTTAAGGCAGGCGGTTCAGGATCGTACGCCTCGGTGAATACTTCTTTCTCGTTCCAGTCTAACGCCACTGTCACCTGCACCACGGAGCGGTTTGGGCCCAACGCCGTATCCAGCAAATTTTTCACCTTCAATTGAAGCTGGTTGGCAGCCTCCTGCTCGGCTGCCTGGCGGCTGTCCAATCCCGACATGACACCCAAACCATCTTCCTGTCCGCCGGCTGCCAGCAAATTTCCTGCCGTGTCCACCAGCACAACATGTTCAGGTTCAAGATTCTCCACCGCATTGGCAACCAGGTAGGTTATAGCCCGCACCTGCCCGGCATTGAGCGATTTTGTGGGTTTGGTCTCAATGGTGATGGAAGCGGTTGTGGGCGCCTGCTCACTGGTGAGCAGTGTTTCTTCCGGGGTAACCACATGCACGCGCACCGCCGCAACAGCGTCCAGGCTGGCAATCGTGCGCTCCAGTTCACCTTCCAGGGCGCGTTGATAATTCACCCGCTGGGTAAACTCGGTCATGCCCAGAGTCGTACCCTCAAACAACTCCAAACCAACTGTGCCGCCTTTGGGCAAACCTTCTCGCGCCATCAACAACCGCACCTCGTAAACCCGGTCGGTTGGCACCATAATGGTGCTGCCATTTTTTATTTGATAAGGAATTCCCTCTGCATCCAGTTTCTCGACAATTTGCCCGGCATCCGCTTCACTCAAGCCGCTAAACGCCGTCCCATAACTGGGGCGAAATGCCCAGCTCAATAAAACCGGAACGACAATCAGCACAACCACGCCCACCGAAATGAGAATGGTTCGCTGTATGTTTGATTGCCGCTGCCAAAAATTTTGTAACTGAGATTGCAGATTAGCAAGCATAATTCTTCACTCTTGATAAAAAATGGTTTAACTAAACATTCATTCGCATGATGGTCTGGTAGGCATCAACAAGTTTGTCTCGAATGGACATGGCCACTTTGAAACTCACATCGGTTTGCTCCGTTGCGATCATCAATTGAGCCAGGTCAACATCCTCACCAGCTGCCAGTTGCTGCATCATGTCATCGCTGGTCTGTTCCATTTTGCTGAGATTTTTCAAGATATCTGAAAAAGTCTCTCCAATGTCATTCACAGGGTCAGCCTGGGCGGACTGTTCCTGCATGCTGATCAATCGGCTGATGCCCGAAGTGCCGAGATTGGAAATTTGAGAAATATCCATGCTTCACCTGTTTGAAAAACTTTATTTTCCGATTTCGAGGGCGCGCTGCGCCATGGTCCTGGCTGCATCGACCACTGAAAGGTTTGCCTCATAAGAGCGTGTGGCCGAAAGCATATTGGTCATCTCAACCACCAGGTTGACATTCGGGTAAGTGACATACCCTTCTTCATCCGCGTCAGAATGCGTGGGGTCGTACACCTTTGGCCCCTCGGTTTCATCGGTGATGATCTCGCTTACTTTTACACCCTGCAAATTCGCCGGGTCATTGTCCAGGTTTCGATTGGCAATCAATAAATTGTGGATGAAGGGCAAATTGTTTTGCGTGGTGAACACCACATCCTGGCGCTGATAGGGACCGCCGGCCGTGGTTCGTGTTGTTTCTGCGTTGGCAACATTGTTTGAAATAACATCCAATCGCAAACGCTGGGCATATAATGCTGACGAGCTTATTTTTAAAGTGTTCCAAAAACTCATGGTTGCTCCTTAAATCCAATCACAGTAGAAGCTATGATCACTGCCTCAAGGATAGCATAGGCCTTCATTTCAGGCTGTAAAGCCTGAATGAAGGTTGAATAAAAATGGCGTGAAAGTCGTCTTAAAAAGCAACAGCCCCACCCCATGACATTCTGGATTGGTGTGAGGCTGTAATTTTGACAGGTCAAATTTATGCGGCGCCCAGCGGAGCCCCGGCCACATCGCGGTCTTGCAGCGCCATGGCTTCCTGCAAGCTGCTGTTCAATCGTTTTTCCACAGTTGACCAGGCTTCGCGCAGTTCCATCAGCGTGTGCTTGGCAGTCTCATAATCGCCGCTGCGCATGCAATCCAACACCCACTGGTAAAGATTCAGCAGCCCAACTGCCACTTCAGCATAATTGAAATCGAGTTCATTCCGTAACGCGCTCACCGCTTTGGTGGCCGTCACAAAATCCTTCTGATCGCAAGCACGAATGGCAAGGTCATAAGCCATAATCACCAGGCGGATCGGGCTGGCGCTTTCCACATCCTGCTTGCGATATTGATTGGCGCCGTATGCTGCGTTTGCGTAACCCATTGTCATGCTGACATCTCCTTCAAATAACTGCTTTTCTTACAAATAAAAGTTTTTCGCACTGATTTATTTATCGGCATTTTTGCCCAATGCTTGAGTGTTTTTGCAGATTTTGGATTTCCCCCCGGGCAATACAATCATTCGGAAATGAACATCAATCAAGGATAAGGTGATCTGACCTGGTGGAGAAATTACCTGGCTCGCTGCGCTCATTCAAAATGAAAGCGAATTTTTCTTGAATTTACGTTAAATGACAATAGAAATCCTCTGGATATCCCCTTTTCCAGGATTTCTAAACCCAACAGCAATGTTATGCGTTTCCGCTAAATCGAATATTGCAGCAATTGACCGATCGGTATATCTTTCATGGCTTCGGGCGGAATGGTTTGCACGATCTTTTGTGTGGCTTTATCTATAATCATCACCGTAACTTCATGTGTATCGTTGTCCACCACGAACTTGAGAGAGTTGTGCACCACTGGTTCCGATGCGCTTTTCACCGGCTCAGGCTGTTTTTGAGCCGCTTGCGGCTGCGGTTTTTCAACCGATGAAGATTGCGTAGTCACGCTCTCACTCATCTCCAACCGCATCTGTGACATTCGGCTGGCTGCTGAATCCAGTTCCACTCTGCTCACACCACCAACTTGTTCTTCGTTCATTGTTTCCTCCTTCCTCAGACGTCCCTGTCTAAGTCTGGCTGGATTTACACGCTTTCCATTCCTTTAGAAAACCAGTGTGCAAACCCAATAAAAAATACAACTTCCATCAACACAAATCATGCGTTGTAGCTCAAAAGCGATGACATCAAGGAGTAATCATTCTTCATGGATTCAATTTGAACCTGCATGGCCAGATACTGCTCGCGCAGGCTGTTCTCGCGGATGGAAAGGCGCGATTTCTGGGTGGTAATCCGTGTATTCAAGGCTTCCAGGCGGTTATCCGCATCGTCAATGGCGCGTTCAACATAACCTTCATCACCAACATTGTAGGATAATTTGGCATCCACTTTGGTCATCACGGCATCCAGAAGGCTCTCAACATCTTCATAATTTCCACTGAGCGCTTCTTCCAGTTTGCTCGAATCGACAATGGTCAGCGACATGTCATCATTCAATTCAATGCCAATGTCCATCAAACTGAGATACTCGCCGTCATTTTGGGCATCGCTGGTGACGGCCGTATACAGTTCCAGATTCAAAGATCGGAAATTGGTCTCTCCGGCAAACGAACCGCGTGTATAGGTGCCGTCATCATTCTTGGTGGTAGCCAGTTTCCCTTTCAAATAGGTCTGCAGACTGTTGAAGGATGAAATGAACGTGTTGATGGCTGTTTTCGGAGAAGTATTGTCTTCGCTGATCGTTAATGTGGCCGTCTTCCCTTCACCATCGGCTGCCAGGGACAACGAAACACCCGTGATCACGTCGGTCAGGTTGCTGTTGGTGCTGCGTTCAATGGTCATGTTGTCAACTGTGAAGATGGCATTGCGCGCCGAATCAGTTTCAGCGTTGTAATTCAAATACGCACCGCCGGCATCCAGCACGCCGAGCTGCTGCAGCACGGTATCAGTGCCAACATCAACCGCGCCAATAACCTGGTTGGCGCCGGTGTTTTTGGTTTTCAAAATCAACTGGCGGTCCACCACCGATGCCGCAATTTCATTGCCTGCGCCGTAGCTGGCTTCATTAATTTTTTCAGCGATGTCGTTCAACGAATCAGTCGCTTCAACCGTGATGGAAGCGCCTTTGGCAGTGTAGCTCACTTTGGCTGCATTGGCGGTGGTGCGGTAATAATCATCATAACCACTGGCAGCCAGTGTGAATTTTAGACCGCGCCCGGTATTCACTTCACCGCCGCCGGAGGGAATATCCTGCCAGCTTGCGGTCATTTCAGAAGCAGATCCATTTTTTAGAATTTCAATGGCTTTACCATTTGAATCGACCACACGGAATTGCCACACACCCTCATTTTCGCGGGTTTCAATAAAATAATCGCCGCTGCCAAGTTCCTGCCCAACCAGTTCCGAGTCGGAAGCCGCCAGCGCAAAACCGGTAACGGTCTCATTGGTCACTTCTCCCGCCATGCTGCGGTCGGCATCGCCGCCCAGCGCGAACGTCCCGCTTAAACCCAGCGCCTGGTCGGCATAAACTTGCTGCGTCGAGCGCACCTTTTGACCGCGCGCCAGTTGCGTCACGGCAATGGAATAATCGCCTTCCAGTGCAGCCGAACCGGCATTGGCTGTGATCACCGTTCCTGTTTCAGCACTGACCGAAACCTTGCGCCCCTGTGAAAAGCTGTAAAACGGATCGCTTTTCAACATGGCTTTGGTGGCGGTGTTCAGCGCGCTTAGTTTGGAACTAAGATCGGTGTAGGTGCTTTTTTGTAATGTGATGGTGTCCTTTTGAGTGTTCAGGCGGGTGAGAGACTGGCTCTCAACCGTCATGATGTTCTGAACCAGGGTCTCAAAATAGGAATCCAACTGGGCGGTGGATGCGCTGGTACCGGTGGAGTAGATTGAACTGGTCATTTTTAACCTCCGTGAGGTCGATTGCAAAGAAAAAATCAAAAATAAATTGGTTTTATTATGCCTTGCGGGGGGCGCTTGGAAGCGCCCCCCGAATGTTGCGGATCAAAGGATCGACTGTGTAGCCGCGTTTTTGTTTCAGATTACTGGAACAGGGACAGCAGGAACTGCGGTGATTGGTTGGCCTGTGCCAGCATGGCAATTGAGGTCTGTTGCAGGATCATGAACTTGCTGGCGTTCACTTGCTCTTCCGCCATGTTGGCGTTCATAATCCGGTTGTAGGAAGCTTCCACGTTGATCTGTGAAGCGGTGACCTGGTCCTCTTTGAAGGTGAGGCGTCCGGTGAAAGCACCGACTTTTGCCATTACTTCATTGACCGCGTCCAGTTTGGTCTCCAGGTAAGCCATCAGGTCAGAATAGTCCTGGGCATCTTCCAGAGCAGAACCGGTGGCGCCGTTGGTCAAAACATCGTACTCGTCGCCGTTATTCGACACGGTCAAACCTGCCACATAGGTGTCAGCAGCCATACCGCCTTCGATGCTGATGGTCAGACCGTTGCCAAAATTGAAAGTGGCATCAGCGGTCAAATCAACACCGGTCGCGCTCGTACCGGTTGCGTTGGTGGTTACGCCATCGCCAACCGTATCAATGGTCTGGGCTACGCCATTCATATCCAGTAAGCGAATGGTGGAGTTTGCACCCAAAGCGCCAGCAACAATTTCAACCTGGTATTGACCGGGGCTCAGAGCAGACAGTCCCGCGGTGTAATTGGCCGGATCGGCATCCCAGGTCGCTTCAGCGCCGTCAGTCAAAATATCAGCGGCATCCATTGCATCAAAGGAAACAGCTCCACCCGTCACAGTCGCCAACGCCAGATCACCAGTATAGGCACCAGTGGTGGCGCGCAGATTTTTAATGCCGCTCACCTGGGTCACGTCGCCAGAATCGGCGCCGGTCTGGAAGGTGAGGACGCCCGCGTCTTTGGAGCCGTCGATCAGTTTGTTGCCGTTCCACGAGGTCTGGTCAACCACATCATCGATCTGTTTGGCGTAAGCGGTGAGTTGCTCTTTAATCGCCGAGCGCTCGGCGGTGCCCATGGTATCACTGGCAGCCTGAGCAGCTTTGTTTTTCATCTGGATGATGATGTCGCTGATACGACCAATACCGCCTTCAGCCACTGCCAGCAGGTTTTTCGCGTCGCCAATGTTGTCCAGAGCGACTTTCAAACCCTGCGAACGGGAGTTGAGTTTGGTAGCAATGGTCAGGCCCGCGGGATCGTCGGCGGCGCTGTTGATGCGCTTGCCGGTTGACAGACGGGTTTGATGAACGCCCAATTGCTTGTTGATGCTCTGCAGAGCCCACAGAGAATTCAGAGCACCGATATTGCTAGCTACACGAGTAAGATCAGCTTGTGCCATTTTAAACCTCCTTGTTTAAACCTGGCTAGGTTAGGGTTAATTCCAGGGCATCCTTACCCTGGTTAATCACAATTGATTTTGAAAAGAACGTTTGGGCTTTTTTTCATCCTGAACGGCAGAGGCAGCCCGGCTTCTGCAGTCCATCTTCAGTGAGAAAGATTTTTTTGGCTTGATTATTATTCGATAATCCACCTCCTCTTTTCCTTCGTCACTGTATTTATTATCGTCACTACCATTAATTGCTTTAGAAATTGGTTTGTTAACGTTTTGTTTATTTTTACCGATAAGCGATTTCTTGAAGCACTAACCTCATTATCGGATGGAGGATCGCAAGCTTGAGTCTTTCGCCATCCACTGTATATAATTTAGCATGGATGGATGCGTTTTGTTCTTTTCAATCACCTTACATTAGCGGCAATTCGGTATTAAAGACCTCACAGGTTTTGGTTGAAACCTGTGAGGTCTTTGTTCGGTGAAGAAAAAATCTAATTCTTTGAATCCATCATCTGCCGGCAATAAGTCAGCACCGTTTCCAGTTCCTGCGGGTTGCCCAGGGCGTCAGCCCCCCACTTTTTCACCCATGAAAATTCTTGATAGGCAGCCTCATACTTCCCACTGAACAGCAGCGCCAGCGCCAGCACATAGCGCGCAATCACGTTCCTGGGTGCGGCTTGCAGGCTGATGCGGGCATATTTCACCGCTTCTGCATAGTCGTCTTTGCTCAACGCAATTTGGGCCAGCTTCATGAACAGATCGGTGCGGACTTCATCTCCCAGGTCAGCGCTTTGTTTTGGGTTGGCGGCGCTTTGCAGGCGTTCTTGCGCCCTGGGCAAATCTCCGGCCGCTTTATAAGCCGCCCCCGCCTGGTATAACAAATAGGCGTCATCCGGCGTCTCCAACAGCGCCTCTTCGATCAACGCAATGTTGCGTTCAAAACGAATCTGATTCCCCTGTGAAGTTTTGGATGCATAACCGTAGTGAAAAATGACGGCATCGATATCTTCTACGCGCCCCTGATGGCGCAAAATGGACGGTGTGATCTGTTCATGAATGCGTCCCTCAAAACGGTGCTGCTCATCCCTTCGAAACATGCGCGTGATGTGCAAATCGAGATAACGGCACAGTTCACCTTCGGGCTGCAAATTGCGCACCACCAGTCTCAATCCCTGGGCTTGAGACTGGTTGGCAGCCTCCCGGATGATTTGCCTGCTTTCAGCAGCCAGTTCTTCATCAGCATCCATCCACAGAATCCAATCTCCGATGGCAGCATCAACCGACTGGTTGCGGTGCATAGCAAAATCCCCCTGCCAGGGGGATTCGATGATTTTTGCGCCAAATGACCGGGCAATTTGTAAAGTCCCATCCGTTGAGCCCGTATCAACCATCACAATTTCATCAACGACGCCGGCAGCGCTTTGCAGGCATCTTTCCAGGTTTTGCTCTTCGTTTTTGACGATCATGCACAGCGATATGCTTTTTGAATTCATCGAGAATCAACCACACGCTTCAATCGGTTTATTTAAAAAACTTTTTTCGTTTTTTAACTCAAGTTATCGTCCGGGCGTCATTGCAAGCCCCGATGTTTTTTTCGGGGCGCGGCAATCTCAAATGATGATATTGAGACTGCCACGTCGGCTACCGCCCTCCTCGCAGCGACAATCCCAAAAGTTTTTCAAGGTGGCATCCCTGATTACTTTAATGCTTCTCGTTCTCCAGGCGTTTCTGCTCCAGCTCTTTGCGCTGGCGTTCTTTCTCCTCAACCTCTTTGGGAGTGAGCGAACGCGCCACCCGGAATCCCAAAAAGGCTGTGTAGTAATTGCGCAGCACACCTTCGCGCGCGCCAATGCGCGCCAGTTTGCGGCTGTAATACCAGGCCCCGCCCCTCACAACGTAACGCTCCATTTCGCCCGGCTTCAAAGCAGGATTGGGGTTGAAGGGATATTCAATCAGCCGGCTGCATGTCCATTCCCACACGTTGCCCGCCATGTCCGACACGCCCAGCGGGCTGTCGCCAGCAGGAGAGTAAAAACCCACCGGCGTGGTTTCACCTTTGCGGCTCTCGGCCGTGTTGCAGCGCCAGGGGTCAAACACGTTTCCCCAGGGATAAATCAAATATTTGCCTCCCCGGGCTGACGCTTCCCATTCCGCCTCGGTGGGAACATGGTAATCGTGACCGGTTTGTTTGCTTAACCACTCGCAATACGCCGTGGCGTCATCCAGCGAAACATTGACCACCGGGTGCTCTTTATACCCTTCAGGATAGCGAAAACCAATCCAATCTTTTGGCACGCGATAATTGCTGTCCCAGATAAATTGAAAATAGAGTGCATTGGTAATTGGAAAACGGCCTATTTCAAATGCGTCAAGTTTTACCCGATGGTTGGGCTGCTCAATGTAAAACATGCCGTCGTCAATCCATTCTTTGGCCCATTCTTCATTTTCATACAACACCATCACCTGTTTCTTGCTGGTGCCCATAATGTATTCACCTGCCGGCACATAGACCATCGGCGGCTGCAGGATTTCATCCTCGCCGTTTTTCGATTCGATATCAAAATCAACATCATCATCGAAATCATCCAGGTGATGCGGGGTATTGGGTGGTCGATTCATAAGTGCGTTCCTCTTGCAGAAGATTTCCTTGGAGTGTGGTCTGCCTCAGCCAGGCGATAATTACTCAAATGGCCTGGGGCATTATTGGCAATTCTGGCATAGGTATCAATAATCAAATTAATATTTTCATCAATACTCTGGCTTAAACCAAACAAATAAGCAGCTTGCCCGGCTTCTGATCTGTAATCATCGATATGATCCACCATATCCAACAATACCCTGGTCCACGACTCGGTTGAGTTTTCAACCAGCCAACCATAAGGCTGCAAATCATGATAGGCAAAACCGCGGCTGGCTGCCCACGGAATTTTTAGAACCATATATTCCAGCAGCGGCCCCGTCCCGGTGCGGTGATCAAAATCTGAAAATAATGGAGCCAGTCCAATATCAACCGCCGAAAGCCCTTTTTGCCAGGCCTCATCAGAGCAGTCTGGAATGACAACCAACTGTTTCGACGGTATTCCAATTTTCTCTAGCAGTTCTTTCTGCCCTGTACAAATCAGCAATCGCGCTTCCTCGCGGGCGCTGCAAACATTCACCACCGCTTCAAGCGCACCGCTGTTTTCAAAAGAAGCAAACTGGGCAGGGCCGCCTTTCCATCCCATAATAATGCCAGAATGTTCCCTTGTGTCCACCGTTATATATTTTTCCAGGTCAATATAATCTGGCACTACTTCGACACTGGTGAAGGCACGCCAATCATCTCCCAGCAAACCGGAAGGCACAACAGCGCCGTTCACCAGTTGAAGCCCCCATTTAAATTGCACAGCCGGAGGCGGCACAATCCTTTCGCTGAGCCCCCTGACCTTTCCTTCCATCCACAGCGGGTAATACTCATGTTCCACCGGCAAAATATCATAGGCCGCATCTACATCTGCAATGACAATTTTATCGCGCGCGCGCCAGCGTTCAATTGCCGCCAGCATGTCTTTTCCCCAGATGTCGCGGTAAATGACAATCATATCGCTCTGTTCGCACAGGCGGCGCGCTGAAAGACTGTTGCTGGTAAACTCTTGCAAATCCAAAAGCTGCGCTGCATGGCGTCCTGTGCGATTGATTGCCCGCACCTGGGCGGCACAGCGTTTTTCAATCCCTGAAAAATCATCATGCTCTGAAGATGCGATGTAAGCCAATTTCATGCGGTAATCATCCTCTTAACCAACCTTTGCCGTTTCCATCAATTGCTGCACCTGTCGCAGCCAGGCAAAGCTTATCTTCTTCAATTCGCGTTGTTGCGCTTTTTCAAAACCAGCCTGAGCCAACGACTCCCTCAAATTTGCATCTTGAATTAAAACCCGAATATGGGTGTACCAATCATCCAACGAATAGGCAATCAAACCTCCTTTTGCCCATTCCAGAAATGATGGCGTTGGAGAAGCTACCCACGGAATTTTTCGCACCCCGGCTTCCATAAGCCGGCGGTCGGAGCGCTGACGGTTGAACGGATTGTCGTTCAGCGGCGCCAGCAAAACATCAATCTGCGAGAGCAAATAAGGGTAATCTTCGGGATCTAACGGCGGCAAATAAAAGCGACGCGTGGCAGAAATGCTGTCAAACATTTGATAGACCTGTGGATCGCCGCTGACAGCCAGACGCACCTGTGGAAATTCACGCATCACGCGGGTCACTGCCCGCCTAATCTGTGTGGCATCCTCAACATCACCCGGCATCATCATCAAGCCAAGGCTCAGGCCATTGCGCTCGGGAATGGGTTTTTTCCACAGCGGGTTTTCACTGGTCCAACCGTCTGGAATAATCACCACATTAAAACCTTCTTTTGCCATCTCCTCGGCTGCCGTTTCGCTGGCCAGGGTAACCTGGTTTGCCAGTTGAAGTGCAGCAGTATAGACGCGCGACAGGCCCGGGTTGGCCGTTCCCAGCTTCTCAAAATCAGGATGGTTGACGGGTAATTGTCGAAAATCCAGATCCAGGTCAACGATCAAGGACTTCCCGCTGGCGGTCCAGGCGGCCATGGTTTTGGATAAAGACGGCAGCCCATGCGGATTATGAACAATCATCAAATCGGCATTTTGCCACTCATCAGCGCCTGAATGGTTCATCTCCATTACTTCATAACCATACTGGCGCAGACATTCCGCAATGAAAGCCTGCCGATTGGGAGATTCTTGCGAATCAATGCCGGCCAGGGTTATGGTGCCCCTGTCTTGCCGGGTGATGCTGACTTCATTCAAGTACTCGTCTTTCGAAAATTGCTTCGATTGGGCTGCATCTTTTTGAAGCAGCGTATTCAACAACAATCCTTCAAGCTCATCAGCCAGTTGGGGCTGCCCATCCAGGCGCGCCTGGCGAATGTTCAACTCAATCAAAGCCGGGATCAATTCATGGATATCGTCCAGCCTGCCAGCCACTGCTTTTGCCGGTGATTCGCTGTGAATAACCTCGTCAATCAGAATTCGTGCCTGCTCCACTTCTTCATCACTGACCGGTGTGCGCCGCCCCACCAGGTTTTCATACAGGCGCGCCAGGTCGTGCGGCTGGGTGGGCAGCACCTCAGTCTGTTCCTGATCCTTTGTAGCCGTGCGGCTGAGGGCCAGGTCAACCCGGCGCTGCACATCGCGCCGATCGGGTGCCAATCGCCATGCCTGCAAATAAAACGTCAGCGAAGCAGTTCGATCGCCAATCAATAAATAGGAGTCGCCCAAAACCAGCAAAGAATCCAGGTCATCGGCATCGAGTTCCAAAACTTTGGCAAAAACTCGAATAGCCATATCGGCCTGATTGGAACGCAAATAGGCTCGGCCCTGTTCTTTCAACTGGTCGATTTGTTCCACCTGCGTGCTTTCCAAATCATTTGCCATTCAGGCGCATACCTTCCTTAATCCAAAAAATCGTTAAACCAACGCATAATTACGCGGCATTATACGTCCTTTCATATCCTACCAGTGATTACGCAATTGGGCTATAAAGGGAATATGAAAGTCTCGTAAAGGGACATAAAAAACAGGTATAAATTTGTAAGGATTTTTGGAAAAATTATTCAGCAGTTCCAGCAGATTCGGATGAAGAATCGTTCTGTTCTTTGTTGTCGGTATCTTCGTCATCAACCGCCTGAGAAGCCAACAATTCCCGAAGGGAATCAAATGAAGGCGCTTGTTGTGCATTTACCAGGCGCGCTGCGATCTCATTTTGTTCTTGAACTGCCAGAAATAGTTCCTGCCGCATCACAGGAATTTCACGGGGGGCATCGATTCCAATTTTGATCTTATCCCGATCGATTGCCAGGATCGTGATAACAATATTGTCCCCTATTACAATACTTTCATTGTTTTTTCGCGTCAAAACAAGCACATTAACCCTAGCCTATGTTCAGTGCAAATGAAATGATTAATCGGGTTGCTTATGCTATAGTATAACTGTTTTCTTACAAAACTTCAAAAAGGTTTAGAAGAGAATTTGCCCGGCTGCTGACCTGAAGCACAGATCGATAAACCATTTCCTGGTTTGCAATTTGTGAATACACTTCAGCCAGGTTAACTTCCTGATTCTGCGAAATAAATGACTGCATCTCAGTATCCGCTTGTTCCATGCGTTCAATGGATGTCTCAGTAAAATTCCAGCGAACGCCCACCGTGGTCAGCGATTCCATCAGTTTTTTCGTGGCATCAGCCACACGTATTTGTGCGGCAGCCAATGCCGTGGTGTCATTTGCAGCCAGTGCATCGCGAGCTGCAATGAATGAGTCGAAGAAATCTGAATTGATAAAATATTCGTTGCCGTCCACATTCATGGTAATGGTTTCGCCGGGTGCAATATCACGCCGCATAATTCCAACCGGCACATCCGCCTCGTACACAACCGTTTCAACCGCGCCGCTGGCATCTCTGCGGAAAGGCGGCACGGGGTTGGTGGTGTTGGCGCCGGCGAACAAATAACTATCCTGGTGTTTGGCGTTTGCCATGCTGATTGCCTGGTCAAGCATGCCGTCCAGTTCCACCGCGATATCACTGCGGGCATCTGCATCGAGTGAATCATTCATACCGCGCACAATGAGCGTTTGCGCCCGCGTACCCAGGTCGGTCATCTTTTGCAGGTTAAACTCAGTATCAGAGATCCAATTTTTAACCACACCGGCTGTGTTCATATACGAGCGCAAGGCTTCCTGGCTGGACCGCAACGAAATATTTTTTACCGCTTTGGCAGGGTTTTCAGAAGCTTTGAGAAAATCTTTTCCAGTGGCAGCCTTGGTCTGCAACTGATACAATTTTGCCAGGCTGTCGCTCATATGAGCGATGGAATTATTGGTTATCATTTCATTGGTTACACGCATCATTCACCTCGTCTTACGATCTGCCAACCAGACCCATGCCATTAATAATCGTGTTCAACATCTCGTCCAGGGCGGTCATCATGCGCGCTGATGCCTGGTAGGCGCGCTGGAATTTCACCATGTTGGCGGCTTCTTCATCCAGGTTTACACCTGCCTCTGATTCAATTTGTTCGTTTAAGGCCGTTTGCACATAGGTATGATCTCTGGCATAAGTCGCGGCTGATTTGACTTCCATCGCCAGGTCTGCCACACGCACGCCATCAAACTGGTGCGGGTTCGATGCCCCGGTGGCAGTGTAAGTAATAACCTCGCTGGTCGCACCGCTGGCAGCGGCGTCAATCGTAATTTGCAAACCGTTGCCCAGGTCAATTACGTTGCCGTTCACATTATCGTGCGTAAAATTCAATACCACGGCTGCCCCACCGCTGGAGGTGCCGTCGGCGCTGATATTCAGTGCTGTTCCGCCTGACAAAAGCTCAACGGTGCTGGCGCCGCCGCTGGTGACATTGATATTCACCGTATAGTCGCCATTCACCAGGGGATCAAGCCCCTCAAAAACTGCATGACCGGCCGAAGCATCGGTAATTCCACCCGTCCAACCACCTGAAGGCGTTACCGTTAATGCCGGCGGGCTGCCCAAAAACAGGGCGGTCGAGCGAACCTCGGCAATTTGACGCGCCAGTTCACCGTCGCCGGCTGAATCAGGCCGCAGGCCGGCAGCAATATTGGCCAGGTTATCCATTTCAGTATTCACCTGGATGGTGGCTGCATCAGTACCCGTAAAGAAATCTCTTCCGGCCGGTGTCGCGCCGGTATCATTCAAGCCATAACCCGATCGGTGCAGAACATTGACCTTCTCAATCATCATCGAAGCCAGTTCATCCAACTGGTCAATTTGTTCCACAATCACCCGGTCGCGCACATCTTCAAATCCAAGCAGTTCACCCGATGGCGGATTGAGCTGCTTGCCGTCAGCCACAAAAGTGATGTCCACCTGACTGAGATCAAGCGGGTCAGGGTTGGCAGTTAATTGGAAGGATTTATCACCCACAACCAGGGCGTGTCCGCCGATGGAAACCAACACCTGCCCGTCATTCTGGGCATAAGAAACCGCCCCCGCAATTTCGCTCAAGCGATCCAGCATTTGTGAACGCTGATCAATATAATCATTCGGGCTGTCGCCAATCGCCTTTACCCTTGAAATTTCTGCATTGAGATCTGCCACCTGGTTGGATAATTTATTAATTTCATCAACACGCTGATAAATCTCAAGATTCTGACTGCGCCGCAAATCTTCCAGGCGAACTATTCTGCCATTAAACGCTTCAGCCAATTGCTTTCCTGTTTCAAGCAAGGTGGCCCGCAAATCAACCTGGTCAGGTTCGGCGCTCACCGCCTGCCAGGCTGACCAAAAGTCATCCATCCGTAAAGAGAGGCTATCCTCTCCCGATTCTCCCAGCGAAGTTTCAATCTGCTGTAAATAGGAATGTTGGACGCTCCATCTGGCCACCTCGCCCGCTTCTGTGCGCAACCGCACATCCATAAAATCGGTGTTGAAGCGGCGAACTTCAGATAAGATAACGCCGGTTCCAATTTGGCCGGCTGAAGACGAACCAACCCACCCGCCCGTGCTTTGTGGGGTATTTGCCGATAAAATCGCAGACTGGCGGTGAAATCCGGTAGTGTTTGCATTGGCAACATTGTGCTCGGTCACTTCCATTGCCTGCTGCATACTGAGCACTGCCATTAAAGCTTGACTAATTCCTGCGAAAGATGACATAGTGAGATTCCCTTATACCTTTAAGCCTGGTGATCCATTCCCCAGCTCATGGGCGGTGTACTCGTTCCCGCGGCTGGAATGGGTTGATGGTAATAAGAAGAAGTGCCCATCAATTTCACCAGGTGGTTTTGAAGCGCCCCGATACGTTCAATGTTTAGATTTGCCAGGGCAGCATTGCCGCGATTGGTTTCACGAATTTCTGATTGAATAGCCAAAATCCCCTCGCGCAAACGATTCAAGCGCTGCGCTGAAGAGGAGTGTACTCTTACCAGTAAATCGTGCAAATTTTCAATATCAGTAAAACCCAGTTTTTGGGAAATGCGATCCGTCATCGTGCGACGGGTTTCTTCCAGCTTCCCAAGGTCATCCAGGAGCATTTCTTTCTTTTCCACAAGCCCCACCAGGTCATCTGCTTTGCCGTCCAACAACAATTTGCGTTCTTGCTGCGACAGGTCGCGCAGGGTCTGGCAAATGCGGAATTGACTGACCATGATGGCTTCCATGGAATAAAAGAGTTCTTCTTGCTCCTCCTTCGATTTCACCATTTTCTACTCCTCAACATGCTTCTAACAGAGAATCAGCAGCCCCGGAAAAGGATTACTCGGATATTTTCAAAATATCCATAATCTTTTGGGCTAATTCTTCGTAGGGAATTTTATATTCCCCTGATTCAATCTGCTTTTTCAGGTTGTCAATTTTCTCCAGGCGGGCTTTGTCGGTTCCGGCTGGCGCTGAAAGTGCTTTGGCAAGCAACAACGCCTCCTTTGACAATTCAGCCTGGTCGGTTTTTTGTGAACCGCTTAAGTGGGTCGTCTGAGCATAGGCAGACGCTTTGTTTGAGCTTATCTGGTTAACTTTCCTGCGCTCAATTTCGGGTATTCCGCTGTTCTCAATCTTCATGATGAACTCCTTCCTTGGATGTTCCTGGGTCACTTACATTATCGGCAAGCGGTTCCGATTCTTGAGTCGCATTATTGACGCATCCGGATTGCCTGGCTCAGCATCGTATCAGACTGCTGCACGGTCTGGGTGGTCACTTCAAAGAAACGCTGCAAGCGGATTAAATGCGCCATTTCAGAGGCCATATCAACATTCGAACCTTCCAGCGCAAAATTCACCACCTTACCAAAACCATCATCTCCCGGGCTGCCGGCAGTTGCTTTTCCAGAAGCGTCATTTTCCAAAAGCAGGTTGTTTCCCAAAGTGGTCATCCCGCTGGGATTGGGAACCTGGTATAAGCTGATTGTGCCAACATCCTGCCAGGCATCGCTATTGCCCCGCATTATTTTTATGGTTCCATCTCTTTCCACATCAATCTGAGAAACATCAGCAGGGATGTCTCCATCCCAGATCAATTTATTCCCGTATGTATCCACAATTTCGGCATTGGCATCAATGGAAAACGTGCCGTCGCGGGTATATGCGGTGCTGCCGTCCGCCAGCCTGATTCCAAAGAAACCCTTGCCATCAACCATCATGTGCAGCGGGCTGGTGGAAGTTTGTACTGCGCCCTGCTCCATGTCCATTTGTGAAGAAGAAGTGCGCACTCCGCTCAATTGAACACCATTCAACACTTCTTGAAAATTTACCCGGTTCTGTTTGTAACCAGTGGTTGTAAAATTTGCCAGATTATTGCTAACCGTATCCAAATCCAGCATACGGGATGACATTCCGGTACGGCCAAGTTCAATCAATTGCGTAAATGTAGGGGACATAAAGACTTACCTCCTAAACCTTGCCTAATGTGTTAATACTCTGCCCCAAAAGGTCGTCCTGAACCCGTACCAGTTGCTGAGCAGCCTCATAAGAACGCGCCACTTGAATCATTTGAGTCATCAACTGCGCAATATTGACATTGGATGCTTCCAGGTATCCCTGCCTGACCGAGCCAACCGCGTCTCCAGTGGGAGCCGTCTCGGCTGTGAAAGATGTGAGGGAAACCCGGGTTAATTCCGCTTCAGGATCGGCAAAGGACACCACATCAATGCGCGCCTGATCCTGTCCATCCACGCTGATTGTCCCGTCGGAACTGACCTGCACAGTGCCGCCCTGGTCAAGGCTAATTTTGTTGCCATTTCTATCCAGCACATAATAACCATCAACCGTAACCAGGTTGCCATTGACATCACGTTCAAAGCGCCCATCACGGGTATAACGCACACCATCTTCAGCCTGGATTCTAAAAAAGCCGTCCCCTTCAATCGCCATGTCTAACTCAAGACCGGTGTTTTGCAGGGCGCCCTGTTCATAGCTGGTATATTCGGGACTGTTTTCAACACCCAGCCCCAGGTTGCCCACATATTGCAGTTTTTCAGTGCCAATTTGATTGAACAGGATGGAAGGGTAAACTGGAAAAGTAACCGCCTGCTGCGATTGTGTTACCACCTGAGTTTTCTTCCAATCATCCATTGTTAAAAGCACTTGCTTAAACCCGGGTGTATCCAGGTTAGACACATTATGTGAAATGGCATTCTGCCTGTTCATTCCCACTACCATTGCAGAAGCAGCAGCATAAAAACCTTTAATCATGGGTTACCTCCGATTCGCTTGCGCAGCATTCGCCAGGTTGATCACCAGGCGAACTTCATCGCGAGTGATGTTTAATTCACGCGCAATTTGAACGTCTGACATGCCGCCTTCTGACAGGGAAGCAATCATGCGATTCCGATCATTCAAAGAAAGTTGGGCATTGCGCTGGTTTTGCACACCACTTGAAGTTGAAAGAATTTTTTGAAAACTGGTTGTTGCATCACCTGAAGCAGCATCCATGGATGCTGCTTCCATCTCGCGATTAATTAACTCTTTAAACTGGTTAACTACCGGGTCCAATTTGTCAGCCTGCTGCGCATTACCGCTGCGTCGGGCGGTCTCCTGAGCAAGCTGCATCAAATGTAATGTGTCATTCATTAAACTGCGGTTACCTATCATTTACTCGTCCTCAAGATAGCGTTCCTTACTCATTATCGGCAGGTATGCACAATTTCTTCAATCATTTCCCCGATGCCCCTGTCGACTTGCGGCGTGAAGAAGACATCATGGTTTTTAGACTGATCATAGCGCGGCCATGAATTTGAGAAACCCGCGATTCAGATACTCCAAGCGTTTCACCAATCTCTTTCAAGGTCAGTTCTTCAAAATAATACAAAGAGAGAACCAGTTGCTCGCGTTCGGAAAGCGTCTGAATTGCCGATACCATTTCGCGCTGAAGATCTTTCGCTTCATAAGTTTCCATAGGGTTTTCCTGTTGATCGTCTGTTAGCTTTTCATAAAGCGAAACATTTTCATCAGATGATGAGTCAGCGCCATCTTCATCCAATGAAATCATGATATGGCTTGAATCGACCAGCGCCTGCTGCAGCGTATCCATATTCATGTCGAGATATTCCGCCAGTTCTTCATCGGTGGGAACACGTTGAAGCTGGCTTTCCAATTTCAACATGGCATCCTGAACAGTCCGCACGCGTTTGCGGGCTGAGCGAGGCAGCCAGTCCAACTCACGCAAATAATCAAGGACCTTGCTGCGAATTTTAAGCGTGGCATAGGTGCTTAGACGAGTGCCAAATTTGGGGTTATAACGGTCCACTGCTTCGATCAATCCAATCACTCCTTGACTAACCAGGTCGTCATACTCACTGCTTGTGTTTTCAGTAATTCCAAGTCGTCCAACGACATAATGAACCAGAGTGGTATAACGCAAAATTAACTCCTCGCGCAGCGCCGGATCGCGCGTTGAGTAATACAGTTCAGCCAGGTCAATATCGTCTCTTACTTCTGCCACGGTTCACTCATGCCTGAATATTGGTGTTTTCGGAAGCCAGTTCCATTTCCAAATCTTGTTCAGCTTTCTCTTTCAACTCATCTACAGCCGCCTGGATAAAGTAACTACCCACAAACCAGTTAAAAATCCATCCCAGGATTCCCAACACAACGCCGGTGGTAAGGCCGCGAATAAAAATGTCCAACCAGGTGGCGTGCACAATGTAAGAAATAACCATTACCAGCACAGTTACCAAAACAATCAACCCGCGCGTCAGCAAAAAGACAGCCTCAATCAGCGGAGGAAGCATGTAGGGATTATTCGGCTTCTCGGGCGAACGCGCTGATTGAATTAACGAACCGCCTTCTGTCATGCCACAAACCTTTCATTGAAAAGCGCCCGGCAAAGCAGTTCAGCTCGCGCTGGCACAAGGTCGTTTACAACCCTTGTTCCATTTGTAAAAAACGTGAGAGGAATCTGGCTGTGAAAAGCCAGGTTGAATCCCACGCCAAAACTGTTTGTTTCGTCCATTTTGGTCAAAACCAGTCCATTAGCCCGAAACGGCGCAAAAGCAGCCAGGGCATTACGCAAATCCACTTCACGCGAGGTCACAGGCGCAACAATCCAGGTATTTCTCCACGGCAAAACTGTAAGCAGCGAACCAAGTTCCACAATACTGCTCTCACTGCGTGGATTGCAAGCCGGGGTATCCACCAGGATAATATCCGCTTTATCTTCTGCATCGACTGCTTCAGCCAGTTCTTCAGGTGTGTAGGCATAACGGAATGGAATACCAATCGTTTCGGCGTAAGTGCGCGCTTCGGAAATGGCCCCGGTGCGCACCGTATCTGCCGAAACCCAGCTCACTTTCTTGCGTGCGTTAATCGAATAATGCACCGCCAGCTTGGCGCAGGTGCTGGTTTTTCCTGCTCCACTGGTTCCAATCAAGGTGATGATTTGCGGCCGCAACCCCACCAGCACTTTTTGAATTCGTATGCAGGCAGAAAGCTGTTGCAGCAAATAATCACGCACCTTATCTTCATCACGCATGGAACGAGGCGGCAGAGTTTGCACGCAAAGTGTGCCAATTTTTTGCAGCAACTCAACATCCACCTCGACATTTTCCAGGTGGTCAATGGCTTCATCCAACACTGGAGGAAACTCAATTTTTACAATTTTTTCTACCTCTTCCTGCGCAGGGGGTTCCAGTTCAGGAAGTGTTGCTTCAATTTCAGCTTCTTTGATTTGGGGTGTCTCAACCACCCGCTCCTGATTGCGTTTCATCAACTCACTCAAGAACGGGATCAATTCTTCTTGAGAGAGCTGCTTCTCTTGCCGCTTTATGGTGGGCATGGCAGGAGAAACCGGCGTCTTGCCTGGAATGGCAACCGTTTCCGTCCAGGTATCATCGGTGTTAACCGCAATGGTTTCGCGTGACGGGGCGACAATTTTTTCCAACGGCGGTGCGCTGGTTAAATTCCCGGTTGGGTGAATGTGCTCATCTTCAACTTTGCGGTTGACAGTCTCTCGTTTAACTGTCGGGAAAACATAGGGACGCACTTGCTGTCCGCCGGCTGTCTGGGTTGGCGCGTTTTTCCCCTCGTCAATTTCCTCCCTGGTCAATCCTGCCGGCTGGTTTTCACCTTTCGCTTCGTTTTTGTCAAACTGCGTTGCAACCACTTCAACCATGGGCTTGCGCCAAACCTGCCAGGCGGGTCCGGCGGGCACTTGCCGCACAGAAATGATTAATGCCTCAGGTCCCAATTCTTCTTGAACCCGTTGAAGAGCCACCAGCATGTTTTCTGCTCGAAAGGTTTGTGTTTGCATTACTCACCCAATTTCTATTGTCAAATTAAATTTGCACCATGCCGTGTGCGCGCACCTTGGTTCCCGGTTCAATCTCCGAGTAGGCAAGAACCACCAGGTTTGAAAACGATTGTTCAGCCAGGCGGCGAAATGCCAACCGCAGCTCGCGCGGACACAACAAAATGGGCATGTGCCCTTCCTGGGCAAGCAATTCCATCTGCTCACCGGTGGCATTGAGAATCTTCTGTGCAACCGATGCCTCAATTTGAAATCCCAATCCGCCTTCGGTGCTGCTGAGTGATTCGCGCAGCAGGTTTTCCACTTGCGGAGAGAGGGTAAACGCGTGAATGGTTCGATCTGCTTCACGGTAAATATTTGAAATGGTCAACGACATGGTTTGCCGAACCGCTTCGGCTAAAATATTGGTATCGCGCGTGGCCGGCGCATGTTTGGCGATCACTTCCAAAACACCTGCCAGGTCTCGGATTGGAATTCTTTCACGCAGCAGGTTGCGCAGCACATCTTGCAAATCGCCCAGTTTCAACATTTCAGGGATCACACCTTCAACCGCCGCAGGCACTTTTTCGTGCAACCGGTTCAGCATTTCTTGCAGCATTTGCCGGTTGAGCAAACCCGCCGCGTGTGATCGGATGACTTCAGTGAGATGCGTGCTGAGCATGGCCAACGGCGTGACCACGGTGTAGCCGGCAATTTCAGCCTGCCCTTTTTGTGATTCGCTCACCCAGATAGCCGGCAATCCAAAGGCAGGTTCAACCGTTGGAACGCCCTGGATGGTTTCTTCCACTTCAGCGCCCGGAATCGCAAGATAGCGATCTACCATAATCTCTCCGCGCGCCACTTCTTCACCGCGTACCTTAATTCGATAGGTGTTGGGAGGAAGCCGCAAGTTGTCGCGAATGCGAATAATGGGCACAACAAAGCCCAGCTCAGACAATATTTGCCTGCGGATATTGGTAATCTGCCGCAAAAGATTGTCGGCGCGTTCTTCATCAACCAGAGGGATTAACCCATACCCCACTTCCAATTCCAACGGATCAACCACCACCATGCCCATCACATCTTCAGGGGTCTCCAATGGCTGCACGGTTGGCGCTGCCTCAGTAGGAATCTCGATCGGTTTTTGCTCAGCCCGCCAGACAATGTACGTTACACCGGCCAACAAAGTACCCACTACTAAAAACGGTAATTTCGGCAAACCCGGAATTAGGGCGATGATGCCTATGATCATAGTTGACACCAGCAATGTGGTGAAGTTCGACACCTGTTTGATCACATCTGCACCCAGCGTGCCTTCAGATGTTGAACGTGTGACGATCAAACCCGATGCAGTCGATACCATCAATGCCGGAACCTGGATAGCCAACCCGGCTCCAATGGTCAATGTTGTGTAGGTTTGAAGCGCATCCACAATGCCCTGCCCGCGCTGAACAACACCAATCACAATGCCGCCCAGAATATTTACCAGGATCACAATGATGGCTGCAATGGCATCACCTTTAACAAATTTGCTGGCGCCGTCCATGGCTCCAAAAAAGTTCGCCTCACGTGCCACACCCTGGCGTCTTTCCTGCGCCTGCACCTCATTGATGATTCCGGCATTCAAATCAGCGTCGATTGACATTTGCTTTCCGGGCATGGCATCCAGTGTAAAACGGGCAGTCACTTCTGCCACACGTCCGGCGCCGTTGTTAATCACTGCGAACTGAATAATCATGAGCATCAAGAAAATAACGACACCCACAATATAGTCATCACCAATGACAATGCTCCCAAACGTTTGAATGACATTACCTGCCGAACCGGCCATCAGTATTTGACGGCTGGTCGAGATGTTTAACCCCAACCGGAAAAGTGTCACCATCAATAACAGTGATGGAAATACTGAAAAATCCAGTGGTTTGTGAATGTAGGTGCTCAGCAGCAAAATTGCCAGCGAGCCAGCCAGTTGCAACACAACCAGAACATCAATCAGAAATGTGGGCAATGGAACCAGCATCATGCCGACCACAACAACAATTGCGCCTGCCATGAGGAGGTCTTTGGAGCCCAAAAGGCTTCTAAAATCAAAACGGCTGGTTGCCGGTGTGCTATTTACAGTCATTCTTATCCTCTAAAAACAAGGTTTATCCCGTTTCAGTTATCTTTTTTCCACGCAGGCGGTAAACATATGCCAGCACCTCGGCCATTGCCACATATAAATCAGGCGGTATTTCCTGGTCGATCTCAACATTTTTATAGATGGCACGCGCCAGGGGTATGTTTTGGGTAACCGTGATTTTGTTCTCTCTGGCAACTTTCACAATTCTTTCAGCAATCTGGTAGGCGCCTTTTGCCAGCAAACGCGGCGCCTTCATGGATTTTTCGTCATAACTGATTGCCACTGCCAGGTGAGTTGGGTTTGTGATAACCACGTCGGCCTTCGGGACTGCCGTCATCATGCGCATGCGCGCCATGCGGCGCTGTTGTTGACGAATGCGCGCCCGCATAAACGGGTCGCCTTCGGTCTGTTTAATTTCATCCAACACTTCTTGCTTCGACATGCGCATCTGGCGCATATATTCCCAGCGCTGATAGGCGTAATCCATGGCAGCCAGAACCAGGTAGGCGCCGCCCACCCGGATGATCAATGCCACCACAAGCCCCACCCATTTTGTCAGGCTTGCCGATAAATCCATGCTGGCAAGCTCCAGCATACTGGTCAAGTTGTCGCGTAAAAACGTATAGGCAACCCATCCCACGATTCCCAGTTTCAAAAGCGCTTTCAGCAAATTCACCACACCTTGCAAAGAAAACATACGCTTAAAACCGTTCAATGGATTCAAACGGCCAAAATCAAATGCCTGCCGTTTGCTTGCCCACACAAAACCACTCTGCGCCAAATTCACCACCAATCCCAAGATCATGATTCCAAAGAGCATTTGCATCATCGGGTTCATGATTAAGTTCAAATCATTGATAAAAATGGTCTGCAGCCAGGTTGGATTGACATCCATTTTTTCGGGTGATAAGCTGGAAAAAGCCTGCCGGATTATGGTTCCCAGGTTTTGAACCAGGGTCCTTCCCGGCCCCTGAATCAGCCAGATTGCCGCCAGCATGCCAGCGGCAGAATTTATTTCCATGCTGTGAACAACCTGTCCCCTTTCACGGGCTTCAGACAACTTGCGCGGAGTTGGACTTTCAGTCTTTTCACCCATTCTCACACACCCATAATTTCAATCATACGTTTGCCCAGGTTATTAAATAAATCCTGCAGCGAGGGCAAGAGAACACTGAAAGTCAGCGCAATGCCAATGATCCCCATAAAAACCTTTACCGGGAGTCCCAGAAAGAAGACATTCATTTGCGGAGCCACCTTTGCCAGCAGCCCCAACGCCAGGTCTGTCATTAACAAAGCGCCCATCACCGGCATCGACATTTGCAATCCTATGGTAATGAAATTTGCAGTCATCCGAAGCAAATTGCCGGGGTCAAGCGGGGGTAATTCGGCAAAAATGGGCAGCACTTCAAATGTTTTTTGCAATCCCAACAAAAATATGTGATGCCCATTGGTTATCATAAAGAATAGCAATGCCAGAATCGTGAAAAACTGTGAAATGGAGGAACCACTCATTCCCAACGCCGGGTTAAATAGTTCACCCGCTGAGAAACCGCTGGATAGTTCAATCATGCGAGCCGCCACCTGCAAACCACCAAAGGTCAATGTGGCGGCAAAGCCTGCCAGAAAACCGATAATCAATTCTTTCAGAATTGAAAAGGCAAAAACCAGCATGGGCAATTCCTCCATGCCGGGCTGAAGCGGCTGCCAGGTTGTTATCACCAATGACAAAATAAAGCCAAAAATGACCTTGATCCGATCCAAAACCATATCGCTTCCAAATAGCGGTATTTGAATCAAAATTATCATGACGCGAGTTAAAACAAGGATAAAGTATTGCGCATGTACAAATGAGACAGACATGAAGACGTGGCTCCTACTACCTCAAGGATACCAAATCATCCCCGCTTTGCAGTAAAGCTTTGGTGAAGCATAACTAAATATGGCGTAAAAAACGAATATTGAATATCCTGGAAGAAGATCGTAAAACGCTAGTCAGGGCTAATGGGCGCGTTTGACCGCAGACACTTTAAAACCCTCTGCAAAAAGGCATCGATATCAAAAGGCTTGACTATAAAATCAATTGCCCCCAGTTGAGTTGCCTGTTTTACCACCTCACGGAATCCCAGGGAAGACAACACCAGAACACGCGTCTGGTCTAACCAGCCCTTCTCTTTCATCTCCTGCAACATCTCCAGCCCGCTGTGCCCCGTCAAGAACAAATCCAGAATCACCAGTCTTGGTTGCAGCGCTTCCAACGCCTCCCACAAATCAGCCGGTCGGCTGACCACTGCTGCACGCAGCCCTTCCCGATCCAATGCCATTAAGATCAGGTCGGCCAACGCACGGTCTTCCTCTAACATAATGATTTCAACAGGGGGTAAGATAGTCATTGGAATGATTATATCAAGATCGGTCAACCTGAAATTTGCGGTTTAAAATACCGATTCATTTCTTCATTCAAGCGAAACAAATCTTTATCGGTCAAATTCAAAATTTCCAGGGCTTTGGGATCATAAGTGCGTTTACCCAGCCGCTGCAAGGTCACTGAATCAATGGGATTGAAAGCATTGGCAATGTTGATAATGGCGGCGATCCGCTTGTTCCCTTTGGCCTGCCCTGGTGAGTGATGGTCCTCAATAGGATTAGCGAGAACTTCCGGAAAATTCCATTTACGCGCCAACACCCCGCCCACTACCGCGTGGTTAATGCCAAACACCCGGTCTTCGATCTGAAAAAACGGGCAGTTGAATTCCCGTGCAGTGCGTTCCAGGTTGGGAAAATACACGCGCGCAAAACGATCCAACACCAGTTTTCCGATATCATGCAGCAACCCCGCCACATAAACATCTTCAGGATTGGGCATTGAAAAAGAACGCGCCAGCCACTGGGCTGACACCGCTGTGGCAACAGAATGATTCCACAAATCACCCGTCATCAAACCATAGGTTGGCAGGTTGCTTTCAAAAGCATTGGAAACCCCCACCCCCAGCACAATGGTGCGCAATTTTTTAAACCCCAACCGCATGACCGCGTCATTTAAATTTGAACAGGATGGACCATAACCCAGAATGACAGAATTCGCCGCAGACAGCACATTGGCTGCCAGAGCCTGATCTAAGCCCAGGAATTCAGAAATGATTTCAGCATCAGAATATTGATTATCCAGTGCAGTTAAAACACGTGAAACACTGGTCGGCATGGGACGAATATCGTTGATATATCCCAATATTTTGCGAACAATTTCGTCATCTACTTGGTTGGCTTGTGATGGAGCAACAGTTGACATGCAGGCCTCTCATTGGAGTATCAGTGTTGGCAAGTCGTTGTACAAATTGGTGGTAAATGCCATAATTTGCTGCAACATCCACCCCCCCAGGAATAACAGGATGACAATTACGGCAATGATTTTAGGAACAAAAGTCAGCGTAAATTCATTAACCTGGGTGGCAGCCTGCAGCAAACTGACCAGGCTGCCGATGAGCAGTGTGGCCAGCAAAATCGGAGCAGACAATAAAGCTGCCAGCAGCATGGCATTTTGAGCAAGGTTTAATAAATAGGTCTCATTCATGGAGGTTTCTTTTTAACCTCACTGGAAACTCAAAAGTAGTGAACGGGTTACCAGGTACCATCCATCCACCATCACAAATAAAAGCAATTTGAACGGCAGTGAAATCAAAGATGGCGGCAGCATCATCATGCCCATTGCCAGCAAAACGCTCGAGACAACCATATCGATAATAAGGAAAGGAACATAGATGACGAACCCCATGGTAAACGCGGTTTTAAGCTCGCTGATCACAAAGGCTGGCAGCAGCACAACTGTGGGAATATCTGCCAGGGTGTTCGGCCGCTCCGATTGGTTCATCGCCAAAAACAGTTCAATATCTTTTTGCCGGGTTTGCCTGAACATGAATTCACGCAAAGGGTCCATGGCTCTTTGAAATGCCGTTTGCTGTGGAATTTCATTATTCAGATAGGGCTGGAGCGCATCTTGATTGATGGTGTTGTAAACAGGCGCCATGATAAAAAAGGTCATCAACAAAGCCAATCCGATAATCACCTGAGAGGGTGGCGTGGTGGCTGTGCCAATGGCATTGCGCAACAAAGATAACACAATCACCACCCGCGTAAATGAGGTTGCCATGATGATGATGGAAGGCGCCAGTGACAATACGGTTAATAAAACCAGTAATTGAACGCCCGAACTAACCTGTTCCGGTTGACCTTCGGGCTGGATTTCCAGGGTTACCCCGGGGGCTGTAAACTCGGGCGTGGCAGCGCAGCCAGCTAAAACCAACCCCAGCAGCGCCAAACAGGTTATTAACAATAATTTCTTTTTATTCATATTGATCGGGATTCCAGTATAGATATTAGTGTGCCGATCCCTGGCGAGATTCAATTACCGAATTTTCTGCATCCTTGATTGTTTTTTGAAACAACCCGGCAAAATCTTTTAGCGAATTTGCCGCTGATGGCATTGGTGCTGTCTCAAACGCTTCATCGCTTCCATCTATTTCAGTCAACAGGTTCAACGCCTGGTCGGTACCCCCCACCAAAAATTGGCGGTCGTCCACTTTAACCAGGTACAACGTCCGGCGCGGCGAAAGTTGCGTTGATTCAACCACCCGCATACGCTTCTCTTTGATGGAAACTATGTTGCCGGAAAAATTCCTGTAAAGAGCAAAAGCCCCGTAAATCAGGGCAATCACCACTACCGTTTTCAGAAAAACATTAATATACAGCGCAGTGGTGTTGGGAATGACATCGCCGCCAACAGTCGTTTCACCGCCGGCTGTTTGCCACTGGCTTGTGCCGGTGATCCATAAAGCGAAAACAAACACAAGTCCCACAATGCCCCAGAGGATCATGGAAAATGCTTTTTTGTTTGTTATGTTGGCGGTTAGTCGTTCCCATGGATTAAACATGGTTCACCCTTCCCGTTTATTGCGGGTCAGCTCAGTTATTCGAACGCCAAACTTGTCATCCACAACCACCACATCTCCCTTGGCGATCAATTGATTATTTACATAAATATCAACTGCATCGCCGGCAATGCGGTCCAATTCCAGCACCGAGCCTTTATGCAAATCAAGAACCTGGCGCACTGATTGTGAAGTGCGTCCAAGTTCAACCGTCAATTCCATGGCCACATCCATCAACATATCCAAATTACTTGGATAGGATTGTCCGGTTGAGCCAAACATTTCTTGCGCAAAATTGGTGGCGTCCTCAACAATGCCAGTGCTTTTCTGTTCTACTGCGGGCTGCGGAGCAGGTTGCGGCGCAGCCTGGCTCATTTGTGCTTCTTGCTTTTCCAGTTCCTGTTGAAGCTCTCTTGCCAACGCCTCCTCATCAGAAGAAGCAGACTGGGACGCTTCATCACCCATATTGGTATTCAGGATGTCATCGCTTTCCATCCAATCCTCCTCAAATTCTGGTTACTCTTCTTCCTCTTCAGCGGCTTTTTCAAATCCAGTAAGCTGAATTCCCAGGTTTTTGCCAACCCGCCCCGCTTTACAGCGGAAGCGATCTCTGCCTGCAATGCTCACTTTAAGGTCCTGGTATGAAAAAGTATCCAGAACAACCACGTCGCCAACCTGCAAATTGAGAAGTTCAGACATGGTCAATCTAGATTTTCCAAGAATCACTTGCAACGGTAAAACCACTTTATTCAGATTATCAACGTTAATTTGCCTGGCGATCGGATCGCTCACCTGCTGCCGCTGCCCGGTGATAATGGTTGCCGGATTGAGTTCATTGATCACTGGTTTCAACATGGAATAGGGAATATAAAAACTCATGGTGCCGGTGGTTTCTTTGATGATGATTTCAAAGGCAATGGTCATCACACGCTCATTGCCAACCATCATTTGCACCCAGGGTTGGTTAATGGTGCTGTCCATGATCTTGGGTTCAATCATCGCCACACGGCCCCATGAAGCTTTCAAATCATTCAACATATTTTCAACAAAATCTTGCAACAGCGACTGATCAATATCCGTCAGGATGTGTGTTTTGCCGCTGCGGTCGCTGCGGCCACCCAGCCGCTGCTCCAAAATCACAAAGCTCACTTCAGGGCTCAAATTGATCACCAGTTGACCGGGCAATGGAGCCAGCGAAACCAGGTGATATAGACTGTTGGGCGGAAGATCATGCAAAAAGTCATGGAATCTGCCCTGTTCAGTGTGCACAATGCGCGGCCGCACATTGGTGCGCAGAAAAGAAGGCAGCGTATTGGTTAGTCTCTCGGCAAGCTCTTCATGCACCAGTTCGACAGCCCGCATCTGATCTTTGGAAAAACGATCCGGCGACCAGAAGTTATACGGTCGAATTCGCCGGTCTTTAGAATCTTCCTCTTTTTCATGCACAGCATCTTCCTTGCCCATAATCTGGGCAAGGTTAACGCCGTCTTGATTCTCGGCTTCCTCAATCTCAATTGCGCCTGCTAATAATGCGTCAATTTCTGCCTGGGTTAACATACCGCACCATTATTCTTGATTATTGAATGACAAATTCCGTAAAGTAAACCGACATCAGCTTATATTCCGGCAAGCGGGAATTTATTGCTTCAATCATTTGGTTGCGCAAAGTTTCTTTGCCGTCAGCCGTGTAAAGCGTCTGATAATCTTTGGTCGAAACCAGCATGATGATGATATCGTTGATAACCGGTAAGCGTTTGTTTATTTCTTCATCGAAGGCTTCTTTGTAAGCCAACTGGGCTTCATTTTCCAGTTGATAGAAAGTTGCGTCAGGGGGAACAAATTCAAGCACGACATTAATTCGGATATATTTCCTGCCGCCCGGGTCAGCCAAATTGATGATCTTTGTTCCAGTGTCCAGCAATAAACCTTCACCTGGTTTAATCACAATATAAGGACTGGTAGGTTCCACTCTTGGCACCGCCTCTTGATTAACCGGCCTGCTTTCCGGTTCAGATTCCGAAAGAGGCGCTTCAGCACTGGCCGGGATATTTACCAGGCGGGGCCAATCTGCCGGCGCGAACAGTGTGTACATCATGATCATGATGGAAATTGCCATTAAGATAAACACAAAACCCGCCAAAATAATGGCAACCAGTCGAATCACCGGAACTGCCCCGGCTAGATTTATTTTTAATTTAGGTTTTGGTTTCTTTTCTTCAACATTTACTTCGCTCATAATTCCGTATCCTTTTTGAACCAGGGAACTTTAATTGGATACCCCAATAACCGATTCCAGATCCATCACATCCATACTAATTGAATAGACAATGACTATATCTGCCCTGCCATTAAGAGCTCGGTGTTCTGGTGTGTCGTTGGGAAAAATGGGTTGCGTATCTCCCCTTCCGGAAGGAATTAATCGATAAGCCGGAACACCACGATCAATAAAATACTCTGTTATCGTAAAAGCCCGCGCCATGGATAACTGCCAGTTATTCTCAAATTGCGGGTCGGTCGGAATAGAATCATCTGTATGACCAACAATACGCACATCATTCTCAATTGGCTTAATCATCTCGACAATTTTATCCAAGATCGGCAATGCCTCGGGCTGCAATTCTGCTGTTCCTTGCTGAAACAGCAATTTTTCAGAAAGCGAAATCAAGATGCCTTCAATATTATTCTGGATACTCACTTCACTACCCAGGTCCTGGTTGGTTAACATGCTGGTAAGATCGTCTGCCACTTCAACGCCAACCGAAGAACTCAAAGGCAAGCCCGGAATGACAATTGGGGCCGATTCTTCATCAGTACTGCTTCCGGTATTTATCTCAGGATCAACAATGCTTACCGCACCGCCCCCGCCAAATGCCGATCGGAAACCCTCCGCCATAACTTTATACTTGGCCAGGTCCGTTTCACTCATAGACCAAAGCACAACAAACATGACCATCAGCAGGGTCATGAAGTCGGCATAACTGACCAGCCAGCGATCGCCGCCGCCGCCGTGACTGCTCATGCAGCCGCTCCAGCTTTTCCGGCAGCACTGGCCGGTTTATCGACCGATTTTTCACGCTCAGACGGTGAAAGAAATGAATTTAATTTTTCCCGAATCAAGCGCGGATTCTCACCTGCCTGCAGCGCCATGACCCCTTCCAACAGCATATGACGATAAGACACTTCATGATGGCTGCGGGTGGCTAACTTGCCGCCAATGGGCAGCCAGAAAACATTTGCTGTAAGAAGACCCCATAATGTTGCCAAAAAGGCAGCTGCAATGGCGGCAGTGAATGCTGCCGGGTCGTCCAATTGCTTTAAAACCGAAATCAACCCCATTACCGTACCGATAATACCAAAGGTTGGGCTGAGACCACCTGCCGATTCAAACCATCGAATGCCTTGATAGTGACGCTGTTCCATTTGATGGATTTCCAACTCTAAAATTGTGCGAACCGCAGCCGGTTCAATACCATCAACCACCAGCATAATTCCTTTTTGCAGGAATTTATCCTCAATCGTTTTACTTTCCTCTTCCAATGCCAGCAAACCTTCACGGCGGGCTTTATCAGCCATTTCGGATATCTTGTCAATTGTTGCGATGGTATCAAAATGAGTTTCAAAAAAGGCTATCTTAAAAAACTTTGGGAGATTAAGGAAAGTTTGAAACGACCCAAATATTGTTGCGGCAACTGCCGAGCCACCCATCGTTAAGATAATTGGGCCCGGGTGATGAAACAATTCAGCCGGCGATCCACCGTCTAGTATCATTACGACAACAATAATAATGATAGTGCCTATCAAACCTACTAAGGTTGCTAAATCCATACCTATTCTCCCAAATGAAGTTCCAGTTGAGGATTATGTATTAAACGTTGATATTCAATCACTTGTTTTACAATTTCTTCCGGTTTGTCTTTCACAATCAACTTGATATTATCCTGCAAAGTAATCACCGTATCTGGAGTAGATTCAATGCTTAATATTCGTTCAGCATTGATAAAAAATCGGCTTCCATTAAATCGAGTAACTTGAATCATCAGAAAAATCCCAAGGATTACTAACGTGATCGGATGAACTCCGTTCTCACTTTAACATGTTTGTTGAAATCAAGGTATAAAGAGTGTGTGAAAGGGAGGTAAAGATATTCTAAAAATGGGTTAATAGACAGGCAGAACAATGGTAAAGGTAGTGCCCTTTCCCACCTTGCTGTCCACCTGAATATGACCGCCGTGTTGTTTAATCACCCGGTGGCAAACCGAAAGCCCCAGGCCGGTTCCCTTGCCGGGGTCTTTGGTTGTGAAAAATGGATCAAATATCCGTTTTAAGTCTTTGGGAGCAATGCCGCTGCCGTTATCTGAAATGGTGACCTTCACTTCATTGCCTTTATGTGATGTTGTGACTTTAATCTTTCCTTTATCTTTACCGCTGGCGTCCATGGCATTCAGAATAATGTTCAGCCACACACCCTGCAGGTGATCATCACTGGCCATCACTTCGGGCAAATCTTTAGCCGGGACAAACACCAACTCGGTATTGCGGTCCATCAACTCATGCCGCAGCATCTGCAAAGCTCGTTCGATGGTGGTGTTGATATTGGTTGGGGCAAAATCATAACGTTCTTTACGCGACAGGTCTAGCAGGTTTCTCACAACATGCAAAGCGCGTGTGCCGGCCCGGTGAATCAAATCAACCAGTTCTTGCAAATCACTTTCTGCGGGCAGTTCGCGCTGCAGCAATTGCGAATTTGCCAAAACCACAGCCAGGGGGTTATTAATCTCGTGAGCAATTCCAGCGGCCAGTTGTCCGACGGCAGCCAGTTTTTCAGACTGCGCCAAAACCGCCTCAAGCCGATTCTTTTCTGTAACGTCCCGCTCATATATGATGGCCTGCACGACCTGATCCATTTCATTAATAATGGGATAGGTACTGATTTCCCATTCCATGGGTTCTTCGCCCTCTTCCCACTGCCGCCCAATGCGCTGAGTAATTTTTCGATTAAACAACGTCTCCCCAACCAGGCAGCCGGTGCAGGGATCTTCCCGGTTATAAAAAATTTCATAACACTGCTTGCCAACCAGCATGCGCGGTTCGAGGTTAGCCCGTTTGGCGCGCGCCATGTTGACCGCAATCAAGCGATACTGGTTGTCAATAATATACAAAGAATCGGGCAGGTTATCAAAAAGGCTGCGCAGCGTGTTGCGCGACCGGCTGAGTTCCCAGTTTTGCGCTTCCAGGTCTGCATTAAAAACACTCAGGCGTTGAATATTTTGAAGGTAATAAAGCAGAGTGGCAATGGAATTTCCCAGTGAAGTTAACAGGTACTGGTCATAAAGAGAAAAATTGCCGCCGATCTTGTTTTGCAAACCAACCAGGCCAATCACACGTTCATCAATCAGCAAGGGCGCATATAGCAAAGATTGCAGTTTCAGTCCGGGAATATTATCCAAATTTTCATTGCAGTCATCATCCAGCAGTGGAGCATTACTCAATACCGCTTCACCACTCTGCAGACATTTACCCAGCAATCCCATGTCGGGGCCCGCACCCACCTGAACAATCCATTCCTGGCTATCGGTCAGGCTCTTTTTAAAAACCAGCCCCTCAACATTTCCATCCAACAAAACCACTATCCCGGCTTCGGCATTAAAACTCTCACGCAAACCGGTTATCATTTTCATTTGAATTTCATCCAGGCTCAGGGTCGTATTGGGACTGATAAACATATCTTCAAGGAAATTCCAGCGCCCGGCAATTCCAAATGCCCTGAAATGGTTTTGTCCCACAAACAACAATCGGGCAACATCCAGGCAAATTTTGGAGATTAATTGATTTTCCTGTTCAGATGGTTCCTCTCCATTTAATACCAGAATTCCCTGCTGGCTGGCAGGGATCTTAATGGGATAAAGCAGGACGGGCGGAAAATTTTCGCCTTGTATTACTTGCCAGGACTCATGGGAAGCTTTCTCGGCCTGTTGCAATTGGCTGTCCGGCAGCACAAGCTGATTTTGCCACTCCGGGCTCAATTGATCACTGACCGAGAAAAATGGCGCCGCTTCATCAGGAACTTGCACCAGCACTGCCCCCCCACTGCGCCCGGTAACTTTTAGAATCTGTTGCAATGTTTCGCTTAACGCGTCTCGCACATCACTGTGAGACGCAAAGATATCCCAGATCGTTTCAGACACTTCTTGCGCAGTGATATTCGATTTCGTCAAAGGACTATCTTGAGACGCCATATTTTTCCTGCATAAAATGAGATTGAAAGTCACAACCCCAAAAACCTGTCAAGTTTCGAGGCCAGGCACTTCTAATCAATCATCATCGGCGCGAATGGTATAGCCGTACCCTGCAACTGTTTGGATGAACTTGGGGTCTCTGGGTGATTCCTCAATCCGCTCCCGCAAATTTTTAATATGCACACGAACCAGATCGGGGCTGCCCGCATCCGAAGGATAGTCCCACACCTCATCTAAAAGTCTTGCCGGAGAAAAAATATCTCCCGGGTGGCTCATCAAATGATACATTAAATCAAATTGCACTGGCGTCAGGCGCACGCGCCCGCGATGAGATGTTTGCAATTCATAGGTGCGGACATTTAGCACATACTGCCCCACTCTGATCTCATGGCGGTTTTCTTTATCATCAGCTTTGGCAATTGCAGGAGAAACAGGCACACTGACTTCGAGTTCGGCTTCTTGCACCGATCCCAATCGTTTTGCCCTGCGGAGAATTGCCCGAATTCTTAAAATAAGTTCATCGATGTTGAAGGGCTTGGTTAAATAATCATCTGCGCCGGCCAGGAAACCTTCTATGCGATCTTCGTCTTTCGCCTTCGCAGTCAAGAACAAAATGGGAACAACCGCTAAAATTGGATCGGCTCGCATTTCACGACAAACACTATAACCATCCATCCCGGGCATGATGATATCCAGGATAACCAAATCGGTTGACTGCCGGCGGGCTATTTTTAATCCTTCAACGCCGCTGTTAGCCAGTGTTACCCGAAATTCATGCCCGCGAAGGCTGCGTTCGATGGTGCGAGCTACAATGTCATCATCTTCGACAACCAGAACATTGACTGTCTCCACACCTACCTCCCAAAAGAATAATATTAATTATACACCGCAAAAAATTTATTGATACCTTTACGCCATCACCATTGCAAAACTATGATGTCTGCTTTTCTTCTTTCACTGCGTAAATCATGGGCATACTGACCAGCGTCACAATTCCTTTGATAATCACATTGCTGGTGAAAATGCCCATGACAGATGAAAGCGGCATGGTTCCATAGAAAGCCAGGAAAGAAAACATCAACGAATCGATGGGGATGCTGACAGCATTCGAGGTGAGCACCCGCAGCCATTGAAGTTTTTGGGTAACCCGCTTCACCCAGAAGCGGTAGGCTTCCGTGTCGATGAATTCAGCCACCAACTCGGCGGCAATGCTGGCCAGTGTAATCCGCCACACCGGTGAGAGAACTTTTCCCCACAGGTCGCTGCTGCCTGCCACCTGGTCAGGCGTCAAGCTGGCTACAAACCAAAAATAGAGCGCCATAAACAGGTTGATTACCGCTGCTGAAATAATCAAAATCCGAACGCCCTTTAACCCTAAAACCTTATGCGCCAGATCACGCAATGTGAACGTGATCGGATAAATGAAGGTCCCCGCGTCAAAAGATAATCCTGCAAATAAAACGATCTGCAAGCTTCCGATGTCCGAAAGCATCTGCGCCGCAATATAAGACACACTGACTAAAATTGCTGCCAAAAGTTTATACCGTCGTCTCTCTAAGTTTTGAACTAATATAATCCATGCTGGCTACCACAACGGCAATCGCCAGCATTTGAACACTGGCTGCCCGGTAGTTCAACAAATTGATGTTTTGAATGAGCAAAAAGCCGATACCGCCGCCGCCTGCAAAACCGATAATGGTGGACATACGCACATTAATATCCCAGCGGTACATGGTGAACGAGATGTATGGCGGAATAATTTGCGGAATGACGCCGTACACAATCGTCTGCAGACGGTTCGCACCAGTAGCTCGAATGGCTTCCACCGGTCCCTCCAGGATGCTTTCAACTTGCTCTGAATAGAGCTTTGCCAGAGCAGCAATGGTATGCAATGAAAGCGCCAGAACACCCGCAAACGGGCCAATACCCACCCACACGACAAACACAATCACCATAATTAACGCTTCAATCGAGCGCAGCGCGTTGAATATAGTGCGGGCAATAAAGTAAATTACCAGGCCAATGGACAGATACATTTGAGGCTTAATTACAATGGCAGTTATTAAGCCAAGCAAACCGCCAACCACCGCCGGGATGGTGATGGTCCATAATGGATTCTCAAACTGATACAACCAGTCCAATCCAGCTGCAATCAGTAAGAACAATACGCTTCCGGCTGCTGTTGAAATGAGCACAGTGAATATTTTTAGAGGCGCCTCTGGCAAACGTTTAATCATTCTCCGGCCAAGCTTGTTGGCAAATCCGCTCATGATTCCCGCACCGACCAGGGCAACCACAACAACCATAATCATATCCAGGATATCACCACAATCGCGAATAAACGCCCCCAGGAATCCCAGGCCGCCCAGGTTTTTCTCCAACGTATTTCCCAGAGCAATGGATAGACTGGAAAGCATATACCCGCCCAGGATAAGTGCAAAACCGGCGATAATGCTGAAAATAATTCGCTTGGGAAGATCAGATTTCTTAACATCTGATGTGTCATTTTGTGGAATCGCAATCCGGACAGAATAAAGAATGATGAATGGAGCCACAATTACGCCAATCAAGGGCATCAACCATCCCTGTGAAAGCATCTGGTTGATGCCGTCAATCCATTGCGCCGCCACCGCGCCTGCCACCAGGCCAATTGGAATAAAGAGCAGGCTCAAGGCAATGGAAATCAGCGGGCTGTCCACATCTTCCATCAAGTTGCGCGAAGCGAAGAAACTAAGTGGAACGGCCAGCAGTGTGCCAATGGCGGTTGCCAGCAAAGCCATAAAAACGGTTTCAACAATCTTGTCCCAGGTATCTTTGGCAGTTTGGCTTAGCATGGGCGCCCCAACCCGCATGCGTGTAACGGCCTGAATGTTCTGCACCTCTTCGCTGGATCGTTTGGGTAATTTTCCGGTGGCAACAAAGTGACCCTGCGCGTCTGTTTCCAGGTTGGAAAGACGCAATTCGACCTCGCTGGTTGGGATGAAGAAAATGGGGCCTGATGTATTCGGTGCAAAATTAAAACCCTCTATGGTTACTTCAGCGCCAGGTTCAGCACATGCCGGGGTTACAACCAGGTAGGGGCCGGTGGTATCCTGCTCAGGCGGGGTATATCCGCCCTCCGGGCAGGGAACCATGTAAGGCAGTTTGATCACTGTTTCCTTCTCATCATATTTAACCAGGTCAGGTTTTGCCAGCGCCCTGATAATTCTCACCAGTTGAGTCTGTCGAATTTCAGAGCGGGTTTCTTTTAAATCCACTTTGGTAACCCGGAAACCATATGCGAAAATGACCAGGCCGACAAAAACAAAAACACCAATCAGCAGAGACCGGAGAGGTTGTGAAAGATTTTTCATGGCGGCCTCCCTTAACCTACACGCTCGGCATCTTTGCCGTAAATTTCTTTAAATTTCTGGTCATTAATTTCAGTGGGCAAGCCGTCAAACACCACCCGCCCGGCGTTCAGTGCAATAGCCCGGTCAGCATAACGATGCACCAGGTCGAGAAAATGCAGGCTGCAAAGCACTGTCATGCCTTCTTCCTTGTTAATTTGTTCAAGATACTGCATAATGCTGTGCGCCAACACCGGGTCCAGGCTGGCGACAGGCTCATCCGCCAGGATCATTTCGGGATCTTGCATCATGGCACGTGCAATGCCCACACGCTGCTGCTGCCCACCGCTCAGTTCATCTGCCCGGTTATTGGCTTTGTCTGGTATGCCCACCCGCTCCAACTCCTGCATGGCATGTTGAACATCTTCCTTTGGAAAACGATTCACCAGGCTCCATGCCGGGTTGACATAACCCAGTCTGCCTGAAAGCACATTGGTAAGAACCGACGAGCGGTTCACCAGGTTAAAGTGCTGGAAAACCATGCCAATCTTCCGCCGGTAAGGCCGCATATCATCCTCAGATGCTGAGGCAAGGTCAAACCCGTGCCACAATATCTGCCCGGATGTTGGCGCAATTAATCGATTGATGCAGCGCAACAGCGTCGATTTTCCAGAACCGCTCAGGCCAATGATCGCCACAAATTGTCCATGCGGCACTGTGAAATTAACATCATCCAGCGCCTTCACGCCACCCTTATAGATTTTGACAAGGTTTTTAATTTCCAGCATGCCTGTCCTCATTGAAATCTAATATTTTTTTTAATTGAACACACAAGTTTATTTATTATACTGGACACAACCGTTTAATTATGTCACCAACCGCGTATGATTTAAGCCAGGCGTTAAAAAACTACCGGACAGAAAATCTCCTGTCCGGTAGTGTAGGATAAGTAATTTTACTTACCCAGATCTTCCAACTTCACGCCAACGGCTTTAACCATTTTCCGTACAATGTCGTAATCTGCATCTTCGGCGGTGTCAATACCGGTCCAGTTGTAGAAATCTTTGGTGCCGATGGTATTCGCCCAATCCTCAGTCGTTGAGTATTCAAGCAGAGCGGTCTCAATTTGAGCACGCACATCCGCGGGGAAATCGGGGCCAAATGAGAGGGTATCATTGGGGATGCCCTGAGTAATTGTCAAGATCTTTACCTTCTGGATCACATCGGGAGCTTCCTCTCGAATATTGGCGCGGGCATCGCGAATTTCCCAACCACTGCAGAGAATATCGCCTTCCACAACTTCGCAGCTCGAAACCAGGTCATCAGGAATATCGGGTGCATCGCCTTCCTTCCAGGCAGGTTCACCTTCAGGTTTTCCTGGAGGAGTGAAGAAAGTGGTGGCAAAGTCAACTTCACCATTATACACAGCCTTCACACTCTGAGGATGACCGCCGGTTTCCACTTTTTCACCGGGCTCAATGCCAGCCTCAGCCAGCATGGTGAGTGGGAACTGATAACCGGATGTTGAACCAACATCGCCGTATCCCCATTTCTTGCCTGCCAGGTCTTCAAACGTGTTAATACCGCTGTCGCGCTGCACGATGAATTGGGCCCAATAAACCGATTCTCCATAACGAATGGCTTTGAACGCCACATCGACGCCGCACAATTCACTGGCAAACACATAACCCAGTGCAGGAATGAAACCCATGGTGTCATCGGGCGATGCGCACATTTCTTCGATTGTGGCAGCATACGAGCTGGGGACCACCACTTCAAAGTTCAGGCCGGTGGCCTTATTGAGCGACTTGGCCATCACTTCGCCGCCCGTCACAATGGCATTGGCATCGACAGATGGCACAAACAACACCTTGATGGGTCTCTCGGCTGAACCCAGCGCAGGCTCAGCTTCTTCAACCGGCGGCACCTCGGTTGGTTCAACTTCCTCCACAGGTTCAACAGGTTCAGCAGGTTCGGCTGGTTCAGCCGGGGCAGCCGGGGCAGCAGCTGGCTGGCAGGCAGTTAACGCCAGGCTCAAAATCAGCACCGCTGCAAAAACAACAGCAAATAACCGTCTCTTCATGTAAATCCTCCTTATAGAATTTGTTGAAAGACAGGGATGTTCAACACCCCATTTAAAACCGTCTGATAAAAATATATACCAAATCCCATCCCTGTGCAAGCCAATTAAGCAAACTTTAAGTGTTCATTATCCCTTTCTTAATTTTCAAAACCATGCAGGTTTTCAGCCGTATAGTAATATTAGAAAAGATTTATTGACACACAATTGCAGGCCATTTTTACCTCATCAATTTGTTCCTGTTTACCCAAAGGGAGAAAACGCATGTCAGATCCGATCCATCTAAAGCAAGCATTGTTAAGCAGGTATTCACTGCGCTCTTATGATCCAAATGCCCTGGACGAAAAAACTCTGGATAATATTGAAAAATTGGTACAAATGACCGAACCACTGCTGCCGGTCAATTCCATGGAAATTTCCCTCATGCGTCATCTGAGCGGCAAAGAGCGTTCAGCCGCAATGGGTTTGATCAATCCGCATATTCATCCGCCGCATATCTTGATCACCTGGATTACTGGCGGAGAACACCCCTACACCGAACTGGGATACCGCATGGAACAGACAGCCGTCCAATTGCACAGTATGGGCATTGGAAATTGTTTCATTGGAACCCTGGGAAGGGAACACGCCATCAACAATCAATTTGGTCTTCCGCCTCAATCCGTCACAGGCGCAATTCTTGCCTTAGGAAAACCTGGCGTTCCAGGCGCCGGGAACAAACCCAAAAAACGCATGCCGCTGGAAAAGATCGCTTTTTTGAATGATTTCTCAACACCTCTCACAGAACCCAAAGCGCTGGCGCCCATTCTCGAAGCCGCCCGGATGGCGCCCTCTGCCACCAATGCCCAGCCCTGGCGCTTGCTCTGGAAAGAGCCGTTTTTGTTTTTGTTTGTCACTTCAAAAAAGCTGGCAAATATCCTGTCAACAGAATTTAAAAAGTATTGCCTGTATGACGGTGGAATTTGCATGGCAAATATCTCGATGGCTTTGAAAACCTGCGACATGCCTGCCAACTGGGAAGTTTTCGATTCGTCTTCTCTGACGGCGCCCGAACACCCGCAAGAATTCATTCCACTGGCAAAAATAAAGTTAGCTCTGTAACTTACGGCACCAGTGTATCGACAATGGTTGTGGTTGCCCGCGCCATCTCGGGGCTTACCATGTGGGTAATAATACCGGCAACTTCATCGGCATTTAAAGTGTGTTTCAAATCTTCTTCGGAAGGAACTCGACCTTTACGCTCAACAAAACCAACCCTACCCATTGATGTATTTACCATACTCGGACGAATGGCAACCACGCTGATGTTGTCATCCAATAATTCGCGCGCCAGAATTTGCATCAAACCCTGGACGCCCATTTTGGATGCCACATAGGCAGAAAAACCAAGGGAAGGGCGTACGATGCCGCTGGATGAAATGACCACAATCACGCCGCGTTTTTGAGCTTTCATTGCCGGGATGACTGCCTGGCAGCTCAGGAAAGTCCCCTTCAAGTTCACATCCATGGTCAAATCCCAGTCTTCTTCGCTGAACGAGTCCAGGTTGCCCATTTTTAGCACCCCTGCACAGGTCACCAGGATATCAATTTTTCCATAGCGCTCCATGGCAATTTCAGCCATGCGGCGGGTTTGCCGGCTGTCGCGCACATCAACATGCACAAATACCGCCTCACCACCCTGCTGCTCAATTTGCTTCGCAACAGCTTCACCGCGTTGATTATCAAAATCTGCCAGCACAAGTTTCACGCCATCAGCAGCAAAACGCAAAGCGGTGGCTTTTCCAATTCCTTCAGCACCTCCGGTTATGACGGCCACCTGGTTTTGAATACCTGTCTTCATATATCGCTCCTTTTTTGAAAGAGTTGCCCAATTCATTGTAGAACGCTTTGCTATTCGGGTCAAAATAGCTATCAAATGATCATGTCCGTCAATGGTAAAATGGAGATTGGTATATACTCATTTGAAAACAATGTGCTTGCGCTTCAATTCAACATCAGGAGAGTTGTGATGCAAATATCTTCTTTGCCCCTGGAAAACCTGTGCGATACCATGCAAAAAGCGCTTGAATTATCGAAAAGCGGCAAGGAACCGGTGATTCTGACACAAAACGATCAGCCCGAAGTCGTTTTAATGACTTTTAAGACATATCAAATCCTGGCGAAATCGATAAGTGACTGCGAAGAAAAGAAAAACAATCAAATGCTCGATCAGGTTATCCCACCTGTCGAACGAATAAATTCGATGGTGGAAAAGAACAAGAAAAAATTCTCCAATATTGAAGAAGCGTATATCAAGGTTTTACTCACACTGGCTTCCAATTTTGATATCCACGAATCTTATGTTCAGGGACACACAGACCGCATGGCAGTGCTTGCCAGCAACCTGGCAAACAGCATGGGGTGCAGCGCTGAAGAAGTGGAAATTATCAATCTGGCAGCCGCTTTGCACGACATTGGTGAAATCACCATCCCCACCGACATTATGCAAAAGAAGGAAAAGATAACCGAAGAAGAATGGGAGATGATTCACCGCCACCCCAAAGTGGGAAGTGAAATGGTTGGGTGTGTTGAAAAACTGAAACCTGTTGCCGAAATCATTGCCACCCATCACGAACGATTTGACGGCAGCGGCTATCCGCTAGGATTAAAAGGGGAGTCCATACCGCTTGGCGCAAGGATTATTGCAGTTGTAGATACTTATGACGCCGTCACCAACCTTCGTCTTCACCGTGATCCACGAGGACACGATTTTGCCGTGCAGGAATTATATGCAGGGCGTGGAACATTGTACGATCCCCGTGTTGTGGATGCTTTTCTAGGCCTCTTTTGATCCATTCCAAAAGACAGAAACCGGTGTACCTTCTTGTCCTACTCCCAAATTTCAGGTATAGTAAAATCTTGTCCGCTCATTTCTATCGGAATGAATATCATTAATTATGAATGAACAAGGTTTATCGCCAGTCCCTTCAACCGTCAACCGCATCCTACAGATTGAAGAATCAATTCAGATGCGCATCAATGAAGCGCACAATCAGGCTGAAGCCCGATTGATTGCCGCACAGGACGAGGCAGCCTACGTACGCAAACAGGCTGAACAACAGGGAAAAAACCTGCACGACGAGCAGTATCAAAACGCCCTGACCGCCGCAAAGCAAGAAGCCAGTGCAATTATTGCAAAAGCCCGATCAGCATCCAGAGAACTTAGAGAGCGCGGTAAGGCAAACATGCCCGTGGTAGTTGATTGGATTGTAAATACGATTATCAACTTTGACGAGGACGGTTCATCATGATTCGTCCCATGTCGCGCCTTCAGATCATCGGCCTGAAAAAAGATCTGAAAAAGATTATTCAAATTCTTCACCAGTTTGGTAAATTGCAAATTGATGACATCCACAATTTGGCTGAATTCTCATCCATTCAACCCTATCAAATGGATGAAAGCACCCGGCGCGAGCAGGAAGACACCCTGTATCTTTCAACACAATTGGATGGAGTGATTGAGGCGCTCAATGTTCACCGCTCCAAAGCGCCCATGGACCATAAAAATGGCTGCGGAGATCTAATTTCCATTCGTTCCCTGGTACAGCAACTGATACCGCAAATTCAACAATTGCAAAACCAAAAACGGGCTCTCCAGTCTGAGATGGAGATTTTGCCGCGTTACGCTGACACATTATCCAAATTATTGCCCCTGGTTCCAGACATTGCCAACCAACCCGGTTACGCCACCATTGGCATTATGCTGCACAACAGCCAGGCGCATCAAATTGACGAGTTGCAAGAAAAATTAAAACAGGCGACTGCGGCAAATGCCACCCTGGTCAGCGGGGCAATTGATGAAAGCACATTGGCGGTATTGATCATTGCACCACAGGCAGAAATTTCAAGAATCGATACTTTACTGGGCAGCCAGAACCTGGCGCGCCTGCAAATGCCCGATGACATCAGCCGCCTGTCCCCTCAATCAGCCTTTGACGCCATTCACCAGCGGGTGAGCGCCATTCCAACTGAGATTAAATCCATCGAAAACCAACTGGCTGAACTGGGCCACAGCCATGCAAACAGTCTTTTCTCGGCTCAACGTTATCTGCAAAACCTGCTCGATGAATATGCCGTGCTATCCTGCGTTGGCGCAACTGCCTACACCTTCATCTTATTTGGATGGCTTCCCACGGATGAAATGGAAACCTTACAGGCTTCTCTGAAACCAATAGGCGATCAGGTTGATATCCAAAGCTTGCCTGTTGACCATGAAACAAAAAAGAAAATGCCCGTGGCCTTGCTGAACCAGAATCCCACCCGGCATTTTGAACGCATGGTGAAAATGTATTCTTCCCCCGGTGAGAGCGATATTGATCCTTCCCTGTTAATGACCATTTTTCTGCCGTTGTTTTTCGGGATGATGGTTGGCGATCTGGGCTATGGCGTCATTCTCTTGCTCCTCTCGCTGTGGCTAAGCATGCGTCTTAAAGAAGGCCCGCTTCAAGATATTGCCAACATCTTGTTATTGGGTTCCGGTTGGACGATCCTGTTCGGTATCCTGTACGGAGAATTTTTTGGCACGCTGGGCGAGCATTACGGCATGCATTCCATTTGGATCAACCGCTTTGAAAGCGGCAATCTCACCAGCCTGCTATTAATCGCCTGCGGTGTGGGTGCAGCGCACATCACCATAGGGCTCATCATCGGCATCTGGCGGGCAGTGGTGGGACGCAACCCTACCCACCTGCTGGAGCGCAGCGGCATGCTGGTTGGATTGATCGGTCTGTTCTTGCTGGTTGGCGCCCTGACCCAAACGCTGCCAGCCGGCTTTATGACACCGGCTGTGGCTACCATCATCGTGGGAGTGGTTTTGCTGGGCATTCCCATGGGCATCAGCGGCATTCTCATTGCCCCGGTTGAATTCATCAGCCTGATCGGAAACATCCTGTCTTACATGCGTATTGCCGCAATTGGACTGGCAGGAGTGTATTTAGCCCAGGTAGCCAACCAGATCGGCAGCATGATCGGCAGCATTGTGCTCGGCGTCATTGTGGCTTCCCTCATTCATGCCCTCAACCTGGTGATGAGCGCCTTCAGTCCAACCATTCACAGTTTGCGCCTTCAATACGTCGAGTTTTTTCGAAAATTCTATGAAGGCGGCGGGCATCCTTACCTGCCCTTTCAAAATCGCCCGTTAGAATAATGGAGTGTTGTTCAAAAGCCTGCGCTTTTATAATGAATAGCAGAATTCTTATTTTTTTAAGGAGATGAAAATAATGGAAACAGGTTTAATCGCTCTCGGTGCAGGTTTAGCCATCGGGATCACTGCTATTGCCACCAGTTATGCGCAGTCGCGCATCGGAGCAGCCGGCATTGGTGCGCTTGCCGAACACCCCGAACTGATTGGCACCATCATCATCCTGGTCGCCATTCCAGAAACCATGGTTATACTTGGTTTCGCCGCCGCTGCCATGATGATTATGCAAGGCGGAGGTTAATCATGAGCCTTGACGCCGTCCTGGAGCAAATTAACCAACAGGGTGCGTCACAAATCAAAGCCATCCTTGCTGAAGCAGAATTGGAAGCCGCGCATATTCTTCAACAGGCGGTTGCCGAATCAAATGACATTCGTAAATACGCTGGCAGGGAAGGCAAATCCAGAGGATCACAGGAACGCGCCGGCATTTTGCAGCAGGCGCAGCTTGATGCTCTGAAAATCATTGGCGAAAACCAGTCATCACTGATTGAAGAAGCTGTTCAACAGGCGCGCCGCCGACTCGAGCAGGCGCGTGAAAAAGATTCCTACTCCGTGCTGTTCCGTCATTTGACCCTGGAAGCCGTTGCACAAATCAGCGTCTCACTTGCGCCCGGCAATACCATTCGCCTGCTGGCAGACCCCCGCGACGAACCCCTTCTCACTGCAATTATGCCCGAAATCTCCCACCCTGTGGAGCTGCTTTTTAATTTGCACTGCCAGGGCGGCGTTGTCGCAGAGACTTCCGACAGGCAGGTCATCATCCATAACACACTTGAAATGCGCCTGGAACGCGCCATGCCCTTTATCCGCGAATCGCTGGCGGGGTATTTCGAATCCTTGCAAAATTCCACTCAACGCCATGTCTGACTTTGATTACGGCAATCCGCGTTTGCGCGCCATGAAATCACGCTTGCTCACTGCCCGTGACCTGGAATCGATGGCTGCATCGACCAGCCTGGAAGCGCTGATTGCCGCTCTTTCAAAAACACCCTACCAGGAAAAAATCAAAGAAGCGTTGAGTCATGCCCACGGCATTGAATGTGTACAACTCGCGCTGCGGTTAGATTTGTTGAAACTAACCTCCTTGCTGCAAACATATTACCCGGGAAAAGCCGGCGATGCCATTGAGACTCTTTTATGGAACTATGACATCCAGAACTTAAAAGCCATTCTGCGCGGGCTTACGCTCATGCTGCCCACTGAAGACATCCTTTCAGCGCTGCTTCCAGCAGGAGTTATTTCAGAGCCGGTGCTGCACCGGCTGGCGCACTGCGCCAACACCGGCGAGGCATTAAATACAATCGTCACTTTGCAATTGCCCTTTACCTCAGCCATTTTGAAATCCATCAACACGCAAGAAATTTCAGAACCCAAGACGCTGGAAGCGGCCCTGGAGAACTGGTACTTCACCTATGCCCTTGAACGAACAGACCGTGTTGCAAGAGAAGATGCAAAAATTCTTCGGCAATATTTCCAGACTCAGGCAGATCATATCAACCTGTCATTAGTGTTACGCATGGTTGGAAACCCGGTTCAGGTTGAACACCTGGAACAAAAACTTGAGGGATTGATGGTTCACAGCGGTTCGTTGTCACTTAAATTTCTAAAAGAACTGTTAAAGCAAGAGAGTCTAGACCAGGCTGTTGAATTTTGTAGTAAAACCGCATACTATTCTGCACTACAAACTGGTTTACAAAACAGTAAATTATCGGGGAAAAGAAGTCCAATGGAAGACGCGCTGCGCCTATCCCTTTTGAAATGGGCTGTAAAACTGATCCCAGACCATCCGCTGGGGATTGGCGTGCCGCTGGGGTATCTCACATTAAAACGCAATGAAGTGCGCAACCTGCGCTGGATCAGCCTGGGCATTCTGGAGGGAATACCCACAGCAGAAATCATCCGTGGATTGGATATGGTGTCATGAGCAGGCTGGTGGTTCTAACACACCCTTCACAGGTTCCCGGTTTTCAACTCGCCGGTGTCGAAACCTATCCCGCCGATAAACCGGCCGATGTGGAACAACGACTGCGCGCCTTTTTGGACAACCAGGAATCGATCCTGCTGGCTGTGGATCACGACCTGCTGCCCGGCATGGATCCAATTTTGATGCGCAAGCTGCAAAATAGCAATACCATTCAACTGGTTTCCATTCCCGGCGGGCTGGCCACTGGCAAAGCTCCTTCACGCAACGACTCGATTGCCGATCTCATTCAACATGCCATCGGTTTCCGCATCACATTGAAGGGAAAAAAGGATGAATAAAAAACCAGGAAAAATTGTCCGCATCGCCGGCCCGGTGGTGGGTGCGGTTGATATGGAAAATATCCGTTTGCATGATATGGCGCTGGTTGGTGAAAAGAAACTGGTGGGCGAGGTTATTCGTGTATCTGGCAACCAGGCTACCATCCAGGTTTATGAGGACACCTCGGGTGTGCGCATGGGCGAGCCGGTTTACAACACTGGCTTTCCATTGATCGTCGAACTGGGGCCAGGACTCATGGGGCAGGTTTTTGACGGTTTGCAGCGTCCACTCATCCTGCTGGCTGAACAGCAGGGCGAATTCCTGCAGCGTGGTGTAACCACTGATCCGCTATCGCGTGAAAAACTGTGGAATTTCACTCCCTGCGTGAAACCCGGAGACCAGGTTCAAGCAGGTATGGTGGTTGGCACCGTTGAAGAAACAGCCGCCCTTCAGCACCGCATCCTGTGCCCTCCCGGTAAGAGCGGCCGGGTGATGGAGGTTCATTCAGGCCCCATGAAAATATCCGACACAGTTGTATTGCTGGAAAACCAGAAAGGCGCACAGGTGAACGTACGCATGCTGCAGCGCTGGCCTGTCCGCCGACCGCGTCCCATTCAGAAGCGGTTGGATCCCAACCAGCCCCTGGTTACCGGAACCCGCATCATTGATCTTTTCTTCCCGGTCGCCAAGGGCGGAGCAGCCGTCATTCCCGGTGGATTTGGCACCGGTAAAACCGTCACCCAGCAGTCGTTGTGTTCCTGGTCAGATGTAGATGTGGTGGTCTATGTGGGCTGCGGCGAACGCGGCAACGAAATGGCCAAAGTGCTTGAAGAATTGCCCGCCCTGCAAGACCCGCACACCGGTCATTCGCTGATGGAACGAACCGTTCTAATCGCCAATACCTCCAATATGCCGGTAGCCGCCCGTGAAGCCAGCATCTACACCGGCATCACCATCGCCGAGTATTACCGCGACATGGGGTATGACGTGCTCATGCTGGCGGATTCCACCTCGCGCTGGGGCGAAGCCTTGCGCGAAATTTCCAGCCGCCTCGAAGAGATACCCGGCGAAGAAGGCTATCCAGCCTACATGGCCACCCGCCTGTCTGAATTTTACGAGCGCACCGGGCGCGTCTCCTGCCTGGGATCATCTGCCGGCGAGCCCGGCGGCGCCGGCCGCAGCGGTTCCATCACGCTGGTTGGGGCAGTCTCACCCGCCGGCGGCGACTTTTCAGAGCCCATCACGCAAAGTTCCATGCGCATTGCCGGCGTGTTTTGGGCGCTGGATTACACCCTGTCGCGCCGCAGGCATTTTCCCGCCATCAATTGGATTCAGAGTTATTCCCTGTTTGATTTCTCTCCCTGGTACCACGACCACGTCGCCGCCGATTATCCCGAATTGGTCAGCCGTGCGCTCAACATTTTACGCCGGGAGGACGAATTGCAAAAAATTGTGGAACTGGTGGGACACGACGCCCTGTCTGAGACCGAGCAAGAAACCCTCATGATGGCCCGCATGATCCGCGAAGATTTACTTCAGCAATCAGCCATGCACGAAATTGACCGCTATTGTTCCATGAACAAGAGTTACCGCATGTTAAAAACCCTTTTGATGTTTCACGACCTGGCAAGGAAAGCCCTGCAAAATGGCGCCGGCTTTTCACAGATGAACAGTCTCGTCATTCTGACCGAAATAGCGCGTATGAAAGAGATCCCCAATGACCAGGCCGATTCTGCGCTGGACAGTCTTTCACAAAAAATTGCCGCTGAATTTCGGCGGCTGGGGGTGGTGGCATGAGCGAAAAATTTCTCCCCAGGGTTTGCATTCCCAACCTGTTTACCCGCGAATATCGTTCCATCACCCAGATCAACGGCCCCCTGTTGTTTGTTGAGCGAATCGACGGCGTGGCATACGACGAAATGGTTGAAATCATCGATCCTGACGACAATGTCCGCCTGGGACGTGTATTGGAAATCAATGGCCAAATTGCCATGTTGCAAGTGTATCTCGGCACGGAGGGACTGGACACCTCACGCACCCGTGTGCGCTTTACCGGCGGGGTTGCCCGCCTGGGAGTATCTCTCTCCATGCTTGGAAGAATCCTCGATGGATCAGGTCGCCCGATAGACGACGGCCCCGCCATCATCCCGGATGAAAATCAGGATATTAATGGGCAGCCCATTAACCCGGCCGTCCGTCTCGATCCCAGCGAATTTATTCAAACCGGCATTTCAGCACTGGATGGTTTGAACACACTTTCACGCGGGCAAAAATTGCCCATTTTCTCGGGCTCTGGCCTCCCTGGCAATGAGTTGATGGCGCAAATTGCCGCCCAGGCGCGCGTGCTCGAAAGCAGCAATGGCGGCAACGAAAGTTTTGCCGTGGTGTTTGCCGCCATCGGCATCACCCACCGTGAATCATCCTATTTCATGGAACAATTTCGCTCCACCGGCGCGTTGAACCGCACCGTGGTGTTTCTCAACCACGCCGATGATCCCACCATTGAAAGACTGCTCACCCCGCGCGCCGCGCTGACCGCCGCTGAATATCTTGCCTACACGCAAAACCGGCACGTGCTGGTCATCATCACCGACATGACCAACTATTGCGAAGCCCTGCGAGAAATCGCCGCCGCCCGCGAGGAAATCCCCGGCAGGCGCGGCTACCCGGGTTATATGTACTCAGACCTGGCCAGCATTTATGAACGCGCCGGCCGCCTGAAAAACCACACCGGCTCTGTCACGCAATTGATCATGCTCACCATGCCTGACGACGACATCACCCACCCCATCCCTGACCTGACCGGCTACATCACCGAAGGGCAAATCGTCCTCAGCCGTGACCTCAACCAGAAAGGCATTTATCCCCCGGTCGATGTGCTGCCTTCGCTCTCGCGCCTCATGTTTTCCGCCATCGGCGAAGGAAAAACCCGCAGTGATCACCGCTTTGTCGCCGATCAGCTCTACGCCCTCTATGCCGAAGGCCGCGACTTGCGCCGCCTGGTTGCCATTGTAGGTGAAGCCTCCCTTTCGGAGCAGGATTTGCGCGTGATGGAATTTACCCGCCGCTTCGAAGAAGAATTCATCGGTCAGCGCAAGACCAACCGACGCATTGAAGATACATTGGAATTGGCGTGGGATTTACTCCGGCCGATCCCGGTTGAATACCTCAAACGCATTCCGCGTGAATTTCTTGAAAAATATCACCAGCACCCAACAGGAGCCTCTTGATGGCCAAAATTTCACCGACCCGTATGGCTTTGCTGGGACTTAAATCCCAAATCGCGCTCACCCGCCAGGGCTATGAATTGCTGGACAAGAAACGCACCGCCCTGATGCAGGAGATGATGCAACTGGTGGACACGGTCATCACCGATGCCGACAGCCTGCAGGATGTTGCCGCCGAGGCGCGCCAGGCGCTGGCGCATGCTGAAACAGAGGTCGGCCCCGAGGCGGTTCGCGCCGCAGCGCTCGGTTCACCCGGCGAATTCCCGGTCGAAATTACCACCAAGAACATCATGGGAGTCAAGGTTCCGCAAATTGAGCAGAAGTCGGTTTGCCACGAATGTCTTGATCGTGGGTACTCGCTCACCGGCACCCCCATTTCCATTGATGAAGCCGCCGATGCTTTCGAATGCGAAGTCGAGTCCATTTTGCGCCTGGCTGACAGTGAGCTGCGCCTCAAACGCCTGCATGCTGAAGTGCAAAATACCTCCCGCCGCCTGAACGCCCTGGAATACGTGCTGCTTCCGCGGCTCAAAGCTGACCGCAGCTATGTTCAATCGGCTTTAAATGAACGTGAACGTTCCGACCATTTCCGTCTAAAAATGGCCAAACGTTTATTGCTGCGCAAACGGGATAACGAAAATTCTTAATAGAAAAGGTGAACAAACCTTTTTTCCCTCTTGACCCGCTTTTCTGCCGAGAGTACAATCATTACAAAGGAATGCAGCAGATATAGAATATCTGCACCAGACAGACTGAAATGAAAAACCACAGGCAACTTGAGAGAATGAACTAGCATACATCCCGCCGAATCTGGGTATTTATGCCTCTCAGGACCTGCCTGAGGGGCATTCTTTTTGAATCACGGTGAGGCCAACCAATCGGCCAAATTGAAACGCCGTGAGGATTGGGAAGGAGGTGATCGCATGGATACGGATAGTCTTCCTGATGACTTGCCGGGTCATAGATGGCTTGGTTGGGAAGCATACTTCCGGTCGGAAATTCATCTATCGTGCGATTTAAGATCACCTCTTTTCATCGCGCCCTAGATACTTTCCACCCTTTTTGGAAACCGAATACCTCCACACCAGCCATCCATAATCCGATTTTTTGAAGGCTTCATTTCGGTTATGGAGGTGCATTATGGCATATCTCAGCGAATTCCTGGGCAAAACCGTCAACGACATTGACGGGAAAGCTGTTGGCAGGCTGAAAGATATTATCGCCCGTGAATGGGAGAAATTTCCACGTCCGGTTGTGCAGGCAATTGCCGTGCAAGATCGGGAGGAAACATATTTGATTCCCTATGACGCGCTGGCAACATTCATCCCGGCAGTCATCCCATTAAAAACGCATTTGCACGATATCCAGATGTACATTCCCGGCGATGACGATATTTACCTGGCAGCCGACGTGCTCGACAGGCAAATCATTGATACCAACGGCGCACGGGTGGTGCGCGTAAATGACGTGGAACTGGTGCGCGTAAATGGGAATTTCCTGGTCGGCAACATCGATATCGGCAGCCTGGGCATTTTTCGCCGCATTGGGCTTGAAAATGTTGCCAGCCAGGTTCTGCGCTCTTTGAAAAAAGAACCGCCCAAAACCCAGATCGCCTGGGACAATGTTGAACTGCTGCGGCATGACCAGTCGATGCGCCTGCGCATTCCGGTTGAAAAGCTGGCCGATCTGCATCCGTCTGACATTGCCGAAATTCTGTCAGATCTAAACAAGTCTGACCGCGGCCAATTCCTTGAAAAATTGGACATCGAACGCATGGCCGACACCCTGGAAGAGGTGGAGCCCGAATTTCAGGCCGAACTGCTGGAAAACATGCCCGATGAAAAGATTGCCGATGTGCTGGAAGAAATGGCGCCAGACGAGGCGGCTGACCTGTTGGCTGAATTTTCCAAAGAACGCAGCGAAGACCTGCTCAATTTGATGGAAGGCGAAGAAGCCGAAGAAGTGCGCAGCCTGCTGCTCTATGTCGAAGATTCCGCCGGCGGCATCATGAATACCGAATATGTAACCATTTTTCCTGACATGACCGCCGAACAGGCTATTCAACACCTGCGCGCAACCGCCAATGAAGCCGAAACCATCTTTTACGTTTACGTTACCGACGCCGATGAGCATTTGCTGGGAGTGGTGTCATTGAAAGGATTGATCCTGGCTTCACCAGACGCCCTGGTCTCCTCCTTTATGACCTCCCGCTACATCTCCGTGGCGCCGGATGACAAACAGGATGATGTGGCCCAGATGGTCGCCAAGTATGACCTGCTGGCCATCCCGGTTGTTGACCAGGAAAACAAACTGCTGGGCATTGTTACCTCTGATGATGCCCTCGATCAAATCATTCCCACCCACTGGAAGAAACGCCTTCCACGTTTTTATCGGTAAGTATTCGCAACAAGGAGGTTCAACATGATCCAGGCGCATAAAATTCTAAAGAAACCATTTTTCCTCTCCACAATCTGGAAGAGGATTGTCATTTTCCTGTCTGTATTCGGCCCGGCCACCATCACCGCCATGGCCGACAATGATGCCGGCGGCGTCGCCACCTACTCCATTGCCGGCGCCACACTGGGCTATCCCATTCTTTTTCCCCTGTTAATCATCACCGTTCTGCTGGGCATCACCCAGGAAATGGGCATGCGCCTGACGGTCATCACCCGCAAAGGCCTGGCTGATTTGATCCGGGAAAAATTCGGGGTCAAAGTATCCTTGCTAATCTTCGGCAGCCTGTTCATCGCCAACATGGGCACCATCGTCACAGAGCTGTCCGCCGTGAAAGTGACCAGCGCCATGCTGAACCTACCGGGGATTCCCTCGGTAATCGCCATCGTGCTGGTATCTTTCATCTTTATTACACGCGGAAGTTACAAATTCACCGAGAAAATCATGCTTTTCTCCTGTCTTTTCTTCCTCACCTACATCATTTCAGCATTCAAAGCCCAACCCGATTGGAACATGGCGCTGGGCAATCTGCTTTACCCGCACGGCGTCAAGGTCACCCCGCAGTATCTGAAGAACTACCTGATTATTGGCATGGGTGTGCTGGGCACCACCATCACCCCCTGGGGGCAATTCTTCATCAGCAGCTTTTCGTATGACAAGAAGATTGAGCCCGGGAAAGTTAACTACTCTCAAATGGAAACTTACTGGGGCGCATTCCTGACGAACTTTTTCTCGTTCTTCATGATCGTCGCCACGGCTGCCACGCTGTACACACACGGCGTCAAACTGGTTTCAGGTGAACAGGCTGCCCTGGCCATTCAACCCTTCGCCGGAAAACTGGCAGGCACCCTGTTTGCAGTGGGCATTCTCAATGCCGGTTTCATGGGATTGGTTATCGTATCGCTGTCCACAGCCTATGCCTTTGCCGAGTTTTTTGGGTTGAACGGCAGCCTGGATTCATCATTCAAGCAAAGCAAAACGTTCTACATCCTGTTCATCGGGCAATTGTTGGTCGCAACTCTAATCATCATGCTGCCGGGCATCAACCTGTTCAAACTGGCTGTGACCACCCAGATCATCAATGCCGTGTGCCTGCCGCTGGTGTTCTTCTATTTGATTAAACTCACCAGTGACAAAAAATTGATGGGTGAATTCGCCAACAACCGCTTCCAGAAAACCTTTGCCATTGCCTGTACAATCATTATCCTGGTTGCATCTTTCTTTACCGCGTTTACAGTATTGTTTAACGTGTAAATCCTCATCGCGTATGAATTAAGCTCTTTCAATCAAAAGCGGTTCGCTGAAATTTGCGAGCCGCTTTTTTGAATAAAAACCTCAATATTTTCCATGTCGCGGTAGGCGGCAAAGATCAATACACCCGCTACAGCCAGGACGATGACCAGGTTTCGCAGGGATTGTGATTTGGAGTTGCTGGAATTGAGCGCTTCCAGGGCAGGCTGGGGAGGATTCACTGGCTTGTCATTGGGATTGTCCAACAGAAACACAGATATGATCAGAGAAGACGAGAAGTGGTGATTTGAGTTTTGCGTGAAATCTAATCTGCCAGGCTCTTGGAAAAAGAACGTACAGCATTTTCAATCAGTTGACTATTCGCAATCTTTTCATCACGGTTGAAAAAGGAAGGCGCAATCATGTGAAACATCATCGACGTCATGCATTGGTCCAGTGAAGAACGTAAATCGGCCGGGTTCTTCTCTGGAAAGTCTTGTGTTGCCCGTTGCAAAAGGACGGTGAAAATTTTCGAAAAAACAATTTCGCCTGGCGTGCCTGTCTGTTTCTCCACAACAGTTGGATAGATATGCGCCATCACCATACCGGGATACTTTTGAGCGCCCAGTAAAAGATACGTGAGGAATTCACGCAGGGTTTCCTGAAAGGTTTTTTGCCGGTTTTCAATAATTTCGATCACATCATCATACATGTGCTGCAAAGCCATACCCAACGCTTCCTGGACAAGATCATCTTTGCTGGAAAAGTAATAATTGATGGAAGCGATGTTGGTACCCGCCTCCTGTGCAATTTTTCGGGTGGTCACCTTATCCACGCCAAATTTTTCAATACAGGCGATCACCGCTTCCAGGATCAACTGTCGGGTAGCATTCTTTTTCATCATAACGCCTTTGCTCCTGCCGAAATTCCACACATTTTTTCAGATAATTCCCACAAACGCCTGCCGACCTCTTCATCCAGCGCATACTTGCCGGGTGCTTTGGGTTTGCCGTGTTTCCAGTACACATCCTGCGATCCCTGGATGGACGGTTCACTGGCCAGAAACACCAACCCGCGCGCCGACTCTTCCGCCGTGATACCGCCCCTGCGTCGGATGTCCCATATCCACCGGGCAATTAAAGAATCGGTTTTCAGGCCGATCTCGGTATTCACCAGTCCCGGATCAGCCGCAAAAGCCTGCACCGTCCCGTCAAACCGGCGGTTAAACTCTGCCGAGAACAACACATCGGCCAGCTTGGTCTGCTTGTAAGCCAGCAGTCCATTGTAATGCCGCCGCAACTGAATATCCTCCCAGCGCAGCCGGGTGTGGTAATGGGAAGCGGAACTGGTGGTAATCACCCGTCCCCGGGGCGCAGCCTGTAAGAGCGGCATCAGCTCATGCGTCAAAAGGAAAGGCGCCAGGTAATTCACCGCCCACTGCATTTCAAACCCGTCCAGGGTGAGGGTTAACCAGTATTGAAAAGTGCCGGCATTGTTGATCAAGACATCCAGCTTTTTCCCAGCGGCATCCACAAGCCGAAAAATTTCTGCTGCCAGCCTGCGCACTTCAGCCTGTTCAGCTAAATTGGCTATCAAAAACGTTATTTCGGCATCACTCACCCGGCTTTTAATGGTTTCCATAGCCAACCGGCAGCGTTCCTCATTCCGCCCGACGGCAATTACATTCGCACCCAGTTGAACAAGCTGGCTGGCGGCTTCCAGGCCAATCCCAGAAGTCGCGCCAGTGATAACAACATTTTTCCCAAGCATTGTGCTGCCCATGTTTCACATCCCGAAAACCGTTTTTGTTTATGAACTATCCAATTGCAGTGCAATCATAATCCAGGAAAGTTTTTCTGTCAATTGTTTTATACAGTTGTTTCAATCATTTGTTTGACTTTTTGCGGATTTGGGTGTATATTCAAATCATTGCAGCATTGCTTGAAGGAAATGGAGTAAAAATGACCGCTTTTGCTTTTATTTCTGGAGCCACCGGCGGACTGGGAAAAGCCTTTGCCGTGGAATGCGCCAGTCGCGGCTGGAATTTGTTTCTCACCGACACAAATCCAGACCGCTTAAAAACCCTGGCTGAAGGTATTCAACGAACCTATGGCGTTCAAATTGCCGCTCATGCCTGCGATTTATCTGACGATCAAGATCGCACCGCCCTGTTTGCCCACATGGCTGAAATGCAGGCGGTTTTTCACGTGCTCATCAATGTCGCCGGGGTGGAATATGAAGGTTTGTTTCAATCGCGCAGCCGGGAAGAAATTCGCGCCATCGTGCGCGTGAATATTGAATCAACCCTGGACGTGACGCATGCTGTCCTTGAGCGCACCTGCCCCGGGCAGCCGCTGCACATCATCACGGTTTCCAGTCTGGCGGCGTTCTATCCCATGCCCGTTAAAGCCACCTATGCCGCCTCAAAACGCTTTTTACTTGATTTTTTTCTGGCATTACGAGATGAAATCAAAGATTACGGCTCGACCGTGACCATCTTATGCCCGGCCGGCATGCCCACCACACCCGGCAGCATTGAAGGCATTGAAGCCCAGGGGTTGATGGGGCATTTAACCACCTCAGATGTTGGCAAAGTGGCCGCAAAAACCATTGACAGCGCCCTGCGCGGTAAAGCCATTGTCATCCCGGGCTTTCTCAACCAGGTGCTGCAATTCCTGGGCGGTCTACTGCCGCCGGTCAGCATTGCCAGCCTGGTGGGCAACCGCTGGCGAGCTGCAAGAAAAAAGCGCCCATCCTTAAAAATCTCGCCTCAATCTACAACACAATATTCTTCTCCAACACCTGGATAATCTGCACCACCGTCTGATTGACCGGCGTGGGAATGCCGTAATGCTTGCCCAGCGCCACCACTTTGCCGCCAAAAACTTCCACTTCGGTTTTGCGCCCGGCTTCCACATCCTGCATCATCGAGGTCTTGCCCTGCGGTGAAAGGGTGTTTAGCACCGGGTACCAGTCCACCAAATCCTGCCCCGTCAGGTTCACCCCTGCCGCTTCCGCCAGGGTGACCACTTCCCGCATCAGCGCATTCATCAGCGCCTGCGCCGGAGGGAAGGTTTGGAAAGCGTCATAGGTCTGGCGCGTCACAGCCGAAGCCTGGTTGACGCCCACATTGATCATGAATTTCCACCACATCATGCGCATCATATCCACCGGGGTCTCGCTGGCAATTTGCGCTTTTTGAAAAGCAGTTTGCACACGCTGCACGCGCGCGCTGAGGGTGGAATTTTCCACCTCGCCAAAGATGATCCTGCCCAACTTGGTGTAGGTGATCCGGTTGCCCTCGCGCACGGCATCAATACCCAGTGAAATGGCATACAGCAGTTTATCCATGCCGTAGACCGCGCCGATGACCTCCTCGCTGTCCAGGCCGTTCATCACCGTGAGAATGACCGTATCATCGCCCACCAGGTTTTTCAAATAGGGCACGGCTTCTGGCAAGTGATGATGTTTTAACCCCACCAGGATCAAATCGGCCGGTTCAACCGCTTCTTCCGGTGAAACAACCGGAATATGATAAGCCTTACCATTGATCACCCAACCGTCGCGCCTTAACCGCTCACATCGCTCACCGCTGGCGAGTACCGTTGTGTTGAATTCATTTGAATCAAAGAATTTGGATGCATAAATGGCGCCCATAGCCCCGGCGCCCAGGATGGTTACGTTTTTGATGTCTTGCATAATGATGGATTATTCTCCCTCTGGATTAAATTTTACACTGCTCCATTTTTACCACACACCGGGTATGAGGCGGTAACGAACTTTTTGCATGTACTCAACATACCCCTCCAGTTCACTTGCCAGCACGTTTTCTTCGCCGCAAATTCGGAAGTAAATGGATGGAAGAATTGTCAGGGCGGGGATGATCCCCCAGTAGGATCCCAAAGCCAGCGGTGTAAACGCATACATCAGGATAATCGCCACATACAAGGGATGCCGCACGATTGCATAGGGTCCACTGCTGATTACCTTTTGATTCTGCCCAATTTCCACAATGCGCGAAGCGTAATGATTCTCACGCAGCACGATAATAAAAAGCATATACCCCAGGAATACCACCACTTCACCGGCCACCGATAGAAAAGCCGGCATATTTGACCACCCAAACCGGATGTCAAACCCCGGGAGAATGAATGCCGGGATGAACAACAGTGTTGATATGACAATGATCCATTTTTGCTCGGTCACCTGTTCACGGGCATGCAAGCGTCTTTCCAACAAATCGGGCGCGTTGATCACCAGGTAAATCAGAAACAGGAACATGGGAATGAACAGCGTAGCCAGATACATCCATGCCTGCCAGTATGAAAATGTCCACGCCGTCAAAAAGAAAATGGCAGACAGCACAAACAATCCCATCAAGAAGCGGCTGCCTGCCAGCTTGAACAAATCGCTTCTTGCCATCGTTATTTCAGACATCACTGCACCGCCTTATTTAACGGAAAACAATTTGCAAATAGAGTATAGCGCAGGGAATAACCAAAAATCCATATCTTTGGGCAGACTAAAACCCAAAAATCTTCGGATTTCGTTTTTTTTCGCAAAAAATTTCGTGGAATAAGATAAAAACCAGACAAATCGTTTGATCTGTCTGGTTTTTTGTCTGAAAAATATCCGCGGCTGCCGTGTTACACCGCTTTCTTTATTCTTATATTTTGTTGCGCATCAATTCTTCTTGGTCCATATTTCATCAACCGCTTATTTTTTACTTGTTTATCGCGGCTGCGCAAAAGTAACATCCTCGTTTATCTGACTCTAAAATCGCCTGATCTGAAGACCAGAAGAAATTCTCTTTTCCAATTTTTTCAGCCAGTCCAGCGCGTTCCATCATTCGATAAACATTGTCATGTGTGCCGGCAAACATTAAAACACCACCCTGCTTATTAATCTTTTCATATAATTTTTCTATTGCTTCAACTCCCGCCGTGTCGATTAATGGGACGCCGCGCATCGAAAGAATTAAAGTATGAGTGTCAGGCATTTTCGAAAACGCCTCATTAAAAAATCCGATAGCCGCAAAAAATAGAGGCCCCGTAATATAAGCCACTTTGGCATGCGAACAGTCGCCTTTTACGTTAATACCCTTGTCACGTAATTTACCAGGGTCAACGTCCTGAATAGTGATATCAATTTGCGCGATTTGATTGATAAACAGCATAACCGCAATAATCGAACCAATCAAGATTGCCTGGGTCAAATCCAAAGCCACAGTTGCTAGCATGGTAACGATGAAAGCAATTATTGCCGTCTTAAACCGTTTTTGAAACATAAAGCGAATGGATTCCCATTCGTTCATGCGCCAGGCAGTGACCATGAGAACACCGGCCAGTGCAGCCAGAGGTATTTGCGCCATGACAGGCGCCAGGAAAAACATGGAAGCCAGCAACCCCACTGCATGAAAAATGCTTACCAAACGGGTTTGCCCACCAGACTTAATTCCCACGCTTGAACGCGCAATTGCTGCTGTTGCCGGTACCCCGCCAAAGAACGGGATGATCATATTCCCAATCCCCTGCCCGATCAATTCCTGGTTAGCTTGCAAGCGTGTGCCGGTCATATTGGATGCCACTGTTCCGCACAACAATGATTCAATTGCTCCCAGTGCCGCAATCGTTAAGGCAAGCGCCAAATATTCATCCAGGTTTGACCAGGGAATACTGGCAAACGAAAGGCGATCAGCCAACAGAATCGTCTGCGGTATCTCGCCAATCACGTTAACTGGCCAGTGAACCAGCATATTCAACCCTGTTGCCAGAATGATTCCCAAAAGTGAGGCGGGGAATTTTGCGTTCCATTTTCCGGGCATGAATATCATCGTCAGAATTACTACAAGCCCCAGTAGCATGGTGTGCCAGTCAGGAACAAAACCGCCTTTAAAATAATAGAACAACTTTATCAGCGACGACTCACTGGCAGCAGTTGTCACACCCAAAAAATTATCGATTTGACCGATAAAAATAATCAGGGCAATTCCCGAGGTAAAACCTGTTATCACCGGGGCCGGGATAAAAGCGATAAAACGCCCCAATCGCAACAAACCAATGATTAGCAAGAACAGGCCAGACAGCAGCCCGGCAATCCAAACGCCATTCAATCCATGCTTCTGAGCCAATAAAATCAGCACTGCGCTCATCGCGCCCGTTGGTCCGCTAATTTGGAACGGCGCCCCGGATAATATCCCCATAATGAAACCTGCCAAAACCGCCGTCACCAACCCAGCCGAGGCAGTTGCCCCCGACACAACCCCAAATGCCAATGCCAAAGGCAATGCCACTGCGGCCACAGTTAATCCTGCCATTAAATCGCGTTGGAATTTCTCAAGGTTATAACCAGAAAACTCACTTACATATAATTGTTTTAGACTTCTTCTCGGCATAATTGCCTCCAACCAATAATTATGAACTGTCCAGACACTAACACATAAGCGCCAATAATACTCCCGTCAAGGGTATTTCGCAATCCGTCAGTGCAGCCAATAATTCTCAGTCTTTTGTAAAGAATGGCTCGTTCCAAACAAAAAACCGCGCGTAATAATTGAGTACGCGCGGTTGAAAAATCAATCAAGTTGTCTTACCAGCCAACAGGGTCGCTTCTGCCGGGATAGTTTGAATTATCCCGTTCCAGCGACGGCAACTTCATTGTCCTGTTTTGATCCGCAGGAACTGAATAACAAAGCCAGGATGATAAAAATGATTAATGGACTCACGATTGCAGCTTTCTTCATGCTTCTTCTCCTCTTTAATTTCTTATTACTTTAACATATCTCACATTAACTTCCCTTACGGATTGCCGACATTTTTTGGTTCTATAAGCCCCGCAATCATGCTCACAAAAAATTCCAATTCTTTCCCTCTCCATGCGTTTGAAACCTATACATCACCCCCCCAATGAATAAAAAACACTGGTTTACGATGTTAATACCGAAACGGAAAGCGCTTTTCACACTTTGCACATCCCTGAAGACCACCATCATTTGAAAAGGAGAAGTCAAACACAATCGGATAGATTTAAATTTTTTTTCGGTTGAATTTAGAGCAATTTTATTTATTTTTGAATTGAACCATTGTATATTAACTTGGAAAAGTCATTTATTCGGTGTAATGTATGAAAAATCAGTGGTTCGGCATTGAGAAAGAATATCGCAACTGGATTTTGATCTCAATTGTTTTAATCTTCTTCCTCGGCATCAATATTCATTTCATTCATGAAAATTTTGTTCTCCAAAATTCGATTCATAATCAATATGAATTGGAAATGTTTGATTCCAGGGCAAAAACCATCATAACAACATATGAGCAGTTTTCAAATTACATTTACTCAGAAGTAATCAACCAGCCAGAAATCTTAAAGATTGTGCAACTTGCGAATAGTGCTGATGAAGCAAATAAAAATGATTTACGGCATCAGTTATACAACATACTGGAGGATGATTATGCCTTAATCGCATATTACAACTTCCGACAATTACACTTTCATTTGCCGGATGGTGAAAGCTTCCTCAGGTTTCACAGCCCAGAAAATTTTGGTGACAACATCCAGGATATTCGCGAATCAATTCGAATTGCGAACATCGAGAAAAGATATGTAAGCGGATTCGAAGAAGGTAGAGTACTGAATGGTTACCGGTTTGTTTACCCCCTCTTCATTGATACTGAACATATAGGTTCTGTTGAAATTTCCATAGCCATGACCACAGTGATCACAATTCTGGCTGATTTATATCCCGATGTGGATAATTATTTTATTGTGGACAAATCAACTGTAGATAACCTTGTTTTTTCTGAAAAAAGTGATCAATACATAGAAAGTTTTATATCCGATCAGTTCTATTTTGATCGGGAAGTTGACCGCCTGTCTCAAATACATAATGAATTCTTATCGATAGAAGAACAAAAAGAACTCTTTACTCAAGCGCATGAAAAGTATAAAGACCTACTAAAATCAAAAGATAGCTTCATCCACAAAGAAATATTCAAAGGTAATCATTATCAAATAAAATTTCTTTCCATAAAAAATATTTCTGGTTTACCATCCGGATATTTTGTATCACTTTCCTCCGACCCTCAACTTGAACTGTTAATACGACATGAAAGAATCGATATCATCCTTGCAAGCGCAATTACATTCATGTTCCTGATATCATCGTTCATTTTCACCTATTATCATGTGAAAGTTAAGAAAATTATGGGGATTGATTTCTTAACAAAATCATTCAACCGGCAAAAATTCATGGAAATCTTATCTCTAGAAATGTCCAGAAGCAAAAGGTACGGAAAACCTTTTTCCATATTGTTACTGGATATCGATCATTTCAAATCAATCAATGATAAACACGGCCATGCCACCGGTGATGAGGTATTGAAAACCATCTCCACCCTGGTTTCAAAAAACCTTAGAGAAAGTGATACATTTGCCCGATGGGGAGGAGAAGAATTCATTTGTCTTTTGCCAGAAACCAATCTTGTCGATGGCGTGAAAGTGGCTGAGAAACTAAATACCATGATCAAAGAACATGGGTTTGATTCAATAGTAGATAATGTAACAGTCAGCATTGGAGTCTCAGTAAAAAGCAGCCAGGATAAATCGATTGATCAAATAATCGAAATGGCTGACCAGGCGCTATACCAGGCAAAAAGAGACGGCAGAAACCAGGTTAAGCCATTCGATCCTGATTAATATTTCACAAGATCAAAAATCACACATATTTCAGGGCGGCGAATATCCAGGACGATTTCTGTGGCAGCCGGGAAAAGTTATCAACCATTGCTAATATCACGTTCATGGTAAACTTGCATTCTATGGATAAACAGTCCCATCAGGCTACCGCCGTAGCGCACCCAAACATCGCCTTCATCAAGTATTGGGGCAATCGAGACGAAACCCTGCGCCTGCCGCAAAACGGTTCCATCTCGATGAACCTGCGCGAGTTGACCACCACTACCCATGTTGAGTTTTCACCAGATTTCCAACAAGATTCTTTATGGTTAAATGAAAAAGAAATCCGCGGAGCGGCATTGCAACGCGTCGCATCATTTCTCAACCAGGTGCGCGCCCTGGCAAACAGCCGCCTGCATGCCCGTGTTACCAGCGCCAACAATTTTCCCACCGGCGCTGGCATAGCATCCTCAGCAGCAGCTTTTGCCGCGCTCAGCCTGGCAGCCAGTGCGGCGCTGAGGTTGAACCTGAGTGAAAAAGAGCTTTCGCGTCTGGCGCGCCTGGGATCCGGTTCGGCCTGCCGGTCAGTGCCCGGCGGATTTGTAGAATGGATGGTTGGAAAAAATGACGCCGATTCGGTGGCAGTTTCCATTGCCCCCGCCGAACACTGGAACCTGGTGGACTGCATTGCCATCATCCAGACCGGTCACAAACCGGTGGGTTCCACCGAAGGACACGCCCTGGCCGGCAGCAGCCCGCTGCAAGCCGCCCGCGTCGCCGACACACCCCGCCGCCTGGACTTGTGCCGCCAGGCCATTGAGCAGTGCAACTTTGCCGCCCTGGCAAACATCGTTGAGCAAGACAGCACCATCATGCACGCCGTGATGATGACCTCCTCGCCCCCGCTTTTCTACTGGAAAGACTCCTCGCTGCGCATTATGCAGCACGTTTCAGCCTGGCGCGCCGAAGGGCTGCCCGCCTGCTTCACGCTGGACGCCGGTTCCAACGTGCATGTCATCACGCTTTCCGAATATGCCGGCGAGGTGCGCAACCGGCTGATGCGCGATGATGCAGTTCAGAACGTGATTATGGCTGTACCCGGCGGTCCGGCGCATCTGGTTGAATAATTCACGCCCGTTCACCTTTCCCCCCAAAAAATTTCCGCAGGTTTACTGAAACGTTTTTCATTCAAATGCTTCTCATTTCCACTCCTGGTTTTCATAAGGTGAATCTCAAATTTTTATTAGAAAAATCTCAAAATTTTTGGGTGGATTGTCAAACAGGATATAATAAATACAAAAAGTACGCAGTCAACAATGCCTGCAACTGGTTACTGGTTGAATGGATCATTCAAGAAAGATAAATATTACCGATGGCCACATCTAACCTATTTCTCAATATTTTCGAATTCATCCTGGCGTTCGGCCTGCTGATCTTCCTGCACGAACTGGGACATTTTGTCACCGCGCACCTTTTCAAAATCGAGGTCGAAGAATTCGGCTTTGGCTATCCACCCCGCCTGGTGAAAATGTTTGACTTTGGCGGTACTGAAATCACCCTCAACTGGATTCCCGTCGGTGGTTTTGTGCGCCTGAAAGGCGAAAATGACCCCGATGTGCCGGGCGGTTTCTGGGGCGCCAGTCCCTATGCACGCCTGGCGGTACTGGTGGGCGGCCCGCTGATGAACCTGCTTACCGGCATCATCATCTTCAGCCTGGTGTTCATTCAAACCGGCGCCCCTGACCCGCAAAAAGTGCAAATTGTGGGCGTCAACGAGGGTTCCCCGGCTGAACTGGCCGGCATCGAGATGGACGACATCCTGGTTTCTGTCAACGGTCAGCCCGTTGACAGCGTTGAAAAAGCAACCGCCCTGGTCAAACAAAACCTGGGTAAAGAAATCACCATCGTTTACCTGCGCGATGGACAGGAACTGGAAAGCCGCGCCACACCGCGCCTCAATCCGCCTCAGGGTGAAGGCGCGCTGGGGGTGATGATGTCCAATCCAGTGGTGCCCATCACCTTCTGGCAGGCATTTCCCATCGCTTCACGCGTCACCTACCAACAGGCCGTGCAGCTTCTGCAGCTTCCCGGTCAGCTCATTCGCGGGCAGGTCAGCATGGAAGAAGCCCGCCCGGTAGGCCCCAAAGGCATTTATGATATCTACAGCCAGGCGCGTGAAATGGATGAAGAGATCGAATCCACAGCCAGCAGCGGCGCCGAGTCTTTGCCGGCGGTAAATACGCTGTGGATTATGGGAATCATCAGCGTAGCCATTGGTCTCACCAACCTGATGCCCATTCCCCCATTGGACGGCGGACGTATCCTGTTCATCCTGCCCGAAATCATCATCAAACGCAGAGTTCCGGCGCAGTATGAAAACATGGTACACCTGATTGGTTTCGCCTTAATGATGGCTCTGATGGTTTACATCACCACGCAAGACATCATCAACCCGATTGTGCTTCCGAAATAGTACGTAAGGAAATTGAAATGCCCACTGCCAAGCCCAAACCCATCAGTTTTCAGCAGGTGATCACTGCCCTATTGGATTCTGCCGCGCCGCTGCCAGCCGCCATACTGCGCCAATTTTCAGACATCAGCAGCGAAAACCTGGCAGCATTGAAGAAAATCTGGAGCCAGGTGAATATGGAACGGCGGTTGGAACTGCTGGAAAGCCTGCAAGACATGGTTGAAACCGACACCCTGGTCAGTTTTGACGATGTGGGGCGCTTTGTACTGACCGATGACGATCCGAATTTACGCATTAGAGCCATTTACCTGCTTTCAGAATGCGAAGATTACCGCCTTATTCCACAGTTTGTGCGTTTAATGAAAAACGACTCGGATGAAAGAGTGCGTTCATCCGCTGCTTCAGCACTGGGAATGTTCGTTTACCTCAAAGAATTGGATAAGGTCACTTCATCAGAAGCCGCCCGCCTGGAAGATCATTTGCTGGATGCTTATCATAATGACTCGTCAGAACTGGTGCGGCGCCGGGCTTTGGAAGCGCTGGGTTTTTCCTGCCGTCCCGAAGTCCCGCCGCTGGTGGAAAAGGCTTACCATCACAAAGATGAAGCCTGGATTGCCAGCGCGTTGTTAGCCATGGGGCAATCGGCTGATTCAAGCTGGTCTCATGCTGTAATTCCCATGTTAAAACATCCATCCCACGAAATTCAACTGGAAGCCGTGAAAGCAGCCGGCAGGCTGGAAATTTCTGCAGCCCGTCAAACTCTGCTGGAGATGCTGGTGCGAGATGACGAGATCGAAGAGGAAATGTATCGTTCCATCATCTGGGCATTATCTGAAATTGGCGGCAAGAACGTGCGCAAAGTGTTGGAAGCCCTGATGGATAAGGCCGAAGATGATGATGAAGTTGAATTTCTGGACGAAGCCCTGGGCAACCTTGAATTTACAGACGGCTCTGAAGAATTCAGCCTCTTTGATATCAACGCCGATGATGACGATGAAATGCTCGATTTGATTGTTGACCTGGATGAGGGGGAAAAAGACGAGAGCGAAGATGAGGAATACAGCAGGTTATTTGTGGACGATGAGGAAGAGGAAGAGGAACTCTTTGAGGACAACGACGAAACGGACTGATCGGGGTACGATTGGACAGGGGCAGCATATCGAATGACACGCTGGATACTTCCTCTACTGGCAATTTTTAATCTGCTGGGACCGCTTGCTCCAGTTCAACAAGACCCTCCCCCAACCTTCTCAAATACGCGCATCACCTATCAATTTGGAGAACAGGCTGTTTTCGAAACCACCATTCAATCATCCCTTCCGGTTGACGAACTGCTTCTATCGCTGCAGGCAAACGGCATGCAAACCCGGCTGGAAGTGGTTCCCGTAAACGCCTTTGGCGAAGCAGTTTTTCAGTATGACCTGCACCAAACCTATCTCCCCCCCTTTGCGGCCATCAATGTCTGGTTCACTGCCATTCTCCAGGATGGTTCGCAGGTGGAAAGCGAAACTTTCCAGTTTATTTACGAAGACAACCGCTATACCTGGAACACTCTCGAATCAGCGCCCTTTCTGATCAAATGGCAAAATGGCAGCGCTCAAACTGGTCAAGCCATTCTCAACGCGGCGCAAAACGGTCTCAAAGCAGCGCAGGCCATCCTGCCTGTGCAACCGCCCGATCAAATCCGTTTGTATGTATATGAAGAAGCTGCTGAATTGCAAAACGCCCTCACACTGGGACAAATCTCCAACCAGTGGACAGCAGGAAGCGCCGATCCGATCCAAAATGTCATCCTCATCTCAGCCCCGGCAGGCGCCAACCAGCAGCTTGAATTGGAACGCCAGATTCCACACGAACTGGTGCATATTTTGATGGCGCATTTACTCGGCGAAAAAGCCAACCGCATTCCCACCTGGTTGAGTGAAGGCCTGGCTTCTCAGGCTGAACTTAACCCCAATCCCGATTACGAGCGCGCCCTGCAGCAAGCTGTGACTTCCAACAGTCTGCTCAGCATGGAATCGTTGTGTTATGGTTTTCCCACCGATGCATCCGGGGCATTCCTGGCATACGCGCAATCCGAATCTTTCACCCGCTTCATTTCGCAGAAATACGGCGACCCATCCATCCGCCGCCTGATCCAGGTTTACCAGGACGGCATGGACTGCCAGCAGGGCAGCCTGGCGGCGCTGGGCGTTTCACTGCACCAGGTAGAACTGGACTGGCGCGACCAGGCGCTGGCAGAAAACATTGGATTGACCGCCTGGAACAGCCTGGCTCCTTACGTATTATTGCTTGCCATTGTCATTTTCCCCGCATTTCTATCTCTCCTCTTTAAGCCAAAATTCAAACAGTCCCACCAGAAGTAGGTGTCATTATGAGTGAAGAAAATATCGAACGTCTGCATGCTCTCATTGACGGCAGGGTGCAGGGAGTGGGTTTCCGTTACTTTGTAATGGACAAAGCCCACGCCCTGCGCTTGACCGGCTGGGTGCGCAATGTCAATTATGACCAGGTGGAAGTGAATGCCGAAGGGAAACGGGAAGACCTGGAGATGCTGCTGAAATACCTGCACCGCGGGCCCGCCGCAGCAGCCGTCACCAGCGTTGATTTCTCATTTGAAAACGCCACAGGAGAATTCGATCATTTCACTGTGGCGTTTGATGTCTGATTTCTTTTGAGAATACTAAATTTCACCGGCCAGCAGCTTGGCGCGCTTCCAGGGTGGAATGTCTGATTCCTCTGCCAGCATGGCGCGCATGTCAAATATCTGATCGCGCAGGGCTGCTGCTCGTTCAAATTCCAGGTCGCGGGCGGCCTGTTTCATCTGGCTTTCCAGTTCGCCAATAATGCGTTTCAATTCCTCACCCTGCTTGCCGCGCCATTCCCGGCTGGTGCGGTAATCGGCGATTTCTTCTGCAACAGCCCGGTCGGCTGCCGATCCCAGGCGTGCGGTCAAATCATAGATTTCTTTCACAATCGTGGCAGGCTCAATGCCGTGTTCCTGGTTATAAGCCATTTGCTTGGCACGGCGGCGGTTGGTTTCGCTGATGGCTTTGGCCATCGAATCGGTGATTCTGTCGCCGTACATGATCACTTTGCCGTGCACGTTGCGCGCTGCCCGTCCCACGGTCTGAATCAATGCCCGGTCTGAGCGTAAGAACCCTTCCTTGTCAGCATCCAAAATGGCCACCAGTGAAACCTCTGGCAAATCCAGGCCTTCGCGCAGCAGGTTGATGCCTACAATCACATCAAAGATACCCCGGCGCAAATCGCGCAAAATGCCAATGCGTTCCAGCGTCTCCACTTCTGAATGCAGGTAATGTACCTTGATTCCCAGTTCCATCAGGTATTCCGACAGGTCTTCAGACATGCGCTTGGTCAAGGTGGTAACCAGTGTGCGTTCACCTGCTTCAATGCGTTTGCGCAGTTCATTCACCAGGTCGTCCACCTGGTGTTCGGTAGGACGCACTTCAATTTCTGGGTCCAACAGGCCGGTGGGACGAATCACCTGGTCCACCACCCGATCAGCTTTTTGCAGTTCATACGGCCCGGGTGTTGCTGATGTATATATCGTGGTTCCCATGCGTTTTTCAAACTCTTCAAAAGTCAGCGGACGATTGTCCACCGCTGAAGGCAGCCGGAAGCCGAAATTCACCAGGGTTTGCTTGCGAGAAAGGTCGCCGTGATACATACCGCGAATTTGCGGCACGGTCATGTGCGATTCGTCCAGGATGAGCAAATAGTCAGAGGGAAGATATTCCATCAGAGTCCACGGCGCCGAGCCCGCCGGGCGTTGATCGAGATGGCGCGAATAGTTTTCGATGCCAGAGCAGTAACCCACTTCGCGCATCATCTCCAGGTCATAGCGCGTGCGCTGTTCAATGCGCTGCGCTTCCAGGAATTTCTCATTGGCTTTGAAGTAGGCTAACTGTTGCTCCAGTTCTTCTTCAATATCCACAATGGCCTTCTTCATGCGGTCTTCTTCAGTGATATAGTGCTTGGCAGGGTAAAGGTCGAGATGAGCGGGGTTGTCGAAGATTTCACCCGTCAGCGGGCTGAAAGAAGTCAGTTTCTCGACCTCATCACCAAAGAAAGACACCCGGTAGGCTGCTTTCTCTTCATAAGCCGGGAACACTTCCAGCACATCACCGCGCACCCTAAAGGTGCCCGGCCGCAGTTCCATGTCATTGCGCTGGTAGTGGCTCTCAACCAGTTGGCGCAGCAGGGCATTGCGCCGGTAAATGCTGCCCACATCCATGCTGATCACTACTTTGCCGTATGCTTCGGGGTTCCCCAGGCCGTAAATACAGGAGACGGAGGCTACAATGATCACATCGCGCCGCGACATGAGCGCCGTGGTGGCTGCCAGCCGCAAACGGTCGATCTCTTCATTAATGTCGGTTTCTTTTTCAATATACAGGTCGCGCTGTGGAACGTATGCTTCCGGCTGGTAATAATCGTAATACGACACAAAGTATTCCACCGAATTTTCAGGGAAGAATTCTTTAAACTCGGCATATAACTGGGCTGCCAGCGTTTTGTTGTGCGCCATAATCAGGGCGGGTTGTTGCAATTTGGTGATCACATTGGCAATCGTGAAAGTTTTGCCGGTGCCGGTGGCGCCCAGCAGAACCTGGTTGCGCATGCCGTTTTGAATTCCATCAACCAGTTGCCGAATGGCTTCCGGCTGATCGCCGGTGGGTTGGAAGGGGGCGTTCAGTTTAAACTCCATGCAATTACCTTTCAAACGTCAATCCACAAACTAGGCTTCTGAACCATTCACTTCTTCCCGCCACAGTTTCATGGCGTCTTGTTTCTCTTGATCTTTTGGCTGCGGAATGGGGGGTACAAACTCGGCGGCCTGCCCTTTGAGATGACCAGAGTAAGCCCACTGCACCAAGTCGGCTTGAACCGAGTCATTGATTATCTCAATATTCATGGTTGTAATGGAACAGTTGTTGTTCTGTGCAGAAAAGATGGTCTGGATATCGATATTCCGGCAATAATCTGGGATGGTACAGTTGAAAATTCCGGCATGACCGACCACGATAATTCTTTTGTTGTCTTTACCGGAAAGGATTTGTGTTAAACCCCCCAGGAAACGTTGTGACATCAACACATAGTTTTCTCCACCTAGGAAGGCCACCTCCGGCTCGCCAGACAACCAGCGGCGCACAATTTGATTGTGAAACAACCACAGATCCTCGCCTTTTTTCCCGTCCAGATCGCCAATGTTCATCTCGCGAAAATTCTCCATGATGGTGACCGGCAGCCGCAGTTTCTCGCTGATAATCCCAGCGGTTTCCCGGGCGCGCTTCAGTGGAGAGGCGTAAATTTCATCAATTTGCCTGTCGGTAAAAAATTCTGCGGTTTGTTCAGCCTGAAGAACTCCCTTATCCGTGAGTGAATAATCCAGGATTCTGTGTGAAAATTCCCCGGTGATGTTGGCTGTGTTTTCGCCATGGCGCACAAAGTATAAGCGGTTCATGATCTCAGTTACCTTAAATGTGAAATAATGGTTCCATCACAACCCATTATAACAGGCTATGATAGAACTTTTGTGTTATTTTTTTCAGAATGGATTATGGAAGGATTTCAATGGTCAGATTATTAAATATCGCGAAGCTGAAAAATTCATCGGTCATTTTCTCGGCCGGGGCGGCAAACAACGCAATTTGCCCTTTCTGAAAGCGATCATCCGGGTCACTGACCAGGGGTATCTCACCCATGCCTTCAATGGAGACTCCAATGCTGCTGCCCTGGCAGGTCACCGTCACATTTGCTCCGCCTGTCATCCCGTCAGGTTCCATAAACTGGCTGTCTTTCCAATACGGTTCGGTCAAAGGGGTCAGCACGCCGTCAACCACCCTGCCAACGGCAAATTGATTGTTTTTGAATGAAACCTGGTAATAATTCCTCTCATCCTGAACCTGGCAGCGCACTCCGGCAATTTGATCGGCTGCGCCGGTCGAAACATCCATGGTAATGAGCACGTTCCCACTGCGGCCAGTTGCCTGCCCCGGCGGAATAACCGCCGCGCTTAAAGCATCTTGTTTTACGCCAATCGCCCAGTCACCGCGCTGAGAAATGTCGGTGCGGTATTGATCGGTATCCTCAACCTGCCATTGATCGGAATAGTCCAGCAAAATATCTTCTGTTGCAGCAGAGGTGTCTTCAATGAACGCTGGTTCCTGTGTTTGCGTGGGGAGGGGTTCCGCCTCAGTTGCAGGTGCGGTGCTGATGGAATCAGGCGCAGTTTCTGAAGTATCGGTCAGAACTTCAGGTTGTTCATCTTCCAATACCAGCTCTTCACTTTCCATTGGTTCTGAAATTTCTATTTGATCTTCTACAGGCGAAACTTCCGCCAACTCATTGCTGGAATACATCAAGATTCCTCCCACAATAAAGGCGGCAATGCACAGCATGACCAAACACCCCACACCCACAATCGGAATAACCCAGGTAAATTTCTTGCCGGCTGGTTTCGAATAGGCTGTATTCAAACCGTCCGGCACGGAAGAAGATGAGGAGGCAGCGACGGTGGAAGGTGCAGCAGGTGTAGTTTCTGCGCTTGCTGCTGAATCGGCATCCACTGGACTGCCGCATTTTTCACAAAACTTAAAACCCGGTTGAATTTGAGCCCCACAATATTGACAAAACAATCGGTCTTCAGTCATTTCCATCCTCCCCAATTTTTAACCAGGCGAATAATCAGTTGCCATCTCATCTAATCCTAAACCCGGAACAAATCAATGACAAGCTGCTTTTTCCTTATTCTTTCACACTTTTTTCAACATGGCTTGCAGCAACCGAATCAGTCGCTTTTGCCAATCCTCTTCACCGGCAACAGCCAGCCAGTAAGCATTTTTTCCGGCGCGGGCGCCCTCGCCAATCTCAGGCAAGTTGCGTGAGGTCACCCCTTCGGGCAGCGGCGGGTAGCGCAAAACTAACTGGTCGCCTTCCATGGTCACCGACGACAGGCCAATTTTCTCAGCCAGCAGTTTGATGTGCATTTGATAGAACAGGTTTCTCACCGCATCTGGCACCGGTCCAAAGCGGTCATTGAACTCGTCCATTAATGCGTCAATTTCATCCTCCGCGCTCAAATCGGCAATCCTGCGGTACAGGCTCAAGCGCATATCCTGGTCGGCAACATAGAAAATGGGAATGCCCACCGGCAGCGACAGATCAACCGTCACCGGGTTGATGGCCAGCTCGCGCACCAACACCCTGCCGTCCGCCTGCGGCAGCCCCTGCACGCGCCGCAGGTCGCGCACCGCCTGCGCCAGCAAACGGGTGTATAAATGAAAACCCACCGCAGCGATGGTTCCATGCTGGCGCGTTCCCAGCAGTTCTCCTGCGCCGCGCATTTCCAGGTCGCGCATGGCAATGGAGTAACCCGAACCCAGTTGTGTGTTTTCTGCAATCACTTCCAGGCGTTCCTGTCCTTCAGGTGTTGGCGAACGGCGTTTGTGCCGGAAGAAATAGGCATAGGCGCGCTGGGCGCCCCGCCCCACCCTGCCGCGCAACTGGTACAACTGCGCCAGACCAAAAGTGTCGCCGCGGTCAACGATGAGCGTGTTGGCATTGGGAATATCCAGGCCGGACTCAATAATGGAAGTGCACAAAAGAATGTCGATTTCGCCCTGGCTGAAAGCCTGCATCACTTTGGACAATTCTCCCTCGGGCAGTTGACCGTGCGCCACACCCACGCGCGCTTCCGGCACCAGGCGGTTGAGGTGCATTTGCATGGCATAGATGGTTTGCACGCGGTTGTGCACAAAAAACACCTGCCCGCCGCGCTCCAGTTCACGCAAAATTGCCTGGCGCACCAATTTGGGCGAATAGGGGCCAATGTGCGTCACAATGGGCAGGCGTTCTTCAGGCGGGGTGTTGATGGTGGAAATGTCGCGCACACCGGTCAACGCCATGTACAGCGTGCGCGGGATGGGGGTTGCCGTTAAAGTTAACACATCCACTTCGGTACGCAAACGCTTCATAAACTCTTTATGCGTCACGCCAAAGCGCTGCTCCTCATCAATAATCACCAATCCCAGGTCTTTAAACACCACATCGCGTTGAACCAAACGGTGCGTGCCTATGAGAATGTCCACATCGCCCGAATTGACGCGCTTCAGAATCTGGTCCTGCTCGCGCGGCGTGCGAAAACGGGAAAGCATCTCCACCGTCACCGGGTAGGCCGACAACCGCTGGCGGAAAGTTTCAAAATGCTGCTGCGCCAGAACCGTGGTCGGAACCAGCACGCCCACCTGTTTGCCATCCATCACGGCTTTAAAGGCTGCGCGCAAGGCCACTTCGGTTTTTCCATAACCCACATCACCGCACAACAGGCGGTCCATGGGGCGCTTATTTTCCATGTCGCGCTTCACATCTTCAATGGCGCGCTTTTGATCCGCAGTTTCCACATAAGGAAAACTAGCTTCCAATTCCTGCTGCCAGGCCTGGTCTTTTAAGAACGCATGACCTTCCACCACCTGCCGTTGGGCATACAATTCAAGCAATTCGTGAGCCACTTCCATCACGGCTTCACGTGCGCGCTGCTTGGCGCCCGACCATTCGGATGTGCCCAGGCGCGTGGGGTGCGGCGGGGTGTTATCAGTGCCCACATAGCGCGTCAGCCGGTCAGCCTGGTGCACCGGCACAAACAGCACATCGCCAGCGTCATATTCAATTTGCAAAAATTCGCGCTCATTACCTTCCACAACGCGCGTCACCAACCCGGTGAATTGGCCGATACCATACTCGATATGCACCACCCAGTCGCCGGGTTTGAGGTCGGCATAACTGGCTTCCGGCGCCATAGCCGCGGCGCGCTGTTGCTGGCGCGGGCGGGGTCGCTCCCAGCCAAAAATTTCGCTGTCAGTAAGCAAATGAAATTGTTTAGCCTGGTCAACCGTGATATTCCAGCCTTCACTCAAACTACTCTCAAGAAACTGTGGTTCCAGTTCCAAGCGATCATTCCCCTGCTGATCCCGCCACAACTCTTGCAGGCGCGGAGCCTGGCGCGATACCAGGACAAATGAATCGCCCTGTTTGGCTCCATCGGCAACTGATTCAAGCAGCGGTTTCAAACGCCCGGCGAACCGTTCTCCGGGAATAAAAACGCGGGCAATTTCTGAATCACCCGGCGGCGTCAATCGACCAAAATCGAGCCATTGAAAATCATCCAGCCTGTCCAAGATTTCAGACCAGGTCACATAGGGCACCGGGAAACCTTCAGCCAGAAGCCCTTCTTCGATTGCTTCCGAGCGGGTGCGAACTGCCCGCTCTTCCACATCGCTGGCAACCATGCTCAACGCATCCAGGTCGTCGAGGATCACCAGCGTATTCCCGGGTAAGTAATCTAACAGGCTGGTCGGAATGCTGTGCACCAGGGGCAGTGAAAAATCCTCCACTTCCTGTCCGTCTGGAATAACGCCGTGAGCTTTTCCGGGCAGCACCTCGCGCGCCGGGGTAATCCACAATTGGTCCAGTTTTTCCAGGGTGCGCTGGCTGGCAGGGTCAAATCGGCGCAGGGTTTCCAATTCATCCCCAAAAAAGTCCAGCCGCAGCGGCGCTGATTCAGCCGGAGTCCAGATATCCAGGATTCCTCCGCGCCGGGAAAATTGACCGGCTTCCAACACCGTGTCTACAGCCCGATAGCCAATATCAACCCATGAACGGATCAGGCTTTCAATGGTCAGGGTTTGTCCCACTTTGATCAGCTTGGATGAAAGCAAAAAGTCCCTGCGGGGCAGTGTGCGCGTCATCACTGCGCGCAGCGGAGCAACAATCACTGGAGGTTGAACCGGGCGGGGGATACCCGGCAAATGATACGCCGCCAGCATGGCAAGCGCCTGCAAACGGTCGCGCCGCGTGGTTGATGCCCAGGCGGCAATTTCATAAAACAGCGGATTGGGAGCAGGAAAAATCTGGCGCAATATCGACGGCGACCAGAACGGCAATTCATCGGCCAGGGCAAGCGCCCGATCTGAACGGTTGGTCAACAACAACACCGGCCGCTGCAAATCATGATGCAAGGCTGCCAGAAGCGGCAAACGGGCTGAGCGCATCAACCCCAGCCCTGTTTTGGTAACTCCATCCTGCACTGACCGGCTAATTTGTTGATAGGCCGGCAGCGACTGAAAAACAGATATCACGCCTTGTCTCCACCATTCGATCCGCCGTTGAACTGGTTCATGGCTGTCTGCAAATCAGAGCGCATGAAGACCTCCACGGCATCCACTGCGCGCTGAAACAGGAAAGTCAGTTCGTCTTTGTCCTGCTTTGAAAAGTTCTGCAGCACATAATCGGCAGGATCCATCCTACCCGGCGGCCTTCCAATGCCTACACGCATTCGGGGAAATTCCTGCGTGCCCAAACGTTCAATAATCGAAGCGATTCCTTTTTGACCGCCTGACCCGCCGCCCGGGCGCAGACGCATGCTTCCCAGCGGCAAGTCCAGGTCATCGTGAATCACCAGGATACGATCCAGGGGAATCTTGTAAAACTTCACCAGCGAAGCCACCGCCTGGCCGGAAAGATTCATGAAGGTTTGTGGCTTCACCAGCACAACGCGCACCTCGCCAACTCTGCCTTCGCCCAGTATGGCTTTGGATTTCACCTTGCCAGGTGTGATACCAAATTTCTCAGCCAGCGCGTCAATGACCATGAAACCCACATTGTGGCGGTTTTCACGGTATTCCCGGCCGGGATTTCCCAGCCCCACGATCATCACGCGTTGCGTTTCTGAATCGAATTGTTTTTCAATCCCCAGTAAGCGTTTAATAAACACGATAAGATTCCTCATCCCCTTTTTTGTGAGTAGCGCATAGCCCAAAAAAGTCCCATGCACGCAAAGCCAACCACCGCCAACAACGCCCCCCCGGCCAGGAAACGTGTGACCTGACCGGGTGTGATCTGCGCGGGGTTGGAGGAAACAACCGATGGAACGAGCGTTCTTTGTGGAGCAATGCTGGTTGCGCCCGGCGCCGAGGTGGCCTCACTGGTGACCGCCGGCTGTGGCGTGTTGGTTTCAACGGTTGAATAGTTACGCACGCGCAACCCCCTGACAACCACATCTTTCGTGTCGCCATCTTCCAGGTACACGCGCAGCCTCAACATATAGGCTCCATCAGCGATGGTGGTAGTATCCCAGGCAGCCAGTTCGCCGCCCCGGATCATTTTTTGGGAAGATTTCAATTCAAACCAGCCTGGTTCTTCCCCGTCATCATACGCAAAGGCAACCTCATAAAATAAAAAATTGTGAATATCGGTTGTGCCAATAATGGAGACGGCGCCTTGCAAAGCCGCACCCGGGGCAGGCGAAATGATCTCCGGTTGGTCAGCCTGCGCCATGACAGGCAGCCTGCCTGACCAAACAGAGAATTGCAGCATAAGCGAAAACATCAATAGTCCAATTTTCATAACAGGTAAGTTTAACATGAAGAATTGAATTGTGCAAACCGGCCACGTCATGTAGAATATCTCAAATACCAGACACAAGAGAGTTATCAATGCCTGAATTCCTTCAATTACTACCTCCCGGTGAGGCTTTACAGAAATTTCTGGATAACCTTCCGTCCACTGCACCCGCCTCAGAGCTGGTCGCGGTGCAAACAGCGGTTTCCCGGGTTACCGCTGCGGATATCCATTCACCCGAAGCGCTGCCGGCATTCTCACGCAGCACGGTTGATGGCTATGCCCTGCGCGCCGCCGATTCCTTTGGCGCCAGCGAGAGCCTGCCCGCCTACCTGGAAATCATCGGTGAAGTGCCTATGGGCAGTTCGCCAGCTTTTTCACTTAAGCGGGAAGAATGCGCCCACATCCACACCGGCGGTATGCTGCCGGATGGAGCCGACGCCGTCATCATGCTGGAAGATACGCAAATTGCCCGCCCCGGTGAGGTGGAAATTCTTAAAGCCTGCGGTGTGGGAGAAAACATCGTCCAGCGCGGCGAAGATGTCCAGGAAACAGAAATAGTCGTCCCGGCCGGCGTACGGCTGAACGCGGCGCATATCGGCGGTCTGTGTGCATTGGGAATACAAGAAATTCAAGTAGCCGCTCCACCCCGCATCGCCATCATTTCAAGCGGCGATGAGGTGGTGCAACCCCATCAAACTCCCCTGCCCGGCCAGGTTCGTGACATCAACAGTTACACCCTCGGCAGCCTGATCCATCGCTTGGGCGGTATTGCAGTCAACTGCGGCATCGTGGCAGACAACCGCGAGCAACTCTCTGCCGCCGTAAAAAAAGCCATGCAAGACCACGACGCGGTGGTGATTACCGCCGGTTCTTCTGCCAGTGTTCGCGACCTGACCGCCGATGTGATTCAGGAAATGGGCACACCCGGGGTGCTGGTGCACGGCGTTAATGTTCGTCCCGGAAAACCAACCATCCTGGCTGTGTGCGATCAGAAACCCATCATTGGCCTGCCGGGAAACCCGGTCAGCGCTCTGGTCATTGCCGGGCTTTTCATCCCCCCCCTGATTCAACACCTGTTGGGAATGAAAGAACCCAATCTGCGGCCGTATATCCAGGCTCGCCTGTCAATTAATCTTTCCTCCCAGGCAGGACGCGAAGATTGGATACCCGTGCGCCTGTTGGAAGATGGTCAGGATGGATGGATTGCCGAGCCCATTTTCTACAAAAGCAACCTGATATTTACACTGGCAAAAGCTGATGGTTTGCTGCGCATCCCCTCTGCCGCCAACGGGTTGGAAACCAATCAAATGGTACAGGTCTTTTTACTACAATAAGATTAGATCGCCCCGGAAACACCGCATTATCAAGTAAAATTACATTTGCCTCGCCCCCTGCGTCAATCCAGGGTGAAATATCTCAACAATAAGAATTTTTTACGCCGAAATATCAGGGGATAGTTTAGCGTAATTCATCAGGAGAGTGAGAAGATATGAAAAAAATTTGGATGTTCCTAATTGTAGTTTTCCTCTTGGCACTGGTGGCCGGGTGCGGCCCCAAAGAACCTGAAATTGACACAAACATGGTTTACACCCAGGCAGCCCAGACAGTTGGAGCCCAACTGACCGCTGCCTACACTCCTCCACCCACTGAGGAACCCACCAGCACCCCTGAACCCACTGCCACGGTAACCGTGACCCCGCTCCCCAGCCCCACTCCCACCGAAGCCTGGGCAGCCTACCCGGCTGGAAGCGCCAAAGTGCCGATTTTACTCTACACGCACATCGCTGCCGGGCTGGAAGACAATATCTATTACCAGAATGAAAGCCCCCTCAATCTCGACCCGGCGGTTTTTCGCCAACAAATGGAAGTGTTGAAACAAGCGGGCTACACCAGCATCCCGGTTTCACTGGTATCGCAGATCCTGGTTAACGGAGGTAATTTGCCTCCCCGCCCGGTGGTCATCACATTTGACGGCAACACATCCGGTCTTTACACAAAAGCATTCCCCATCATGAAAGAAATGGGATTCTCCGGAGTGCTCTACCTGGTTTCCAGTCAATTGGACGGCAAAGGCGCCCTCAGTAGTGCCCAGGTTAAAGAGATGGTTGCCGCCGGTTGGGAAGTGGGCAGTAAAGGCATGACCGGTGTTGATTTAACCAAAGCCGAAAATGTTAAAAGATGGTCTGATGAAATCTCCGGTTCACGCCTGGCGCTTGAAAAGGCGCTGGAAGTTCCAGTAACTTCTTTTGCCTACCCCGGAAACGGCTTTAACGGAGAAATTGCTGACCGTGTCTCCCGCTGGGGTTACACCAGCGCAGTGGGCATTGGCAAAACCAGCGACCACGAACGCTGGGCATCGTTATATTACATGCCGCGTTACGAAATTACCAAAACATTGACCCTGGAAGATTTTATTACCTACCTGCCCTGGAAACCGGATGTTATGCCCGCTGCACCCGCCACGGTCACCGACCCCGGCGCTGCAACCAGCGCTGAAGGCGCTGTTGAACAACCGATAACACAGCCCACTGTTGACCCGGCGCTTGCCCAGCCCACGCTGGATCCGGCCATGCAACCCACCACAGCCGGCGATCAGGCGCTAACCCCGGCTCAATAAGTAAGGTTAAAAAGATACTCCACATCAAAGAACTATGATGAGCGTTTACCTTCACGACATTCCACTTCAACAGGCCAAAGAAGCTTTTCATCAGGCATTGCAGCAAGCCGGATTATGGAAAAGACTGGGCTTTGAAACCTGCGAATTAAACGAAAATGTGATCGGCCGTATTCTGGCTGAACCGATCTGGGCAAAAATCTCTTCACCGCATTATCACGCTTCTGGTATGGATGGTTTTGCATTGCTGGCAGAAGAGACCAACCACGCCATGCCCACCCGGCCGGTTACACTGCAATATGGATCACAAACTGAATATGTTGACACCGGCGACCCGCTGCCCGCCTGGGCAAACGCGGTAGCGCCAATTGAGGTGGTGGAACCGCTTGATGAAAGCGGTTCTCCCGCTGAAAACCCGCGTAAACCGCATGCCATTCGGCTTAGAGCCGCGCTGACACCGTGGAAAAATGTTCGCCCACTGGGTGAAGACATTGTTGCCACGCAACTGGTGCTGCCTTCGGGTCACCGCCTGCGCCCAGCCGACCTGGGCGCCATTGCCGCCAGCGGCCACACACAGGTGAAACTAAGCCGCAAACCGCGCGTTGCCATTCTTCCCACCGGCACTGAATTGATCTCCATTGGCAGTGAAATTCAACGCGGCGACATCATTGAATACAACTCGTTGGTTCTGGCTGCGCAAATACTTGAATGGGGCGGCGAGCCGACTCGTTTTCCCATTACACCCGACAATTTTGAACTCATCTGCGAACACGTGCAGCAGGCTGCTGACGAATTTGACCTGGTGTTGGTCAACGCTGGTTCATCAGCCGGATCCGAAGATTTTACCTCGCACGTGGTTGAAAAACTGGGAGATCTGCTGGTGCACGGCGTCGCCGTGCGTCCCGGCCACCCGGTCATCCTGGGAATGATCGAACATTCCCAAAAGAAAGCTGAATCGCATCAAACCCCCATCATTGGCATCCCGGGTTACCCGGTTTCTGCCGCCCTCACCGGTGAGATTTTCGTTGAACCGTTGTTGGCGCTCTGGCAGGGACGCCAGCCTGAACGACCCGGCAAAGTACACGCCACCCTCACCCGCAAAGTCACCTCGCCAGCCGGCGATGATGATTACATGCGCGTGGTGGTGGGGCGGGTCGGCAACCGCATGCTGGCAGCTCCGCTTTCGCGCGGCGCCGGCATGATCACTTCGCTAGTCCGGGCTGATGGGATTGCTGTAATTCCCAGTGGAGTGCAGGGCCTGGAGGCTGGAGCCGAGGTAAACATACGCCTTTACCGCAATCCCGCCGAACTGGACGACACCATTTTTGTCATCGGTTCGCACGACATGACTCTTGACCTGCTGGCGCAGTACATTATGGAAAGAGGACGGCGCCTGGTTTCAGCCAATGTCGGCAGCCAGGGCGGGCTGGTGGCGCTGCGCCGTGGTGAAGCTCACTTTGCCGGTTCGCACCTGTTGGACCCCGTCACCGGTGAGTATAACCTTTCAGCCATTGCGCAGTACCTGCCGGATATCCCCGTGCGCCTGGTCACCTGGGCGGGACGTGAACAGGGTTTGATGGTTCGCAAAGGCAATCCCAAAAACATTCGCTCAATTGCCGATTTGACGCAACCCGGCATCCGTTTCATAAACCGCCAGCGCGGCGCGGGCACCCGCGTTCTTTTGGATTATCACTTGCAAAATCTGGGCATTTCACCAGATGCCATTGCCGGTTATGAACTGGAAGAATACACACATCTGGCAGTAGCCGCTGCAGTTGCATCCGAACGCGCCGATTGCGGTCTGGGTGTAACCGCCGCCGCCCGAGCGCTTGACCTTGATTTCATTCCCCTGTTCCAGGAACGTTATGACCTTGTGATTCCATGCGAGCATTTACAGAGCAGATTGCTGGACCCGCTTTTTGATTTGATGCATGACGCTGATTTTCGAAAAGCTGTGGCAGCCATGCCCGGTTATGATGTGACCAACATGGGGAACATTGTAAAAGATTGTACTGAATAATAGACTTATTATATTCAGGAGGTAAATATGCCGTTACAAGAGAAAACCCCCGCGCCTGAATTCAGCCTTCCTGACGAAGCCGGCGTTTTGCACAACCTGTCTGACTATCGCGGAAAAACCGTGCTGCTTTATTTCTACCCCAAAGACAACACCGAAGGCTGCACTTTGGAAGCGCTGCACTTCCGTGATGATTTTAAGGAATATATGGATGCCGGTGTAACCATCCTCGGCGTCAGCCCCGATTCGTGCAAATCACATCAAAAATTCAAATCAACGCACGACCTGCCTTTCACCCTGTTGTCAGACGAAAACCACACAGTAGCCGACCTTTTTGGTGTGTGGGGTAGAAAGAAGTTCATGGGGCGCGAGTATGATGGCATTTTCCGCACCACGTTTCTCATAAATGCGGAAGGCGTGATTGAGAAGGTGTTTGAAAATGTGAAACCCGCCGACCACAGCCGCGAAGTACTTGCTCTTTTGAAACAATAACTAACTATAACTAACTGGCAAGAACAAAAAAACAACCCCGTCTTTCAAGATAAAGATGGGGTTGTGATTTTTTTATTGCAGGCGCAGCACCACTTTTCCAGCCTGCCAGAGTTCTTCCAGTTTATAAAAATCACGCTGGTCGGGCGAAAATAGGTGAATAACCACATCGCCCATATCCACCACCACCCATCCGCCGTCAGGTGATCCTTGAATTCTGCCGTGAATCTTCAGCTTTGTGCGCGCGCCTTCAAGCACAGCATCAGCCAGGCTTTGCAGCATGCGGTCGCTGGTTCCATTGCAAATAATGAAATAGTCAGTAAAATTTACAATCCCCTGAAGATCCAGCAAAACGATCTTCTCCCCCTTTTTCTCTTCGAGAATGTCAATTAATTGATGTGCAATTTCGTTAGTATTCAGTTTCCACCTTCCTCATTTTTCTTTCAATTGTACACTGACCAAGGGTGTATAAACAGCGCCAGTGGGTTGCAGGTCGCTTTTGAACAAGATTACTTCTCTGGCATGTGAGCAGCCAAGTTTGAGCGCCGGTATTCGTGACAACGCCTGCTGCAAACAAATAACATCTTCCTGCCGGGCAAAGGGTTTCACCCTTGCGAGCGTCAAATGAGGAGAGAATTTCCGCTGTTCGCGTTCAAATCCCAGCTCAACACAGGCATCTTCAATGCTGTTCTGCAATTGTTCCAACTCGGCAGGCGCTTGCAATCCAACCCACACCACGCGCGGTCGATTTATATTTGGAAAACATCCCAGTCCGGCTGCGGTCAACTCAAACTGCTCAAACTTCGGCACTAGGGTCTGCAAAACCTGTTTGATTTCGGTTGCTTTGCCCGGTTGAATTTCTCCCAGGAACTTCAAGGTGAGATGAATGGAAGCTGGTTGAACCCAGCTCACCCCGCCGCCGCGCACAGACTCCTTGAGCATTTGTGAAATATTGGCAATTTGTTGCAGAAGCTGCCGGTCAAGCGGCACAGCAATGAAAGAGCGAATACATGGCATATTTTTCCTTGGAAAGCAATTTCACCTATTGTATAGGGTTTTGTCAAATCTGTCAGTATCATTTATAAAACATGTCGGACACAATTGTTAAGATCGTCTCTCCAGAGCTTGACAACACTAGGCATAGTTTTTGATTCATGGTATAAGAAAAGCGCCCTGCTGTGTTCGTGGTGCTGCAAACAGGTTTTGGGCCAACACTTATAAAAAATGTGCCCCTATCACATATAACGGTAACGCGATAGGCCTGAGCCAAGGCGAAGCCGTTGGGTGGGGGCCGATCCTGCGAAAGCAGGTTCAAAACTTAGCTGCACACGGCATGGCGGGGTACTTTTTGTAAAAATAAATGGCGGCCAATTGGGCCGCCTATTTATTTTTATATCGTTCCAGTGCCGGTCAGGGGAACTAATGACCGCCAAGATAAGCTTTGATCACTTTGGGGTCAACCAGCAGCCGGTCAGCGGCATCTTCCATGGCCACTTTGCCTGTCTCCAGCACATAACCGCGGTCGGCAATGGAAAGCGCCATCTGGGCATTCTGCTCAACCAGCAAAATGCTGGTGCCCTGTGAATTGATATCCTGGATAATCTCAAAAATTTGTTCAACCAGGATGGGCGCCAGGCCCATTGACGGTTCATCCAGCAGCAGCAGCTTGGGGCGCGCCATCAATCCCCGGCCGATCGCCAGCATTTGCTGTTCACCGCCCGAAAGTGTTCCACCCAACTGACTTTTTCTTTCACGCAGGCGCGGGAATAAATCGAATACTTTTTCGTAATCTTTTTCGATTCCATCCCGATCATCCCGGGAATAGGCGCCAATCTCCAGGTTTTCCCACACGCTAAGTTTGGGGAAAATCTTTCGACCTTCCGGCACATGGATAATCCCTTTGCGCACAATCTTCGCCGGCGGCGTCAGGGTAATATCCTCATCCTGGAACTTGATGGTTCCCGGCTGCGGCCGCAGCAGGCCGGATATGGTATTCAGGGAAGTGCTTTTCCCGGCGCCATTTGCGCCAATCAGAGCTACAATCTCGCCTTCTTCAAGATAAAAGCTGATCCCTTTTAGAGCGTGAATGGCTCCGTAGTAAACATGGATGTCTTGAACTTCAAGCATTTTGTGGCTCATGGGATTTCTTCTTCCGTCTAAATTTTTCTGAAAGTTTATCGGCGCCAGGGCCAAGATAGGCTTCGATTACCCGCTGATTGGATTGGATATCAGCCGGTGTGCCTTCGGCAATCTTTTTGCCATAATCCAACACAGCGATTTGATCTGATATTCCCATCACCACCTGCATATCATGCTCAATCAGAACGATGGTGATGCCCAGTTGATCGCGCAGGCTGCGGATGAACAGGGTCATTTCTTCCGTTTCCTGCGGATTCATACCTGCCGTCGGTTCATCCAACAGCAGCAATTTGGGGCCGTTTCCCAGGGCGCGGGCAATTTCCAACCGGCGCTGCGCCCCATAAGGCAGGTTGCGCGCCAGGCTGTCGCCCAGGCCTTCCAGTCCAACAAATTTCAACAGGCGCATGGCTTCTGCCAGGCTGTTCTTCTCATCATTGCGGAAACGCGGCGTCCCCACAATGGCTTCCATCCAGTTCGAACGCATGCGGGGATGTTCGCCAACCAGGATATTTTCCAGGGCAGTCATGTTGCCAAACAGGCGAATATTCTGATAAGTGCGGGATATATGCCGCCGGGCAATTTCATTGGTGGGCAATCCCTGGATAGGTTTGCCCATGAAGATAATGTCACCCTCTTCAGGATTATAAAAACCCGACACACAGTTGAAAAAAGTTGTCTTGCCGGCGCCGTTTGGACCAATAATGCTGGTGATGTTCTTTTCAGGAACCTGCAAATCAACCCCATCGACCGCGGTTAAGCCGCCGAAGTATTTTGACACGCGATGTGTTTCAAGAATATTTGTCATTGCTAACCAGCCTTTTCCCCTAATTCACCAGATGGTTGGGGTGAATTGTTTGCTTCGAGGAATTGGTTTTCCAATTTGGGGCGCGATGACGGCCACAGGCCTTCAGGGCGAATGATCATCATCACCACCAGTAGAGCGCCAAATGCCAGCATGCGGTACAGTTCCAGGTCGCGCAGCAATTCGGGCAACCCTTTCAAAACAAAGGCGCCCAAAATCACGCCTGGAATGCTGCCCATGCCGCCCACAATCACCAGGCACAACACATTGATGGACACCATCAAAACATGATCTTCCGGCCCGGTGAACAGGTTGCGCGAGGCAAACAAAGCGCCAGCCAATCCGGCAAAGCCCGCGCCAATTGCCAGCGCCAGCAGTTTGGATGAATAAGTATTAACACCCATTGCCTGTGAAACGGTCTGATCTTCCCGGATGGATTCCCATCCACGACCTGAATGAGAATTCTTCAGGCGCTGGGTGATAAAGATCACCAGGATCACCGCCAGCGTAATCAAGTACACATATTCCACATCGCCGTTGAAAGGCTTTCCAAACAGCAGGGGTTGGGCAAGCTGGCGCAAACCCTGCGGGCCGCCCGTGACAGAAGCAAGAATATCGCTCTTCAATAAAATGCGGATAATCTCACCAAACCCCAGGGTGACAATTGCCAGGTAGTCGCCGCGCAGGTTGAGCAGCGGCAATCCCAGCAAAACGCCCGTCAATGCAGCCAGCAGCACCGAGATGGGCAATGCCTGCCAGAAGTTCAACATGATGTGGTGCGGCTCCGGGGCGGTCAAGAGAGCAAATGAATAAGCCCCCATGGCAAAGAATGCCACATACCCCAGCACCAACTGCCCGGAATACCCTACAATGATATTCAAGCCCAGGCCCATCAAAACATAAAGACCCACCAGCCCAACGACATAGTTCCAATAGGTGCCAATCGTGCGGGGAATGAAGAACAAAGCCAGGAAAACAAGGCCCAGGGCAATGTAACGAAAATAGGCTGAATTTCGCAAGTTGACAACCCAGGGTTGTGTTGTCAAACGCGCCACGTTCTGACCAATTTTCTGGTTTAAGTCATACCGCCATTTTCCTCGGACAATCCATTTTGCGAACAGTGCTCCCAAAAGACTTCCGGCAAGAGTATAGCCAAGGTGCATCAGGACAGGCGTTACCAGGTCATTTTTCTTAAGGAACAAAAACTGCTTGATGGCATCTTTGGACATATAAGGGAAGTAATTGCGGATATTGACTTTGGCCGCATCCAGAGAGCCAATCAAATAAGCATATGCTGCGGCAATGATTCCGGCAATCAAACCGGCAATCAAGCCGCTGATCACTGCATCGCCAATCTTGTCTGGATCACGCCGCTTGGCAGCCACCCACCCCGCAAAGAAGCCCAGTAAAATCACAAAAATAACCAGGTTCACCCATGCCATTGCACCGGTGGTTTTCATCAGCTTCATTGCGTTGACTGCATTGCCAATCATTTTTGTGGCAGTCAGCGTAAAACCCGTCAGCGAGGAGAAGATAACAAGGATACCGAACACAATGCCAGTATTGATGCCATTACGTACAGGAGCCGATTTCATATCTTTTCCTCCGTCAAGGCTTCACCCAGGATTCCTGAAGGACGGAACATCAACACCAACACCAGGATGGAAAATGCCAGAACATCTTTCAGTTGGAAATCAATACCCAGAATGGCTGGTCCAATGGCTTCAATGACGCCCAGGAAAATGCCGCCCAGCATCGCGCCGGGAATATTTCCAATGCCACCCAGAACAGCCGAAGTGAACGCTTTGATGCCGGGGATGAAGCCAGTGTAAAAGTTGATCAAACCATTGTGGATGCCCCACATCACGCCGGCGGCGCCAGCCAGGATACCGCTGATTACAAAGGTCTTGGAAATGATGTCGTCCACATCAATGCCCATCAGTGCAGCCGTCTTTTTATCCTGCGACACTGCCCGCATGGCGCGTCCCAACTTGGTGCGCTGTACGATCAAGTACAACCCCACCATTAAAATGATCGAAAGTACAAATGAAAAGACGCCCGTGTAGGTCAACATGACGTCGTTACCGCCCATTTTAATAATCCAACCCGTACCGCGTGTCAGAATATCTGGATTGGCATAGTCGCGGCGTTGCGGCCCAAACAAGAGCTGCCCGGAATTTTGCAAAAAGGTCGATGCGCCAATGGCGCTGATTAACGGAACCAGGCGCGGGGCGTTGCGCAATGGGCGATAGGCAATCTTCTCCAAAAAATAACCGACCATCGCCGAAACCAGCATCCCGGCCAGAAAAGCAATAAAGACAGATAAGAGCGGTTGGGCATTCAAAAAATTGAGCTTTGGATTTTCGACAGATTTTGCTGAAATGGCTTCCAAAGCTTCAAAAGCAAAATAGCCGCCAAATGCTCCCAGCATCATCACTTCGCCATGCGCAAAGTTGATCATTAACAAGATGCCGTAAACCAGTGTGTATCCAATGGCAATCACGGCGTACATGCCGCCCAGAATCAACCCGGATACCGCCAGACGCACCCAGGTATCGGGGCCATATTCTTGTTCAACAAAAAATACTGTGTATAAACGCGAAATCAGCCAGATCAAAACCACCAGTCCGAGGACCAGTCGAATGATTTGGGCTGTTCGCAAAGGTGTTCGAGCAGATGATTTGTGCGATTTCATAGTGGTTTTTTTGCCACGGCGACCCTCTTTCAGAGTCTAATACTTGGATTCAAAATAATGTGGTGGAAAAGGCGCCAGGCGCCTTTTCCACCATTCAACTTACATCAACAAATTACTTGGCGTTAACCCACGCGCCATCTTTCACAACATAGATGGACGGGCCAGCGGTGTTGCATTCGCCAACCTCGGTGCATGAGATATCACCGGTGATACCCTGGACACCTTTCATGCCGCGCACGGCATTGACCAGCGCAGTGCGAGGAACATACAGGTTTCCATCGGAGCCGACAAAAGCAACATCGGCAACTTTCGCCATCAGGGCAGCCACCACATCATAACCGCTCCAGGTGTACGGTGAGAGCACACCGGGGCCGGTACCGTATTCGGCTTCATAAGCAGCCGAGAACGCTTTTTCGGCCTCAGACTCAGGCGGAACCAGGGAGGCGGCATAAGCGCCTTCGGCATTGGCGCCGGCTTTGTCAATGAAGTCGATACCGTAGGTGCCGTCGCAGCCGAACAGGACAGCATCGCCCAGACCAGTCTGATCCATCTGGTTGGCAATCACGATTCCTTCGCCGATGTAACCGCCAAAATAGATGGCTTCGGGAGCTTTTGCGGCAATGGATGACAACACGGCGGTATAGTCAGTCTCACCGGGGGTGATAGCTTCATAAGCAACCACTTCGCCGCCCAGTTTGGCAAATTCGTCTTTGACCAGGTCGGCCAGACCCTGACCATAAGCTGAACCATCGTGCATGACCGCCAGTTTCTTCAGGCCAAGGGTCTCAAAAATGTATTTTGAGGAGTCGACAGCCTGGGTGGCATCGGTGAAGGCAATACGATTGAACACGGTTGAGCCCAGGGTGGTCAACGGCGGGTTGGTTGCCGAGGGGGACAGCATGGGGAAGCCGGCCTTTTCATAAATCGGCATGGCGGCTTCAGTCTCACCGGAGAAGATGTGGCCGGCAATGGCAACCATGTTAGGAACGGTTACCCATTTGTTCGCCACAGCGGCGCCAGCTTCAGGAGCGCCCTGGGTGTCTTCGGTCACCAGTTCAAAGGTCCAGCCTTCAATCCCGGCGTTGTCCATGATGGCAATTTGGCCGCCCTGGGAAATGTCGATACCGAAGGAAGCGTAGTCGCCGGTCATGGGGCCAGCCATACCAATCTGGATGGTCTCGCCAGGTTTGATCACCGCGCAGCCCTTTTCGTCAGCACTGCAAACTTCTTCGGGGGCGGCTTCTTCGGCAGGAGCAGCCTCTTCAGCAGGGGCGGCTTCTTCAGCAGGAGCAGCTTCTTCAGCAGGAGCGGCTTCCTCGGCAGGTTCTGCTGCCGGAGCAGCAGGTGCGCAGGCTGCCAACACCATGGCAAAAATCGCCAGCGCAATCAACAAAAAACGTACTTTCTTCATCTTCAGTTCCTCCTTTGGGAATTTGAATTTGACACTTGTCTATCTATGAAATAACGATAGCGGTAATAACGGATAATAACAAGTTACAACTTCTCCCCGCACCCTGTTGATAAATTCTGTCAAGTTCTGGTGCGTTATTTATTGAGGTTCAAATGTAGTAAATGTTCTTAAGGGGGAAACCATGACCAGCCATTGATTAACTGCGTTACCCCACGAGCTATTTGTTTGTTTGTTGAATAAGCCTTTTCAGGCTTGTGCTGGCAATCCGCTTTTTTTGATCTTGGTTTTATCTGGGGTTTTTCGGGATATCACGTAATATTACAGTATTTTAGCCTGATTTGTCAATACCTCATCGGGTTCAATTCAATACTATAAATATATTCAATTCCCTGGGGTTTCGTTCAACTTTGTAAACCTCACCATGTTCATTGGGGTGTCCCTTTGAACAATCACCTTATCCCACCGCCTCGCATGCAGATGGTTCTTATTGCTTTACTCCCACCGGGTGAAGCAAACCTTGGAAAGGTTCCTCTGTCTGAACGAATTGTTAAGATACAGATACGTAATTCCTGTTTCGGACTATTAATTTTTAATTATACCAATTTTTTTGCCAATGCGGTTAAAATAAGATCAACTGGTTACAAATTGTTGCAATGAATTTCCTGAAAAACGAGGTATTGATATGATTAAACTAGTCCTACTACGACATGGTGAAAGCGTTTGGAACAAAGAAAACCTGTTCACCGGATGGACGGATGTTGATTTATCCGAAAAAGGCGTGGAAGAAGCCCATCAGGCTGGCAAACTCCTCAAGCAGGAAGGTTACCAATTTGATGTCGCTTACACATCGGTTTTAAAGCGCGCCATTCGCACCCTGTGGATTGCAATGGATGAAATGGACCTGATGTGGATTCCCGTTATCCGAGACTGGCGCTTGAATGAACGCCATTACGGCGCCCTGCAGGGGCTCAACAAAGCCCAGACCGCCGCCAAGTACGGCGACGCCCAGGTCAAAATCTGGCGCCGCAGCTACGACACCCGCCCACCCGACCTTGAACTCGATGACGAACGCTACCCCGGCAAAGATTTACGCTACAAAGGTTTGAAACCCGAAGAACTTCCGCGTGCTGAATGTCTGAAAGATACCGTGGCTCGCTTTTTGCCCCTGTGGCACGAAACCATTGTGCCCGACATCAAAGCCGGTAAGAAGGTTCTGATCGCCGCTCACGGCAACAGCCTGCGCGCCCTGGTCAAATACCTGGATAACATTTCGGATAACGAAATCACTGAACTGAACATCCCCACCGGCATTCCACTGATTTATGAACTGGACGATCAGCTCAAACCCATCAAACATTACTACCTGGGCGACCAGGAAGCTCTTCAGGCAGCTATCAACGCGGTTGCCAATCAGGGCAAAGCCAAATAAACTTCGTCAAAAATAAGCCAAAAGCGCCGGCTGATTCGAACACGCCGGCGCTTGTTTCATCCACTGAAAAAATTATTGCCTCAAACGCAATAGAAGCAGCTTACTTACGGCAATGGTCAACACCGCGCCGATAAGCCAGAGCACCGCCATCCACAGGAAGGCATCCTGCCAGAACCGCAGCGGAAATAACCGGATGAGCGAATCAGAATAGAGAAACAACCAGGTGTCGCCCTGGAAAAAGACCCGGTGAAAAGCCGTGAACAAAGCCGTGAAGCTGGTAAAAATGAGAATTGCAATTGCCCCGATCAAACCCAGCGTAATCCACCCGCCGCGTTTTAAAGCAAACAAGAAATCCCGTATCCATTTTGCCTGCCAGGCATAAACAGCCGCGGCAACAAACAATACCAGTAAAAGATACCAGGCGCGGATCATTTGCTGTACCAAAATCTTCACATCCAGCATATGGCTTAATTCGCGCTCATTGTAAAGCGGGGTGCCGTCATCCAGTTTTAGATCACCCAGGAAGGACAGTCCGGCATCGTTGAGCAAGTATTGAACGGAGAGGGTACCCCATTTTAAGCGGTCTTCAACCGTAAAACCGTATGGATCAGCCGGAAATGATTTTTGGTGATATTCAAAAGGCAGCAATGCGGGGTTGAGCAGGATCCGGACAGAAGTCATCAGGAGAATGACCGGCACAAGGATGCTGATGCCCCACAGGGCAATCCGGTTGGGTTTCATGAAAGTTCCTCCATCTCGCCAAACAGCAAAAAGCGCAACACCATGTCATTGGTAATCCATTCCACCGGGGCATGGTCATCTGTGAACACCACTCCCGCCCGGGGGCCCTCTGCCAGGCTCGTGGCAGCCGTTTGCAAGGCATCCAGCAGCACGGGGGCTGCATCAGGCTGTGTTTTCAAGTTTTCCAAATTCACCAGCAAGTTTTCCTGCGCGGTGGGTTTCACCGTGGCAAACAGGATCGTGTTGAATGAGTCGGGCACATCCACCGCGTGAACAGTCGGGAAAACCGTCAGCAGGGTGCTTCCCAGCGCGTCAATCAGGCGGCGGTCGTTTGGCGCCCTGCCCACATTCAAAACCAGCACACCGTCATCCGTCAAATGGGCGCGCGCCTCTTGAAAGAACTCCTGGGTGGTCATCTGCGCCGGGATGTATGGTGGGCGGTAAGCATCTACGCTGATAATTTGATATTGCTTTTCACTCTTTTTCAATCCCCAGCGCCCATCTTCAACAATGACATTTAAATTGGGTTCGTTCATATCAAACCACTGCCGTCCAATTTCCACAATTTCAGGGTCAATTTCAAACCCATCAATCTCAATGTTGGGAAAAGCCGCGCTCGCCTGGCGGGCTGTGGTGCCTGCCGCCAATCCCACAATGGCCATGCTGGTTATTGCATCGGGGTTCTGTGGAGCAGGGTTAAAAAATGGGGCGGTCAGCACCTGTTCCCACGGCCCGCCGTAGATCACCGTATCAGGATGGTAAATCGAATGCACGCCCTGCCCTTCATTCAAACGCAAATAACGAAACCCATCAAATTCAAGCACTTGAATATAGTTGTAAGCCGATTCTGATTCATACACCATGCCCGATGATTTTTTATCGGTACCCGGCAGTCCCCAGATCAACATAACCACGATCAAAACCGGCATCCAGGCATAACGCACAGCTTCTTTCCAACTGGTCGAGGCTGCCAATCCCCACAAACCCAACCCCACCAGCAGCAAACCAATGGTAAAAAAAGTGCGGTAAGTTCCCATCAACGGAATCAAGACCAGCACAGGCAGGAATGTGCCAAAAAATGACCCCAGCGTTGAAATGGCATAAATCCTTCCGGCGGTTTTGCCGGTCTGGTTTGAATCTTCCATAGCCAGCCGGATGGCAAATGGAGAAGCCATGCCCAGCAGCGTCATGGGAACAATCAGCAAAACCAGCACAGCCGTAAATGAACCAAACAAAATCCCCAGGTTCAACACATCAAAGGCATCTGCTGCAACCCGCAGCACCGGACGCGAAATCCACGGCACCAGCGCACTGCTAAACCCTGCCCATAAAAGAATCTGATAGAAAGTCTTGTAGTGTGGAGATCGATCTGCCCAGGAACCGCCCAGGAAATACCCCACGGTCAAATAGATCAAAATCAAACCAATGATGCTCGCCCACACCAGGTTGCTGGTGCCAAACACATTTCCCAGCAGCCGCGAAGCTGCCATTTCAATCGCCAATGAAGCCAGTCCAGCGAAGAATACAGAGATTGTCAGGTTTTTTCGCACAGGTCCGCCTTTGCAACAGGATTAGACCGATTATACCGTAAGCGCCTTTCAGGAAAAAACAGCATCCGGCAGGGCAGCGGAAAAGAATTTGCTATTGGTATAATTATAGATAACCTGATCAAAGGAAGGGAAAACCTATGAAACTGGTTAGCGTAGCTGAAATCAAAAATGTTGAACAGCATGCTCATGCACTGGGTATGTCGTATGAACAAATGATGGAAAATGCCGGGCGCGGTGCTGCCGGGGTGGTTCTAAGTCGATTCAATGATACAGCACGAAATGCCCTGGGCCTGGTGGGGAGTGGAAATAATGGCGGCGACACCCTGCTTGCGCTCATCAACCTGGCGCAGGCCGGCTGGCAGGCGCGCGCCTACCTGGTGGGCAGCCGCAACCGCAAAGACCCCCTGGCACAACGGCTTTTGGACGCCGGTGGTGAAATTTTGCATATTCAAGATGACCCGCTGCATGACGACTTGGAACGCTGGTTATCAGAAGCTTCAGTATTGTTGGACGGCATCCTGGGCACGGGTATCAAGCTTCCCCTCAAACCCCACATTGTCGAGGTGTTGAACATCGTACGGCAAAGGACAGCTCATTTGCACGTGGTGGCAATGGACTGCCCGTCAGGAGTGGACTGTGAAACCGGAGATGCCGCACCCGAAGCCATCCCGGCGGAATTAACCATTTGCATGCAAGCCCCCAAGCGCGGACTGCTCATGTTCCCAGCGTTTGAACTGGTGGGAGAACTTCAGGCGGTTGTTCTGGGTTTGCCTGCCGAAGCCAACGACCTGGATTCCATTCAATCAGAAGTCATTTCTGCTGACTGGGTTCAAAAAAGACTTCCTAAACGACCGGCGCAATCACACAAAGGCACATTTGGCACAGCCATGCTGGTTGCCGGTTCCATCAATTACACCGGTGCAGCCCTGCTGGCTGGCAAGTCGGCCTGCCGCGCCGGAACTGGTTTGGTGCAGTTGGCAATACCCGGCCCCCTGTACAATGCCCTGGCCGGTCAACTGCCCGAAGCCATCTGGTTAATCCTGCCGCATGAAACCGGCGTTATCGCCGAAAGCGCCGCTGACCTGGTGCTTGAAAACCTGGAACGGATCACAGCTTTGCTGGTTGGCCCCGGTCTTGGCCTGGAGACAGCCACCCTGCAATTCATGCGCCGCCTGCTGGGTTTGCGCGAAAGCAAAGGGTCAGTTGGATTCATCAATACCGGCGCTGTGACTGATATCGCAAAAAAAGCGGAACTTCCACCCCTGGTCATTGACGCCGATGGGCTGAAACTGCTGGCAAAAATTCCAGACTGGCAAAAAATTCTACCCCCCAATGCCATTCTCACCCCCCACCCCGGTGAAATGTCAGTGCTAACCGGCCTCAGCGTGGACGAAATTCAATCGAACCGCATCACCACCGCCCGGCACTTCGCCGACCAATGGGGACATATCATTGTGCTCAAAGGCGCGTTGACGGTGATTGCCAGCCCCGACGGACAATTTGGCATCATCCCGGTTGCCACCTCAGCATTGGCACACGCTGGAACCGGCGATGTGTTGGCCGGCCTGATCGCCGGACTGCTCGCACAGGGAATGCCTCCATTCGATGCTGCCGCCGCCGGCGCGTGGATACACGCACAGGCAGGCATCAGCGCCGCCAATCAACTGGGAACCACCGCGTCGGTAATCGCCAGTGATGTGTGCGAATCCATTCCGCTTGTGCTGCGCTCTCTTTAACCAAAAAAATCCCGCTCCGGAGAGTTCCAGGGCGGGATTTTTGATATCAGTGATCGAGGTTACGCTTCGGCAGGTTTCTGTTCAGAATCTGCCTTTTCAGCTTTCTTGCCGCCTTTTGTGGTCAGCGTTTCGCTAATTTTTGTTTTTTGTTCTTCCAGGATAACCTTGCCACGGCTGGTCAATTCGTCAGCGCGGTCTCGGGTGGTTTTCGCCAGTTCATCAAAGCGGGCGCGGGCTTCAACCGCTGCCGATTCAGCCTGCGAATAGGCATCCTCAATGGTGGAAGACGCTTTGTCACTCAATTCAATCGCTTTTTCGCGAATCACATTGCGGGTTTCTTCACCAGACTGGGGCGCCAGCAGCAAAGCCGTAACGGCACCGGTCAAACCTCCAACCAGAAAACCCAGCAAAAAAGCACCAAATTCATCTTTTTCTGCCATATTAGTCCACTCCTTTCTTTTCCATTCCTAATGGCGATTCAATAGTTCGACTTAAAAACAGGATTGTTTTTATTTTTTCCAGATACGCAGGATGTCAGAAGCCTTTTTTATACCCGCCAGGTATTCATTGATCTTGATAACCGGTTCGGTGAGATTATCGCTCAAAAAGGCCACCGTTCCGCGCAACGTGCTAACCGTTTCATTGGTTGATTTGACGATGGGTTGAATTTCATTTTGAAGCAGGTTGATTAAAATTGCCAGTTGCACAATCAAAACCACCAGTGCGGCGCCTATGATTAAGAACTCCAATGCCATCATGATGATGAAAATGTCACGCACATGGCTGGTGGCTTCAACCGATTGGTTCGCCAGCACAACCACCATTCCAATCAGCAAAAGCAGCACCACCACTACACCAACAATGATCCAGGTGGTAATTTTGCGATCATCCGCAGGGGGTGTTACTTCGCTGCCGGTCGGGGAAGGAACTGCTTTTGGCGTTTCTTCAACCGGCGCGGTTTCTTCTTCAGGCAATTGAGAAGTTTGATTTTCTTCCATGATAAATTTATTATAGCACATTGAAGTTTTTATTTCTTTAAAATTATATTAACCGTGCAAGGGAAAAATCTTGATCCTGGCTCATCAACAAGTCACATTTTTGTGAATGATGGATGTTTTTGGGCAAATTAGCCAATATTTTTAAGGTTCTGTAAACAAAAATAGCAATTGCTTGACATCAGTAATCATTTATGATAAAAATTATCTAATCATGAAACAAGTACTCGGATTAAAGCGACTCGCTAAGAAGCATTTGCCGACCTTCACCGGAGGGACGGACTAGCGGCGTTTGTATAGTACTTGATTATTGTAGATGATGCCAAAAGACCTTCCAACCGGAGGGTCTTTTTTTGTAAATCAATTCGAAATTGTTCGGCATTTGCAAGAATTGATCAACTTCTATGAAAGGAGGACCGCCGCCAAGAAGACACTATCCATTCTCCAGTCCATCGGAGAAATCCGAAACCAAATCAGAAAATTATCTTTTTTCGCAGTGAAAACTGCCAAACCGAAGGAGAAGAATAGAATGAAAGCCTCAAAAATTGCAATACTTTTATCAATTCTCATCATCGTAGCGCTGGCTGCCTGCGCTCCCGCGGCTGCCCCCCAGCCAGAAGCCGAACAGCCCGCCGCTGAAGAAGCTGCCGTTGAACAACCCGCTGCCGATCAGGCCGGCGTTTTTTCTCGCGGTTGCAAAGGTACTGCTGAAGATGCACTGGTTGACCTTGATTGCCGCAAAATCAACATCGCCGTTGAAAATGTTTATCTCCCCTTCAATTACGTCTCCATTGAAACCGGTGAGCCGGGCGGATGGGACTATGACACCATGGACAAAATTTGCACACTGCTGCACTGCGAACCCGTCTTCCATGAGGTTTCCTGGGATGTCTTGATCCAGTCTGTTGCAGACGGCCAGTATGACATGGGCGCCGACGGTATTACCATCACCGAAGACCGCCTCAAATCCGTCGACTTCTCCACCGGTTATGTGAAAATTGAACAGCGCTTGCTGGTCCGTAAAGGTGAAACCCGATTCACTTCAATCGAAGATATTGTCGCCGATGAATCTTTGGTGCTGGGAACGCAGACCGCCACCACCAATTACGAAACTGCCGCCACCTATCTTCCCGAAGAGCGCATTAAAGCCTTTGAAACCTTCCCGTTTGCCGTTCAGGCGCTCATCTCCAAAGACATTGATGCCGTCATCATCGACCAAACTGCCGGTATGGGCTATATGGGTGAAAATGCCCAGGGAGTGGAATTGATTGGTCCGGCCATCGAAAGCCAGGAACTGGGTTTCTTCTTCCCCAAAGGCAGCGACCTGGTGGATCCGATCAACCAGGCACTGGCAGCCATGCAGGCTGATGGTTCCCTGGAAGAAATTCACATCAAATATTTTGGACCTGACTTCAACGTCACCGCAGAAGACATTCAACAATAATTTTTCAAGACTTAATTAGAAATATCCTGCCGGTGTATGGAAAGAATCCCATACACCGGCATAATCCGGAGAACCAGGTGGATCTAAAAACAAACGCATCATTGCCTTTGCCCACAGAAGTGGCCCAGGAGATCGAAGACCAGGAAGATACTCTTCAAAGACGTATCAATAGATTCCCCTGGTGGCTGCCTGCCATTTTTCTAATTGCCATTTTTACCGCTTATGCGATAGCCACAAACGAAACATACCGCGAAGCCTTTCAATTTATCGTGGTTGGATTGCGCGTAACGATTGTTACTACCCTAACAGCCTATTCAATTTCCCTGGTAATCGGTCTGATAACCGGACTGGGGCGCATTTCAAAAAATGTATTTTTCAAAAACATAGCTACTTTATACATTGAAATCATTCGCGGCATCCCAATGCTGGTGTTGATTTTCTATATCGCATTAGTGGGTGTGCCATTTGCTGTAGAAGGTCTTAATGGGTTTGGAATCTGGTTAACCAGCGTCGGTTTCGGTTTTATTGGTGTTCCACTGAGCAAACTTGGCATCCAGGCAGTATCCATGAATTTGCGCGCCATCGTAGCCCTGTCCATTACCTACGGCGCCTATACCGCTGAAATTTTCCGCGCCGGTATTCAATCCATCGGCCGCGGGCAAATGGAAGCTGCACGGTCACTTGGAATGAGCTATGGTCAGGCAATGTTGCATGTCATTTTGCCGCAAGCCATTCGCAACGTGCTTCCTGCAATTGGCAACGATTTTATTGCCATGTTAAAAGACTCCTCACTTGTTTCCGTTCTTGCAGTTCGTGACATTACCCAGGTCGCCCGGCTTTATTCAGGGCGATCTTTTCGTTTCCGCGAAGCCTACACCACCCTTGCGGTGTTATACCTCACCATGACTGTCCTACTTTCCATGGCTGTTCAAATTATTGAAAGGCGAATCAGACGTGATGAAAAATAGCCCTTCTTTTCAACATTCAGCACCCATTCCACAAAATGGGAATAATGGTCAAAACCACCAAGATGACATCATCGTGGTAAAAAACCTGTTCAAACACTTCGATAAAGGAAGTGTAAAAGCTTTAAATGGCGTCAGCCTGACCATAGAAAAGGGCAAAGTCGTGGTGATCATTGGGCCAAGCGGCTCTGGAAAATCAACGCTGCTGCGCTGCATTAACCACCTGGAAGTGGAAACCAGCGGCGAAGTTTGGGTTGACGGCGAACAATTGAACAATGATCAGAATAAACTCAACGCGATCCGCGCTGAAATTGGCATGGTGTTTCAACACTTCAACCTGTTTCCGCACCTGAGTGTGATTGAGAATATCACCCTGGCGCAGCGCGTTGTCCGGAAAATAACCAAAGCCGAAGCCGAAGCCAATGCGCGCAAACAATTGGAACGCGTTGGCATCCTCGACAAAGCCAACGTCTATCCCACCCAGCTCTCCGGCGGCCAGCAGCAGCGTGTGGCCATTGCCCGCGCACTGGCCATGAATCCAAAAATCATGCTGTTTGATGAGCCCACCAGCGCACTAGACCCTGAAATGATCAAAGAAGTGCTCGATGTAATGCTCGACCTGGCAAAATCTGGCATGACCATGGTGGTGGTTACCCATGAAATGGGTTTCGCACGCGCCGCAGCCGATGAGGTGATCTTCATGGATGACGGCTTGATTGTGGAACACACCACTCCCCATGAGCTTTTTACCAATCCACAACAAGATCGCACAAAACTGTTTTTGTCGCAAATCTTGCATAAATAGCAATTAATTTATTCGCAACGCTATGAAACCAGCTCTTTTAGCAGGTAAATGAGCTGGTTTCATGACAAATACTTGCATTTTTTGACATTTTAATTTAATTGTGCTATTCTACTTACTGGTATCCATACGCAATTGATATCAATGATCTCAGGAAGGTAATACTATGCAGCGCGAACGTGTCTCAGAAAACGTTTATTGGTTTCAGAGCGACATCTACGCGCAAGTTACCGCAGGCGTAATTCAGGGGCCGGACTGGGCAGTGGTGATTGACACCCTGGCGCTGCCCGAAGAAACCCTGGCCATGCGCGCTTTCATCGAAGAGGAACTTCGCGTACCGGTTCGCTATATCATTAATACCCATTATCATGCTGATCATAGCTGGGGCAATTGCTTTTTCCCCGGCTCAGCCATCATTGCACATTCTGCCTGCCGGCAGGCAATGGTTGAAAAAGGCATCCGCGCCCTTGAAGATGCCCGGCGTCAGAACCCAATATTCAAAAATGTCAAACTTGTCTTGCCGCACATCACATTTTCACAGGGAAAAACCTGTCTGACGGTTGGCAAAAAGAATTTGATTTTGATGCCCATGCCCGGTCACAGTTCTGATGGCATTTCAGTTTTAATTGAAGAAGATCGGGTGTTGTTTGCCGGCGATGCCTTCCTGCCCATCCCCTACGTGGTTGACGGCGACATTACCGTCCAGGAAAAATCCATTCGCGACATTGGCAGCATGGGGTTGGAAAACATCATCCAGGGACACGGCGACATCATCTTGCGCGGAGAAATTGATGAAGCCGTCAAAGAAAACCTGCAATACCTGGATGCCATTCAAAAGAAAGTACGCGCTGCAGTCAAGAAGAAAAATCCTGCCGAGATCATCAGCCGCATTGATGTTGAATCCTGCGGGAAAAACCGCATCTATCTCGGCGGGCTGGCCGAAGAATTACACCGCAACAATCTAATCCATCTTTATCGAAAGTATATGGCTGAAGAGGGATTGCCCATACCATCAGCATCGGCTGCAGATGAAGACGAGTACTAAAAACACCCCTGAGGGGTGTTTTTTTTATCCATTTTGGTCTGTTTTCTTGACCGCTTCTTCAAGTTTCTTCTTCTGAAATTTTGCCCGCAAACCATGCAAGCGCTCATTGCCCTGCCGCAGGCGTTTCAGGTTGGGGCGCAGCGCCCACATAACAATGAGAAACGAAAGCACACCATAAGCGATATATACCGGGCTGGAAATTCCCTGGATGGCGCGCACAGCAAAAATGATGGTTGCAAACACGGTCACACTGATGGTGGTGACCGAAGCATAGCCAATGAACAGAAACACCAGCACCGCCAATGGCACAATAATCACACCTGAGATCGGCCACAGCGCAATTGACCCGCCCACGGCTGTGGCGCCGCCAGCCCCACCCCGCAAGACCACTTTCCCGTTTTCTTGATGCTCCATCAAGAAAATGGAATAATTATGCCCAAGAATTGCCATCAATGCTGCAAACACCTGCATCCAGGCGCTGCCCGGCATCAACCAGGCCACCACCACGGCCGTTGCCAAACCCTTCAAACCATCAAAAATCACCGTCAGCAGACCGGCTGCAATACCAGCAGCGCGCATGGCGTTGGTGCCGCCTGTGCGCCCGCTGGCCACCTGCCGCACATCTTTGCCAGACAAAATGCGCACAATAATCAAACCACTTGGGATGGAGCCCAAAAGATAAGATAACGCCAGAATACTGAATATCTTTACCAGATCAAACATAAACAAATGCTCCCATCAATGATTTGTAACCCTGACCAGTCTTCATGGTTGCGCAGTCGGGAAATATTCCAGCGAGATTTCCCGATATTCTGTGCGATCCAGCCAGTATCCCTTCATCTGCCAGTCTCCACAAACTGTCGCCCAAATGAGATAATGCACACCCGGATAATTGAACTCTACCAAATCCTGGTTGGATGGAGTAACAGGTCCATTAGGATGAGAATGGTAGATGGCAACCAATTCCAGGTTTTGTTCTTCAAGCTGGTAAAAATGCCTCACCAGGTCACTGGCAGCCATGCGAAAAGCTGTCGGGCTGTGCAGTTCATTCACAGCCGGCAAAACCAGTTGAGCCCGGTCATCCCGCCCGCCGATCATACCACAGGCTTCTTCCGGCAGGCAGGAAATCACATGCTCCAGCATGGCAATTTGCACTTCACCCGGTATGGATAACCTGGTAGTTCTCATTTTAAAACAAAAGCCATCACCCAAAAAATAACCAGCATGACCGTTGGTTCAATCCACAGCCGGTTTGCCGGGCGCTGCTCCTCTACCGCTGTGACAAAAGCCGTTAAAGCATAGGCTGCCCCCAACAATGCCAGGCCAAACGACACCGGGCTCGCTGGCAAATAATGTAATCCCATAGATAGTTGACTCACCAACAAAGCACATCCCACTGCCCACCCCGGCTGCCACTTTCCACCCAGCCGCAGATAGAGTGTGCGCAGCACCACCAGGAAGCAGATGGCAAACACAGTGGGCAGCATGATATACAACCTTAAATCAGCCGCCCGCACAGCAATGGCCATCACCAGGTAAAGCGCAAAAGATACCGAGGTCAATCCCACCGTTGCCGGAGCATGCAGTTCATTTGAAAGATCGACCACGATATATTCAGCCAGCAGCACGCTGACCAGCAGCATGCCGCCAAAAGCGAAAACTGCCCACCACTCCAGGCCGATTTTCAAAGTATTCAGGGGTATGGCAATCACCAGCGTGGTTAAAGCCGGAATCATCCAGTGTTGAACAGTGCTCTGGTTTTCAAGATTGGGATGTTCGCGCAGCAGCCAATCGGTTCCCACCGCAGCCATCACTGCCACCAGCAGCGAAACCGGCAGAGATAAATCTACATCATAAGTGAAGGAAATTCCAAAAAGTTGAATCCCAATTTCCCGCTCTGAGATGTTTACCAGGGGCGTCACGGCATAAGCCAGCAAGATGGTAGAGATCAATACGCTTAACCGGTTGATGTTGGGAAGATTTTGTTGTTCGTGCACAACTTTGATTCTACCGCTGTGATGAGACACAGGCAAGCATTTTTGTCAGGAAAACGCCGCCCAAAGTCGGCAAGCGAGTATGGTAAAATTATAAGGTTATGGAAACGGAAACGAAGAAAACAAACATCGCCCCTCCCCGCATGCTCGGCTCAATTGGTTCCGGATTTAATATCATCGCCAATCATATTGGCATGATCCTCTACCCGGTTTGCCTGGATATTTTCCTGTGGTTTGGCGTGCACATTCGCTTTAAAACCCTGCTGGAACCGCTGGTTGCTGATTTTCATCAACAATTATTAAAAAACACACCGTCTGACATGATGGAAATGGTGAAGAACACGTTTGACCTGTGGCAAATCCTCCTGGAACGTTTCAACCTGTTAATATTCCTGCGCTCCTTCCCGGTTGGGGTTCCCAGCCTGATGGCGTCGCAGGCAGCCATTGAAACGCCGCTTGGCGCTCCCACCTTCATTGAAGCTGCCTCCGGGCTGTCCATTCTGTTCTGGATTCTAATCGCCACGCTGATTGGCATTGCGCTGGGAACGCTGTTCTTCAGTGAAATGGCGCGCATCACCAGCCTGGAACCCGGGCCCTTTTCATTGCCGGTTCTGCTCAATCAATTTGGTCAAACACTTGTGCTCACCTTCATGTTAATAGCCATATTGTTTGTGCTGTTCATCCCGGTGGGGTTCCTCAGCTCACTGCTGTCAATTTTTAATATGGCTATCGCGCAGGGAGCCCTTTTCCTGTTTAGTTTTGTTCTCATCTGGCTTGCCATTCCATTATTTTTCTCACCGCACGGCATTTTTGCCAAAGCATTTAATGCGCCGCGTGCCGTGTTTGCCAGCCTGCGCCTGTCGCGCGTGTTTTTACCGAACACCAGCCTTTTCATTTTAGCAGTTCTCATCTTAAGCCAGGGCCTGGATGTGGTCTGGCAAATCGCGCCTCCCAATTCGTGGATGATGCTGGTGGGAATTTTCGGACATGCCCTCATCAATAGCGCACTGCTGGCTGCCACATTCATCTATTATCGCGATGCGGTTCGCTGGTACGATGCCCGCCGCGAATCAGCTAACGTTCCCACCGTCCCGCAAGATCCCCCGGCTGCCGGCGGATAAACCAAATCTTTTCTTACTGGAATTTGACATGAACCAGACACAATCAAACGGTTCCTATGACGCCACAAACATCCAAGTCCTTGAAGGACTGGAAGCCGTCCGCCGTCGCCCGGGCATGTATGTGGGCGGAACAGATCAGAAAGCGCTGCACCACCTGGTGTATGAGGTGGTCGATAATTCCATTGACGAAGCCCTGGCCGGTTATTGTGACAAGATCAGGGTAATCATTCATCCCGATGAAAGCCTGACCGTGGAAGACAACGGGCGCGGCATCCCGGTTGACATTCACCCCACCCAGAAAAAATCAGCCCTTGAGGTGGTGATGACCGTGCTGCACGCCGGCGGCAAGTTCGGCGGCGGTGGCTACAAGGTGTCGGGCGGTTTGCACGGCGTGGGCGTTTCCGCCGTCAACGCGCTCTCTGAATGGTGCGAAGTGCGCGTGCACCGCGACGGGAAAATTCACTTTCAGCGCTACGAACAGGGCCGCCCGAAGGAGCCCGTGAAAGTCATTGGCGAATGCGACCCGCAGCACACCGGCAACATCACCACCTTCCGCTTTGACCGCCAAATTTTCATCGAAGACATTACCTACCGATTTGACACACTGGTGCAGCGTTTCCGTGAGATGGCGTTTGTCACCCGCAAGGTGGAAATTCGCCTGGTTGATGAACGCGACCAGCGCGAAGCTGCCTTCTATTTCGAAGGCGGCATCGTTTCCTTCGTGCGCTACATCAACCGCAACCGCATTGCCCTGCATCCGGTGGTTTATTGCGAGAATGAACTGGATGGTGTGGGCATCGAAGCTGCCATCCAATTCACCGACGCATACTCCGAATCGGTCTATTCCTTCGCCAACACCATCAACACCATCGACGGCGGCACCCATCTCACCGGTTTGCGCGCCGCCCTCACCCGTGCCATTAACGACTACGCCCGCCGCAACAACCTGCTCAAAGACGGTGACGACAATTTCACCGGCGACGATATTCGCGAAGGGCTGACCGCCATTGTCGCCATCAAACACCCCGACCCGCAGTTTGAAAGCCAGACCAAGGTCAAACTGATGAACGCCGAGGTGCAAACCATTGTGCAGCAGGTGGTCGCCGAAACCTTCAACAACTTCCTGGAAGAGAATCCCGCCGCCGCCAAAAACATCATCTCCAAGTGCCTCACCTCAGCCCGCGCGCGCGACGCCGCCCGCAAAGCCCGCGACCTGGTCATCCGCAAATCAGCATTGGAAAGCATGACCCTGCCCGGCAAACTGGCCGACTGCTCGTCACGCGACGCATCTAAGACCGAGTTATACATCGTTGAGGGCGACAGCGCCGGCGGCTCAGCCAAACAAGGCCGCGACCGCCACTTCCAGGCCATTCTGCCGCTGCGCGGCAAAATCCTCAACACCGAACGCGCCCGCCTCGACAAGATGCTGTCGAACAACGAAATTAAATCGCTCATTTCAGCCATTGGCGCCGGCATTGGCGACTCGTTCAACCTCAAAACCCTGCGTTACGGACACATCATCATCATGACCGATGCCGATGTGGACGGCGCGCACATCCGCACCCTGCTGCTCACCTTCTTCTTCCGCTATATGCAGCCGCTGATCGACGAAGGCCATCTCTACATCGCCCAGCCGCCGCTGTACCTGATCAGTCACAAAAATCATAATCAATACGCCTATACCGAGCAGGAAAAAGACGCCATCCTGAAAGAAATGGGACCAACCGCAGAGAAAGCCAACCTGCAGCGTTACAAGGGTCTGGGCGAAATGAACCCCGACCAGTTGTGGGACACCACCATGAACCCCGAAAACCGTACCCTCAATTTGGTGACCATTGAAGACGCCGCCGCCGCTGACCGCACCTTCGACATGCTGATGGGCGCCGCCGTCCCCCCGCGCAACCGCTTCATCCAAACCCATGCCAAGGATGTCAAGAATTTGGATGTGTAAAGATTCGTCCAAAATCAAACTGCATTAAAAAGGGTTGACCTGCTGCTTGCTGGTCGACCCTTTTACTTTTGTCGCTCTTATTACTGACATTGCTGCTGCAATCGTTCAGCCAGCCACATTTTAATGATTGACTGGCGGGTTACTCCCAATCGCCTTGCTTCCCGATCCAGTGAAACGACCATCCAGGCAGGAAAATCAACATTAATTCTTTTCGTTTCCTCCCCGGGCCGTCGGGCACGGGATAGATCCAATTCGGAAATGATGTTCTCGCCATCATCAAATTTTCGATCAAATTCAGATGCTTTCATATAATTCAACCTCCTCATCTCGAGAGCGACGGACTGAAATGATGCGGATATTGTCTCCTCGATAAGTGATCACTGCTGACCAGTGTTTTTCATTAATTCTTCCAATCACTAACCAGCGCGGTTCATCAATGGTTTTTGCAGGGAATTCAATTCTGGCTTCGTCATTCCATATGGCTTGTGCAGTCAAGAAATCTATACCATGCTTTTCTTGATTGCTTAAACTTTTTTCGGGGTCATATTCAAAGCCCATGGTATATTTATTATACCTTAATTATTCTATTTTTACTCTTATTGAGTGTCACCTACTGCGGCATATTGTCATGCGGGCCGGACTCGCGCTGCCCCGCCGGCGTGATGCGGATGAACTCGGCGTTGGCCTGCAACTCGGCAATCGAGCGCGCCCCGGCATAGCTTAACCCCGAGCGCAAACCGCCCACCATCTGGTACAGCAGCTCGACCACGCTGCCCTTGTAGGGCACTACGGCTTCCACGCCCTCCGGCACAATTTCATCCCATTCTTCTGGAGAAATCTCTTCCCCCCTGTCCAACCGCTTGCGTGCCACATTGGCGCTCAACGACGCCATGCCGCGCACCACCTTGTAGCGGAGACCATTGCGGATGGAAACCCGCCCCGGGCTTTCATCGGTGCCTGCCAGCATGCCGCCCAGCATCACGCTGCTGGCGCCGGCAGCCAGGGCTTTCACCACATCGCCCGAGGAGCGAATGCCGCCATCGGCAATAATGGGAACGCCGTAACGCGCGGCGACTTTAGCACATTCGTTCACTGCCGTGAGCTGCGGCACACCGAAACCGGTCACAATGCGCGTGGTGCACACCGACCCCGGCCCAATGCCCACCTTCACGCTGTCAGCGCCGTTCTCAATCATTTCCTGTGTGGCTTCAGCCGTGGCCACATTTCCAGCCACAACCGGTGTGGACGGAAACCGCTTTTTCAATTCTTTCAGCATCTCAATCCCGCGAATGGAATGGCCGTGAGCGATGTCCAGCACCAGCACATCAGCCCCGGCTTCAACGCAAGCCTGCGCCCGTTCAAAATCTTCCGGTTTCACGCCAATCGCCACCCCAACGCACAGGTGCCCCAGCCCGTCTTTGGTGGCATTCGGATACTTGCGCATTTTCAAAATATCCTGGGCAGTGATCAACCCTGCCAGAACGTTGTTTTCATCCACCAGCGGCAGTTTTTCAATGCGGTGTTCATATAATTTCGCAATGGCATCTGCCAGGGTTACATCGGGAGAATCGACAAACAGGTTTTCGCGCCGCGTCATCACAGATGCCACACTGGCGCGGGGGTTGCCTGCCAGCAGCACATCGCGCGTGGTAATCACACCCTGCAGGTGATTGTCAGCATCCACCACCATCAAGCCGCCAATTTCGTTTTCAGCCATCAGTCTTTTGGCATCATCCACACTGGCGTTCGCCGCAATGGTCACCGGGTTCTTCACCACAAAGCCTTCCGACTTTTTCACCTTGTTCACCATGCTCACTTGCTGGGGAATGTTAAGGAAGCGGTGCAAAATACCAATGCCGCCGTGCCGCGCCATGGCTATGGCCATCTTCTCTTCGGTCACCGTGTCCATGTTAGCCGATATCACCGGGACAGCCATGCGAAAGTCTTTTGCCAGCAGGGTAGATGTTTCCACATCCTTGCGGCTGCGGATGGCAGACCGCTTGGGCACCAGCAAAACATCGTCAAATGTAAGTCCGAAATCATCGCGCAATTTCATTCCGCACCTCTTTCCGATTAAATTATAGCAAGTTGTACGCCATTCGACACAGGAAATCAGCGTCCCGCCGATCACTTTTTACCAACCCTTTACAGCACACACGAAAAAACTTTGTTATGATTTTCTCAGGCGCACCTGCGTCAAATTTTTACCTGTTAATCACTCTTAAAGGAGTGCCATGGGAACAACCATTGCTATCAGCAACCAAAAAGGCGGCGTTGGAAAAACCACCACTTGTATTTCTCTGGGAGCCTGCCTGGCGGAATTTGGTTATGAAACCTTACTGGTTGATCTGGATTCGCAGGCCAACCTGACCATTGCGCTGGGATTGGAACCGGATGAGATTGACTGGGCCATCCCCGACTTGATTGATCCTTCTCCAGACGAACCCACACCTCCCATCCAATCCATCATCCAATCCAGTCCGTTAAAACATCTCGATGTGCTGCCCGGCGACATGCGCCTGGCCTCGGTGGAACGCGCCCTGTTTGAAATGCCTTCCTACGAAACCAGGCTGGCGCGCATCCTGGCCCCCCTGGCTGCCAGCTATGATTACATCTTGATCGATTGCCCGCCGCACCTCAGTTCGCTGACCATTTCAGCACTCACCTGCGCCAACATTGTGCTGGCCCCCGTCCAGACAGAATTTTTTGCTGCCCGCGGATTGCTGCACCTGATGGAAACGGTCGAAGCTGTTCGCCAGCACACCAATCCGCATCTCGCATTTTACCTGGTAGCCACATTGTATGACCGGCGCAACAACATTTGCCGGCATGTGCTCGACCAGCTTCAACAAAATTTCAGCCAGCAGTTGCTGCAAACCATCATTGGTGTCGACACCCGCCTGCGGGAAAGCGCGGCAGCCGGTGAGCCCATCAACCTTTATGACAACCGGTCACGCGCTGCAGAACAATATCGTGAACTGGCGCGTGAAATTACCTCTCTGGATAGGAATGAAAAATGAGCCGAAAAAATAAACTCGAAAACGGAATTGAACGATTATTCTCCTCCAGCAAACCCGTCATAACAAATGGCGAACCAAATGTTCTCCCCGTTTCTGAAATCCCCCCGGCTGAACCGGCTGCACCAACCCAACCAACCCCGGTCAAAGAAAAGAAACCGGTTGAAGCCAAACCACCTCGCCCCCAGACAAAAAAACCGGCCCCCAAAGCCGAACCCCCTCAACCCCAACCGCCTGTTGAACTGGAAAAGGCGCCACTTGCGGTTGAACCACCTCTAGCCCAGGCCGCTCCGCAGGCTTCTGCGGCAGAAATCATCCCTGAACAAGCCGCCGCTGAAAAACCCGCACCAAAAGAAACACTCGCAGTCGAACCCGTGGTAGAGCTGCCGGCGGCAAAAAAAGAAGAGGCAGCCCCCTCGCAGCCTGCTGCTGAAAACCTGCCCCAGGCCCCTGCCGTCGAACCCCAGGCCGAACAAACAGAAGAAGAAAAAATCACATCGCTGATTGGCGAATTGCAATACGCTGAAGATGAACACCTGGTCGTTTTTCGCCTTAATGAACAGGTTTACGGCGTCAGCATCATGGTGGTGGAAAGCATCATCAAAAACCAATCCATCACCCCCGTCCCGCGCGCCCCGTTTTCCATCGTGGGTGTAACCAACCTGCGCGGCATCGTTTTACCTGTGATCAACATGCACCAGCGGCTTGGTTTGGAAGAACTGGAAAATTCGCCGCATACCCGCATCATCATCATCAACAAATCAGATACCTCAGCCGGTTTGATGGTCGATGAAGTGCTTGCCGTGGCAAAAATTGACGCCAGTTCCATCACGCCGCCCTCTCCGGTGATTTATAAAGCCCAGACACAGTTCATTAAAGGGATCGCCAAATTTGACGGCCGCCTGGTAATCTTGCTGGATCTGGATAAAATTTTCGAATCCATTGCCAACCGCACGGGCGCCGAAAATATGAAACGAGCCGAAAAGTTATAAAAATATTCGTTGCAATCCACAATAATCTGAATTACAATCTTAAAAGAAGCCCCACATGAAACCGCCTTAATTCCCTTGACGAAACCGATCCTTGCAGCCTGCAAAAAATTATGTTAAAATATGTAGGCTAAAAGTTGTGATCAATAGTGAGAACAACGAAAAGTGGGCGCCCCCCACTTTTCTGCGTATTAGGGCTACTGAGCGGAGAATAGTAAGAAATGAAAAATGAATTTGCACTGGCATTCAACGAAGTGCTTGAAGAGCGCCAGCTTCCAAAAGAAATTATCATGGAAGCGCTGGAGTCGGCATTAATCACAGCCTATCAAAAATCAGTTAATGCCTCAAAAGAGCAGCATATTGAAGCAAAAATTGATCCGGACACCGGTAAAGTTATGATTTTTGCTGAAAAAGAAATCGTGGAGGATGTACAAAATCCAACCACCGAGGTTTCATTGGAAAACGCCCGCCGCGTTGATCCCAACGCCGAACTGGGCGGTATGGCAATCGTTGAAAGCACCCCCGATAACTTTGGCCGGGTTGCGGCTCAAACAGCCCGCCAGGTCATCCAGCAGCGCATCCGCGAAGCCGAACACAAAGCACAGATGGATTTTTACAACCAGCAGCTTGGCGAAATTGTCAGCGGCATCGTTCAGGCTGTCAACGCCCAGGGGTTGACCATTGGGCTGGAAATGCGCGCTGAAGGCACCATGCCGCGCAAAGAGCTCATCCCGCGCGAACGCTTCCGCACCCACGACCGGGTGCGCGCCCTGATATCAGAAGTTAAAGATACTCCGCGCGGCCCGCAAATTATTCTCTCCAGAACCCACAAAGACTTTCTGCGCCGATTGTTGGAAAATGAAGTGCCGGAAATTTTCCACGGCGTGGTTGAAATTCGCTCCATCTCACGCGAACCCGGTGAGCGCGCCAAAGTTGCCGTCTCAGCCAACCAGTCGGGCATTGACCCGGTGGGCGCCTGCGTGGGCATCCGCGGCGTTCGCATTCAGGCCATTGTGCGCGAACTGCACGATGAGAAAATCGATGTCATCGAATGGAGTCCCGACGCAGCCGTGTTTATTGCCAAAGCCATCAGCCCGGCGCGCGTGGTTGGCGTCTACCTCGATGAAGCTTCTGAAAATGGGCGCACAGCCACCGTGGTTGTTCCCGAAGACCAGCTAAGCCTGGCCATCGGCCGCGATGGTCAAAACGCCCGCCTGGCAGCCAAGCTGACCAACTGGCGCATCGACATCAAAAGCCTTTCTGAAGCGCTGGCTGACACGCTTCATAAACTGGAGCAGGATGCCAAATACGCCAAAATCGCTGAAAGCGAAAAAGAAAACATCCAGAACATGGAAACGCTTTTGTCGCGCCGCGCTGAAGGCCGTCCATTAACCCCCGAAGAGTATGATGCCATCACCAAATTCGTTGACCGGGTGGAACGTCAGGCCACTGGTCGGGTGCAGCACAAAGAAAAAGAAGCCGTTGATCTGGCTTCGCAAGAACTGCGCAGCGCCATCCCTGCTGAATTGTTTGAACAGAACCTGCTGGACAGCTCTTTGCCCGAGCATGTTTCCAACATCCTCCAGGAAGCCGGCTATACCACTAGCGGCGATCTGGTGCTGCAAATGAAGAAACATCCTGATGAAATCTTAAAATTGCAGGGCATGGGCCCCAAATCGATGGAAAAAATCATGGAACTGGTTGCATCTATCGAAACGCAGGCTGCCCCTGTGGAACAAAAAGTTGAAGAAATCAAACCTGCTGAAGAAGCGGCAGTTGATACTGTTGTTGCCAAACCCAAGGAAGAAGAAGTCATTCAAACTGAAGAACCTGTTCATGCTGAAAGCACTATGGAAGATACGATACCAACATCTGAAATAAGCACCACAAGCGGCGAACAGCCCGAAAAAGTTGAAGAAGATATTGCCTTTGAAGACCTCTTTAAACTCAAACCAGACATGGTTGAGTCATTAACTCCTCCGGAAGGAAGCGAGGAAGAGGAAGAAGGTGAATTCTCCAAATCCAAGAAGGGCAAGAAAGGCAAAAAAGGTCATAGCGTTGAAGTGGTCTATGACGATGAACGCGACATGATGCTGCGCAAGAAGAAACACAAACGCGGCGGAGATACCTGGGATTGGGAAGCAGATTAAAGTCATCGAGAGAGATTAGGTGGCAAAAAAGACAGGAAAACCGATTAAACATATTCCCCAGCGCACCTGTGTGGGATGTCGACAGGTTCTACCCAAAAGATCACTCATCCGGGTTGTACGCAGTCCGCAGGGAGTACGGGTAGATCCAACCGGGAAAGCAGCCGGACGAGGAGCCTATTTGCATGACCAACGCTCTTGCTGGGAAATTGCACTGAAAGGCTCCCTGTCACATGCCTTGAAAACAGAATTAACAGAAACAGACCGGGCTGCATTGATTGAATTCATGCAATCCCTGCCCTCAAATGCCGAAGAATAACCGGACGCAATGCGACGGTTTTAAGGGTGGCAACCCTTTATAAAAACCAAAAAATACCGGCCGGGCAATTTTCTGAACCTGTCAGAAAGAACTTGCCTGCATTCATTGTTGACTGTAACTCAATTGCAGCAGTGCGTGCCCCCACCGCTGTTTCAGTTTTTGAGTTGCCTCAGGCTGGTTCTCAGGGGCACAAATTGGAAGGAGACGGAATTATGAGCGATAATGGTCAAAAAACCATAGAATTACCGGTAAGTATTACCGTTCGTGACCTGGCAGCAAAGATTGACACAAGCCCTATTCAGATCATTAAGATCCTCATGTCAAATGGCGTCATGGCAAATATCAACCAGATTATTGACTTTGATACCGCCGCTGTGGTCGCCAGTGAAATGGGACTTGAAGCTGAAATGGAAAAGCAGGAAGTTGAAGAAGAAAAACCCGCAGGTGACATCCCCCTCTGGCGACAATGGATCATGAGTGAAGACGAAAAGAAGCTTGGAAAACGGCCTCCCGTAGTCACCATTCTGGGACATGTTGATCATGGGAAAACCACACTGTTGGATGCCATTCGAAATACCAGCGTGGCCAGCGGTGAAGCAGGCGGCATCACCCAGCACATCGGAGCCTATCAAGTTGAACACAAAGGGCAGCGCATCACTTTCCTGGATACACCCGGACACGCTGCCTTCACCGCCATGCGAGCCCGCGGCGCACAGGGTGCCGATGTGGTTGTTCTGGTTGTGGCAGCCAATGACGGCGTGATGCCGCAAACCAAAGAAGCCATTGCCCATGCCAAAGCCGCCAGTGTACCCATCATTGTTGCCATGAACAAAATTGACCGCCCGGACGCCAATCCCGATTTTGTCAAAAAGCAATTAGCGGATGCCGGCCTGGTGCCCGATGAATGGGACGGCGATACCATTGTGGTGCCTGTTTCGGCCAAACAACGCACAGGGTTGGAAGACCTTTTAGAGGCTATCATCCTGGTGGCAGATAACTGCACCATTCTGGCGAACCCCGATGGAAAAGTGTTTGGAACCGTCATTGAAGCTCGTTTAGAGAAAGCGCGCGGCACTATCGCCACCCTTCTGGTTCAAAACGGCACACTCAAAGTCGGTGATTTCCTGGTGGCAGGACCGGCGCATGGACGCATTCGCGCCATGTTCGATTTCCGTGGAAAGAAAATTTCCAAAGCCGGGCCTTCTTCACCCGTGCAGGTGATGGGCTTGAACGACGTGCCGACCGCCGGCGAAATTTTCCAGATTTGCCAGTCAGAAAAAGAAGCGCGCAGCATGAGCCTGGAATGTAAGGCTCTGGCGGAAAAATCCCAGTCGGTTGCCCCACGCGCAACATTAGAAGAATTGTTTGAAAAATACGCTGCCGGTGAAACCAAAGAACTGTCGCTGGTCATTAAAGCCGATGTGCAGGGGTCGTTGGAACCCATCTCTGATTCATTGAAAGACCTTTCCAGCGGCGGCATTAAAGTGAATGTACTGCAATCTGAAACCGGGAACATCAGTGAAAACGATGTTATGCTGGCAGCCGCCTCAAATGGCATTGTGATCGGCTTCAACGTCACGGCTGATGCCGCCGCCCGCCGGCTGGCGGAAAGTGAGGGCGTTTCCATTCGCCTGTATTCCATCATTTACCGCCTCATTGAAGACATTGAAAAAGCTCTTAAAGGTATGTTGGAACCCGAATACCGGGAAAACGTGATTGGCAAAGCCGAAGTACTGGCTGTGTTCCACATTACAAAAGTGGGTAACATTGCTGGATGTAAAGTGCTCACCGGTGAAATCCGCCGAAACACAAAAGTTCGGGTAATGCGAGACGATCAAAAGATTTACGAAGGTGATCTGGCATCATTAAAACATGAGCAGGAAGATGTCAATGAAGTTCGCCAGGGTTTTCAGTGCGGTATGGCCTTCAAAGGTTTCAAAGACATAAAAGAAGGGGATATCATTGAAGCTTTCGTGATCGAAAGAGTCAACTGACAACCTTGTTTTTTTGCAATAGAGGAGAATTTGGGAAATGCCTACCCCTTTACGGTTGCAACGGATTGCTGGCAGAATTAGCCAGGAATTATCCGTTATTTTAATTCAACAGATAAACGATCCGCGCCTGGCTGGCGTTTTTATCACCGATGTTACTGTTGATCGTGAACTGGCTTATGCTGATGTGTATATTTCAGCGCTGGAGGGCAAGGAACGATCAAACGAAGCCTTAAAAGGCCTGGAGCATGCCTCTCCATTTTTGCGCCGAACCCTGGCAGAGCGCATTGAATTGCGGGTTTTCCCGCGTTTGCGCTTTCACTGGGATCCCACCCCTGAACGGGCAGATCATATTGAAAAATTGCTGGCCTCATTGCGTGAAGAGAAAACCGATTCAAGCAAGGATAAGCCTGCTAATGGATGAAACAAACAACGCTATCCGAACTGCCTTTGCAGATTCACAGCAGATATTAATTCTGGCTCATGAACGTCCCGATGGCGATGCCATTGGTTCCCTTTTGGGGCTGGGGCTGGCTTTGCGCGAAGCCGGAAAACAGGTGCAAATGGTAATCATCGACGGCATCCAGCGCACATTCCGTCACCTGCAGGGCGCCGATCTGGTGGAAAAAACCATCACCCCCGGTTGGGATTTGAGCGTGGTGGTCGATTGTTCTGACATGCACCGCACCGGTGATTTATTGTCCGACCAGGAAGTCGGAATTAATATAGATCATCACATAACAAACCTGAATTTTGCAAAAATCAACCTGGTAAACGCCAAAGCCGCCGCCACGGCGGAAATCATCACCGACAACCTTGAAAGCTGGGGGTTAAAATTCTCCCAACCTGTTGCAAACGCTTTACTAACTGGAATAATTAGCGATACAATTGGATTCCGAACATCCAATGTGCTGCCGCAAACACTGCGCCTGGCCGCCCTTCTCATGGAGCAGGGCGCTGACCTGCCCGAGCTTTATCATCAGGCCCTGGTACGGCGCTCGTTTGAAGCTGCGAAATTGTGGGGTATCGGTTTAAACCACATGCAGCGGCATGGAAGAATGGTATGGACATCCATATCACTGGATGAAAGGCGACTGGCACTTTACCCGGGTAAGGATGATGCTGATCTAACCAACATCCTGTCAGCCATTGAAGAAACCGATATTGCCGTCATCTTCCTGGAAAAGGAAGCCCAGCGCGTGAAAATTAGCTGGCGGGCGCAGCCGGGCATTGATGTTTCCAACCTGGCTGTCCACTACGGCGGTGGAGGTCATCCCGCGGCTGCCGGCGCTGAAATTGCCGGCACCCTGGAAGATGTCATTCCGCTTGTGTTGCAGGAAACAGAACAATTAATTACTTCAAACAATCATTCCAAATCGCTCCATTAGGAGACTATCCTCTTATGAATCAACAATTCATGAATTTTGGGGAGAGAGAAAATGAACAACGATAATCAATCTTCTTTTGACTTAAAAAATGCCATCTCCGGTGTGCTGGTCATTGACAAACCGGTAGGTTTAACTTCGCATGATGTAGTGCAAATTATTCGCAACGGCACCAAAATTCGCCGCGCAGGCCACACCGGCACACTCGATCCGCGCGCTTCGGGGGTCCTGGTGGTGCTGCTTGGGCCGGCAGTGCGTCTTAGCGAGTACGTATCCGCTTCCGACAAACGTTACCAGGCCATTATCCGCATGGGCAGCAGCACAGACACCTATGACTCAGAAGGTGAAGTACTCAGCACATCGCCAGTCGAGATTTCCGAAGAACAATTTGAGGAAACACTCAAAACCTTTGTCGGCACCATCGAACAGGTGCCCCCGCCCTATTCAGCTGTAAAAGTGAAAGGCCGCAAAGCCTATGAAATGGCGCGGGAAGGTGAAGAAGTTGACCTGGAACCGCGCACCATTCAGGTTCACAGCCTCGAACTGCTTGAATGGGCGCCGCCCGAGGCAGTGGTAGATGTTTATTGTTCTTCGGGCACTTATGTTCGCTCACTGGCGCACGACCTGGGAGAAAAACTGGGCTGCGGAGCGCATCTCATCGGCTTGCGCCGCACAAAAAGCGGACGCTTTACCCTGCGGGATGCTGTTCAATTGAACAAACTGCGCGACGCCTTTGCTGATGGTTCCTGGTATAAATACTTAATTCCCGCAGCAGAAGCGCTGACAGACTGGAAAGCTGTGGAATTGACCCATGAGCAGGTGGAAGCCATTCGCCACGGTCACCGCATACCGGCTGATCAATCTTTGGGCAGCATGGTGCGCGGCATTAGTGAACAGGGTGAACTGGTTGCCCTGCTGGGACTGGTCGAAGAAACCAACGAATGGCAGCCTCGAAAAGTGTTCTTCTCATAAGTGACATTTGAACGCATTTTCAGCCCCGCAATAATGGTATGAATTAACCGCCTGAGCTTCATCTAAGTAAAGATTTACCAATGCAGCATATTCATTCCCTCCAAGATATCCGGCTTGAACGTTCGTGGGTCACCATCGGTTCATTCGACGGCGTTCACCTCGGTCATCAAGCCATCCTGCGTGAAATGATCAAGAAAGCGCACGCCAACAGGGGGCATGCTGTTGTGGTTACTTTCTACCCGCATCCGGTTGTGGTTTTGCGAGGATTAAAACAAGCGTTTTACTTAACCACCTCTGAAGAACGCGCGCAGCAGCTTTTTGACCTGGGCGTGGATGTGGTGGTTACCCTGCAATTCGATCACAAAATGGCATCCTTGAGCGCTGCAAATTTTGTGCAGCCAATGATTGACCATCTCGGCATGCAAGAATTGTGGGTAGGACCCGATTTTGCCCTGGGGCGCAATCGCGAAGGCAACATCGAATCGCTCAGCCAACTAGGAGAAAATCTGGGGTATTCAGTCCATGTTGTCCACCCCGTAGAAGATAATCAAGAAAAAATCTCTTCCAGCCGCATTCGCAGCATGATCAGCCAGGGCGACATGCGCGGGGCTGCCCGACAATTGGGACGTTGGTACACACTTTCGGGCCCGGTTGTGCATGGCGATGGACGCGGGCACCGCCTGGGGTTCCCCACAGCCAACATTCAACCCCCTCCCGAACGCTTGCTGCCCCTCAACGGCGTTTATGCCACCCTGGGGCGCATTAATGGTGAATGGCTTCCTTCGGTAACCAATGTTGGTTTCAGTCCCACATTCAAAAAAGATGAAACCCTGCCGCGCATTGAAGCGTATATCCTTGATTTTAAACAAGATGTTTACGGGCAATTCATGGAAGTAGCATTTGTTGAATTTCTTCGCCCCGAAATGCACTTTAACTCGCTGGAAGAATTGTTGGAACAAATCCATCAGGATATCGAAAAATCCCGGGAGATTTTACGCCATGTCAAATGAACGCCAGGTTTATCTGTTGGACCCCCGCCAGCTCCCCCCCGAAACCATTGCCGTCACATTTGCCAAAACATCCCGTTCGCCGCAGTCGTTCAAAGAAATCGCGGCTGAATTGACCGAGGAGAAAAGCAGCCAGTTCCACGAGAAGTGGGTGGTCAATTACGGTCATTCCTCGGTGGCAGAGCATGCTGTGCTGCACATTGCAGTTGAAAACATATCGCGCCTGGCTGTTGAAGCATTGGAATCCAACCGCCTGGCATCCTACACAGAGAAATCCAGCCGTTACCAAACCTGGGGCCCATTGGATTTTCACATTCCCGTGGAATTGAGTGACCATCCCCTGAAAGATGTCTATACGCAAACCTGCCAGGGACTGTTTGAAACCTATCACCAGGCGCTCGAAGCGCTTCCCCCTGCTGCCAGAAAACTCTTCCCGCAGCAGCCTGAAGAAACCCAAACCGCCTGGGATAGACGCGTGCGCACCCACATGGTGGATGTGGCGCGCTATCTTTTGCCGGCTGCCTCGCTGGCAAACGTCGGCGTCACCATCAACGCCCGCGCACTGGAACACGCCCTGCGGAAAATGCTAACCAGCCCGCTGCGGGAAGTGCGGCAAATTGCCGAAGAGATGAAAGAAGCCGCTCTGAAAGAAGTTCCCACACTGGTCAAATACATCGAAAGCCTGCCGCACTTGCAAAAAGCCCATGAAATGCTGCCGTCATTCTGCCCACCGCAATCTGCCTTTGCCGCCAAAGATCAAGACTGGCTGCAGTTGGTCGATTGGGATCGATCAGCCGAAGAACGCATCTTGGCGGCAGCCCTGTACCGCTTTTCCGGCGTCAGTTACACGCAGGCTCAAACCACCATTTCCCAATTATCTCCCCAACAAAAGAGTGAAATGGCCGACTTGCTGCTGGGAAATTTGCGCCAGCACGATATTCCCCTGCGCGAGCTTGAACTTGCCAATTTCACATTCGACCTGGTGCTCGACCAGGGCGCCTATTTCGAACTGAAACGCCACCGCATGATGACGCAAACCCCGCAATCGCTCACCACCCACCTGGGCTACGCCGTGCCGCGCATGGTCACCCTGGCAGGTTTTGAGCAGCCCTTCCGCGAAGCCATGCACACCGCCCAACAGGCCTATGAAACACTGGCCGATTTCAACCCGTGTGTGGCAGCCTATGTGGTGCCCAATGCCTTCAACCGGCGCGTTCTCATTCACACCAACCTGCGCAGTGCCTATCATCTCATCAACCTGCGCGCGGCTGAAAACGCCCACTTCGCCATTCGGCGCGTCGCCCAGCGCATCGCTGAAGAACTTCGCAGCCATTTGCCCCTCCTGGCGCAATCACTCAATCCCAATCCGGCTGAAAGTTGGCAGGGTCTGGAAGAACATTTTTTTAGCCAGGTGCAATAAAAAGCCTGTCTCCGGCTATTGCACAATCTTTTAATCCCGGTTATAATAAGCAGCGCTTTGGGCGGTTAGCTCAGTTGGTTAGAGCATTGCGTTGACATCGCAAAGGCCGTAGGTTCGAGTCCTATACCGCCCACACATTTTCAACCGCCATTTCTGGCGGTTGTTTTTATTCCCTGAAACATGAATTGTTTGACAGGAAAAGCAACGTTTGCTAGACTAATTTAACGTGTTTTTACCCTCATACCAATCAAAAGCCCTCTCATCGCCCTGCATTAAATCAATAATCGCATTGTTTCATTTCACCTATCCGTTCACGTATTCAGGAGGACAAGATGAAGAAAAATTGGCTATGGATGATTGCGATTCTGATGATCATTTCACTTGCCTGCGGCTCAACAGACAAGAAAGACCAGGACAACGAGCAGGCAGATGAACCTGTCGCCACCGAAAGCGAAGATGATCAAGCCTCAGACGAAGACGAAGATGATTCACCCTCAAAAGGCGAAAACGAAGATGAGGATGAGGATGATGTTGAAGAAGAGGAAATGGAACAAGAGTCCTCTGAAGAAGAGCCGGAAGATATGTCAGATGATGACATCGAGGAAGAACCGGTCACAGTGAACTCGGATGCTCCTGCATTCTTCCGCGACGAACTGGATGGTGAATTGGATGATATTAACTGGACAACTGAATACCACTACTGGGTCGATGAAGATGTGGAAGAAGAAGATGAAGAAGCCATTCCCGTTTACACCATTGAACAGGAACGCGGCGCCCTGAAATTTGACCTGGAAAGCCCCTGGCTTTACATCTACCGCATGTATAACCCCCATAAGTATAAAGACGTGCGCATCGATCTCGAAGTGGAAAATAAGGGCGTCAATACTAATAACATCAGCCTGGTGTGCCGTTCAACCGATTACGGCTGGTACGAGTTCATTGCCACCAGCGGCGGTTATTACAGCATCATGCGCTACTATGAAGACGGCAATGAAGAACTGGCTTACGGCGGCATCAAGTCCATCAAGTTCGGCGACAAGAAAAAGAATGTTTTTACAGCCATTTGCAACAACAAAACGCTCACATATATTGTGAACGATGTTGAAATCAAATCAGTCAAAGACGAAGAAATCATGGACGAAGGCTTTGTGGGCTTCAACGTTTCAGCCGAAGAAGTTTTGCCAGTGAAAGTGGAAATAAACTGGCTGGAAATCAGCGAACCCTGATCGCCTCACCACAAAAATCTTCGCGGTTTTCTTGAAATTGAGCGTCGGAAAGTGTATAATACCAACACAATCGAATATCAATTGCATTGACCAGGACGAGTAACCGTCCCCATGCCATCAGAGAGGGCAGCCAATAGCTGAGAAGCAGCCCGGCAGATGGAACGGAGAAAACCCCCTGCGAGCAGAATCTGGAACAAGGTTGAAACACCTTCAGTAAAGAGACCGGTTGAGCGCCGTTATTGTTGCCAATGAGGATCGCTAAAAGCGATTGAATTTGGGTGGAACCGCGTGAGGTAATCAACTCTCGCCCCAACCGGGGCGAGTTTTCTTTTTAATTATCAATAGGAGGTTTGAAATGGCTGAAACCAAACAAGAACATTATGAGGATTCATTCCTCTACCGCATTCGTCATTCCACTGCCCATATTATGGCGCAGGCAGTGATGGAGGAATTTCCAACTGCCAAATTTGCCATTGGCCCCGCCATTGCCGATGGGTTTTATTATGACTTTGATTTGCCGCGCGCCCTGACTCCCGAGGATCTGGAGAAGATCGAAAACCGCATGCGCCAAATCATCAAAGAAGACCATCCCTTCAAACGCGAGGTGCTCGACGCGGCTCAGGCGCGCCAGGTTTTCAAAGACCAGCCCTACAAGTTGGAACTGATCGACGGCCTGGAATCGGGCGGCGTGGACGAAGACGGCAATCCCACCGCCGAGAAACCCGAAATTTCCACCTATTCCCATGCCACCTTCACCGACCTGTGCCGCGGCCCGCATGTTGAACACACCGGGCAAATCAACCCCAAAGCCATCAAGCTGATGAATATTGCCGGCGCCTACTGGCGCGGCGATGAACGCAACGCCATGCTGCAGCGCATTTACGGCACCGTTTGGAACACCCCGGAAGAGTTGAAAGCCTACCTGGACCTGCTGGAAGAAGCCAAAAAACGCGACCACCGCCGCCTGGGGCGTGAGCTTGACCTGTTCAGTGTCAATGACGAGATCGGCCCCGGTTTGATTTTATGGCATCCCAAGGGCGCCAAAATTCGCCAGCTTTCCGAACTATTCTGGCAGGAAGAGCATGAAAGAGTTGGCTACGACTTTGTTTACAGCCCGCACATCGGCAAATCAACCCTGTGGGAAACCAGCGGTCACCTGGTAAATTACAAAGAAAATATGTACTCGGCGATTGAGGTTGAAGGGCAGAATTACTACATCAAACCCATGAACTGCCCCTTCCATCTCCATATCTACAACAGCAAGACACGCTCTTACCGCGAGCTGCCCATCCGCTATGCTGAAATGGGCACGGTATATCGTTACGAACGCAGCGGTGTGCTGCACGGCCTGCTGCGCGTGCGCGGCTTCACCCAAGACGACGCCCACCACTTTTGCCGACCAGACCAGATGCCCGAGGAAATTGACTTTGTGCTCAATTTCTGCCTGCACATCTTGCGCTCGTTTGGCTTCACCGAATTCACAGCTTACCTCAGCACCAAGCCGGAAAAGAGTGTGGGACCCATTGAAAAATGGAATGACGCCACCGAAGCCCTGCGCGCCGCATTGGAACGCGCCAACCTGGACTACAAAGTGGACGAGGGCGGCGGCGCCTTCTACGGGCCCAAGATCGACCTGAAGATCAAAGATGCCCTGCAGCGCGAATGGCAGCTCTCCACAATCCAGTTCGATTTCAACCTGTCGGAGCGTTTTGACCTGACCTACATCGGCGAAGACGGCCAGCCGCACAAACCCTACATGATCCACCGCGCCCTGCTGGGCAGCATGGAACGTTTCCTGGGTGTGCTCATCGAGCATTATGCCGGGGCTTTCCCGGTGTGGCTTGCCCCCACCCAGGCAACCATCATCCCCATCGCCGACCGGCACCTGGATTATGCCTATGAAGTATTGAAGAAATTAAAAGCCGCCGGCATTCGCGCCCAGGTTGACGAACGCAGCGAACGCATGAATGCCAAAATCCGCGATGCACAGCGCGAAAAAGTGCCCTACATGCTGGTGATTGGCGACCAGGAAGTGGAAGGCGGCAAAGTGGCTCTGCGCCTGCGCAGCGGTGAGAATCCCGGCGCCATCCCGGTGGACGAATTCATTGCCCGCGCGCAGAAAGAAATCGCCGAGCACGCATAACCAAGCTGAACCCCATATAACTGCTGGAAGGCATTCTGGTTTGAAAGATTATGAAAACACCAGAATGCCTTTTTTTTACTCTACCGTTATTCAACAATTCTTAACAAACTCATAACCTGGTTGCCAATCAATATTAAACAATCCGGGTTAAGATAAAAATATACTTTTATTGACACATTGATTATTCGTTATGCTACCCGAATCGATTCTTCATTGCCCTCTTCCTTTTGAACATCTTCAAGAGTTACCCCATTTTGATTTTGCAATTGATGTAGACGCTCCGGTTAACCAAATCATTCAACAGTTCAATCAAAACAAGATTATTCCCGGCGTGATCATTACATCGCGCAACAAGTTTTTTGGCATGCTTTCCCGCCGCCTTTGTTTTGAAGCCTTGAGCAAGCCCTTTGGATTGGAAGTATATTCCAAGCGATCCATTCGAGATCTCTATATTCACATTGGCGTACCGCCGCTCATTCTCAATGAAGATACGCGTATCGAGGAGGCTGTACGCCTGGCGCTTTCACGCAGCCCGCGCGATCTTTATGAACCGATTGTGGTTCGAGGCCGAGATTTGCACAGAATCATCGACATGCAAACACTTCTGCAATCGCAATGTGACCTGCTTGCACACCTCTTTGGTGAAGTGCAACAACTTTCCCTGAGAGATCCGTTAACCAATGCATGGAACCGCAGGGGATTTTTCCAGGCAGCCCAGATACCGGTAAAAAATTGCATCGCAGGCGATCAGTGTGTTTGCGCTTTGATGATCGACATTGATAAATTCAAGCGCGTCAATGATTTTTACGGGCATTTCGTGGGCGATCAAGTTCTAAAGTTTGTTGCCCGCGAATGCCAATTTTGTATCCGTGAAAGCGACATCCTGGGGCGTTTTGGCGGAGAAGAGTTTATCATCCTTCTTCCGGCTACCGATCTGAATGAAGCCTGCCAGGTTGCCGAAAGAATCCGCGATCACATTGAACAACAAAAAATATTCATCAACGGCTATCAAATTTCAATTACCGTCAGCATTGGCATAAGCAACATCAGGCAGTCGCGCGGCTCAATCGATCTGTTATTCACACAGGCCGACGAAGCGCTTTATTCTGCCAAATGGGCAGGCCGAAACCAGGTGGTAATCTACGATCCTGAAAATGGCTACCGCTTAAACGAAAACGGTTCCCAATCCACATACAGTGCATTTCGAAAGCGCGACACGCAAATTGAACCGCCGGATGAAGCCCGCATTTACGATGAAACCATTGAAGGTTGGGCGCACGCGCTGGAATTGCGCGACAAAGAATCTCACGGACACTCACACCGCGTCACTTCCATGACCATTTCTTTAGCCCACATTTTCGGAATTGACGACAAAGAAATGGTTAATGTGCGGCGCGGAGCCTTGCTGCACGATATTGGAAAAATTGCCATTCCAGACAACATTCTATTCAAACCAGGAAAACTGACGCCGGAAGAATGGGAGATCATGAAAAAGCATCCGGTGTATGCGTATGAATTGCTTTATCCCATCACCTACCTGAAACAGGCAATCGATATTCCCTACTGTCATCATGAACGCTGGGACGGCAGCGGCTATCCACGCGGGTTGAAAGGCGAAGAAATTCCTCTCACAGCACGAATTTTCTCACTGGTTGATGTGTGGGATGCCCTGGGAACAGATCGCTGCTACCGCCCTGCCTGGACTCCGCAGGAAATTCGAAAATATCTAAACGAACAGGCCGGCATCCAATTTGATCCTGCCATTACGGCTGTTTTTCTAAATTACCTGGAAGAACTGGAACAAAAAGGGACGCAATTACTGGCCGAAATCAACCACCATACCGACTTGTTAACCGTAAGCACGCCCCTGTAATCATAAAATAAAAAAACAACGCGGTTCTAGGAAACCGCGCTGCTGATTTGATCCCCAAATTTCAGGTTTTTCGGCAATCGTTTGAAACGCAACGGTTTCGCAGGATGTTCGTTCCACACTGCCCAGCCCATTTTGCGAAGCAGATAGCGCGGCACATAAGATACCAGGGCATGCATGCCGCCCAGCCCTTTGCCTGCCGGCACCTGTGTCTGGCGGGTCATCAACGCCTTGCGCAAATCTGCCGCGGTTTTTCCCGGAAAAATGGTGACACCCTTTCCAATCATTGATAACAGGTGCGCATCGCTACTTCCCACATGGGTCAAGGGTAATGAAAGAACTCTTTCGGCCGTTCGCTGCCAGTTGCGGGTATAAACCAATCCCCCATTAAAAATCTCCACTCCCAACAAAATTTGAGCAACCCAGGGTTGTTTAAGCACACATCGAATATCATCCACCTTTAAACTGCTGGTACCGCGCGCTTCGGGGTGTGGTGCAATACAAATTCCGCCCTGTTCTCTAACCCTGTCAATCGTCTGCAATAAAGACAGGTTGGCAGCAATTGGACGCTGAATAAACAAAGCTAATAAATGCCCCTGGGCGGTTGAAATTTCCACTCCCGGTATTACCTCAATACCATATAAAGGAGCTAGCGCTTGCGCTTCGGCCACACCTGCCATCGAGTCATGATCAGTGATGGCAATTACATCCAGGTTGGATTTCTCAGAAGCCTGCTTCAATATGGCGGAGATCGTACTGGTACCGTCGTGACTGTAAATTGAATGGATATGTAAATCGGCTCGGCCCATATTTTCCTACATTCTTTTTCTTAAAAATATAATGAAAATGAATTAAGCCCTTTTCAACGCTTTGTTAACATCTGATTTGAGGCATGCAAGCATTTGATTAAAAATTACGGTTTCACCTTGTTTTTTGGTTGACCCGGCCAATCTTGATTTACCGAACCATAACCTTGTTATGATCCGTTGTTAATCTTTGCGCAATATGATCAATATAGAAAACGAGAGAAAAAGAGGCGAAATGCACATATTAGTCACCAATGATGACGGTGTTCTGGCTCCCGGGTTGCTCCACCTTGTCCAGGAAATGCGCAAAATTGGCAAAGTCAGCATCCTGGCTCCTGACCGGAACTGGTCGGCATCAGGCCATGTCAAAACCCTTGACCGCCCATTGCGGGTGAAGGAGATTACGCTGGACGACGGTTCACAGGCCTGGGCATCAGACGGCGCCCCATCCGATTGTGTTGCCCTGGCGGTGCGCGGCTTCTTTGAAGAAAAAGTAGATTTGCTGGTGTCGGGCATCAATTCTTCGGCAAATTTAGGCCATGATGTAACCTACTCCGGGACCGTAACTGCTGCCATGGAAGCTGCCATCTGGGGAGTCCCAGCCATAGCTTACTCACTAGATTCATCTGATCACCATCTGATCTTTGCCGATTATGCTCCGGCTGCTCATTACGCCCGAATTATCGCGCAGGCAGTCATCCAAAACGGAATATCCCCTCATTCACTCTTAAATGTAAACATCCCATTCCTGTCAGAAGAAGATATCCAGGGCATTCAAATTACCCGCATGGGCTTGCGCGTTTACCATGATAAAGCTGAACGACGCACTGATCCGCGAGGCAAACCATATTTTTGGACAATTGGAGACGCACCCACCGGGATACCAGAACGCGGTACCGATTTTGGAGCGCTAGCCGAGGGGTATGTGTCGATCACGCCCATTCAACTGGATTTGACTGATTATGAAGCCATACCAGTTTTAAATGGCTGGCAGTGGAAACAGCCTCAAACGCTGTGTATCTCCCGGCCAGTTTCCCTATTCTTACCCGGATAATTTGGTTTTTAATCAAAAAAATCCTCAAGCGGGGCCTCAATAAGAACAGAGTATTCGATTATAATAATTTAAATGTGGTAAACATTAATTGGTTGCAGAGTGATTGAAGATATGGTATATTTTCTTCAATCATTTTAATATTTCC